>JAULXO010000025.1:0-137819 GCA_032118555.1 Hylemonella sp. | reverse complement strand
CTCCGCATCCGGCAGCTTGGCCAGATAGGCGGCGCGGGCCTGCGCATACTCCGGCGCGTCGGGCGCGCAGACCAGCGCGTGGCCCTGCACACTGACGCGCGGCAACGCCAGCGGCGTCTCACTGCTGCCGGGGGCGGCCATGACCAGCAGGCTGACCGCCGGGTGTTCCAGCATGTCGCGCGTGTGGGTGGCCAGCCGGCTGACGTGGATGATGAAACGGCCGTCGGGCAGCAGTGCGTAGGGCACCATGGAGGTGGCCGGCTCGCCCTTGTGCAAGGTGGCCAGCGTGGCCACTGGCGAATTCACCAGCAGGGTCTTGAGGGCAAGGGCTTCAGTGGCGTCCATGGTTGTGGGCGGGTGAGCGGGTTCAGACCAGCAGCGGCGGCTCCTGCATGGCTTCGATCTGGTCTTCCAGTTGCTGCACCTGGCCTTGCCAGTAGTCACTGCTGCCGAACCAGGGGAAGTTGATGGGAAAGGCCGGGTCGTCCCAGCGGCGCGCCAACCACGCGCTGTAGTGGATCAGGCGCAGGGTGCGCAGCGGTTCGATCAGCGCCAGCTCGCGGCGGTCGAAGTCGCGGAACTGTTCGTAGCCGTCGAGCAGGCAGCTCAGCTGGTAGGTGCGCTGGGCGCGCTCGCCCGACAGCAGCATCCACAGGTCCTGCACCGCCGGGCCCATGCGTGCGTCGTCCAGGTCGACAAAATGCGGCCCCGGGCCGGCGGCCGCCGGTGCATCGGCCGGCGTCCACAGGATGTTGCCGGCGTGGCAGTCGCCGTGCAGGCGCAGGCGGCGGATGGCGGAGGGTTCAGCATCATTTTGGCCTTCTGCGCCCAGCAGGCAAGCGTGAGCAGCTATCAACTCGATAGCGCTTGAGCAGACCCGTTGCCAGGCGGACTGCACATCGAGCGGGATCATGTGATGGTCCAACAGCCAGTCGTAGGGTTCGCGGGCGAAGGTCTGTAGGTCGAGCGCCGGCCGGTGGGTGAAGGGGCGCGCCGCGCCCACGGTGTGCAGCCGCGCCAGGAAGCGGCCCACCCACTCCAGCACCTCCTCGTCTTCCAGCTCGGGCGGGCGGCCGCCGCGGCGCGGGCTGACGGAGAACACGAAGCCGGCGTGGTGGTGCAGCGTGGCGCCCTGCAGCAGCAGCGGCGCCACCACTGGCACCTCGGCGGCCACCAGCTCGGCAGCGAAGTCGTGTTCTTCCTGGATTTGTGCTTCACTCCAGCGCTCGGGGCGGTAGAACTTGGCCACCACGATGGCGCCGTCTTCCAGGTGCGCCTGGTAGACACGGTTCTCGTAGGAGCTCAGCGCCTGCAGCCGACCATCACCATACAGGCCGACGCTGGACAGTGCGTCCATCACCAGATCAGGGGTGAGAACTTCAAAAGGATGGCGCGCGTGATCCAGTGGCTTGTGCATGCCCCGATTGTCGCCGCAGGGACCGGGGCAGGCACTGGTTCGCATGGATAATGAAGTCGCCTTGTTGGAGCGTGTGGCATGACCTCTTTCAACCGTAAGCTGGCGTTGACCCTGGGCGGCACGGCCGTGCTGCTGGCTGCGCTGGCGCTGGTGCCGGTCTGGTGGCTGGCACACGAACACACCGAAGACACGTTTGTCGCCCAGGCCGTGGCACAGACCCAGCGGCTGATGCAGCAGGACGCCTTCCGCGCCAGCGGCGCACAGGCGCCGCAACAGGCCCAGGCCGCGGCGCAGGCGTTGACGGGCAGCCAGTTCGACATCGTGGACATCTACAGCGCCACCGGCGGCCTGCTGGCCCATGCCGTTACGCCCGCTGGCCGTGCGCTGGAGCAGGAGATTGCCCCGGCGGGGCCGCCGCGCTACCGCCTCCCCTACTATGAGAGCCGGCGCCTGCCGGGTGAGCGCGGTTTGTGGCGCGTGTTCGTGCCCTTGCTCGACGGGCAAACCGTGGTGGGCTATGTGGAGGGGGCGCGCCTGCTGCCAGCGAGCCAGCGCGCGCAGATGGACGCCGAGGCCTGGCGCGTGACGCTGTGGGTGATGCTGGCCATGCTGCTGGTGGCGGCGGCGCTCTACCTGCCCTTGCAGCGCCTGCTGACGATCAGCCAGCGCAAGACGCGCGAAGCGCTGGAGTCGCACATGGCGATGATGGAAGCGCTGGGCCGGGCCATTGCGCGGCGCGACTCCGACGACGGCGGCACACACAACTACCGTGTGGCGTGGATTGCTGCCACGCTGGGCGAGGCGGTGGGCCTGCACGGCAGCCGCATGCAGGAGCTGATTGCCGGCAGCTTCCTGCACGACGTGGGCAAGATCGGCATTCCCGATGCCATCCTGCTCAAACCCGGCCGGCTGGACGACGACGAGATGCGGGTCATGCGCACTCATGTGGGCCTGGGTGAGGACATCGTGGCCGGTGCCGGTTGGCTGGCCGGCGGCCAGGCCGTGGTGGCGGGCCACCACGAGAAGTGGGATGGCACCGGCTATCCGCGCGGCCTGGCGGGTGAGGACATTCCTCTGGTGGCGCGCATCTTCGCGCTGGCCGACGTGTTCGACGCCCTGTGCGCGCGCCGCCCCTACAAGGAGCCGCTGACGCTGGAGGCCGCCATGCAGGCGCTGCGCGCCGAGTCAGGCCGGCACTTCGATCCGCATCTGATCAAGGTGTTCGAAGGGTTGGCGCAGCGCATCCACCAGTCCATCGTGAACGCCAGCGAGGCGCAGGCGCGCACGCTGCTGGAAGTCATGGTGCGCAAGCACTTTGTGCTCTGACCCGGCCTAGAACGGCACGTCCCAGTCGCCGTCCGGCTCGTCCGGCACCTTCAACTGCTCGAACGGCAGGGTCTGCTTGACCAGGATCACCGTGCAGGGCGCGTCCATCGCCACCTTGATCGGCACCGTGGCCAGAAAGCGCTGTGTCTTCAGGCCGTGCGTGGCAGCACCGATGACGATCACGCTGACGCGGTTGCCTACGGCGTAGTTGAGCAGGGCCTGCGCGACGTCGCCGGACTCGATCACGTGACACGACACCTGGTGGCCTGCCAGGTCCAGCGGCTGCAGCCACTGCCGCAGCTGCGCCATGTAGCGCCGGTGCACGCTGGTTTCGCTGTCTTCGTCGCTGGTGCTGCTGGTCTGGCCGGGCGAGATCACGGTGACGCAGGCCAGTCGCGCGCCGGGCCGGGTGCCGAGCGAGCGCGCCGTGGCCTGGCGCAGTGAATAGAGCGTGGCATCGCTCACGTCCTGGTGCGGCACCGCCACCATGACGATGGGCACCTCCTCGATCTGCTGCACCGGCAGCGGGCTGGGCTGGTAGTGCATGCCGGCCGCCTTGAGCCAGCGCTTGAAATGGGTCCAGCCCCCGGTGCCCTGTGTGGCCTGACCGCGTGCGGTCACCACCACCTGCTGCGGGTGCTGCAAGTCAAAGGCCAGGTGGGCGGCCGACGGGTAACGCTGTGCTGCCTCCGGCGCCAGGCAGCGCAACACCACCTCCTGCAGCCAGGGCGGCAGCTCGGGCCGGCGCTGGCGCAGGGGCGGCGGGTCCATCCACAGGCGTTGGCGCAAGCCGCCGGCGGTCTGTGGTGCGCCGAAGGGCAGCTTGCCGGTGAGCAGCTGGTAGAGGATGACGCCGATGGCAAAGATGTCGCTGCGCGGGTCGCCGCGCACACCCACCACCTGCTCGGGTGCGATCCAGGCTGGCGAGCCGACCGCCTTGCGCAACTGCTCGGCCAGCAGGTCCGGGTACAGGCCGCTGCACGACAGGCCGAAGTCCAGCAGCACGGCGCTGCCGTCGGGCCGGATCAGCACGTTGGCCGGCTTCAGGTCCAGGTGCACCACGTTCTGCTGGTGCAGGCTGTGCGCAGCATGCGCCATGGCCGCACCCAGGCGTACCACCTCGTCCACCGGCGGCAGTTCGGGTGCGTCGAGCCAGTCCTGCAGCGTGCGGCCCGGCACGTATTCCATCACCAGATACGGCAGGCGCTCCAGGTCGCCCGCCGCCACGAAGCGCGGCACATGCGGGCCGCTGAGCAGCTGCAGGATCTGGTGCTCGACTTCAAAGCTGACGATGTTCTCCGCACCATCCCCCGCCGTCATGCGCGGCACTTTCATCACCATCGGAAAGCCCGGGTTGGGCGCGCCCACGGCGTAGTGCACGCGGTAGATGTGCGCCATGCCGCCGGCATGGACACAGTCGCCGATGACGAAGCCGTCGATCTCGGTCTCGGGTTCCAGCAGCTTCATCGTCCGGTCTCCAGTCGTTCGGCAAAGTAGTCGGGCAGGCCGGCGCGACGAATGGCCGCCGCCGCGGCATGCTGGTCGTAGTCCACCCGATGGAAGGTCAGTTGCGCGCGTGCGCTGTCAAACAGCGCGTACATGGCTTTAGGTTTGCCGTCGCGCGGCTGGCCGACCGAACCCACCGTGGCCAGCCAGTGGCGGTGGCGCGGCACCGGGATCGGCACGCCGGCCGTGGGCTCGAACTTCATCAGGCCGCCGGTGCTGCCCTGGTAGTAGAGCGTCTGGAAATGCACGTGGCCGCCAAAGAGGTAGCGCACCTGCGGCAGGCTGCGGGCGGCGTCCAGGCTCATACCGGCGGCGCGGGCATCGTGCACATAACGCCAGCGCTCCGGCGCCTCGGCCGAAGCATGCACCAGCAGCACGCTG
The DNA here is from genome assembly GCA_032118555.1 of Hylemonella sp. Lineage (GTDB taxonomy): Bacteria > Pseudomonadota > Gammaproteobacteria > Burkholderiales > Burkholderiaceae_C > Hylemonella. The sequence goes on along the minus strand of JAULXO010000025.1, from coordinate 133,189 downwards.
TCGTGCTGCAGCGTCAGCGGCAGCTCGGCCAGGAAGGCGTGATGCTGCGCCTGCAATTGGTCATGCGTCCACTGCGCCGTGCTGTCGCCGATGGTCTTGACCTCGGCCGGCGGCTGCAGTGCCAGCGCATCATGGTTGCCACGAATGACCCAGGCGCCCTGCGCCGCCAGCGCCATGACACGCTCGACGACCGCCACCGGATCGGCGCCATAGCCGACGAAGTCTCCGAGCAGCGCGAACTGGTCGGCCCCCTGCGCCTGCGCATGGGCCAGACAGGCGTCCAGCGCCTGCAGGTTGGAATGGATGTCGGACAACAGGGCGAGCTTCATGGCGGCAAGGGAATCAGTCATGACGATGATGGGCCGTCAAGCTTGCCCACAGCTTGCGCCGGCAACGCCGCCCTTGGCTTGATGCACATCAATTTTCAAACGGCTTGCCAACCGTTAGAGTGCAGGCAGAGCCGGTCCGACGGGCCGGTATGCCAATAACAACAGGGGAGACATACCCATGGTCGATTACCTCATCATCGGCGGCGGCTCGGCTGGCTGCGTGCTGGCCGCGCGCCTGAGCGAAAACCCGGCGGTCCAGGTGACCTTGCTCGAAGCCGGCCCGCCCGATGACAGCGTGCTGATCCACTGCCCGGCCGGTCTGGCCTTGCTTGCCAAGACCGGCCAGGCCAACTGGGGTTTTGCCACCGTGCCGCAGCCGGGCCTGAACGGGCGCCGCGGCTACCAGCCGCGCGGCAAGGTACTGGGCGGCTCCAGTTCGGTCAACGCCATGATCTACACCCGCGGCCACCCGCGGGACTACGACGACTGGGCCGCCGCCGGCAACCCGGGCTGGAGCCATGCCGAGGTGCTGCCTTACTTCAAACGCGCGGAGGACAACGCGCGCGGGGCCGATGCGCACCACGGCAGCGGCGGCCCGTTGCATGTGATGGACCTGCGCAGCCCCAACCGGCACAGCCACGACTTCGTGGCCGCGGCGCGGCAGGCCGGCCATGCGCTGAACATGGACTTCAACGGTGCCGAACAGGAAGGCGTGGGGCTGTACCAGGTGACGCACAAGGATGGCGAGCGCTATTCCGCCGCCAAGGCCTATCTGGCGCCCCACCGGCAGCGGCCCAACCTGCGCGTGGTCACCGGCGCGCAGGCGACGCGCATTCTGTTCGAGGACCGGCGCGCCGTCGGCGTGGAGTTCCAGCAGAACGGCACGCGCCACACGCTGCGCGCCCGGCTCGAGGTGCTGCTGTGTGCCGGCGCGCTGCAGTCGCCGCAGCTGCTGATGCTCTCCGGCGTCGGCCCGGCACAGCACCTGCAGGACCAGGGCATTAAGGTACTGCACGACCTGCCGGGCGTCGGTCAGCATCTGCAGGACCATGTGGACGTGGTGCTGGTGCACGACGCGCCACGGCTGACGGATCTGTTCGGCCTGTCCCTGCCCGGCGCGCTCAAGGTGCTGCGCGGCATACGGGAGTGGCGGCGCTCCCGCAGCGGCATGCTGACCACCAACTTTGCCGAGGCTGGCGGCTTCATCCGCAGCCAGCCGCAGGAGCCGATCCCCGATCTGCAACTGCACTTCGTGGTCGGCAAGCTGGTGGACCACGGCCGCGCCACGGTCTGGGGCCATGGTTATTCCTGCCACGTCTGCCTGCTGCGCCCCCAGAGCCGCGGCAACGTGCGACTGGCCAGCGCCGACCCGCTGGCCGCGCCGCTGATCGACCCCAACTTCCTGGGTGAGGCGGATGATGTGCAGCGGCTGGTGCGCGGCTTCAGGCTCATGCGCCAGATCCTGGCCCAACCGGCCCTGGCCGAGCTGGGCGGACGCGAACTGCCCGCCTCCGCCCAGGCGCAGAGCGATACGGAGATCGAGCGCTTCATCCGCGCCCATGCCGACACCATCTACCACCCGGCCGGCACCTGCCGCATGGGCCCGGGGCCGGACGCGGTGCTGGATGCACGGCTGCGCGTGCACGGGCTGCAGGGGCTGCGGGTGGTGGATGCCTCGGCCATGCCCGCGCTGGTGGGAGGCAATACCAATGCCCCGGTGGTGATGATGGCGGAGAAAGCTGCCGACCTGATCCGCGAAGACAACCGGCCCTGAGAGCCTGCGGTCACCAAGGGGCTTGGGGGTGCCCGACATGGCATCGAGGCGCACCCGTTCCGTAAACCGCGGGCACACGCTAGAGTGCTGCCATGAGGCGCGAAAACAAACGACTGCAACAACTGCTCTCCCGGCGCGGCCTGGCGTATTCGCTGGTCTTGTGTCTGCTCATCCTCGGCTTGGGCGGACTGGGCTTCTGGCTGGTCGAGCCCGACGTGCACACCCTGAGCGACGGCCTGTGGCTGGCCTTCACCACCGCGGCCACCGTGGGCTACGGCGACCTGGTGCCCACCACCATGCTGTCGCGCGGCTTCGCAGTGGTGGTGGTGCTGCTGGGGCTGGCGGTGCTGTCGATGGTCACGGCGTCGGTGGCCGCGATCCTGGTCGAGACCGACGAGCAAAAGGTGCAGCATGAGCTGCTGCACGAAATCGCCGCCCTGCGCGCCGAGGTGCAGGCCCTGCACGACGACCTGCGCGTCCTGCGGGACGGACGCACGCCCCCGTCCTGAGACCCGGACCGGCGGCATAGAATGGGCCGGTCCTCATGTTCAACCTGACGCGTTATTTCTCCACCCTGTCGTTTGCGCTCATGGCCGTCGCGGCCGGCGCGCTGACCTATCACTACCGCCACACCGCCTACGAGCAGCTGCTGCACCACGAGCAGAACCGGGCGGAGGAATTGGCCCAGGTACTGGAGAACTCGCTGTGGCCACATTTCCAGTCTCTGCTCGAACCGCGCGGCGGCGCTGCCGACCCTGTCCAACGCGCGCGCGTCGCCAACACCCGCCTGCGGGAAGCCCTGGGCGACATGATGCGCGGCACCACCGTGCTGAAGATCAAGCTATACACCCTGGACGGCATCACCGCCTTTTCTACCGATCCGCTGCAGATCGGTGAGAACAAGGCGGGCAATGGCGGCTTTCGCGGAGCGCTGCGCGGCACACCGGTCAGCGAGCTGACCCACCGCAACCAGTTCGATGCTTTCGAGGGCACGCTGCAGGACCGCGACGTGATCTCGACCTACGTGCCGATCTACAGTTTCGAAGACGGGCAATCCCGCATCGTCGGCGTATTCGAGGTCTACCAGGACGTCACGCGGTTCGTGCAGGCGGCCGATCGGCATCTGCTGTGGATCACGCTGGGCGTCGTCGGCGTGCTGGCGTTGTTGTACCTGGTGCAGTTCGTGCTGGTGCGGCGGGCTCAGACCTTCCTGCGGGTCCAGGCCGGCGCCCTGCAGCAGGCCAACCAGGAGCTGGACCGGCGAGTGCAGGAGCGCACACGTGACCTGGAGATCGAGATCACGGAGCGACGCCATGCCGAGCAGCGCCTGGATTACCTGGCCCACCATGACCCGCTGACCGACCTGCCCAACCGGCTGCTGTTCAAGGAGCGCCTGTCGCGCAGCCTGCAGCAGCTCGCCGCCCATGGCGGGGAGCTGGCCGTGCTGTTCATCGACCTCGACCATTTCAAGGACGTCAACGACACGCTGGGGCATTCCGTCGGCGACACGCTGCTGGCGGCCGTCACACGCCGGCTGGAGTCCTGCATCCGGCCCGGCGATACCCTGGCCCGTCTGGGCGGCGACGAGTTCATCTGCATCCTGGAGCGCATCGCCGGCCCGGCCACGGCGCTGGAGGTATGCGACCAGCTGCTGGAGCTGTTCCGCGAGCCGTTCAGCGTCGGCGACAACCAGCTCTACCTGTCGGCCAGCATCGGCATCAGCCAGGCGCCGCTGGACGGCATGGACGTCGATGTGCTGGTGCGCAAGGCCGACGCGGCGATGTACCAGGCCAAGGCGCACGGCCGCAACCGCAGCCACTTCTACACCAGCGAGATGACGGCCTCGGCCCAGGAGCGCATCCAGCTGGAAAGCCTGCTGCGCGATGCCATCCTGACACAGGAACTGAGCGTGCACTTCCAACCCAAGGTCGACGTGCAGAGCGGCCGGCTGCTCGGCGCCGAGGCCCTGCTGCGCTGGCACAGCGCCGAACTGGGCGAGGTGCCGCCGGCGCGCTTCATTCCGCTGGCCGAGGAAACCGGCTTCATCATCGAGCTGGGCTTCTGGGTGCTGTGCGAGTCCTGCCGTCAGGTCGCGGCCTGGGACGCCGCCGGCCTGCATGTGCCGGTGGTGTCGATCAACCTGTCGGTCAAGCAGCTCGAGCGCGGCAATTTCCCCGAGCTGCTGCGCAACGTCATGCGGGAAACCGGCATTGCACCGCACCGGCTGGAACTGGAGATCACCGAGTCCGTGGTCATGGACGTGGAAGACGCCTTCGCCATGCTGGACGATCTGCGCGCCCTGGGCGTGCAGTTGGCGCTTGACGACTTCGGCACCGCCTATTCATCCCTGTCCTACCTGCGCAAGCTGCCGGTGCAGACGCTCAAGATCGACTGCGCCTTCATCGCCGGCATCGGCCGCAACCGCAGCGACGAAGCCATCGTCCAGGCCATGGTGGCCATCTCGCACAGCCTGGACCTGAGCACCGTGGCTGAAGGGGTGGAGACGGTCGAGCAGTTCGAATTCCTGCGCCGGCTCGGTTGCGAGCAGGTTCAGGGCTTCCTGTTTGGCGCTCCGGTGGCCGGGGATGCCTTCCTGGCCCGCTGGCAGGCCGCGCCTGCCGTTGCACTGCCTGCCTGAGCGGCACGGGACGGCCCTCGGCGACGCATTGCCCGACCCCCGTGTCGGACAAGTTCCTACACGCGGTCGCGCCGGCCGCCGACTTAAATTCCCTGCCTCGTTTGTCTAAAGTTGACTCACCACACCAGAGATCGGTGTGAAGCGGGAAAAAACCATGCGTACCAATGCTATTTCACTCAATCCGTTCAGCCTGATGATGGAGCCGGAAACCGTGCTCCAGGCCATGGAGCGCTCCCAGTCGCTGCGCGGCCTGCGCCGCCGCCAACTGCGCCCGCTCGACAAGCCGCTGATCCCCTACGCCAAGACGCGCAACGTCTGCAACGACGCTGCCCTGGGCGAGAGCGAAGACGACGACCTCGACCTGTAAGCCGGCCCGGCCGTCGAACGCCGCTGCCCGTAGCTGCTGCGTGACGACAGTCCCCATGAAGCCCTTGTCCGGACTGCTAGCATCGCAGGCATGATCAAGTTGACTTGGCTTCCCCGTTTTCCCGTCGGTCTCTTCGCCATTCCAGTCGGCCTGTTTGCCCTGGGTGGCGCCTGGCGCCGCGCCGCCCAGTTCGGCTGGTCGAGCCCCCTGGCCATCGGTAACCTGCTGGCCTGGTCGGCCCTGGCACTGCTGGCCGTGCTGCTGCTGGGTTACCTGCTCAAGGGCCTGCGCCATCCGCAGGCAGTCGCCGCCGAATTCACCCATCCGCTGGCCGGCTCGCTGACGGCGCTGATTCCCCTGTCATTTCTGCTGTGCATCAGCTATTTCGGTCGCCCCGACCACCTGGGCTGGCTGCTGTTCCTGCTGACCACGCTGGCGCTGCAGGGCGTGATCGCCATCCGCATCGTCGCCATCATCACCAATGCCTCGCTGCCGGCTGGCGCCGTCACGCCGGTGCTCTACATCCCGCCGGTGGCCGGCGGCTATGTGGGCGCCATGGCACTGCAGACGCTCGGCTACCCGGGCTGGGCGGCTTTGCTGCTCGGTATGGGTCTGGTGAGCTGGGCCCTGCTGGAGGCACGTGTGCTCAATCGTCTGTTCGAAGGCGCCATGCCAGAAGCACTGCGCCCTACCATCGGTCTGGAACTGGCGCCGGCCACCGTGGGCACGCTGACGGTGGCCACCCTGTGGCCGCAACTGCCGGGTGAGATACTGATCATCGGCCTGGGCATTGCCGCCGGGCCGCTGGTGGCCGTGCTGGCGCGCTACAAATGGTGGCGCCAGGTGCCCTTTGCCATCGGCTTCTGGTCGTTTTCGTTTCCGGTCGCCGCCTTCGCTGCCGGTGTCATCGAGGTGGTTCGTCGTGGCGGCTGGCCGCCGGCCGTGGCCGGCGCCGCCCTGGCCTTGGCCTCCACCGTGATTGCCTATCTGCTGCTGCGCACGCTGTGGCTGCTGCTGCAGGGGCGGTTGATTCCGCCATTGCCCGCACCGGCCCCCGTCAGCCGCCCGTGAATTCCCGGCCCGGGTGGCGCACGCAGGTGCGCCGGGGCCAGGGGATCACATGCTGCGGCGGTACTGTCCGCCGACCTCGAAGAGAGCGCCAGTGATCTGCCCCAATGAGCAGACCCGCACGGCGTCCATCAGCACCTCGAACACGTTGCGGTTCTCGATCACCGCCTGCTGCAGGCGTTGCAGTTGCCGCGGGGCCTCGGCCGCGTGGCGGGCGTGGAAATCATTCAGGCGCTGCAGCTGACTCTTCTTTTCCTCCTCGGTCGAGCGTGCCAGTTCCAGCTTTTCCAGCACGGCATCGCCATGCGGATTGCGGAAGGTGTTGACGCCGATGATGGGCAGCTCACCGGTGTGCTTGAGCATCTCGTAGTGCATGGACTCGTCCTGAATCCGGCCCCGCTGGTAGCCGGTCTCCATGGCGCCGAGCACGCCACCGCGCTCGCTGATGCGCTCGAACTCGGCCAGCACGGCCTCTTCCACCAGCTCGGTCAGTTCCTCGATGACGAAGGCGCCCTGGTTCGGGTTCTCGTTCTTGGCCAGGCCCCACTCGCGGTTGATGATGAGCTGGATGGCCATGGCACGGCGCACCGAATCTTCCGTCGGCGTGGTGATGGCCTCGTCGAAGGCGTTGGTGTGCAGCGAGTTGCAGTTGTCGTAGATGGCGATCAGCGCCTGCAGCGTGGTGCGGATGTCGTTGAACTGGATCTCCTGCGCATGCAGGCTGCGGCCCGAGGTCTGGATGTGGTACTTGAGCTTCTGGGACCGTTCGTTGGCGCCGTACTTCTCCTTCATGGCCACGGCCCAGATGCGGCGCGCCACGCGGCCCATCACGGTGTACTCCGGATCCATGCCGTTGGAGAAGAAGAAACTCAGATTGGGCGCGAAGTCGTCGATGTGCATGCCGCGCGCCAGGTACGCTTCCACCAGCGTGAAGCCGTTGGAGAGCGTGAAGGCCAGCTGGCTGATCGGGTTGGCGCCGGCCTCGGCGATGTGGTAGCCCGAGATCGACACCGAGTAGAAATTTCGCACGCGGTGGTGCACGAAGTACTCGGCAATGTCGCCCATGACCTTGAGCGAGAACTCGGTGGAGAAGATGCAGGTGTTCTGCCCCTGGTCTTCCTTCAGAATGTCGGCCTGCACCGTGCCGCGCACATTTTCCAGCACCCACTCGCGGATCTTCTCGATTTCGGTGTCGGTGGGTTCGCGACCGTTATCGGCTTTGAACTTGTCAATATTCTGGTCGATGGCCGTGTTCATGAACATGGCCAGGATGGTGGGCGCCGGGCCGTTGATGGTCATGCTGACCGAGGTGGCCGGGTTGCAGAGATCGAAGCCGCTGTACAGCACCTTCATGTCGTCCAGCGTGGCGATGCTCACCCCCGAGTTGCCGACCTTGCCGTAGATGTCCGGCCGCGGATCCGGGTCGCTGCCGTAAAGCGTGACGGAGTCGAACGCGGTGGACAGACGTTTGGCCGGCATGCCCTCGGACAGCAGCTTGAAGCGGCGGTTGGTACGGAAAGGGTCGCCCTCGCCGGCGAACATGCGCGTCGGGTCCTCGTTCTCGCGCTTGAAGGCGAAGGTGCCGGCGGTGTAGGGATAGCTGCCCGGCACGTTGTCCAGCATCAGCCACTTGAGGATTTCGCCGTGGTCCTCGTACTTGGGCAGCACCACCTTGCGGATGGTGGTACCGGACAGCGACTTGACCGTCAGCGCGGTGCGGATCTCCTTGTCGCGGATCTTGACGACATACTCGTCACCCGCATAGGCCTGCTGCATCTCAGGCCACTGCGCCAGCAGCTTGCGTTCGGCCCCGCCCAGCCGCTCTTCGCGTTCGCTGGCCAGATCGAGCGCCGCCTGCGCGGCCCGGGCCTTGCCCGGCTTGCCCACCTCCAGCATGACAGCCGCTGCGCGCAACTGCTGGATCTCACGCGCCAGGTGGGCTTGCGCCTGCGCGCGGCGCTTATATCCGCGCACCGTATCGGCAATCTCGGCCAGATAGCGTGTGCGACTGCCGGGCACGATCTGGGTCTGGTTGCTGCTGTGGCGTACCGAGACCACCGGCAACGAGGCCGACCCGAGCGCCAGGCCCAGGCCGGCCAGCCGGGGCTTGAGCGCCTGGTACAGCGCCGTGACGCCGTCGTCATTGAAACGCGATGCCATGGTGCCGAACACCGGCATCGCCTCGGGCGGCGTGCTCCAGGCCTCGCGGTTGCGCTGCACCTGCTTGGCCACATCGCGCAGCGCATCGCTGGCGCCCTTGCGGTCGAACTTGTTGATGGCCACGAACTCGGCGAAGTCGAGCATGTCGATCTTCTCCAGCTGGCTGGCGGCGCCGAACTCGGGCGTCATGACATACATGGGCACGTCGACATGCGGCACGATGGCCGCGTCGCCCTGTCCGATGCCCGAGGTCTCGACAATGATGAGGTCGAAGCCGGCGCACTTCGCGGCAGCCAGCACATCGGGCAAGGCCGCGCTGATCTCGCTGCCGAAGTCGCGTGTGGCCAAGGAACGCATGAAAACCCGCGGCCCGTGCTGCCAGGGGGCAATGGCGTTCATGCGGATGCGATCACCCAGCAAGGCGCCGCCGCTCTTGCGGCGCGACGGGTCGATGCTGATCAGCGCCACACGCAGGTTGTCGCCCTGGTCAAGGCGCAGTCTGCGGATCAGTTCATCCGTGAGCGAGGACTTGCCGGCACCACCGGTGCCGGTGATGCCGAGCACCGGCACCTTGCGCCCTGCTGCTTCGGCGCGAAGCTGCTCAACCAACTTCGCATCCGCCTTGCCGTTTTCCAGCGCGGTGATGAGTTGCGCCAAGGCGCGCCACGCCATCTCGCCATGGCCCTGGATGGCATCCAGCGATTTCGGTGCGTGCGCGCTCAGGTCCTGATCGCAGCGCATCACCATCTCGCCGATCATGCCGGCCAGCCCCATACGCTGGCCGTCCTCCGGGCTGTAGATGCGCGCCACGCCATAGGCCTGCAGCTCGCGGATCTCGGGCGGCACGATGACGCCACCACCGCCGCCGAACACCCGGATGTGCTCGCCGCCGCGCGCCTTGAGCAGGTCCACCATGTACTTGAAGTACTCGACGTGTCCGCCCTGGTAGGAGCTGATGGCCACGCCTTGCACGTCCTCCTGCAGGGCGGCGGTCACGACCTCATCCACGCTGCGGTTGTGGCCGAGGTGAATGACCTCCGCGCCCATGCTCTGCAGGATGCGCCGCATGATGTTGATGGCAGCATCATGGCCGTCAAACAAGCTGGCCGCCGTGACGAAACGCACCTTGTGTTTGGGGCGGTAGTTGGCCAGGGCCTGGTATTCGGCGGAAAGATCGGTCATGACTCGGGCTCCTCGGTGCGCGCGGCCGTCATGGCGGCCGCCGTGTACTGCACGTCATTCAATTGACGTTTACGTAAACGTCAATCTTACCGTTTTTCCAAAGAAAAGGGGCACCTGCGCGCCCCTTTGATGCAGCCAGCCCTGTACTTACCTGTACAGCACCTGCGGCAGCCACAGGCCGATGGCCGGGAACTGGTACAGCAGGATGATGGCCAGCACCTGAATGCCCATGAAGGGCAGCATGCCGGCGAAGATCTGGTTCAGCGTCACATGCGGCGGGCTGACGCCCTTCAGGTAGAACGCCGCCATGGCCACCGGCGGGCTCAGGAAGGCAGTCTGCAAATTCAGCGCCACCAGCAGGCCGAAGAACAGCGGATCGACACCGAAGTTGTCCAGCAGCGGGATGAAGATCGGCATGAAGATCACGATGATCTCGGTCCACTCCAGCGGCCAGCCCAGGATGAAGATGATGACCTGGCTCAGGACAAGGAACTCAGTCTTGGTCAGGTTCATCGACATGACCCAGTGCTCCACCAGCTCCTGGCCGCCCAGCAGTGCAAAGGCGGCGGAGAAAATGGCCGAGCCGACGAACAGCCAGCACACCATGGCCGAGGTCTTGGCCGTGAGGAACACGCTCTCCTTGACCACCTGCAGCGTGAGCTGCTTGTAGGCGGCCGCCAGCAGGAAGCCACCCAGCGCACCCACGGCCGCGGCCTCGGTCGGCGTGGCCAGGCCCATGACGATGGAACCCAGCACTGCCAGGATCAGCACCAGCAGCGGGAAGAAGCTGGTCAGCAGCATCTTGAACACCTCCAGGCGGGTGAAGCTCAGCAACGCATAGAACGCCGCCAGGGCGACCGCACCGGCGCCCACGCCGATCCAGTAACCGGTCGGCGCCGGCTTGGACGTCGATGCCGGTTCGGCCGGCGCGGTGGCTGTGGCCTCCTTGGTCGCTTCGACCGCAGCCGGCTCCTTGGCAGCTTCGGCACCCGGGGGCTCCTGCACATCGCCAGCGCGGCCGGCTTCGGCCTCGTCTTCCTCGGCGCCGGGCGGCGCCTGCAGGCCGCCTTCGTCTTCCTCGACAGCTTCTTCCGCGGCATCGCCGCCCATGGCCTGCAATGCCACGGCCTCCTCGACCGGCTCGACACGCGTCACGCTGGAATAGCTCCAGGCTGCGACAAGCAGGAATAGCACCAGGGGTGCGAGCACGATGCCGAGCTGCTTGAGGATGTAGCGGGTCGGCACGTCCTGGTTGCGCTTGCCCTTGAGGGCGCTGAGCAGCGCGGGCAAGGCACGTGCGCCGTGCGAGGGCGCCACTTTCTCCAGCAGCGGCGGCAGCGGCACATAGCGCTCCGCCTCCGACAAGGGCGGCGCCATGTGGGGCTTCAGCTTGGCGATGATGATCACGTAGCCGATGTACAGGCCTGCCAGCATGAGGCCGGGGAAGAAGGCCCCTGCGTACAGCTGCACCACCGACACGCCAGCGGTTGCGCCATAGACGATCAGCATGACGGAGGGCGGAATCAGAATGCCCAGGCAGCCGCCGGCGGTGATGGCGCCGGCCGACATCTTCACGTCATAGCCGGCACGCAGCATCTGCGGCAGGGCCAGCAGACCCATCAATGTGACCACCGCACCGACGATGCCGGTGGCGGTGGCGAACACGGCACAGGTCACCAGCGTGGCCACGGCCAGCGCGCCAGGCAGGCGCACCAGCGCCAGGTGCAGGCTCCTGAACAGCTTTTCGATCAGGTTGGCGCGTTCCACGAGGTAGCCCATGAACACGAACAGCGGAATGGAGATCAGCACGTCGTTGCTCATGACCTTGAAGGCCGACGAGACCATCAGATCGAGGGTCTTGGCGGTGCTCTCCTCATAGGCGATCCAGGTAAAGATCATGCCCATGCCCATCAGGGTGAAGGCTGTCGGGAAGCCCAGCATGATGGCCACCACCACCAGCGACAGCATGAGCAGACCGATGTGGCCATTGGTGATCTTCTCGGCACCAATCAGCATCGCCAGCGCGCCGGCGATGATCAGCGCCATCAGGCTGAAGCCGAACCAGAGTTCTTTCTTGATTTTCATTTGCTGGCACCCTCATGCGTGACGTACTTGTCCAACGCCTGGATGTCTTCGTCCTTCACGTGAACCATTTCCTTCAGCTTCTCGACATCGACTTCTTCCACATCCTCCTCGCGCGACGGCCATTCGCCGGTGCGGATGCACATGATGCAGCGGATGATCTCGACCACGCCCTGCAGCAGCAGGATGCCACCTGACAACGGAATGATGAACTTGAACGGATACATCGGCAGCGGCTCTGCAGAGAAGGTCTGCTCGCGGATGGCCAGCGATTCGCCGAAGTAGACCCAGCCGGCGTAGGTCAGCGCCGTGATGCCGGGCAGGAAGAACACGAAGTACAGCACCAGATCGATGGAGGCCTGAGTGCGCGGCGCGAAAAAACCGTACAGCACGTCACCGCGCACGTGGCCGTTCTTGGACAAGGTGTAGGCACCGGCCGTCATGAACAGCGTGCCGTACATCATGATCTGAAAGTCCAGCATCCACGCGTGCGGCTTGTTGAGCACGTAGCGCATGAACACTTCCCAACTGATCATCAGCGTCAGGATCAGCGCGGCCCAAGAGAAGACCTTGCCAATCCAGGTGGACAGACGATCCACTGAAAGGAGTAAATTCTGCATTTACTTTCCTGCTAGTTATGAGTGATGCAAAACACGGAGGGCGCTGCGACGATTGCCGCAGCGCCCTCGAGGGCTGAACCGCTATTCTAGGCCTCAGGCCTTCTTGGCTTTCTTGCCGAAGTAGTGATTGGAAGCCATCTTGAAGTCGACCGTGTAGTCATTCCACCACGACGTCACGCGCTCGGCATAGGCACGCTGGGAGTCGAGCACCTTCTTGAACAGCGCATTCTCGCCGCCCTTCTTGGCCATGATCTTGTCCCAGGATTCGAGCTGCGCCTGCAGCACGGAATTGGGCGTCTTCCAGAACTTGATGCCAGCTTTCTTGAGTTCGATGTAGTCCTTGGAATTGCGGTCGGCAGCCTTCCAGCTCATGTCGGCGCTGGCGGCCTGCACAGCGTAATCGATGATGGCCTTGAGTTCGGCCGGCAGTGCGTTGAGCTTGCCCTTGTTGAACAGGATCTCGAACTGCTCACCCGACTGGTGGAAGCTCTGCAGCATGCAGTTCTTCACCACATCGGGGAAGCCCAGCAGGCGGTCGGATGATGCATTGTTGAACTCGGCGCCATCGATCAGGCCGCGGTCCAGTGCGGGCACGATCTCGCCGCCCGGCAGCGGGTTCACGGCTGCACCCATGTCGGTGTACATATCAACCGCCAGGCCCACAGTACGGAACTTGGTGCCCTTGACGTCAGCCACCTTGGTGATGGGCTTCTTGAACCAGCCAAAGGGCTGGGTCGGCATCGGACCGTAGAGGTAAGACACCACGTCCATGTTGATGGACTTGTAGATTTCCTCCAGCAGGGCCTTGCCGCCGCCGTAATAGTGCCAGGCGAGCAGCAGGTTGGGGTCCATGCCGAAGGACGGGCCGGAGCCCCACAGGGCCAGGGCCGAGTTCTTGCCGTAGTGGTACGCCACCACGCCATGGCCGCCGTCCAGCGTGCCCTTGTTCACGGCTTCCAGCAGCTGGAAGGCGGGCACCACGGAACCCGCCGGCAACACTTCGATCTTGAGCTTGCCGCCGGACATGTCGTTGACCTTTTTGGCGAAATCCACGGCGTACTCGTGGAAGATGTCCTTGGACGGCCAGGTGCTCTGGAGGCGCAGGTTGGTAGTCGTCTGGGCAGTGGCGATCATGGGCGCCGACATGGCACCGGCGGCCAAGGCGGCGCCTTTGAGCAGGCTGCGACGACGGGGGGTGTTGTTATCGATCACGGTTCTCTCCGGTTGTAGAAAAGATAATGCGTTTGCTTAGCATCTGCGCAGTGATTCTCACCCTTTCGGCCGTGCTCCAGACCTAGGGGTTTTCACCAATCACCACTCCTGACGCGCGAATCTGTCTCAGTTTGAGGCACTCCGCCGTCCTGCTGCCGGAAATCCTTTAGAGTTCGGCTTGCGCGCCATTGCCGCTGCTGCCTGCGCCCTTCCATGAACCCCATCCAGCTATTCGATCCCCCCTCCTGCACCTATACCTACATCCTGTTCGACGCGACCTCCCGGGATGCACTGATCATCGACCCGGTGGATGAGCAGTTGACGCGGGATCTGCAGGTACTGCGGGAGTACGGACTCACGCTACGCTGGATCGTTGAGACGCACGCGCATGCCGACCACATCACCAGCGCCGGCCTGCTCGCCGAACATACCGGCGCCCAGACAACGGCACCGCAGGCCTGCGGCATCCACACCGCGGCCGTGCAGCTGATACATGGCAGTGTGCTGACCTTCGGCAAACAGACCATCCGCACGCTGCAGACGCCGGGGCACACGTCCGGCAGCATGTGCTACGTGTGGGAGACGCCCGCGCAGCACCATGTCTTTACCGGCGATACCTTGCTGATCAATGGCTGCGGGCGCACCGATTTCCAGTCGGGGAGCGCGGAAGCGCTGTACCACAGCCTGACTCAGATCCTTTTCGCACTGCCGGACGACACCTTGGTCTGGCCCGGCCACGACTACCAGGGTCGCCACCATTCGACCATCGGGACGGAGAAGGCCACCAACCCGCGCGTCGCCGGAAAGTCCCTGGCCGAGTTCAAGACCATCATGGAAGGTCTGAAGCTGCCCAAGCCAGAGCGCATCGATGAAGCCGTGCCTGCCAACCTCCATTCCGGTCTCCGGCATGACGCTGACGGCGCTGCTCTCATGCAACCCCGCGCGGCCACCGGTTACGCCGGTGATGTTTCACCCCAACTGGCCTATGACTGGTGGCAGTCTGGCAGTGCCGTCCTGATTGACGTCCGCACGGACGCTGAACGCGAATGGGTCGGCTTCGTTCCCGGGGCCATCGGTCTCGCATGGAAACAATGGCCAGGCATGGCCTTGAACCCCGGATTTGATGATGCGTTGCGTGCTGCAGTTCCTGCCGGCAAGAAGGCACTGTTGCTATGCCGTAGCGGCGTGCGCTCGATCGCCGCTGCCAAGCGCGCCTGCGAGCTCGGCATCGAGGCCTACAACGTCCTGGAGGGGTTCGAGGGTGATCCGGACGAACATGCCCATCGGGGTCGGCGCGGCGGCTGGCGCTTCCGCGGCCTGCCGTGGCGCCAGGGATAGCCCTTGGCAGCCGTGATAATGTGACACTCCTTTCGGCACCATGACTTTCCTGGCCATCGACGTCGGCAATACACGCCTTAAATGGGCCCTCTACGAGGCCGCCCGCCCCGGCGCCCCGCTGCTGGCGCAGGGCGCGGAATTCCTCGACAACATCGATAAACTGGCGGAAGGCGCGTGGGCGTCACTGCCCGCGCCTCGCTGCATGCTGGGCTGCGTGGTGGCCAGCGATGCCGTCAAACACAGGGTCGAGGATCAGATGGAGCTGTGGGACGTGACGCCGCAATGGGTCGTCTCCAGCAACGAAGAGGCCGGGCTGATCAATGGCTATGACCACCCCGCCCGACTGGGCCCGGACCGCTGGGTCGCCATGATCGGAGCGCGGCATCGCATGCTGGCCATGGGTCCGGCCCGCCCGATTGTGGTGGCCATGGTGGGCACGGCGGTGACGGTGGAAGCCATTGACGCCAGCGGTCGATTTCTGGGGGGGTACATCCTCCCGGGCCACGGCATCATGTTGCGGGCCCTGGAGTCCGGTACGGCCGGACTGCATGTGCCCACCGGCGAGGTGCGCCCCTTCCCGACCAACACCAGCGATGCCCTGACCAGCGGCGGCACCTTCGCCATCGCCGGCGCCATGGAGCGCATGGTTCAGCATTTGCGGCAGCATTGCGGCGCCGACCCCTGGTGCGTCATGGCCGGTGGCGCGGGCTGGAAGATGGCGCCCAGCCTGGCCGTGCCCTTCGAACTCGTGGACACCCTGATCTTCGACGGCCTGCTGCAGATAGCCGCCAACCGTGGTTTCGGCCGACAGCCGGATTAGTCTTCCGGCGCCAACCAGGCTTCCACCAGACGGACCCAGTAGGTGGCACCCAAGGGAATGAGCTCGTCGTTGAAGTCGTAGCTCGGGTTGTGCAGCATGCACGGACCACCGCCGTGCCCCATTTCCCGGTGCCCGCCGTCGCCATTGCCGATGAAACAGTACGCGCCCGGCTTGGCCTGCAGCATGTAGGCAAAATCCTCGGCGCCCATGGTGGGCTCCTGCTTCAGGACCTGGTCTTCCCCGACGATGCCGGCCATGACACTGCGCGCGAACTCCGCCTCGTGCGCCGCGTTGATGGTCGGAGGGTAGTTGCGCTCGAACTCAAACTCGCAGCTGATTCCGTAAGCAGCACAGGTGTGCTCGGCAATCTGCCGCATGCGCTGCTCGATCATGTCCAGCACGTCGAGCGTGAAGGTCCGGACCGTGCCTTGCAGTTCGCAGCTGTCCGGGATCACATTGGTGGCCTCACCAGCATGGATCATCGTCACCGACACCACGCCGGCATCGATCGGCTTCTTGTTCCGGCTGATGATGGTCTGGAATGCCTGCACCAGCTGGCAGGCCACCGGCACAGGGTCGATGGCGTTGTGCGGCAACGCTGCATGCCCGCCCTTGCCACGGATGGTGATCTTGAATTCGTTGCTGGAAGCCATCACCGGCCCCGGGCTGACTGCGAAACTGCCGGCCGGCATGCCCGGCCAGTTGTGCATGCCGAACACGGCCTGCATCGGGTACTTTTCGAACAGGCCACCACGGATCATCTCGCGTGCGCCGCCACCGCCTTCTTCGGCGGGCTGGAAAATCAGGTAGACGGTACCGTCGAAATGCTGCTCGACCGCAAGGTACTGGGCCGCAGCCAGCAACATCGCGGTGTGGCCGTCATGGCCGCAGGCGTGCATCTTGCCGTCATGACGGCTGGCATGCGCAAAGGTATTGAACTCCTGCATCGGCAGAGCGTCCATGTCGGCACGCAGCCCGATGGCACGGGCGGACGCGCCTTTACGGATGATGCCTACCACCCCCGTGCCGGCCAGCCCGCGCTCGACCTGGATGCCCCATTCGCTCAACTTCTTCGCCACCAGTTCGGCGGTCCGGACCTCTTCGAAGCACAGCTCCGGATGAGCGTGGATGTCGCGGCGCAGCGCGGCAATACTGCCCACCTGCGTGACGATGGAATCGATGACTTTCATGCGTGCTCCTGTGCGAAGTCTAGCCCGGTCGGCCGCATGTTGCCAATCCGGGTATCGGCGACCCCACATGAAAAAAGCCCTCACAAAGAGGGCTTTTCAAATTGGTTGCGCGAGGAGGATTTGAACCTCCGACCTTTGGGTTATGAGCCCAACGAGCTACCAGACTGCTCCATCGCGCGGTAAGCTAACTATTATAACCGATTATGCCTTGGCCGTCTCGGCAGCAGCCTCGACAACTTCCGGACGATCCACCAGTTCGACCAGCGCCATCGGGGCATTGTCGCCCACGCGGAAACCCATCTTCAGGATGCGCGTGTAACCACCGGGACGGGTCTTGAAACGCGGCCCGAGGTCGTTGAACAGTTTGGTCACGCTGTCGCGGTTGCGCAGTCGGTCAAACGCCAGGCGACGATTGGCCACCGTCGGCTCCTTGGCCAAGGTAATCATCGGCTCGACGACGCGCCGCAGCTCCTTGGCCTTCGGCACGGTGGTCTTGATCACTTCGTGCTCGATGAGCGAGTTCATCATGTTGCGCAGCATTGCGAGGCGGTGCTCGCTGGTGCGGTTCAGTTTACGGAGTCCGTGTCCGTGACGCATGGTGCTTTCCTTTCTTTATAAATCGGGCAGCCGTATCAGGTACTGCCCGGAGCACCGAGCCCGTGGGCTCGAATCAGTTAACGCTTTTCGAGTGCAGCCGGCGGCCAGCTCTCGAGTTTCATACCCAAGGTCAGACCGCGCGAAGCCAGCACTTCCTTGATCTCGTTGAGCGACTTGCGGCCCAGGTTGGGGGTCTTGAGCAGCTCGTTCTCGGTGCGCTGGATCAGATCACCGATGTAGTAGATGTTCTCGGCCTTCAGGCAGTTGGCCGAACGCACCGTGAGTTCGAGTTCGTCCACCGGACGCAGCAGGATCGGGTCGAACTGCGTACCGCCACGGGTGGCCGGCGCCTCGAAGGCGGCCAGTTCGCTGCCTTCCAGCTGGGCGAACACCGCCAGCTGCTCGACCAAGATTTTAGCCGAGGCACGCACGGCGTCTTCGGCACTGATGGCGCCATTGGTCTCGATCTCGACCACCAGCTTGTCCAGGTCGGTCCGCTGCTCGACGCGGGCGCTCTCGACGGTATAGCTCACGCGCTTCACCGGGGAGAAGGATGCGTCGAGCACGATGCGGCCGATCGACTTGTTGGCTTCGTCGCCATGGCGGCGCAGCGTCCCCGGCACATAGCCGCGGCCCTTCTCGACCTTGATCTGCATGTCGAGCTTGCCGCCAGCGGACAAGGTGGCGATGACGTGGTCGGGGTTGATGATCTCGACGTCATGCGGCGTCTGGATGTCACCGGCGGTGACCACACCTTCACCGTCCTTACGCAGGCTCAGCGTCACCTCGTCGCGGTTGTGCAGCTTGAATACGACGCCCTTGAGGTTCAGCAGAATGCTGACCACGTCTTCCTGCACGCCATCGATCGAGGAGTATTCGTGCAGCACGCCGGCAATCGTCACTTCCGTGGCAGCGTAACCCGGCATCGACGACAACAGGACGCGGCGTAGCGCGTTGCCCAGCGTATGGCCGTAGCCACGCTCAAACGGCTCGAGCGCCACCTTGGCGCGGTTCGGGCCGAGTTGTTCGACGTTGATTGCTTTGGGTTTAAGCAGACTGGTTTGCATGCAGACTTCCTGTCAATACCCCCGGCTCGTTACACCGGTAAGGCTGGTGAAGCGCCTGATCGGGATGCCTCCCGATCAGGGACGGAAATTTCAAGGGCGAGGCCTCAACGGCCCCACTCACCTTGTTTACCTGGAATACAACTCGACGATCAACGATTCGTTGATGTCGGAGCCGAATTCGTCGCGATCCGGCACCTTCTTGAACGTGCCTTCGGCCTTGTCGAGGTTCACCTCGACCCAAGCCGGCATGCCGACCTGCTGCGCCAGCTGCAGTGCTTCCACCACGCGGTTCTGCTTCTTGGACTTCTCGCGCACGGCGATCACGTCACCCACCTTGACCGAGTAGGACGGGATGTTCACCGGGTTGCCGTTGACGGTGATGGCCTTGTGCGACACCAGCTGGCGCGCTTCGGCACGAGTGGAGCCGAAGCCCATGCGATACACCACATTGTCCAGACGCGATTCCAGCAGGAACAGCAGGTTGGCGCCGGTGTTGCCCTTGATGCGATCGGCTTGCTCGAAATAGCGGCGGAACTGGCGCTCCAGCACACCGTACATACGCTTGACCTTCTGCTTTTCACGCAGCTGCAAGCCGAAGTCGGAAGTGCGAGCGCCGGAAATGCGGCCGTGCTGGCCGGGCTTGGAATCGAACTTGGCCTTGTCGCTGATCGAGCGGCGTGCGCTCTTCAGGAACAGGTCGGTGCCTTCACGGCGGGAGAGTTTGGCCTTGGGGCCGAGATAGCGTGCCACTTGAGCTTCCTTCTATGTCATCTGCCGCAGTTGCCTGCGGGAGCCATCGGCGAAGAGCCGACGGCGGTGGGCTTGGTTAAAAAAATCAGAACCGGCGCTTCGAATCGTCGTCGTATCAGATACGACGGCGCTTCTGCGGGCGGCAGCCGTTGTGCGGCACCGGGGTCACATCGGAAATCATGTTGATGCGAATGCCGAGAGCAGCCAGGGCGCGCACCGACGACTCACGACCCGGGCCGGGGCCCTTGATCTCGACATCGAGGTTCTTGATGCCCTGCTCCAGAGCAGCGCGACCCGCCACTTCCGAAGCCACCTGGGCAGCGAACGGCGTGGACTTGCGCGAACCCTTGAAACCCTGGCCACCGGAAGAGGCCCACGACAGGGCGTTGCCCTGACGGTCCGTGATGGTAATGATCGTGTTGTTGAAAGAGGCATGCACGTGGGCGATGCCATCAGCCACGTTCTTGCGGACCTTCTTGCGCACACGCTGCGCGGCATTATTGGCGGGAGACTTAGCCATGATGTTCTTTCAATGCCTGTTATTTCTTCAGAGACTGGGCAGCCTTGCGCGGACCCTTGCGGGTACGGGCGTTGGTGCGGGTGCGCTGGCCGCGCATGGGCAGGCCACGACGGTGGCGGAAGCCGCGGTAGCAGCCGATGTCCATCAGACGCTTGATGTTCATCGTGGTCTCACGACGCAGGTCACCCTCGATGGTGATACCGGCGATCTGGTCGCGGATTTTTTCCAGGTCGGCGTCGGTCAGGTCCTTGACCTTCTTGGAATATGCAATGCCGCAGGCATCGCAAATCTTGCGAGCGCTCGTGCGACCGATACCGAAGATGGCGGTCAAGCCAATTTCAGCATGCTTATGCGGCGGAATGTTGATGCCAGCGATACGTGCCATTTTCGTCCTCTATAACTCTTGCAATCAGCCTTGACGCTGTTTGTGGCGGGGATCCGTGCAGATCACGCGCACAACACCCTTGCGGCGGATGATTTTGCAGTTGCGGCAAATTTTCTTGACCGAAGCCGAAACTCTCATTTCACTCTCCTAAAACTCTTTGCTCCACCCCGGGCTTCTCGTCCGGAATGCATCTGTTCATTTGGCCCTGAATACGATCCGTGCTCGCGTCAAGTCGTAGGGTGTCAACTCGACAGTCACCTTGTCACCGGGAAGAATCCGGATGTAGTGCATCCGCATCTTTCCTGAGATATGTCCCAGCACGACATGGCCATTTTCCAGCTTCACACGAAACGTCGCGTTTGGCAGGTTTTCGACCACCTCGCCCTGCATCTGAATCACATCGTCTTTCGCCATACCGATCAAGCACTTATAGGCTGGCCTTGAAATTTGCCTTCTTCAGCAGCGACTCGTACTGCTGCGACATCAGGTAGTTCTGAACCTGGGCCATGAAGTCCATGGTCACCACCACAATGATCAGCAGCGACGTACCGCCGAAGTAGAACGGCACGTTGTACTTCAGGATCAGAAACTCAGGCAGCAGACAGACGAAGGTGATGTAGATCGCACCGACCAGTGTCAGACGCAGCAGGATCTTGTCGATATAGCGAGCCGTCTGGTCACCCGGGCGGATACCCGGAATGAACGCGCCGCTCTTCTTCAGGTTATCTGCGGTCTCGCGGCTGTTGAACACCAAAGCCGTGTAGAAGAAGCAGAAGAACACGATGGCAGAGGCATACAGCGTCACATAGATCGGCTGCCCCGGCGTCAGACTGCTGGCGATATCCTTCAGCCAAGTCATCGACTCGCCGCTGCTGAACCAACTGACCACGGTCGCCGGCAGCAGAATGATCGACGAGGCGAAGATAGGCGGGATCACGCCGGCCATGTTCAGCTTCAGCGGCAGGTGCGACGACTGGCCACCATAGACCTTGTTGCCGACCTGACGACGCGCATAGTTCACCAGAATCTTGCGCTGACCGCGCTCGACGAACACCACAAAGTACGTCACCAGCACAACCAGCGTCACGATGAACAGCGAGGCGATGATGCTCATGGCACCGGTACGCACCAACTCCAGGAGGCCGCCGATGGCGCTGGGAAGACCAGCTGCAATACCGCCGAAGATCAGGATCGAAATGCCATTACCCAGACCACGCTCGGTGATCTGCTCACCCAGCCACATCAGGAACATGGTGCCCGCGGTCAGCGTGACGACAGCGGTCATGCGAAAGCCGAAACCAGGCGCAATCACCAGACCAGCCGAGCTCTCCAGCGCCATGGCGATGCCGAGCGACTGGAAAATGGCCAAGCCGAGCGTGCCGTAACGGGTGTACTGCGTGATCTTGCGACGACCGGCCTCGCCTTCCTTCTTGAGCTGCTCGAAAGCGGGCAGCACATAGGTCAGCAGCTGCATGATGATCGACGCCGAGATGTACGGCATGATCCCCAGCGCAAACACCGTGAAGCGCGACAGCGCACCACCCGAGAACATGTTGAACAGGCTCAGGATACCGCCCTGCTGGCCCTGGAACAGCTGCTGCAACTGATCCGGGTTGATGCCCGGAACAGGGATGTGCGCACCGATGCGATACACCACCAGCGCGAGCAGCAAAAAGACCAGCCGGCGACGCAGGTCGCCGAACTTGCCCGTTTTTGCAATCTGAGCCGCGTTAGTTGCCACGTGCGTCTACTTTCACTTGCTCAGGCGACGCTGCCGCCTGCAGCCTCGATCGCAGCCTTGGCGCCCGCCGTGGCACCAATGCCACTGAGCTTGACCGCCTTCTTGATCTCGCCGGACTTGATGACCTTGACCACTTTGGCCAGCTCACCCACCAAGCCAGCCTGCTTCAGGGTCAGCACATCAACGGTGTCAGTACCCAGCTGCTCCAGCGCGGAGAGCGTGATCTCGGCGTTGTACTTGAGCAGGTGCGACTTGAAGCCACGCTTGGGCAGACGGCGATGCAGCGGCATCTGACCGCCCTCGAAACCCACCTTGTGGTAGCCACCCGAACGCGACTTCTGGCCCTTGTGACCACGACCGGCGGTCTTGCCCAGACCCGAACCAATGCCGCGACCGACGCGACGCTTGGCGTGTTTTGCACCCTCTGCGGGCTTGATGCTATTGAGTTCCATCATCGGCCTCTCAGAGAACCTTGACCAGATAGCTGATCTTGTTGATCATGCCGCGCACGGCAGGCGTGTCCTGCAGTTCGCTGACGCTGCCGAGCTTGCGCAGGCCCAGACCGCGCACGGTGGCGCGGTGGGATTCCTTGCAACCGATCGGGCTGCGAACCAGCTGCACTTTGACAGTTTGTTGCGTAGTCATGCTTGAAACTCCCGATTACGCGAAGAGTTCTTCGACGGTCTTGCCGCGCTTGGCCGCCACTTCCGCAGGCGTGCTGCAGTTGTTCAGGGCGTCCAGAGTGGCACGAACCATGTTGTACGGATTGGTCGAACCATGGCTCTTGGCCACGATGTCGGTGATGCCCATCACTTCGAAGATGGCGCGCATCGGGCCGCCGGCGATGATGCCGGTACCCTTCGGAGCCGGCGCCATCATGACGCTGGCGGCACCGTGACGACCGGTGACCTGGTGATGCAGGGTACCGTTCTTGAGCGACACTTTGAGCATGTTGCGGCGAGCCTCTTCCATGGCCTTCTGCACGGCAGCCGGCACTTCCTTGGACTTGCCCTTGCCCATGCCGACGCGGCCGTCGCCGTCACCCACAACGGTCAGTGCAGCGAAACCCAGGATACGGCCACCCTTGACCACCTTGGTCACGCGGTTGACCGCGATCATCTTCTCGCGCAGGCCGTCCTCGGGACCCTCGGCCCCTTTGCCTTGCATTTTTGCTTGAACTTTAGCCATCTTAAATTCCGATCTGCTTAGAACTGCAAGCCAGCTTCGCGTGCGGCATCGGCCAGCGCCTTGATGCGGCCGTGGTACGCAAAGCCTGCACGATCAAATGCCACCTTCTCCACACCTGCGGCCTTGGCCTTCTCGGCAATGCGCTTGCCGATCAACTGGGCTGCAGTGGCATTGCCACCCTTGCCCGAGCCGCCCAGCGACTTGCGCACGTCGGCTTCTGCGGTCGAAGCACTGGCCAGCACCTTGGCGCCGTCGCCGGAGATGACGCTGGCATAGATGTGCAGATTGGTGCGGTTCACGGTCAGACGGGCCGTGCCCTGCTGGGCAATACGGATGCGGGTCTGACGTGCCCGGCGAAGACGCTGCTCTTTCTTGGTCAACATGTTGCAGCTCCTTATTTCTTCTTGGTCTCTTTGATCACGACCGTCTCATCCGCATAGCGGATACCCTTGCCCTTGTAGGGCTCCGGGGGACGGATGGCTCGGATTTCCGCCGCCACCTGGCCGACGCGTTGGCGATCGGCACCCTTGATCACGATTTCCGTCGGGGCCGGGGTAGCCACCGTGATGCCGGCAGGCATATCGATGTTCACCGGATGCGAGAAGCCGACCGACAGGTTCAGCTTGGCGCCGGAGGCCTGGGCCTTGTAACCCACGCCGATCAGCGTCAACTTCTTCTCGAAACCCTTGCTCACACCGACCACCATGTTGTTCACCAGCTGACGCATGGTGCCGCTCATGGCGTTGGCTTCACGAGATTCGTTCGCGGGCACAAAGCTCAGCTTGCCGCCCTCGTTATTCACCGTCACCAAGGCCGACTGAGCCAGAGACAACGTGCCACCGGCACCCTTGACGCTGATCTGGTCAGCCTTGATCGACACATCCACCCCAGCCGGGATGGCAACAGGCATTTTTCCTACGCGGGACATTTCAGTTTCTCCTCAATGCCTTAGGCCACGTAGCACAGCACTTCGCCACCGACACCGGTAGCACGCGCCTTGCGGTCGGTCATGACACCCTTTGGGGTCGTCACGATGGCCACACCCAGACCGTTCTGGACCTGAGGAATGGCGTCGCGGCCCTTATACACACGCAGGCCAGGACGGCTCACGCGCTCGATGCGCTCGATCACCGGACGGCCGGCGTAGTACTTCAGGGCAATTTCAAGTTCGGACTTGCCACCGTCGGTCTTCACCTGGAAGCCGTCGATATAGCCTTCATCCTTCAACACCTGCGCAATAGCCACCTTCACCTTGGAAGACGGCACCGACACGGAGGTCTTGGCGACCATCTGCGCGTTACGGATACGCGTCAGCAGGTCGGCGATGGGATCACTCATGCTCATCTCTAATCTCCTGTCGCTTACCAGCTGGCCTTGGTGACACCGGGGATGTCACCAGCGAAAGCCATTTCACGAATCTTGGCGCGAGCCAGACCGAACTGACGGAACGTGCCACGCGGACGGCCGGTGATGGCGCAGCGGTTGCGCTGGCGCGTGGGATTGGCGTTGCGCGGCAGCTTCTGCAGGGCCAGACGGGCCGCTGCACGCTCTTCGTCGCTGCGCTTGGCATCGTTGGCCACCGACTTCAGCTCCTCGTACTTCTTCGCGTACTTGGCAACCAGTTTTTCGCGCTTGAGTTCGCGCTGGATCAAAGCTACTTTAGCCACAGGTCACCTCAGTTCTTGAAGGGGAAACGGAAGCCGGCGAGCAGTGCCTTGCACTCTTCGTCCGTCTTGGCCGTCGTGGTGATGCTGATATTGAGACCACGCAAGGCATCCACCTTGTCGTACTCGATCTCAGGGAAAATGATCTGCTCTTTGACGCCGATGTTGTAGTTGCCACGACCATCGAAGGCGCGACCCGAGATACCACGGAAGTCACGCACGCGCGGCAGAGCCACGGTGACGAAACGGTCCAGGAACTCGTACATCTGAACGCCGCGCAGGGTCACCATGCAGCCGATGGCCTGACCTTCGCGGATCTTGAAACCAGCGATGGCTTTCTTGGCCTTGGTCACCACGGGCTTCTGGCCGGCGATCTTGGTCAGGTCACCAACCGCGTTGTCCATGACCTTCTTGTCGGCAACCGCTTCGCTGACACCCATGTTCAGGGTGATCTTGGTCAGACGCGGCACTTCCATGGGCGACTTGTAGCCGAACTTCTTGGTCAGTTCGGGAACGACCTTCTCGCGATAGATTTCTTGGAAACGTGCCATGGTCATGCCACCTTGATTTCTTCGCCGCTGGACTTGAAGACGCGCACACGCTTGCCGTCAGCCAGGAGCTTGATGCCGACGCGGTCAGCCTTGCCGGTTGCCGCATTGAAAATGGCCACATTGGACTGATGGATCGGCATGGCCTTTTCCACGATACCGCCAGTGGTGCCCTTCATGGGGTTGGGCTTGGTGTGCTTCTTCACCAGATTCACACCCTCGACCACCACATGGGTTTCATCCTTGCGCAGCGAAACCTTGCCGCGCTTGCCCTTGTCGCGCCCGGTGAGGACGATGACTTCGTCGCCTTTACGAATCTTGTTCATGGCGCTTCCTTACAGAACTTCAGGAGCCAAGGACACGATCTTCATGAACTTCTCGGTACGCAGTTCGCGCGTGACCGGGCCGAAGATGCGGGTGCCGATGGGCTCCAGCTTGTTGTTGAGCAGCACGGCGGCGTTGCCGTCGAACTTGACCAGCGAGCCATCGCCACGGCGGATGCCCTTGGCGGTACGAACCACCACAGCGCTGTAGACCTCGCCCTTCTTGACGCGGCCGCGCGGAGCAGCTTCCTTGATGCTCACCTTGATGATGTCGCCCACGCTGGCGTAGCGACGCTTGGAACCGCCGAGCACCTTGATGCACAAAACGGACTTCGCGCCGGTGTTGTCGGCGACTTCTAACCGAGATTCAGTCTGGATCATTTCAATATTCCCAACTTGCACCGGTGCGCACAAGCAGACCGGTCAGTCTTGGGCCCGTCGTCCACGGAGCGAACCACTCGCACCGCTTTTGCTGGGCAGAAACCTCGCTTTTTCAAGCGAAGCCCGCAATTGTGCCAAAGATTTGAAGGAACGTCAAGCGTCTTGTCCAGACGGCCAACATAAATAATCCTGCGCCAAAGCCAGAAAGGCCGCCAAAGCCGGGTCCCTGCCGGTCTCCTCCTGCAGCAAAGACGCCACCGCCGGAGCGACATCCGCCGCCAGCGCCGCATCCAGAAACAGCAGACGTGATCGCCGGGCAAGCACATCCTCGACGGTAAGCGCATACTCATTTCTTGCAGCAAAGCGCACCATGGCGGCCGTCAGGCCAGGGGCCAACTCATCCCCAGACCCCGGCAACGCCGCCACGCAGGGCGCTTCAGCGCCATATAGATGTGCACCCGGTGCCGCGGCCAACCCCGGGCCGGTCGGCGCTTGGGCCGGCAGCGCCCCCACCAGACGCAAGGATGCGCTCCCGCCGGCCCGCCGCAGCGGCAGAAGGCCCGCACGCACGCAACGCGCGAGCACATCCTCTGCCATGGCACGATAGGTCGTCCATTTGCCACCCGTCACGGTCACCAAGCCGCTGGCGGCCTGCAACACTGTGTGTTCGCGGCTGAGGTGGCCAGTATCAGACTCGTCGCCAGCCGGGCGCACCAGGGGCCGCAAGCCCACCCAGATGCTCAGCACATCGGCCGGGCCGGGTGCGCGCGCCAGGTAACGCGCCGCCTCGCCCAGGATGAAATCGAGTTCGGCGCGCAGCGGGCGCGGCTCGCGCGGCAGATCGCTGCGCGGCGTGTCCGTGGTGCCCAGCACCAGCTTGCCCAACCAGGGCACGGCAAACAGCACACGCCCGTCCGCCGTCTTCGGCACCAGCAGTGCGTGCTCACCCGGCCAGAAGGAACGGTCTACCACCACATGCACGCCCTGGCTCGGCGCCACCATAGGCTCCACCGTCTTGCCTTGACCCGCCCCATCCATCTGGCGCAGGCCATCCACCCAGACGCCGGTGGCGTTGACGACGCAGCGGGCGCGTACTTCATAGGTCTGCCCACCCATGGTGTCGCGACAGCGCAAGCCGACCAGGCGGGTGTTCTCATGCAGCAGTTCCGTGACCGGACAGTAATTGAGCAGCAGCGCGCCTTCGCGCGCGGCGGTGCGTGCCAGCGCGATGGCCAGGCGCGCGTCGTCGAACTGGCCGTCCCAGTACTGCACACCGCCGCTCAGGCCCTCGGGTTGCAGACGCGGCAGGTCCGCGAGCGCCTCAGCGCGACTGAGGAAACGCGTCGGACCCAGACCCGCCCTGCCCGCCAGCAGGTCGTAGAACTTGAGGCCGATGCCATAGAACGGCGTCTGCCACCAGGCATAGGACGGCATGATGAAAGACAGGCGCGACGCCAGATGCGGCGCATTGGCCAACACCGTACTGCGCTCGTGCAGCGCCTCGCGCACCAGCGCGATATTGCCCTGGGCCAGGTAGCGTACGCCACCGTGCAGCAGCTTGGTCGAACGCGAGGAGGTGCCGCCGGCAAAGTCGTGCGACTCCAGCAACACCACGGAATAGCCGCGGGCTGCAGCGTCCAACGCCACCCCCAGGCCGGTGGCGCCGCCGCCGACCACAGCCAGGTCCCAGGTGCGTGGCTCGGCCAGGCGGGCCAGCAGTTCGGCGCGGCGGGTGGGGAGAGGTGCGGGGGTGACCGAGCCCATCTCAACCCCTGGACCAGCCCTTGGCGCGCTCGACGGCCTCACGCCAGCGGGCCAGTCGCGCACGGCGAGCACTGTCGCCGATCTGCGGATCAAAGCGACGCTGCAGCCGCCACAAGGACGACAGCTCGTCAGCCCCCGACCACAGGCCGCTGGCCAGCCCCGCCAGTCCGGCCGCGCCGAAAGCCGTGGTCTCGGTCAAGGCCGGGCGCAGCACTGGCACGCCCAGGCAGTCGGCCTGCAGTTGCATCAGCAGGTTGTTGCTGCAGGCGCCGCCATCTACGCGCAACTCGGTCAGCGGCACGCCCGCGTCCTGTCCCATGGCATCGAACACATCGGCCGTCTGAAGGGCGATGGCCTCCAGCGCCGCACGGGCAATGTGCGCACGCGTGGTGCCACGCGTCATGCCCACCAACGTGCCGCGGGCGTGGCCGTCCCAGTCCGGCGCGCCCAAGCCAGCGAAGGCGGGTACCAGGTAGACATCCTGGGTGTCGGGCACGCTGGCCGCCAGCGCCTCCACCTCGGCCGCACCTCGAATGATCTGCAGGCCGTCGCGCAACCACTGGATGGTGGCGCCGGCCATGAAGACCGAACCTTCCAGCGCGTAGCACGCTGCCGGATGGGGCCCGAGCCAGGCCACCGTGCCGAGCAACCGGTGCTTGCTGGTGACGGCGGCCGTGCCGGTGTTCATGAGCATGAAGCAGCCGGTGCCATAAGTGTTCTTGGCCATGCCCGGCGCAAAGCAGGCTTGACCGAAGGTAGCGGCCTGCTGGTCGCCGGCCACGCCGGCAATCGGCACCGCGCCGCCGAGCAGCGCCGGATCAGTTTCACCCAAGACGCCACTCGACGCATGGACGTGCGGCAGCACGGTGGCCGGGATGTTGAAGAGGCGCAGCAACTCCTCGTCCCACTGCAGGGTGTGAATATTGAACAACATCGTGCGCGCGGCATTGCTGGCGTCGGTGGCGTGCACCTGCCCGCCCGTCAGTTTCCAGAGCAGCCAGCTGTCGATGGTGCCGAAAGCCATTTCGCCGGCCTCGGCGCGCGCACGCACGCCGGGCACGTGGTCCAGCAGCCACTGCAGTTTGGTGGCAGAGAAGTAGGCGTCGAGCACCAGGCCGGTCTGGCGCTGGATGCGTGCGGCCCAGCGCGGGCGCAGCGCGTCGCAGACCGCCGCCGTGCGCCGGTCCTGCCAGACGATGGCAGGCGCCACCGGCTCGCCCGTCGCCCGGTCCCACAGCACCGTGGTCTCGCGCTGGTTGGTGATGGCCAGCGCGCGTAACTGGCGCGCCTGCAGGCCCGCTCGCGTCAGCGCCTCCCGTGCCACGGCCAGCTGCGTGCGCCAGATCTCACTCGCGTCGTGCTCCACCCAGCCGGCCTGGGGAAAGTGCTGGGTGAACTCCTGCTGCGCCAGGGCCACCACCGCGCCGTGGCGGTCGAACACCAGCGCGCGCGAACTCGTGGTGCCCTGGTCCAGGGCAAGGATGTGCTCGGCGTGAGAGTTCATGGCGGGATCCGGCTCCTTGAGAAGCTTCTAGCCTAGCGCAAACTGCGACAATCCCCTCCCGGATTTCACCTTGCCCGGCACAGGAACAACACATGAACGAGCGCATTGCATTCATCGGCGGCGGCAACATGGCCAGCGCCATCATCGGCGGCCTGATCAAGCAGGGCCGCCCGGCCGCCTCCATCGAGGTGGTGGAGCCCTACGCGGACGCACGCCAGGGGCTGAAAGACAAGTTCGGCCTCGTAGCCCATGGGCAGGCCGGTGATTTCCTGCAGGGGGTGCGGCTGGTGGTCTGGGCCACCAAACCGCAGACCTTCAAAGAGGCCACGCTGCCCGTACGTGAGCAGGTCGCTGGCGCCCTGCACCTGAGCGTGGCCGCCGGCATCCCCAGCGGCAGCATTGCGCGCTGGCTCGGCAGCGAGCGCATCGTGCGCAGCATGCCCAACACGCCGGCCCTGGTGGGCCTGGGCATGACCGGCCTGTACGCGCGTGGTGGCGTCAGCGCGCCGGACCGCACCCTGATCGAACAGGTGGCCGGCACCATGGGCGAGTACCTGTGGGTGGAGCACGAAGCGCAATTGGACGCCGTCACCGCCCTGTCCGGCTCCGGTCCGGCCTATGTGTTCTATTTCCTCGAAGCCATGACGCAGGCCGGCACCGAGATGGGCCTGCCCGCTGAGCAGGCCTACAAACTGGCGGTGGAAACCTTCCGTGGCGCCAGCGCGCTGGCCAAGGCCTCCAGTGAACCACCCGAAGTGCTGCGCCAGCGCGTCACGTCCAAGGGCGGCACCACCTATGCGGCCATCACCAGCATGGACCAGAGCCAGCTGAAGGTGCTGTTCGGCCAGGCACTTCATGCGGCCGAGCGGCGCGCCCGCGAACTCGGCGAGGAATTTGGTCGGGATTGAAGATGCCCGGGGGCGTCGGCGTTAAAGTAGCGCGCGTGCTTGGCCAGCGGTCGAGAACAAGCCTCCACCAGATACCACCACGACAGGAGTTTCCATGCGCACCTTGTTCACCACCGTCCTCAGCGCCGCCGCCCTGACCGGGGCGCTGGCCATGGCCACGCCCGCCGCGGCCCAGGCGCAGCCGGCCGCCCCGGCGCAGCCTGCCGTGCAGCCGCAACCGGCACAAGTCCAGTCCCAAGGCAAAGCGAGCCAGAAAAAGGCCAAAGCCAAGAAGAGCAAGAAAGCGAAGAAGCAGAAGTGATGGCCGTGGCGGCCGCAAACCGGCGCCACACCACCTCCAGCCGCCCGACGGGCGGCTTTTTCATTTCAGCGCGAAACCGACAGCAATCCCGGCAAAGACCGTGAACCCCAACCAGTGGTTGAGGCGGAAGGCCTTGAAGCAGCCCTCGCGCGCACGCCCCCGGATCAGCGTGTAGTGCCACGCGACCTGCACCAGCGCGACCGCAATAGCTATATAAAAAATAGCACCCGACGCATAAGGGATAAGGGCTAGAGCCCAGATGAGCAAGTAGGCCAGGTAGCTGACCATCACCACCGCCACGTCGAACCGTCCCAGCGTGATGGCCGACGTCTTCATGCCGATGCGCAGGTCATCGTCGCGGTCCACCATGGCGTACTCGGTGTCGTAGGCCAACACCCAGAACAGGTTGCCCAGCAACAGCACCCAGGCCAGCACCGGCACCTCGCCGCGCACCGCAGCAAAGGCCATCGGGATGCCGAAACTGAAGGCCACGCCCAGCACGGCCTGCGGCATGGCGAAGAAACGCTTGGCATACGGATAGACCAGGGCCACCGCCAGCGCGGCGAACGACCACAGCACGGCCACCGGGTTGGTGGTCAGCACCAGCGCGAAAGCCAGCAAGGCCAGCACCACGCCGACCCAGATCGCCTCGCGTACCGACACCCGGCCGGTGGTCACCGGGCGTTGCGCGGTGCGTTTGACATGGCGGTCGAAGTTGCGGTCGGCCACGTCGTTGACGCAGCAGCCGGCACTGCGCATGAGGATGGTGCCAAGCACGAAGACGATCAGCAGATGCCAGCCCGGGAAACCGCCCGCCGCCACCCACAAGGCGCTGAGCGAAGGCCAGAGCAGCAGCAGCCACCCCGCCGGGCGGTCCCAGCGGATCAGGTCAAGGTAGAGGGCCAGGCGCGAGGATGCGGCTGAGGTCGGCATAGCAAGAGCGGGGGAGCAACCGTAGCGAGCGGCCCGAGGTTGCGCCGAGCATCGCAGCCGTACTGCGGGTACGGCGAGAAGCGCAGGTGCAAGATCGGGGCGCGCAGTAGGTTGATCACTCTTCCAGTAGAGAGCGCAGCATCCAGGCCGTCTGCTCATGCACGGTGAGGCGCTGGGTCAGCAGATCAGCCGTGGGCTCGTCACCCGCCTTGTCAGCCAGCGGGAACAGGCTGCGCGCGGTGCGCGCCACGGCTTCGTGGCCCTGCACCAGGATGCGCACCATCTCCAGCGCCTTGGGCGGCATGGCCGGCGCATCGGGCACCGAGGCCAGCTTGCCGTACTGGGCGTAGGAGCCAGGGGCCGCATGGCCCAGCGAGCGGATGCGCTCGGCAATCGGATCGACCGCATTCCACAGCTCGGTGTACTGGGTCATGAACATGGTGTGCAGTGTGTTGAACATCGGCCCGGTCACGTTCCAGTGGAAGTTGTGCGTGGTCAGGTACAGGGTGTAGGTGTCTGCGAGCAGGTTGCTCAGGCCCTTGGCAATCGCAGCGCGGTCCTTTTCGCTGATGCCGATGTTGATGGCGGGCGCCACGGATTTGACGGGTTTCTTGGCCATGAGGGCTCCTAGGATGACGATGAATCAGGACAGACGTTTGACGCCCGGCAGTTCGCAGGCGTAGATGGCGTTGCGCAGCGCGGCGATGGCCTCGTAGCGCGTGAAGCTGCGCCGCCACGCCAGCACCACGCGGCGCGTCGGCGCTTCGCCCTTGAACGGCAGGTATTTGATGAAGCTGTCGTCCGCGGCTGCGCCCTTGCCCTTGGCCTTGGGCACCAGCGCCGCCTTCGGAATGCTCAGGCGCGGCACCAGCGTCACGCCCATGCCGGCGGCCACCATGTGCTTGATGGTCTCCAGCGAGGAGCCTTCGAAACTCTTGCGAATGCCCTCGGCATTGCTGGAAAAGCGCGCGAACTCGGGGCAGACTTCCAGCACATGGTCGCGGAAGCAGTGCCCGGTGCCCAGCAGCAGCATGGTTTCGGCCTTGAGCTCTTCGCTGCTGACGCTCTCGTGCCGGGCCAGCGGGTGGTTGGTGGGCACAGCGGCGTAGAACGGCTCGTCGTATAGCGGCGCCACCGCCAGCCCGGTGTCGGGAAACGGCTCGGCCAGGATGGCGCAGTCAATCTCGCCGGTGCGCAGCATCTCCAGCAGCTTGACGGTGAAGTTCTCCTGCAGCATCAGCGGCATCTGCGGCGTGTGCGTGATCATCTGGCGCACCAGGTCGGGCAGCAGGTAAGGGCCGATGGTGTAGATCACCCCCAGGCGCAACGGGCCGGACAGCGGATCCTTGCCGCGCTTGGCGATCTCCTTGATCGCGGCGGCCTGCTCCAGCACGGCCTGGGCCTGACGCACGATCTCCTCGCCCAGCGGCGTGACGGTCACCTCGTTGGCGCTGCGCTCGAACAGCTTGACATCGAGCTCTTCCTCGATCTTCTTGACCGCCACCGACAGCGTGGGCTGCGACACGAAGCAGGCCTCGGCCGCCTTGCCGAAGTGCTTTTCACGCGCCACGGCAACGATGTATTTGAGTTCGGTCAGGGTCATGGTGCGATTGTGACATTCGAGCCCGCGCCGGGCTCAGGGCAGCGACACCCGCAACTGCAGCAGGCGCCGCGTCTCGGGCGCAGCCTCACTGCCATAGACACCGCGCTGTGGGCCACTGCCGGTGGTGGCGATCGTCACCCACTGCCCGAGCGGCGCACCCACGGTGGTGACCAGCTGGGCGCGCCCCTGCGCGGGCAACTCGCTGCCGGGCCGCACGTCCAGGCTGGCGGACTGCATCTCGACTTCCACCGTGACCGGCTGCTTGCCGCCAGGCCAGCGCGGCTTGACCGCCAGGCTCTGGTTGGCATCCATCCAAGTAACGGTCTGGCTCACGCTGCCGCCACGGTTGGTGGCGTCGGTGCCCGGCACCACCAGCGTGGACGTGTAGGACGACACCGACTGCACCCACTGCACCGGCACCGACTGCCCCAGACTGAACGTGGCCTTGCTGCCGTTGCGCACCAGCAGTTGCTGCGGTGCCAGCAGGGCCTGTGCCGGCCGGGTGGCGACCACCTGGCCGCCAGTGCCGGCATCCTCGATCTGGCGCAGCTCGACGCTCAGATCACGCGCCGGCAACTGGGCCAGCGCCGACTGCATGGCCATCAGCAGGAAAGCAGCAAGAGCGTAGGGTTTCATACAAAGGTCGATTGTTTCACGAGCGATCAATTCTGCCAAACGCATAGTGCGACGCGCATCGGCATGCACCCATGCACCGGCATTTGATGCCGTGCCGTCACGCCGCCTGTGATGCAAGTCAGAAGCCCGAGAGAATCCCAGTATGTGTGCCACTCGGTCGCTGCATCCGGCCCGCCGCCAGCGGCCCACGCCGTGGACGCGACTACTCGCGGAACAGCACGGCGGGCAGTTCCAGCGCCTTGACCTGCAGCGCAGCTTTTTCGGCATCGGCCTTGGTCGCGTACGGCCCGACCCGGACACGGATCAGACGCCCGGCCTGGGTTTCGTGCGGTGCGGTACTGGTCTCCAGCCCCGCGGCCTCGATCCGCAAACGCACGTTCTGCGCATTGCTCTCTTGCGAAAACGCCCCTGCCTGCACGTACCAGGACTTCTTCGCCGGCGCGCGCTTGGTCTTGCCGGTGGCGGCCGGCGGCACAGCCTCGGCCGTTGGGTTGCCGGCAGCGACCTCGGTCTTGACCGGCGCGGCGGGTTGGGGCTTGGCCTTGCCGTTGCGCGCGGGTGCCGCGGGCGTGTCATTGGCTGCGGCAGCCACCGGCAGTGCAGCGGCAGGCGCCGGCGGGGCACGCTTGGGATCGGTCGCGGCCTGCACCACGGTGTCGGCCGGTCCGTTCGGCTTGTCGGCCTTGGCGTTGGCGGGCTCGGTTGCCTTGCCGGCCAGTTGCACCACCGGCCTCGGCTCCGCGGGTTCGCGCGGCACGCCGCTGGTGCGGGCCAGGTACTCGTCGATCTGCGCTGCGGAGGTCAGCACCGGCCCGTCGAAGCGGGGAGCAGCGGGCGCCGCGGCAGCCGCCTCAGGTGCCGAGGCCTCGGGCTTGGGTGGTTCGGGGGTCGCCTCGGCCACCGCAGCGGAAGCCGCCGACGCAGGCGCGGCCGTGGTTTCGGTCGGCGTTGGAGAGGGTGATGCCGCCACCAGGGCGCCATTGCCGGACGCCAGCACCGGCTGCGTGCCGGCCGCCATCTCCGGCAAGGCGGGCTGGGACTGCGCGGCACCGCCTTGCGCCAGTTGCATCATCTGCTGCGCGGGGTCGAACAGGAAGGTGGCCAGCCCGGCCACCAGGGCCGCCAGCGCGACGTTGACCGCCGCCTGGCCCAGAAAACGCCGGTTGCTGCTGGCCTGCGCGTTCAGCAGTTCGCAGGCTTGCGCAACGTCCTGCGTGGCACGCAGCGCGGCCGAGATCTTCTCGTTGCAGAAGTTGTAGTACCAGGCATTGGCATACAGGCCCGGCACCACGAAGGCGGCCGTCAGGAAGAGCAGAAACAGCGCCAGCCCGGTGGTGCTGTCGTAGTTGAGCAGCAGCTTGCCGATACCGAACACCAGCAGCGCCATGCCCAGCACGGCCGCAACGTAGGCCAGCGCCTGGCCCCACATCTTGCGGTAGATCAGCCAGTTGAGCGTGCTCCAGTAAGCCGCCCAGTGCCAGCTGGCACCGGTCTTGCCAGCGGTGTCGAAGCGCGCGAACTGGCGCAGGTAGTAGTCCTGCCCGCGCGGGCCGATGGCGGCGCGATAAAGCTCGGCGGTGTCGCCGGCAGCAAGCGGGTTCGCGGTGTCTGTGGCCATCGGTAAAGGCTGGGGCAGTGAGTGCACGCCTGTTGGAATGGCGCGAGTCTAAATCACATTGCCCTGAAAGCCCAGGCCGGATGTGGGTCGAGCGCTACAAATTTGCGACTGCCGGCCACCCGCGCTCAGGCCTTGAGGTAGTCGGTGCGGCTGCCCAGCCAGCGCGCCACGTGCTGCGCAGCCTGCACCGGGTAGCGGTCCAGCATCTGCGGCGCCGCCTGGCGGGCCCAGGCCAGCAGGTGGCTGTCGGTGGCGAGGTCGGCAAAACGCAGCAGCGCAGCGCCCGACTGGCGCGCCCCCAGGAACTCACCGGGGCCGCGGATCTCGAGGTCGCGTCGCGCGATCTCGAAGCCGTCGTTGGTCTCGGCCATGGCCCTGAGCCGTTCGCGCGCGGTTTCGCCCAGACGCGGCGCATCGCCCGTGGAGTACAGCAGCACGCAGGCCGAGGCCGCCGCGCCACGGCCCACACGTCCGCGCAGTTGGTGCAGTTGCGACAGGCCGAAGCGCTCGGCGTGCTCAATCACCATCAGCGAGGCATTGGGCACGTCGACACCGACCTCGATCACCGTGGTGCTGACCAGCACCCCCATCTGGCCACTGGTGAAGAGCGCCATCACCGCCTTCTTCTCGGCCACCGGCATGCGCGAGTGCAGCAGGCCGACCATGACCCCCGGCAAGGCCGTGCTGAGTTCCGCATGGGTGGCGGTGGCGGTGGTCAGGTCGAGCGCTTCGCTCTCCTCGATCAGCGGGCAGACCCAGTAGACCTGCCGGCCCTGCGCCAGCTGGCCGCGGATGCGCTCGATCACCTCGTCGCGCCGCTGCTCCGACACCACCTTGGTCACGATGGGGCTGCGCCCGGGCGGCAGCTCGTCAATGGTGGAGACGTCCAGATCGGCGTAGTAGCTCATGGCCAGCGTGCGCGGGATCGGCGTCGCCGTCATCATCAACAGATGCGGCTCCACAGCGTCGCCGTTGGTCTTGCTGCGCAGGGCCAATCTCTGAGCGACACCGAAGCGGTGCTGCTCGTCGATGATGGCCAGCGCCAGATTCCTGAATTGCACCTGTTCCTGGATCACCGCGTGCGTACCGACCACCAGGCCGGCCTCGCCGCGCCCGATCAGGCCCAGCATTTCGGCGCGTTCCTTCTTCTTCTGGCTGCCGGTGAGCCAGGCCACGCGCACGCCCAGCGGCTCCAGCCAGGCCACCAGCTTGCGGAAGTGCTGGTCGGCCAGGATCTCGGTCGGTGCCATCAGCGCGCACTGCCAGCCGGCATCGATGCAGATCGCCGCCGCCAGCGCCGCGACCACCGTCTTGCCCGAACCCACGTCGCCTTGCAGCAAGCGGTGCATGGGCAGCGGCTGCGCCAGGTCGTGGGCAATCTCCTCGCCCACACGGCGCTGCGCCGCCGTGAGCTGGAACGGCAGCGCCGCCAGCAGGCGCTCATGCAACGATTCCGCTCCCTGCGCGCGCAGCACGGGCGCGCGCAGGTGCTCGCGCTCCCGGCGCGACTGCAGTTGCGACAGCTGTTGCGCCAGCAACTCCTCGGCCTTCAGGCGCTGCCAAGCCGGGTGGCTGTGGTCTTCCAGCTGCGCCAGCGACACATCCGGCGTCGGATGATGCAAAAATGAGAGCGCCGCACGCAAGCTCCACAAGGGCTGGAGGCCAATTTGGCTTGCAATCTCGGGCGGTAGCGTGTCGCTCAGGTCGGCGCGTGCCAGGCCACCGAGCACCGCCTTGCGCAGATAGGGCTGCGGCAGGCCGGCCACCGTCGGGTACACCGGCGTCAGCGCGGTGGGCAGTTCCCCCCCCGCGGCCTTGGTGTGCGGGTGCATCATGGTCCAGCCCATGAAGCCGCCGCGGATCTCACCACGCACACGGACACGGGCGCCCACCGCCAGCGCCTTCTGCTGTGAGGGATAGAAATTGAAGAAGCGCAGCACGCAGGTGTCGCTGCCGTCGTCCACCGTCACCAGCAGCTGGCGCCGCGGCCGGTAGCTCACCTCACAGGCGGTCACGGTAGCTTCGATCTGCACCGTACCGCCCTCACGCGCGTCCACCAGGCGGGTGATGCGGGTTTCGTCCTCGTAGCGCAGCGGCAGGTGCAGGGCCAGGTCAATGTCCCGCGTCAGGCCCAGCTTGCGCAGCGCCTGCTGCGCGGCAGACTGCGGCTTGTCGGCGGCGGATGCGGCTGGCGATGTGGCGGGCTTGCGCGGCATGGGGTCTGATTGTGCCGTGCCGCCCGCCGGTTTC
Organism: Hylemonella sp.; assembly: GCA_032118555.1. Classification (GTDB taxonomy): domain Bacteria; phylum Pseudomonadota; class Gammaproteobacteria; order Burkholderiales; family Burkholderiaceae_C; genus Hylemonella. The sequence continues at coordinate 95,728 of JAULXO010000025.1, read as the reverse complement.
AGCCTGGGCCGGTCGCCACGACCGGCCCAGGCGCCGCACTCACTGCGGTTCGATCCTGGCGTCGCGGATGGCCTTGGCCCACTTGGCGGTCTCGCGCTGGCTGCGCTGCGCCAGGGCCTCGGGCGTACCCGGTTCGACCGTGAAACCGATGGGCGCGAACTTCTCCTGGATGTCCTTGCTGTTGGCCGCCGCGTTGATGGCCTGGTTGAGCTTGGCCACCACGTCGGGCGGCGTGCCGGCCGGCGCGAAGACGGCAAAGTAGGCAATCAGCTCGTAGTCCTTCAGGCCCAGCGCCTCGTTGACCGTGGGTAGCTCGGGGATGGCGGCCGAGCGCTTGGTCGAGGTCACGGCCAGGCCGCGGATCTTGCCGGCCTTGACCTGCGGCAGCGTGACGGCGAAATCGGCGCTGAACATCATCACCTGGCCACCGATCAGGTCGGTCATGGCAGCCGGGCCGCTCTTGTAGGGCACGTTGGTCATCTGCACGCCGGCCATGCTGGCCAGCATCTCGCCCGACACCAGCTGCGAGGTGCTGGCGCTGGCAAAGGTCACCTGGCCCGGCTTGGCCTTGGCCAGGTCGATGAACTCGCGCAGCGTCTTGGCCGGCACGTCGTTGTTGATGGCGACGATCAACGGCACCGAGCCCTGGTAGCCCACCGGCACAAAGGCCGTGTCCTGGTCGTAGGGCAGCTTCTTCATCAGGCTCTTGAGCGCGGCGTTGGTGCTGTTGGTGCCGAACAGGATAGTGTAGCCATCGGCCGGTGCCTTGGCCACGGCATCCGCACCCAGCATGCCGTTCACGCCGGCCTTGTTCTCTATCACGATGGGCTGGCCCAGCGTTTCCGACATCTTGGCCGCAAAGGCACGGCCGATCTGGTCGGTGGCGCTGCCGGCGGCAAAGGGCACGATGGCCTTGATGGGCTTGCTCGGATAAGGCTGGGCCAGCGCCGTGGCGCTGAGCAGGGTCATGCCCAGCAGGGCAAGGGTTCGGGGCAGGAATCGCATGGTTGTCTCCTTGGTGGTTAGTGTTCTTCAAGCGGCAGATCGAGGATGGCGCTGCTCAGGCTCTTGCCGTGCGCGTCGAGCGCGAGCGAGCGCGTCACGCCGCCGGCCAGCGCCTCGTGCAGGACAAAATGCACCGCACCGAGGTGCGGTAGCGGGTAACGGTCCACCGCGCCGCGCGCACTGTCGCGGTACCAGGCCTGCACGCGCTCGGCGCTGAGCGTGCGCGCCAGCACGGGATAGTCGGCCGGGTTGCGCGCAATGACGCTCAACGTGGCGCGATTGCCCTTGTCGCCGGAACGCGCGAAAGCGATGTCGCGTACGGTTTTCACTTCACAACTCCAGCACCTGGCACGCAGGCGTCACTGCCGAGCGCGGGATCAAGGCCGATGCGGCAGCAATCACCTCACGCACCGACTGCGTGACCCCGCCGCCACCCGCCGGACCGTTGAGGTACAGCGCCTCCACCTCCTGGCCCACGCGCTCGGCCTGTGCGCGGGTGGGACAACGCACGGCCAGCCGCGCGCGCACCTCATAGGGTTCGCGGTCCGCACCCAAGCTCGGGCCGTGCAGGGCATTGACACCGATGAGTTCGGCACGCTGTTCCAGTTCGCCGAGGCCGAGGCGCCGCAGGCGATGCCGCAGGATGTGCAAGGCCAGCTCGCCGCGCGCCCGCGCCCCCGACCCGGCATAGGAGATCTGCCCCTCGCCAATGAAGCCGTCGCGGTACCCCAGCGTCACTTTCAACTGGTCCGGGCGCGCCGTACCGCTGGCGCCCTGCACCTGCACGCGGTCCGTCCCCACTTCCTGCAACTGCACCTGCGAAAAGTTGGCTACCACGTCGGGTTGCAGGTAGCGCTGCGGGTCTTCCAGCTCGTACAGCAGCTGCGCGGTGCAGGTCAGCCGGTTCACACAGCCACCGGTGCCCGGCAGCTTGGTGATGACGGCGCTGCCGTCGGCCCGCACTTCGGCCAGCGGAAAGCCCACTTCGGCCAGGTTCGGAATATCCATGCGGCCGGGATCGGCGATGTAGCCGCCACTGACCTGCGCCGCACATTCCAGCAGATGGCCGATGACGATGCCCTGGCCCAGGCGCGGCCAGTCGTCCGCCGCCCAGCCGAAGTGCTGCATCAGCGGCGCCAGGAACAGCGCCGGATCGGCCACGCGGCCGGTGATCACGACGTCGGCGCCCGACTGCAGGGCCGGCAGCAGCGCATCGGCGCCGAGGTAGGCATTGGCCGAGATCAGTCGGCCGTCCAGGCTGCGCACGGTCTCTTGCGTATCGAGCAGCGGCACGTCATGCGCCTGTATCCACGGCAGCACGTCATCGCCCAGCACGACCGCCACACGCAGGCGCGGCAGACCGAGTTCGCGCGCCACCTGCAGCACGGCCTGGCCGGCGGCCAAGGGATGGGCTGCGCCCATGTTGGTGACGATGCGGGTCCCGTGGCGCACACAGGCTGGCAGCACGGTGCGCATGCGGGCCTCCAGCAAGGGGTCATAGCCCAGGCGCGGATCCTGGCTGCGCCGCAACTGCGCCAGCGCGATGGTGCGCTCGGCCAGGCACTCGAACACCAACACGTCGAGCGCGCCACGCTCGGCCAAGTCCTGGGCCGGATCGATGCGGTCGCCCGAGTAGCCGGCGCCGGCGCCGATGCGGAAGGCTTTCATGCAGGCCATTATTTCATCGGCCTGCGGCGCCATGGCCGCGGGCATACCCGCACGCCAGCGCGGCCCTGATGGTTCGATACAACAGCCCGTGGGCTGGATCGGCCGCCTCCGCCGTGCGTTCTGAAAATTTCCGTTGTTATCCCTTACAGTCTTTAGGCCATACACCCGACCAACGATGGCATTACGCGGTGTTTTCAATCTCAGAGCCATCGACATCCTTTTCTGTCACACATGGAGCAAACAACAACATGCTGAAACTCGTATCTGCCCTGGGCATTGCATCCCTCTGCGTCGGCTGCGCTTCGGTGGTCAACGATTCCACCCATCCGATGAAGCTGGAAACCAAGAACTCATCCGGCGAGGTCATCACCAACGCGGAATGCAAGCTGTCCAACGACTATGGCACCATCACGATGAAATCCGGCGACACCGCGCAGGTCCGTCGCTCCAGCAAAGACCTGGACATCGTCTGCAAACACACCGACAACCCGGACGCCTCGGGTCGCGCCGTCTCGCGTGCCAATGGTGGCATGTGGGGCAACATCATCATTGGCGGCGGTATTGGCGCCATCATCGACCACAACAAAGGCACGGCCTACACCTACCCGACCTGGGTGCAGCTGATCTTCGGCAAGTCGCTGGTGTTTGACCGCCAGGCCGAGAAAGAAGGCCAACCGGTGCTCGGCCTGGAGCCCGTTGCCAGCAACCCCTGAAATGGATGACCACACACCCCATTGGGGGTGTGAAAGGGGAAGCCGCCTGAACTCTGAGACAATTCGCGCTTCCCCTATCCTTGGAACGGGTCCGTCCGGCCCTCAAGCGCATGTCTCACATCCCTGACGCCGAGCGCGTCTTCAGCCTCAGCGACTTCGACTTCCAGCTCCCGAACGAGCTGATTGCCCAGCACCCTGCCCCCGAGCGCAGCGCCTCGCGCCTGCTCGATGGCCGTACGCTGCCACCCACCGACCGCATCTTCCACGAGCTGCCGAGCCTGCTGCAGCCGGGCGACCTGCTGGTCTTCAACGACACCAAGGTGGTGAAAGCGCGCCTCTACGGTGAGAAGCCGACCGGCGGCAAGCTGGAACTGCTGGTGGAGCGCGTACTGACCAACCACGAAGTGGTGGCGCACATGAAGGTCAGCAAGAAGCCGCCTGTGGGCACGGTGCTGCGGATGACGGGCGGGTTCACGGCGGAGCTGCTGGGCCGCTGGCCCGACGAACACGGGCAGCTGTTCCGCTTGCGCTTCAGCGACGAACCGCACCGACTGATGGAGCAGCACGGCCACGTACCGCTGCCGCCCTACATCGAGCATGGCGACACCGCCGAAGACGCCTCGCGCTACCAGACCGTGTTCGCCGCCAAGCCGGGCGCCGCCGCCGCACCCACGGCTGCGCTGCACTTCGATGAGGGCGTGCTGGCCGGGCTGGAGGCGCGCGGCGTGCAGCGCGCCAACGTGACGCTGCACGTCGGCGCCGGCACCTTCTCGCCGGTCAAGACCGAGAACATCGCCGAGCACCGGATGCACAGCGAGTGGTACGAGGTGCCCGCCGCCACCCAGGCCGCGATTGCCGCCACCAAGGCACGCGGCGGCCGCATCGTCGCCGTGGGCACCACCACCGTACGCACGCTGGAGTCCTGGGCCAAGTCGGGCCAGGCCAGTGGCGACACCGAGATCTTCATCACCCCGGGCTTTCAGTTCCAGATGGTTGACCTGCTGATCACCAACTTCCACCTGCCGAAGTCCACCCTCATGATGCTGGTGAGCGCCTTCGCCGGCTACGAGCACGTCATGGCGCTGTACCGGCATGCGATCGCGCAACGCTACCGGTTTTTCAGTTATGGGGATGCGATGCTGTTGGAGCGGTCACTGCAGCCCTAAACCGCGCGATGTGATCGAGGTCATCTTGCATGGAAGGCTGGAACCGCGGCCAAGCCGCGAAAGATCCTGAGGGCCCTGCAGCGACTCGTGTTCGGCCCCTCTGTCACGTGATCTAGACCTTCGCCCAACGCAGAGACGATCCGGATCGTCACTGCCAGGCGCCACCACCTCAACCGAGCAGGTGACACAGGCGTTGCCGGGCCGGTCCTGAGCAACACGACGTCTGGGCTCAGCCTGCGGTTGGGGCTCGACGATTGGGGCTGTTGCCGGGCACCATGCGCGGGCGCACGGTGAAGACCTGGGGCTGGGCCGGATCCATCTCGATGCTGACCCAGTGCGTGTCAGGCCAGCCGAAGGTCTCGACGCGGGTGAAGTGCTCGAAGGGCCGCTGTGTGCGCGTACTGAACAGGGGCTTGTCGATACGGAAGAGATGGGTGTCGCCGTGCAGCAGCAGCGTGGGCGTTCCGAAGTCTTCCATCTCGGCACCCAGGGCTCGGATGTAGTCGTCGTAGACCGTGGGCTCGGGCTTGGGTGCCTTGGCGCCGCTGAGCGGGCGGTAGTAGCGCCCGTGGTAGCTGGCCGGCCAGAGGTTTTCGAAGCCGATGTTGGCATGGATGATGATTACGAACCCCAAGCTCTTGCGTTCACGCGCCTGGGCAAAGGCACGCTTGAGCCAGCTCAGGTTGGCGGCCTTGCGCTGCCGCTGCTCGGCCTCGAGCGCCGGGCCGCGGCCCATGTTGTCGTTACTGCCGATGATGTGCAGGGTGACGAAGTCCACGCCGCCAATGCTCCAGTTCAGGTTCTCGCGGAAGGCGGCGTGGGCCGAGTCCACGTCGGCCTGGCTGGTCACGGGCATCCTGCGCTGGCCCAGGCTGCTGCCCTGGGGGTAGAACAGGGAACGCACCTTGGCCAGACGATCCAGCGGATCGATCTTGCGCGACTGCATTTCCGCAAGGTCAGCCCAGTCGTTGTCGCCCGGGGTCATGACCAGCGGGTTCTTCGATGCATTGAAGGTGCCCAGTACGTAGTCGTAGGTCGCATCCTCGCCCGGGGGGCGGGACGAGGCAGGGTTGCGTTCGTAGGGACGCGGGTCGAACTGGAAATCACCCACGTGTGTGACGAAAGCAAGGTCACGCGCGTTGAGTTCCTGCATCACGCGGTCGTATTCGGCTTCCTGCGCGCGGTTGTAGGACATGTCGCCGATCAGGGCAAACTCGAAGCGGCCTCGGGTGTCCGCGGCTGGCGCCGTAGCACAGGCAGTCAGCGACCCGGCCGACAGCAGGGTGGCAGCGCCGGCCACAAAACGGCGGCGGTCGCTCTGAAGCTCACCGGTCGCTGGGGTGGGGGTCTTGGTCATGCTTGTCTCCTGTAGGCTGCTTGTCCGATCTCGCGTGACACGCCGGATTATTGAATCACAGGCTCCCTGTGTGGCGTAGCGGAAAACCCGCGGATGGCCGCCACAGCGCACCGGACCAACCCTGGCAACGCGGGACGCCCTGCATGCAGCGGGCCGGCGCACCGCCCCCCTACAATCGGTCCCCTCACCATGCTGCAATTCGAACTCCTGAAAACCGAAGGCATGGCCCGCCGCGGCCGCCTCACGCTCAACCACGGCGTGGTCGAGACCCCCATCTTCATGCCCGTGGGCACCTACGGCACCGTCAAGGGCATCATGCCGCGCTCGCTGGAAGACATGGGCGCGCAGATCATCCTCGGCAACACCTTCCACCTGTGGATGCGCCCGGGCCTGGACGTGATGAAGTCCTTCGGCGGTCTGCACCAGTTCGAGAACTGGCACAAGCCCATCCTCACCGACTCGGGCGGCTTTCAGGTCTGGAGCCTGGGCGAGATGCGCAAGATCAGCGAGGAAGGCGTGAAGTTCGCTTCGCCCGTCAATGGCGACAAGCTCTTCCTCACGCCCGAAGGCTCGATGCAGATCCAGACCGTGCTGAACAGCGACATCGTGATGCAGTTCGACGAGTGCACACCGTATGTGTCGCTCGACCCCAAGACCAAGGGCCAGCTCACCACTGAACGCGAAGCCCGTGTCTCCATGGAACTGAGCCTGCGCTGGGCCAAACGCTGCAAGGCCGAGTTTGAACGGCTGGAAAACCCCAACGCGCTGTTCGGCATCGTGCAAGGCGGCATGTACGAGAACCTGCGCGACGAATCGCTGGCCGCGCTGGAAGAGCTCGATTTCCCGGGCCTGGCGGTCGGCGGCGTCAGCGTGGGCGAGCCGAAAGAAGACATGCAGCGCCTGATGCGCCATTGCGGCCCGCGCCTGCCCGCGCACAAGCCGCACTACCTGATGGGTGTGGGCACACCGGAAGACCTGGTGTATGGCGTGCAACACGGCTTCGACATGTTCGACTGCGTCATGCCCACGCGCAACGCCCGCAACGGCCACCTGTTCACCCGTTTTGGCGATCTGAAGATCCGCAACGCACGCCACAAAAGCGACGCGCGCCCCGTGGACGAGACCTGCACCTGCTACGCCTGCGCCGGCAACTCCGGCGTGCCCTATGCGCAGGGCGGGCGCGACGGCTTCAGCCGCGCCTACCTGCACCACCTGGACCGCTGCGGCGAGATGCTCGGCCCCATGCTGACCACGGTGCACAACCTGCACTACTACCTGAACCTGATGCGCGAGGTGCGCGCCGCGCTGGACGCTGGCACCTTCAGCGCTTTCGTGCAGCAGTTCCACGCGGACCGCGCCCGCGGCGTGTAAAGCTGAGCCCCCTGAGGCGCTGCGCGCCTTCCCCCAGAGGGGGACAACGCCAGTGGCCCGGCCAAGCCGGTTCCACGGCGTTCCGCGCATGCCCCCGCCGTACAGCTGTAAGAATTTCGCACCCTGCCTCGACTGAAGCTGTAGTCGGGGCCGATGGTCGGCTCCGCCCATAGGAGACCGTCCATGCAATTCCTTCGTGCCATCCTGGCCAGCCTGGCCTTGCTGCTCACCTTCGGCGCCGCCCACGCGCTCGACATCCAGCCCTACAGCGCCGCCGCCCTGAGTGCCGCCCAGCAGGCCGGCAAGCCGGTCGCGCTGCACTTCCATGCCGACTGGTGCCCGACCTGCCGCGCGCAGGAAAAGGTGTTCCAGTCGCTCAAGGCCGACAGCCAGCTGCCGGTCACGCTGCTGGTGGTGAACTACGACCAGGAACGCGCACTCAAGCAGCAGCTCAACGTGCGCACCCAATCCACGCTGATCGTCTACCGCGGCAACAAGGAAACAGCCCGCCTGGTCGGCGACACCGATGCCGGCAAGCTGCGTACCGCGCTGCACAGCGCCGTCGGCATGTGAGGGCGTGTGAGCGGAACACTCTCCCTCACGCAAGTCGGCCTGAGCCTGGCCGCCGGCAGCCTGACCACACTCTCGCCCTGCGTTTTCCCGCTGCTCCCGCTCGTGCTTGGCGGTGCCGTGCAGGCCAACCGTCTCGCGCCGCTGGCCATGGGCTTGGGCATGGCGGCATCGTTTGCGGGCATCGGCCTGCTGCTGGGCGCCTTGGGGCCGGCGCTGGGGATCGACGGTGACAGCGTGCGCACGACCGGCGCCGTGCTGCTGATCGGCTTTGCGCTGGTCATGCTGGTGCCCGTGCTCAACGCCCGCTTCACCCAATTGGTGATGCCGCTCGCCAGCTCGGCCCAGGCGGCCACCAGCCGGCTCGACGGCGGTTCGCTGTGGGGTGCCCTGCTGCTGGGCGGTCTGCTCGGCCTGGTCTGGAGCCCCTGCTCCGGGCCGCTGCTGGCGTCGGCGCTCACGCTGGTGGCCAGCGAAGGCGGCGCGTTGCGCGGCGCCCTCATCCTCGGCCTGTTCGGCATCGGCGCCGCCGTCCCGCTGGTGGCCGCGGCCTACGCCTCGCGCAGCGGTTTTGCGCGGGCGCGCGGCTGGGTGCTCGGCCATGCCGAGGCGGTGAAAAAAGGGTTTGGCCTCTTGATCGGACTGGCCGGCGTAGCGATACTGAGCGGCGCCGACAAATGGCTGGAAGCGCAGATCCTCAACCACCTGCCCGACACCTGGGTCAGGCTCACGACCCTGTTCTAGCAACCCACCTGATGATCGACCCGGACCACTTGGCTGCCATACGCAACGACATGATGCGCTTCGCGCGCCTGCAGCTGCGCGATGCCGCGGCGGCCGAGGATGCCGTACAGGAGGCGCTGCTGGCCGCCCTGGCCAAGCCGGACGCGTTTGGCGGCCGCGCCGAACTCAAGACCTGGATCTTTGCCATCCTGCGCAACAAGATCGTCGACATCATCCGTCAACAGGCGCGCACGACCAATGTCTCTGCCTTCTCGGCCGAGGAGGAGGCGCTGGACCAGACCTTCGAGAGCCTGTTCAAGGCCAACGCGCACTGGACACCCGAGGCGCGCCCGCGCGACTGGGGCGACCCGCAGGCCGCCTTGCGGCAGCAGCACTTCTGGCAGGTGTTCGATGCCTGCCTGAACCTGCTGCCCGCCAACACGGCGCGGGTGTTCATGATGCGCGAGTTTCTCGAGTTCGAGACCACCGAGGTCTGCAAGGAACTGAGCATCACCGCCAACAACTGCAACGTCATCCTGCATCGCGCGCGCCATGCGCTGCGCCGCTGCCTGGAACGCGGCTGGTTTGCCGCCGGAGAACAGACATGCTGAAGTGCAAGGAAGTCACCCGCCTGCTGTCCGAATCGCAGGACCGCGAGCTCCCGCCCGCGCAGCGCCTGCCATTGCGCCTGCACCTGATCAGTTGCCGTGGATGCCGCAACTACAAGGCACAACTGAACCTGTTGCGCGAAGCCTGCCGCAGCTACGCCGAACTGGCCGGCCCGGACCCCGACGCCTGAGCGGCAGGCCGGGCGGCCGGCCCGCGAACGCTCCGCTTACTTCTGGCCCTTCATCTTGTCGTCGGCCATGGGTTTGGCCTTCATCTTGTCATCGGCCATGGGCTTGGCCTTCATCTTGTCGTCGGCCATCGGCTTGGCCTTCATGTCTGCCGCGGGCTTGTCCTTCATCATGGTGTCCTTCTCGGCTGCCTGGGCTGCGCCCAGCGTCATGGCGACGAAAACACCACCGGCAGCAAGAAAGGCAAAGAAGCGCTTGTTCATGGTCATCTCCAAAGGGTCACAGGGAGCGCAGCCGGCTGGCTGCACCCGGCCGGCGTGATGCGCGACCACTTACTTGGTCGATGCCACAAGCGGAAACTTACATCCCCGCGTCTACTTCAGGTGATCGCGCAGCACCCAGACAAACGCGGCCAGCAGCAGCGCGGCCAGGATGCCGCCGTACCAGCCCCAGGGCGCCTGCTTCTCGGCGTAGGGGTCGGTCAGTGTGCGTTCGGCGTTGGGCGGCAGTTGCGCCACCTGCGTGAGTGAAGTGCCGAACGGGATGTTGATGCGCGCGCGGGCGTTGATGGCCCAGCCGTTGGCATCCAGGATGGGGCCGAGGTTGCGGCTGCGCAGCTTGAACCAGGCCAGCAGCACCGCCGGCCCGGAGACGATCAGCAGCAGGCCGGCCAGCGCCAGCGGCAGCTGCCACCAGGCCAGCGCAAACAGGCCGGTGAGCACCGAGGCCACTGCGGTGCCGATGGCCCCCACCGCCAGCCCCAAGGCCGCAAAGATACCGGCGAACTTGCCGACATCGAACGGCGGCGGTGCCACCGGGGCCGGCGCCGCCGCGGCCACCTTCTTGCCCCCCTCCAGCACCGCCACGGTCATCTTTTCTTCCGAGGCGCGTGCCTTGTTGGCGGCCATCTTCTGCAGCTGCTCGGCCACAAAGCGCGCCAGCCGCTTGTACGGCGCCCAGAAGGCCTGGCGCAAGCTGATCGGGTGGTCGACGATCTTGGTGATGGTGGCATTCCAGTCGCGGCCCTGGCGATCGTAGAACACGCCGTTGCGGCCCACCATCAGCTGGTCCGCGTCGCCGGCGGTGAAGGCGGCGGCAACGCTCAGCGTCTCGCCACCGCGTACGCAGTCGCAATACACCAGGCAGATGCGCGACAGCGTGGCCAGCGCCGCATGTCGGCCGGCATCGTTCACCGCCACGCACAGCTCGGCGGAACGGCCATCCAAGTAGAGCGTGTCAACCTGGAAGGTGGCCTTGCCTTGCCGGGTGTAGAAATCGCGGAAGGCGACGAAGTTGTTGGCCAGCGGCAGCAGGTCGCGCACGTAGTGGGCCAGCTTCTCCAGTTGGCGCACGCCGTCGCCTTCCGCGGCCGGGTCGGGCTTGGCGGTCAGCCAGTCGGCATAGGGGGCCAGCTTGTCCTTCAGTTGCTGCCAGTCGGCCTCGCTCAGGGTGTCACGCGGACCCAGCAACGGCGCCACCGCGGCGTCACGCAGCGCGTGGATGCGCCCGGCCCAGGCCGGGTTGAGCCCAGCGGTCAGCGGCAGCGCGGCCCCGGCCTGCACATGCGCCAGCGGCAGGGCGGCAATGCTGTCCGCCCCGGTGGTGAGCGTGCCGCCGCCCAAGGCTGCCAGTGTGTCGTCGGTGGCGTTGAGCGCGGCACCGGCACGCGTGTCGAAGGCCGCCAGGCGGCAGCGCACAAACCAGTCCTCCACCTTTTCGGCCACCGCGGCCAGGGCGGCATGCGCTGCTTCGGTGGCGTCACCCAGCGGGCGGGCCTGCGCGCCCGCCGCCTGCCAGGCCGCCAGTGCCCGCTCGGCCTGGCGCGTCTGCGCCAGACGGGCGGCGTCCACCGTCACCATGCCATCGTTGCCGCCAATGTCGGCCAGCAGCTCGCGTGCGGCCTGGGCAATTGCCAGGCCTTCTTCATCGTCATCACGGATCGCCGCCAGCGGCACACCCGGCAGCTGCTGCGCCAGCACCTCCACATCCTTCAGCCGGGCGCCGGCCCACTGCACGGCGGCGATCAGCTCCGGCGGACGGATCTGGCCATCGGCATCGCTGTCCACAAAGGCCAGCGTGCGGGCGTCGAATTCGATGCCCTTGACCGGGCACGACAGGGCCACCCAGAGCTTCTGGTCCAGTTCGTCGATGTGAAGGAGTTCGGCGGCGGTATCGAGCCGCACCTGGTCAAAGCCGCCGGCACGGAAGAAGCGCCAAGAGGCGAGGGTGTTGGTCGTCATGCGTTGCTCCGGTTGGCAGAACAGAGGGCCATCTTAAGGGGGCGCCGACGCCGCGGCGTGACAAAACGAAACGCCCGGCAGGAGGCCAGCCCGCCGACGCGCCGTAGCTCAGCGCGCCGACGCAGCCGAAGTGGCGCCGTCCACCACCACCAGCACGTCACTACGAGATTCGGCCAGCACCCGATTGGTCACGCTGCCCAGCAGCAGCTCCTCGCTGACATGCGTGCCATGCTTGCCCATCACGATCAGGTCGCAGTGGTCGCGCTCCTCGTGCATGACGACCTCGCGCACGGCGTCGCCATAGAGCACCAAGGCAGTGTAGTCCTCGGGCTGCAGGCCGGCGCTGGCGGCCAGCTCGTGCAGCTGCCGGGTGGCACGTTCGCGTGCCTCGCGCCGGTACTGGGCCACCAGTTCCGCGTCCACGCCGGCGAATTGCATCTTGCCCTCGAAGGGTACGTCGAACACATGCAGCAACAGCAGATCGGCTTGCGGCGCCACCTGGCGTACCAGCCGGATCGCCAGCAGCGAGCCGCGAGAAAAGTCCAGCGGCACCAGCACTCGCCGGTACGGTCCGCGCGGCTCCTGCTTGACCACCAGCACCGGCGTGCGGCTCTTGCGCAGCAGCCGCGAGGCGGTGGAACCCAGCAGCATGCGCTGCAAAAAACCACTGCCGTGCGCACCCACCACGACCAGCCCCACATCGTGCGATTCGGCCCACGTCGTCACCACGTCGCCGGCCAGGCCTGCTTCCACTTGCAGGCTTGGCACCACGCTGTGGTGCCGCGTCGCATCCGCCACCGCCTGCTCCAACTCAAGATGGGTCTGAGCCAGCAGCCGCTGCGATACCTCGGCCTCGCGCGCACCCAGCAAGGCGCGCAGCGGCGCCAGGGCCTCCAGCCCCAGGGCGTGCATCACGGTGTATTGCGCCTGCAGTTCAGACGCCAGCAGGAAGCCGCGGTCCACTGCTTCCAGCGAACTGCTGGAAAAATCCGTTGCCGCCAGGATGTGCTGAATCTCGCTCATCGTGCGCTCCTCGATGTCAATGCGCCGTGGGCTGACTGGCCCCCAGCTGCTGCAGGATGTGCTCTGCCATGCCGCGCGCCAGTTCCTGCTCGCCCAGGAAGACGGTGCCCAGGCTCTCCTTGCGCAGCAGCTCGGCTTCTTCCTCACTGTGGGTGCGCAGTACCACCTGGATCTCGGGATTCAGCGTCTGCGCCACCTCCACCATGCGGCGCACGTTCACCGTGTCGGGAATGGCGATCACCAGCATGGCCGCGCGCGTCACGTGGGCCTGGATCAGCACCTCGGGCGTCTGGGCATCGCCGCTGACGGCCGGAACGCCCTCCTTGCGCAGCCCATCGACGATCTCACGGTTCTGCTCGGCCACGACATACGGAATGCGCTGCGCGCGCAGCGCCTGGGCGATGCGGTGGCCCACGCGGCCGTAGCCCACCAGCACCACCTGCTTGCTCAGCAGCTTGGGGTCGGTGCTCATCGGAAGCTCGGCCAGCGGGTCGTCGCGCTGTTCCAGCCGGCGCGCCAAGTCCGAGCGCGCCAGGATCCAGCGCCGCACCGGCTCGACCACCGTGAACAACGCCGAGTTGGCGGCAATGGAGATCAGCGCCCCGGCCAGCACCAGGCTCTGCCCCTCGGTGGGCATCAGCCCCAGCGCCACGCCCATGCCGGCCAGAATGAAGGAGAACTCGCCGATCTGCGCCAGGCTGGCGCCCACGGTGAGTGCGGTGTTGAGCGGGTAGCGGAACAGCAGCACCAGTGCAATGGCCGCCAGCGTCTTGCCCAGCATGATGATGAGCACCACGGCCAGCAGCTTCACGGGTTGCTGCCAGACTACTGCCGGATCGAACAGCATGCCCACCGACACGAAGAACAGCACGGCAAAGGCGTCGCGCAGCGGCAGCGACTCGTCGGCCGCGCGGTGGCTGAACTCCGACTCGCGCATCATCATGCCGGCGAAGAAGGCGCCCAGCGCAAACGACACGTCGAACAGCTTGGCCGCACCGAAGGCCACGCCCACGGCCACTGCCACCACACTGAGCGTGAAGAGCTCCTGCGAGCCGGTGCGCGCCACCCACCACAGGGCCTTGGGCAGCACGCGCCGCCCCACCACCAGCATGAGTACGATGAAGGCCGTGACCTTGGCCAGCGTCACACCCACGGTCTGCCAGATGTCGCTGGGCGACGCGGACGCCGCCGGCCCCGCCGCACCACCGGTGGCGCCCAGCACACCGGCCAGCGCCGGCAGCAAGACCAGCACCAGCACCATGACCAGGTCTTCCACCACCAACCAGCCCACGGCAATCTGGCCGTTGATCGACTTCAGCAGGCCCTTGGCCTCCAGCGCGCGCAGCAGCACCACCGTGCTGGCCACCGACAGGCACAGGCCGAATACCAGCGCACCACCCACCGGCCAGCCCCAATAGAGCGCCACGCCCATGCCCAGCAGCGTGGCAGCCGCAATCTGCACCACGGCGCCCGGCACCGCAATGCGCCGCACCGCCATCAGGTCCTGCAAGGAGAAGTGCAGGCCCACGCCGAACATCAGCAGCATGACGCCGATCTCGGCCAGCTGCCCGGCCAGCCCCACGTCGGCTACGAAGCCCGGCGTGGCCGGGCCGATCATGATGCCGGCCAGCAGATAGCCCACCAGCGGCGGCATCTTCAGGTTGCTGGCGATCAGGCCAAAGATCATCGCCAGACCGAAACCGGCGGCGATGGTGGCGATCAGGCTGACGTCATGGGGCATGCGCGAAGTCCCTTGGGTTGCGAGGCGTGTTCGCTTGGAAAGATAACGCAACTAACGGTATTGGGCCGTGCGCGCCACCAAAGTCCCCATCACGCGCACCGTTGCCGCTACGGGCTCAGGTGCGCCACCACAGGAACGACAGGAGGTACAGCACGTAGACGCCGACGAACAGCCCGCCCTCGCGCCGTGAGACGCTGTCGCCGCTGCGGAAGACGGGCAACAGCAGGATGGCCACCGCCGCCGCCAGCGGCAGGTCGATCCAGAAGACGTCGCGCGCCACGGCCACGCCGTCTTGGGCCACAAGGCACGTCATGCCCAGGATGACCAGGATGTTGTAGATGCAGCTGCCCACCAGGTTGCCGATGGCCACGTCGCGGTCGTCCTGGTGCGTTGCCACCAGGGTGGTGGCCAGCTCGGGCGCCGAAGTCCCGATGGCCACAATGGTCAGGCCGATCAGGGTGTCCGACACGCCGAAGCGCTGCGCCAGCGCCCCGGCGCCCGACACCAGCAGCTCCGCGCCCAGCAAGGTCAGCGCGATACCTGCCACCAGCAGTACGGCATACCAGACTCCGCGGGCCCCACGGCTGTGAAGCAGCGCCGCCATGGCAGACGACGGGGCCGTGGACTCACTGCCGAACTCTTCCGCGAACTCGCGCCGCATGGCCGCGCTTTCATGCCGACTCAGCAGCACCAGCGCAAGCGTGTAGCTCAAGCCGAAGGTCAGCAGCAGCAGGCCGTCGACGCGGCTGAGCACGCCATCCCACGCCATGATGATCAGCGCCAGCGAAGCGCCGATCATGACCGGCACATCCAGCTTCAGGCTCATCAGGTGCAGCGGCAACGGTCGCAGCAAGGCGCTCAGCCCCACGATGACCAGGATGTTGAAGATGTTGGAGCCGGCGATATTGCCCACCGCCAGGCCACCGCGCCCTTCCAGCGCGGCCGCCACCCCCACTGCCAGTTCCGGCATGGACGTCCCCACGGCAACGACCGTCAGGCCGATGATGACGGGCCGCACCCCCAGCAGCGTGGCCACGCGCGTGGCACCGCGCAACAGCAGCGCGGCCCCGAGCAAGATCACCACCAGACCGCCGAGGAAGATGAATGCCGGGTGCAGCTGCATGGCGCCATTGTGGCGGACGAAGCTACACGCCGGCGGGCAACTTGGAACGCATGGCCTCGCGGCGGTCGAGCTTGCGACCGTCGGCGATAAAGGTGCCGTCGCCCACGGCGTGCAGCAAACGCCGTTCCTTGCGTGTGGCGTCCACCCAGGCGGCCACGCCCTGCAGGAAAACGACGCTGTGCTTCTTGTTGTAGTCCACCAGCTTGCATTCGATGTTGGCCAGGCATTCCTTAATCAGCGGTGCCTTCACCTGGCTGGCTGGCAGCGGCGTGAGCTTGAACTTGGCGAACTTGTCCGTGTCGGTGCCCGAGCAGGTGCCCACGCCCACCACCTTGTCCAGCAGGTCCACCGTAGGAATGGCAATCACGCATTCCTTGCTCTTGCGCAGCGCGGCAAAGGAATGGTTCCACGGCCCGGTGGTGAGGGCAAACACCGGCGTGAAGTCCACCACCATGGTCCAGGAGATGGTCATGATGTTGGGCTGCTTTCCGTCATGCGTGGTGACGAGCACCACGGGGCCAGGCTCGAGCAGCGTAAAGGCTTTGTTGAGAGGGAGTTTTTTCATTTGGAACCCTCTCCCTTATTCAGCTGATTGCTTTCGACCCGGTGTGATCGATCAAGAAAAGGAGAAGCGGACGTTCAAGATGGCGCGAAGAGACCGGACGCCCCGGGTGGACTACCCCTCTTGGGCGAACGGTTATGCCGAATCACTCGCAGCCAACCCGTTTCCTGTGGGGAGTCAAGAACTCATCGTATGTAGCAAACCCTTTTGGCAACGACACTTTGGCATCGGGGTTCCGACGTAGGTTTTCACGATAGTTGGCAACGCTCTCGTCGAATGCACGACAAGCAAGGGCACGCTCTTCCATGAGTTCGTAAGTAAAGCCGATGTTTAAGTCTACATTCGTCAAATGATCAAACTTTTGAAGGCGGCTGTAGATGTCTCGAGCCTTTTTGAAATACTCGATTGATTTGATGTACCGAGTTTCAAAGGTCGCAGACTTGTCGCGAAATCCACGCTCCTTGTAGATCTTGCTCCAATGACCGGCAAGTGAGGGTGAACGGAAAAAGAAGCCGTACGTGCGGTATGCCTCTGCAAGGCACTCCTGATCTGAATTGGTCTGGCAAATTTCTATTGCCTCATGAATGAGGCGCTCTGCGATCAGTGGACGATCTTGCCGATCGAAAAGGAGGTCTGCGTCAGAGAGCTTGACTCTCGGATCAGATGTCGCCACCACACCCACACCGGCACAACCAACAAGGCCGAGCACAGCGGCAATTGAAATTACTTTCAGAAATTTTCGATGCATCGATTTACGTTATGACGCGACTTGATATAGACATCAGACCTGTCAGCCTAACAAGGCTGTGGCTTTTCAAGCCTCCTCCCGCCTTTTGTTCCAAGTTGTTTTTATATCAGTCTTTTCCACTCCGGCTGACTTTGACAAACCGGAGAATGCCGCCATTTTCATTCGCAACTCTTCAGGTTGCGCCACGTTCCCCGGCAGCGGCTCGCCCACATTCAACCCCACCGCACTGAACACCCCCTCACCGGAATTGCTTGCCTGTCAATGCAGGTTTACTGCCCACCAGTTCAATGAGGCTAAAAACT
Source organism: Hylemonella sp. (assembly GCA_032118555.1). Lineage (GTDB taxonomy): Bacteria > Pseudomonadota > Gammaproteobacteria > Burkholderiales > Burkholderiaceae_C > Hylemonella. The sequence goes on along the minus strand of JAULXO010000025.1, from coordinate 78,619 downwards.
GATCCTCAGCGGTTGGTGAGCGCCATGGCAACGTGGCTCCTGAACTGAGTTCAGGCTATCGTGTTCAACGCCCACTCAGGTGTCATGGCTCAGCCCATCCGCACGCGCAACCATTGCACGAAATGCCGCAGGTAGTCGGGCTGCAGCCAGAACAGGCCCAGCGTCAGCACTGCATTGGCCAGCCCCAGCAGGCCGAAGACGCCCGGGATGTCGATACCAGCCTGCAGCAACGCCCCCACGATCAGCGCGCTGCTCACCATGAACAACGCGTTGAGGATGTTGTTGGCGGCGATGATGCGCGCGCGGTGCGTGACCGGGCTGCGCAACTGGATGAGTGCGTACAAGGGCACGCTGTACACGCCGGCAAACAGGCTGAGCAGCAGCAGGTCGGCCATGATGCGCCAGTGCGCCGGCTGCACCAGGAAGGCGGCCAAGCCCATCACCTCCGCCGCCGGCAGGCTACGGGTGGCGAAATACAGATCTACGGCGAACACGCTCATGCCGATGGCACCCAGCGGCACCAGGCCGATTTCCACCTGACGCCGGCTCATGCTCTCGCACAGCAGCGCGCCGATGCCGACGCCGACCGAGAACAGCACCAGCAGCAGCGAGGCCACCTGCTCGTTGCCTCGTAGCACCTCCCGGGCAAAACCGGGGAACATGCTGAGGAAGACCGCACCGAAGAACCACATCCAGCTGATGCCGATCAGGGCGCGGAAGACCACGATGTCGCCATGGGCCAGTTTCAGGTTGCGCCAGGTCTCGCTGACCGGGTTCCAGTTGATCTTGAGCCCGGGGTCGGTGGCCGGGGCGTGCGGAATGCGTGCCGCCGAAAGACGCCCCGCCACGGCCAGCGCCACGCAGGCCATGGCCACGTTCTGGTGGCCCACCTCGGGCATGGCGACGATGAGGCCTCCCACCACGTTGCCGAGCAGGATGGCAACGAAGGTGCCCATCTCCACCATGCCGTTGCCGCCGGTCAGCTCGTGCTCATCCAGCACCTGCGGCAAGTAGGCAAACTTCACCGGGCCAAACAGCGTGGAGTGCAGGCCCATCAGGAAGGTGCAGACCAGCAGCGCCGGCACGTTGCCCATCACGAAGCCCCAGGCCGCCACCAGCATGATGGCGATCTCCAGGTTCTTGACGAAGCGGATCATGGCCGTCTTCTCGTACTTGTCGGTCAGCTGGCCACTGGTGGCAGAAAACAGCACAAAGGGCAGGATGAACAGCGCACCGATCACCAGCCCCGCCATGGCCGGCGGCAGCCAGCTGACCTGCAGCTGGTAGGTAACCATGACGGTGAAGGCGAACTTGAACAGGTTGTCATTGGCCGCGCCGGTGAACTGCGTCCAGAAGAAGGGGGCGAAGCGGCGCTGGCGCAACAGGGCGAACTGGTTGGGGTGGGTGTCGTGCCCGGGGGCGGCCTGCTGGGTGGGTGGCCAAGTCTCGTCAAAGTCGCGCAAGGCGGGCTCCTCCTGTGCTGTTTTTCTGATGCGCCGGCATTCTGCCGCAGGCGCGGCCGGCAACGGTGACAGGCCAGGCCGCCAGCGCAGCCCTGCCAGACAGCCCTACTCGCCGGTGAACACCGTCAGCACGCCGGTGTAGCCATAGAGGTGGCGGCGCGCGATCTCGCCGCCGGCGAAGAAGCCCACCAGCGGCACGTCGCCCAGGGCGCGGCGCACGATCTGCAGTTCGGCACTCGGGCCGCCGAAGTGCGGGCCGCCGCGGCCGGAGCAGCTCACGTACACGGCACCGGCAATACGGCGCGCCGGGTGCGGGGCAGCTTCCGCCTCGGAGGCGCCGAGGGCGTGCGCGGTGTCGGCCAGCATTTCCTGCGGTTCCAGCTCTTCGCGGATCTCGGCACAGATGCGTGTGAGGTCGGCGCGTGCGGCCTGCACGTTGCGCTGGCAGAAGGCGAGTTCGGTGCCGGGCTCGGCCATGTCGGCCAGAGCCACGCCCTGGCGCGCCGGGTCCAGGCCGATGATGTGGCGCACCAGCACATCGTCGCCGAAATTGCCGGTGCGCTTGACGGCACTGGCATCGCCGTCGGCGCGCTGCAGGCCCACCAGGGTGGCGCGCACCGCCTCCAGCGCCTGCTGCGGCCTATCCAGCGAGACATTCAGGTCGCGCAGCAGCACGTCGAGCGCGGGTTCGCCGTCGAGCCGGTAGACCACGTTGCGGTCGGACTCGGTGACGGTGTGGGCCTTGGCCACCGGCAGGCAGCCCTGGGTGACGCGCGAGACCAGGTGCACGCCTTCGCCGAAGGCCACACCGCTCAGGCCGCCATGGAAGACGCCGCTGCTGCGGCCATGGCCCTTGATGAAGCCGTCGCCGCCCATGGCGAACTGCACGCTGGCACTGCGGCTGGCGGACAGGCCGCCGAACAGGTAGCCGGTGTCGGTGCGCTCGGCCATCTCGGCAATCAGCTCGGCCACGTCGGGTGTCTCCGGGTCGGCATGCACCAGCGCGGTATGGGCCTCGAAGCCCAGCCCCAGCGGCGCCACGCCGGAGAACACGCGGTACTGGTCGGTGGGCAACTCGCACAGCATGACGGCCAGCGCCGGCTCGTCGAAGTACTCGACGTTGTTGGCCGCGATGCCCACGCCCACGGTGCCGGCCCAATCGGTCACCTCGGGCAGTTCGGCGCTCAGGTGCGCCAGGATGGCTTCGGCCTCGGCGGCGTAGTGGTCGGTGATGTAGAGCAGCGCCAGCGTGGGGCTCTTGGCGTAGTCGGGCAGCGCCATCTGCGCGCGCAGTTGCGCCAGCACCAGGCCGGCGGCCATGGTCCATTGCGGGTGGGTGGCGTGGCCGTAGGGAAAGAGCTTCATGGGGCGGGTGGCGCTGATAAGGCAGTGGGTGGCAGTGGCGTCAACGGCGGCTGTTTCAGCGCCGGCGCGCCGGCCGTTTTGCAGGAGCTTTTGGGGCTGCAGCCCTTACCCCGCCTGCGCTGACAGCTTCTTTTTTAATAGCACCCGGCACAGTGGCCGCCTTGCTGGCGACCTCCTGCATGGCGTTGCTGGCGATCTGCTGGAACTGCTGCGTGAGCGCGCCCCAGAACTGCATCGGGTCCGGCATGCCCTTGGCAGCAGTCTTGGCACTGGTTTTGGCGCTGGTCTTGCCCGCCGCTTTGGCGGCCGTCTTGCGCGGCGGCGGGGCGGCAGGGGCCGCCGCCGGTTTGGCCGGTGCGGCGGCGGCCGCGGCGGGTTGCCAAGCGCGCGCCAGGTCGGCCGGGTTGAAGTTCATGCCCTTGAGCGTGGCCAGCGTGAGCTTCTGCACTTCGAGGGCCTGGATGGTGGCCTTGAGTGCGGTGGCGTTCTGGTCGAGCCAGAACTGCACCGCCTTCAGCTCCTCGATGCGCTTGTCCAGCGCCTTGGGGTCGAGCGTGGGCGCAACCCACTGGTTCCATTGCTCCATGCCCGGCAGCGGCGCGGCAGCACCTTTGCCCAGGTTCTGCAGGAAGTCGAAGCCCGGCACGAATTTGCCGAAGCCGGTGGGGTCGGGGTGGCTCATGGGCGCTCCAGTCGGTGGGTTGCGTGCCATGCCAGCTTACTCGAAAGCCGGCTGTTCGACACTGTGCTGCTCGACGTAACGCACGAATTCGTCGGCCGGCAGCGGGCGGCTGAACAGGTAGCCCTGGTAGGCGTGGCACTGGCCGGCGTCGAGCACGTAGCGCTGGGCCGAGGTCTCCACACCTTCGGCCACCACCATCAGATTGAGGCTGTGGCCCAGGGCGATGATGGTGCTGACGATCGACGCGTCGTTGGGGTCGGTGAGCAGGTCGCGCACGAAGGACTGGTCGATCTTGAGCTGGTCCAGCGGCAGGCGCTTCAGATACGCCAGCGAGGAGTAGCCGGTGCCGAAGTCGTCGAGCGAGAAACGCACACCGTGCGCGCGCAGCGCTTCCATCTTGGCGATGACGTCCTCCACGTTGTGCATCAGCAGGCTTTCGGTGATCTCCAGCTTGAGCCGCGGCGCCGCCGCGCCGGTACGCGCCAGCACGGCCAGCACCTGGGGCACGAAGTCGGGGTGACGGAACTGCTGCGTGCTGACGTTCACCGCCAGGCTCAGGCCCTGCAGGGCCGGCTGCTGCGCCCAGCGCACCAGCTCGCGGCAGGCGGCCTCCAGCACCCACTGGCCGAGCGGGTGGATGAGCCCGCTGTCTTCAGCCACCGGGATGAAGGCAGCCGGCAGCACGGTGCCGCGGCGCGGATGCTGCCAGCGCAGCAGGCCCTCGGCGCCGATGACATGGCCCCGGCGGTCGATCTGCGGCTGGATGTACAGCGCCAGCTGCCCCTGGCCCTGCAGCGCGGTGCGCAGGTCGCTTTCCAGCGCAGCGCGCTCGGCCACCACGGCCTGCATCTGCGGATCGAAAAAGCGCAGCGTATTGCGCCCGGCCGCCTTGGCCTGGTACATGGCGAGGTCTGCCTGCTTGAGCAGCTCGTCCACCGTGCCCTGGCCGTGCACGAACAGCGTCACACCCATGCTGGGCGTGCTGTGCAGCTCATTGCCCGCGAGCCGGTAGGGCCGGTTGAGCGCGGCCAGGATCTTGCGCCCCACGCCCTCGGCCTGGCTGGCGGCGATGCCCGGCCGCTCGCTCAGCTCCTCCAGCAGCACGATGAATTCGTCGCCGCCCAGGCGCGCCACGGTGTCGCCCACGCGCACCTGCAGCTGAATGCGCGTGGCCACCTCCTTGAGCAGCTGGTCGCCCACGTCGTGGCCCAGCGTGTCGTTGATGGTCTTGAACTGGTCAAGGTCGATGAACAGCAGCGCGCCGCTGCCGCCGCGGCGCGCGCCGGTGGCCAGGGCGTGCTGCAGGTGATCGGTCAGCAGGCGGCGATTCGGCAGGCCGGTGAGCGCGTCGTAGAAGGCCAGATGGCGGATCTGCGCCTCGGCGCGCTTGCGGTCACTGATGTCCACCGCGGTGCAGGCGATCTGCGCCGGGTGGCCCACGGTGTCGCGCAGCAGGGTGCCGCTGGTGAGCATGGGAAATTCGTGGCCGTCGGTGGCCACATGCCACAGCTCGCGGACTTCGTTGCCCAGGCCGTCGCGCACGCCGCGCCAGAAGCCTTCGGCCTCGTCCAGGCGCGAGGGCGCATAAAAGCGCATGAAGCGCTGCCCCAGCAGGGTTTCACGCGGCACGCCCTGCAGCTCGGCGCAGCGGGCGTTGACGTAGTTGAGCGTGCCGTCCGGGTTGGCGATCCAGGCGGCGAAGGTGGCGTGGTCGAAGATGGCCTTGAAGCGGCTGACCTCTTCGTTGGCCAGCAGCAGCCCCTGCGTACGCTGGGCCACCTGGCGACGCAGCAACAGCGCCAGCGATACCGCCAGCAGCAACAGCGCCAGCAGCCCGCCCAGCCCCCACCACACCGCCGGCGGCACCCGCGGCGTGGCGATCTGCGCCCAGCGTCGGAGTACGGCGAAGTAGACCGAGTCCGGGTCGTTCTGCCACGCCGCCAGGTGGCGCTCGATGGCGGCCAGCAGGTCGCCGTTGCGCCCTTGCGCCGTGGCATAGAACAGACGCGAGGGATGAAACATGATGGCGGTTTCCACCAGCCGGTGGCGCGGCGCCTGCACATGGCCGAAGAACTGGTTGGCGATCACCGCATCCGCCTGCCGGGTCTCGACCAGGTGGAAGCCCTCTTCCATTGTTTCGACGGTATGCAGCTCCGGCTTGATGCCGAAACTGCGCGTCAGGTCGGTAAAGACGCCGCGCTGGACGGAGCCGGCCAGCACGGCCACGCGCCGGCCGTCCAGGTCGAGGACGGTGGCGATCGGTACATCGCTGCGGCGGTAGACCTGCGACCAGCTCAGCAGCGCCGGCGTGTCGTGGAAGTCGAGGTACTCGTCGCGGCTGCCGGTGTAAGCCACGTCGGGCATGAGGTCGATGCGCCCGGCCTCCAGGGCGTCCAGGCACTCCGTCCAGTTGCAGGTCTGGAAGCGCAGCGTCCACCCCTCGAGCCGCGCCACCTCCTGCAGCAGCTCGACCAGAATGCCGGCGGGCCGGCCCTGGGCATCGGCAAAGATCTTGGGTTCGTTGTCGTACAGGCCCACGCGCACTTCGCGCGGCTGCGCCCAGGCAGCAGCGCACCACAGCGCCCCCGCCAAGCAGCCCACGAACCAACGCGCAAACGAATCCAAAGTGCCCCCTCCGCCCTGTACCAACGATGCGTGCATCTTAGGGGCAATTACGGGGTGCGGCCAGCAAGGCGCCGGCCGACAGCGCGGGCTGCGCCGCCCTACTCGACGCGGCCGATGCGCTGCACGAGGGCCGCCATGGCGCGAGCGTCGGCCTGCACGAAGCGCTCGAACTCCGGTGCGTCCTGGTACTGGAAGGCGGTGCCGGCCGCGGCCAGGGCCTGCCTGGCGCGTGCATCTTCTGCCGCTGCCCGGGCGGCCTGGCGCAGCTTGGCCACCACCGGCTCAGGCGTGCCGGCCGGCACGAACAGGCCGGCCCACTGCGAGTAGCTGATCGGCACGCCGAGTTCCTTGAAGCTGGGCACGTCCGGCAGCGCGGCCAGACGGCCCTCGCCCCAGTGCGCCAGCACGCGCAGCTTGCCAGCGCGCACATGCTGCATCACGCTCGACGGACCGGTGGACAGCGCATCCACCTGGCCGGCCAGCAACGCCAGCACGGCCGGGCCGGCGCCGGTGTAGGGCACGTGCAGCATGAAGCTGTTGGTGGCGGCCTTGAGCTGCTCCATCGGCACATGCATGGTGCCGTAGTTGCCGGACGAGCCGAAGGTGATGGCACCCGGCTTGGCCTTGGCTGCGGCCATGAAGTCCTGGTAGGTCTTCCACGGGCTGTCGGCGCGCACCACCAGGGCCGTGGGGTCGGCGGTGAAACGCGCCACCGGCTTGAGCTGGTCGAGCGTGAACATGGGTGCGCGCTTGAGCACCTTGTCCGCCTCGGGCAGCACCACGATGGACGACAGCGCCATCAGCAGGCTGTAGCCGTCGGGCCGCGCCTTGGCCACCTGCGCCATGCCGATGCCGCCGCCGGCGCCGCCCTTGTTCTCCACCACCATCGACTGCTTGAGCGCGCGGCCCATGGCCTCGGCCACTGGCCGCCCCACGGTGTCGGCCACGCCGCCGGGCGGGAACGGCACCAGCATGCTCATGGGTTTGCTCGGGTAATCGTCCTGGGCGCGTGCGGGCAAGCCCATCAGGCCGGCCAGGCCGGCCCCGGCCAATTGCAGCAGTTCGCGACGTTGTGTCATGGTTGTCTCCTCGTTTATTACTCTATGAACTCATGCGGGGAACGCCGTGGCCCGGCAAAGCCTTAGCCACTGGCGTTGCCCCCTGCAAGGGGGGTGGCGCAGCGACACGTAGTGCGCGTAGCCTGGCGGTGTTTCACAATTCCTCTACTGGGTTGTTCAGTTCGCCCAGGCCCGAAATGGCCACGCGGACCACGTCGCCCTGGCGCAGGAACTTCGGCGGGTTGAAGCCGACCCCCACACCGACCGAAGTGCCGGTGGCGATGATGTCGCCCGGCAGCAGCGTCATGGCGGCCGACATGGTTTCGATCAGGGTGGGGACATCGAAGATCAGCTGCGAGATGTGGGCGTTCTGGCGCAGCTCGCCGTTGACCCAGGTCTGCATGCGCATGTCGGTGGGTGCCTCGTCGCGGCTGGTCATCCAGGGGCCGAGCGGGCAGAAGCCGTCGAGCGACTTGCCGAGGAACCACTGCGCGTGGTTCTTCTGCAGGTCGCGCGCGGTGACGTCGTTCAGCGCCACGAAGCCCCAGACGTGCGCCATGGCGTCGGCCTTGCTCACATTGCGGCAGGTGCTGCCGATCACGACGCCGATCTCGCCTTCGTAATCCACCGAGCTGGTGTGCTGCGGGTTGAAGCGGATCGGATCAGTCGGGCCGCTCAGCGTGGTGGTGGCCTTGGTGAAGATCTGCGGGTACTGGGGGATGGCGGAAGCCGCGCCGCTGGTGGCGTTGAAGCCGCTCTTGTCGAACTCGACCGCATGCTCGTGGTAGTTCTTGCCTACCGCAAACGGATTGCGCAGGAAGGCCGACAGCGGCGCCAGGAACTTGACCTGCGCCATCGGCACCCGCTCGGTGACGGCGGCCTGCAGTTGTGCCGCGCTCACGCCTTGTTGGATGACGTCCAGCACCGGGTTGGGCTGGCTGGCCAGCGCGCCGCCGACCAGGGCGACCTCCTGCTTGGCCTCATCCACCAGCGCCAGGCGCACCTGTCCGGCGTGTTCCACGCGTGCGATCTTCATGCGAACTCCTCTCGAAAATGCAACCACCAATTGGTTGCAATTGGTTTATCTTGGTTGAAATTATAAAAAGCTCATGTACGGGGTAAAGACGTGGAAACTACCTAGTCGGGCACAGAATTGGTTCGATTTGGTTGATTTCTTTGCTACCATCGTGGCATCACCCGCCCGACAGCCCTGCCATGGACGCCTCTGCCCAACTGCGCGACACCCTTCTCGACCGCCTGAAGTCCGGCACCTGGCGTGCCGGCCACCGCATCCCGACCGAGCGCGCGCTGTGCGAACAGTTCGGCCTGGGCCGTTCGGCGGTGCGTCGCGTGCTGGCGCAACTGAAGGAGGCCGGGCTGATCACGCAGACGGTGGGCAGCGGCACCTATGTGACGGAGCAGGCGGCCGGCCTGCTGCCGGCGCTGGGCGCAACACCGTTGGCCACCACCAGCCCGGCCGAGCTGATGGAAGCACGCATGGCGCTGGAGCCGGCCATCGTGGAGCTGGTGGTGCGCAATGCCACACCGGCCGACTTCGCGCGCATGACGCAGTGTTGTGAGCAGGCCGAGCAGGCCACGACGCTGGACGAGTTCGAGCACTGGGATGGCCTGCTGCACGAGGTGATTGCCGAGGCCGCGCACAACAGCTTCATCAGCACGGTGTTCCGTCTCATGAACCAGGCCCGTGCGCAGGGCGAATGGGGCATGCTCAAGCGCAAGAGCGTCACGCCCGAGCGGCGTGCCGCCTACCAGCGCGAACACCGCGCCCTGGTGGCCGCGCTGCGCGAGCGCGACCTCGCCACCGCACTGGCGCACACGCGCGACCACCTGCTGCACGTGCGGCGCAACCTGCTGGGGTCGTGAGCTTCAAGCCAGCCAGGCTTTGAGTTGCGCCGCATCCGGCGGGCCGATGACGCGTTGCGTGCGGCCCTGGCGGTCCAGCAGCACCACATAGGGTGTGATGTTGCGCCACTTGGGATCAACGGCGTGACGGATCTCGGGCTCGAAGCCGTTGAAGGCATACAGGCGCGTGACGCCGCGGTAGTGGTGCGCATGCACAAGCGCACGCTCGCCCTGCGCGTCCATCACCACCGCGGCCAGCTCCGCGCGCGCCTTGCTGGCTCGCAATGTGTCGTGCAGCAGCTCGAACACCGCCGGGCAGGTGCTGCAGTAGGTGGTGGTGAAGACGTAGGCGGCCGGGCGCGGCCCCTCGCGCAACAGGCGGTGCCAGATCGCGGCATCGAAATCCGCTACGGTTTTGATAGCTGCCGGCGCATGATGGTGTTGGGCCAGGGCCTGATTTGACACACAGAGACCGGGCAACGCCAGGGCCGCGGCCAGCAGGCGGCGGCGCGTCGGGCCGTCGTGGGCATCAGAAACGCAGTTCATGGACTTGTACCTCCTTGGTAGTGCGCCACACCACCACCATGCGCGCTCCTTGTTGCGCCAGGCGGGGGTGGTCGTTGTCACCTTGCACTTGGGCCAGCACCTGCAACCGGAAGGTCTGCCCCCCATCGGCCGACAGCCAGGCGCGCAGCGTGCTGCGGGCGCCCTCGACGCTGCGCCATACCACGGCCACGCGCGCACCTGCGGCCAGCACGTCGGCGTGTTCGGCCGCCTCGTCCGGCAATGCGCGCACCGTGCTCAGCCGCGGGCTGCCGTCGGCGTTCAGCCGTGCGTAACGCACCGCCGCCACGTCCTCGCCACGCTCCTTGCGGATGCCGAACCACACCGCGTGAAAGCCACCGTCATCCGCCAGCGCCAGGCCGGGGCCGTGGTGTGGGCAGGCATCGACCTGCCAGCCGTCGAACGTGGCACGCACCACCGGCGCGCCGCTGCTCAGCGCGGCAAAGCCGTGGTCGCGCACATTGGGTTCGAACACGTGGCGCCACATCGCGCGCAACTGGCCGTCAGCGCCCGGCGCCAGGGCGATGCGGCAGCACTCACAGGAGTGGTCGGCCACCTTGGTGTCCGGACCGAAGCTGGCCCCGCCGTCGCGCGACTCGTTGCGGTAGATGGCAGCGCCGCGGTAGCTGGACCGTTTGCCCGCCTTGGGCGCGGCCTCCATGTCGCGCTTGTCGATCCACACCGTGTGCAGCACGCCTTCGGCGTCGAAGGCGATGGACTCGAAACGGTGCGTGATTTCCTGCCGGTCGGCGTGCACCGTGAACGGCGCGCTGAAGGTCTGGCCGCCATCGCCGGAGCGCAGCATGCGGATCCAGCCGGTATACGGCCGGGCGCGCGGCTGGGTGTAGCTGATCACCGCCTGCCCGCGCGGCCCGAAGGCCAGCTTGGGCCGGTTCTCGCCGTCGGCGGAGATGACGTCTCCCGCGGTGTCGAGCACACGCGGTGCGCTCCAGGCCTGCAGGTCCTGCGCCGGCGCGCTCTGCACGAACAGCCGCCCCTGCGCATCCAGCGCCGTCAGCCACAGTCGGCCGTCGGGCGCGAAGGCCACGCCGGTGGCCAGCTGCGGCCGCGGCGCCTTCGCTGGACGGGCCGTGCCGCCCGCAGCATCACCTGCTCCACCACCCACAGCGCCACCCTCGGCGCCGTGCATGTGCTGCGCGAGTGCGCCAACGCCTCCGAGCGCCACGGCCAGCGTCAGCAGCCAGCGGCCCCAGGCGCGCCGCCGCCTCACCACGTGGCCTCCAGCCCGAGGTAGAGCGCGCGCGGCAGGGCCGGGGTGTAGACGGCGGTGCTGGACGAGACCGAAGCACTGTCGGCATAACGGCGGTCGGTCAGGTTCATCAGGCGCACGAAGGCGCTGACGTCCTTGCGCACCTGCTGGCGCAGGCGCAGGTTGAACACATCGTGCCCGGAGTACTTGCCGTAGGTGGCCGAGTTGGAGTCTTCCAGCCAGTACTCGCCCAGACTCACCCACTCCAGTTGCGCCGAGGTGCCGGGGCGCGGCGTCCACGTCACGCGCGTGTTGCCGATGAAGCGCGGCGCATTCGACATCTCGTTGCCGGAGTAGTTGGCGCTGCTGGTGACCCAGTCGACATAGCGGTGCACCGCATACGACAGCGCGGTGTCGACGCGCCAGCGCGGGCTGAGCGACTTGCCCAGCGCCAGCTCCAGGCCGGTGTGTTCGGTCTTGCCCGCATTGAGCGTGGTGCTGACGTTGGTGGCGAGGTCGCGCTGGCTCACCAGGTCGTCGGTCTTGGTCAGCTGGTAGGCGGCAACGTCATAGGACCAGCCGGCCGCCACACCACGCCAGCCGAGCTCGACCTGACGCGCCTTGATGGGCTTGAGGTCCAGCGCCAGCCGCGCCTTGGTCAGGGCATTGGCCGCGGTGTCGCTGCCGGCGCGGAACAGCTGGCTCTCCGACGGCGCACGGAAGCCGTGGTTGTACGAGGCGTAGAGGCTGCTGCTCGGGCTCAGCGCCAGCGTGGCGCCGAGCTTGGGGCTCCAGTTCGTGTAGTCGACCGAGGCCGAGGCGATCTGCCCGTAGTAGCGCGACGTCGCCCCGGCGCGTGTGGTACTGGTCGTGATGTTGTTGCTCATGTCGTAACCGATGCTGTCGAAACGCAGACCGGCCGTCAGGCGCAGCGCCTGCGTGGGCGACAACTCGCCCTGCACATAGGGCGACAGACTCTTGAAGGTGACGTCGTAGTCGTAGATGCGGTTACCCATGGTGTAGGCGTAGTAGTTGCGGTCGGCCCCCGAGCCGGCGGTGGAGACGTTCAGGCTGTCTTCGGTGCGCTTGCCCGGGCTGCGCTCCATGTCCAGGCCGACGATCAGGCGCGGCTTGGTCGCGCCCTCGAAATCCTGCCGCCACTTGGCCATCACGCCGAGCGAGAACACATTGGTCTTCTCGACGCGCGGATCGGAGCTCAGGTTGTAGGAACCGTTGAGGTCCATCGCATTGCTGCGCAGGTAGGGCGTGATGCTCAGCAGCGAGGTGCCGGTTTCCCGCTCGTACTGGGCGGACAGGCGCAGCGCGTCGACCTTGCGCCAGGCGATGCCGAAGTTGTTCTTGGTCGGGTTGTCGATGTAGTCGCGGTAGGTCAGCGACGAGTTGGCGCCGGTCTGCTGGTCGATCTTGGTGTAGCCCAGGATGGTCTTGAGCGTAGCACCGGCATCCAGACCCTGGTCGTGGCGCAGGTTCACGCTCTGCCGGTCATAGGCCGTCTTCTCGCGCCAGCCGTCGGTGTGCGTCAGGTTGGCACCGATGCGCACGGCGCCTTCGCCTGTGCCGGTGGTGCCGTCGAGCAGCAGGCGCTGCCAGCCGAAGCTGCCCAGCTCACCGGTGACCGAGGCCGCCGGTTTGGCCGACGGCACACGCGACAGCACGTTGACGATGCCGGCAATCGCGTCCGAACCGTAGAGCGCCGAACCCGGGCCCTTGACGACCTCGATGCCGCCGGCCTGCGGGATGTTGGTCTCGTACAGGCCGTTGTGGTTGAAGAAGCCGGTGGCGCGGGTCGGGATGCCGTCTTCCAGGAAAAGGTAGACCGGGCTGGTGGTGAAGGGCTGGCGGATGGCGGTGGTGTGGCCTTCGCCGTTGGTCACCGCCACCGCCGCGCCCGGCACCTGGCCGATGATCTGCTGCGGGTGCATGGGGCCGGTCTGCTGGATGGCCTCGGCGCTGATCACGCCGACCGAGGCCGGCGACTTCATGAGCTGCGTCTGTTCACGGCTGCCGGTGATGGTGACGATGTTGAGGACGGACGGTTCGACCCGGCTGTCATCTGCGTCGGTCACCGTAGTCTGTGCCGCGACCGGCCAGGCGAGCGGGAAGGCCAGGGCCAGCGCGACCGCGAGTTGGTTCTTGTTCAAGTCATGCTCCAGTTGTGTAGTGTGGTTTGTTGCGTGGGTCGCGCCGTGCCGGGCCTAGCGCGTGTCCGTCAGCGGAATCAGGCGCAGTTGGCTGCCGCCGGCGGAGAGCTCGGCGTGGCTGCGGCTGACCAGCGTGGCGACGGCCCAGGCCAGCGCCAGCGCGACCAGATGCAGCACGACAAAGACAGCCAGCCGGCTGACCCGGCGTGCAGGGCGTTGCGTGGCTGTCATGTCAGCCCCCCGTAGCCCGCGGGGCCAGCCAAAGCAGCAGCGCCAGCGCGGCGCCGATGTTCAGATGCGTCAGCGCGCGCATCAGCGAAAGTTCCAGTGGTTTCATTCCACCCTCCTTGAGAAAACGATGCAGGAGACGCCGCCTGTCTTGCCGACTCAGGCGGTGTCTGTTGATGTGGAGTCAAGCGTGCCGCGGCGGGCCGCGCGGCAGGACGGCTGCGCGGGTTTCGGAATCAAAGAAAAGTGCCTGCGCGTCCGGTGGGGCCAAACCAGATTCCGCATTGAAGAAGTGCATAGAAGCCGCGGGCGGCGGCCCCAGCCGTTCAGCGACGAGCAGGCAAAAGGGGCAATGATCCATCGAAGGCACGACGCCCTGCCCTTCAGAGGCGGTCGTGCCGGAAATAGCCGGATCGGACGGCGTGGCGGACCTCAGGTCCAGCCAACGCGGTCCTTCAGAAGTGCAGACCTCGATCGCCGACGGCGCCGCCGCGGCACGGCTGGCCAGGGCGCGCGACACCGTGGGCGCGAGCGCACCCAGCAGAATCAAGGCCACGGCCAGCCACAGGCCCGGGCGGAGCGTACGCCAGCGGTTCATGCCTTGGACAGTGAGGTCAGCACGGTGTCAACGCGAGCAGACGGTGGCTCAGTGCTTCATGCCGTGGCCATGGCCGCCGCCCTGGCTCATGTCCTTCTGCGCTGCGGCATTGAGCGGACGGGCCGGCACCTTGAGTTCCAGCGTCTGGCGCTTGCCGTCGCGGCCTTCGACCACCAGGGTCAGCGGCACCATGTCGCCGTCCTTCACCTGGCCCTTGAGGTCCATCAGCATGACGTGGTAGCCGCCGGGCTTGAGTTCCACCGCCTTGCCGGCTGGCAGTTCCAGACCGGGAATGGCACGCATCTTCATGACCTGGTCGACCATGACCATTTCGTGGATTTCCACCACACCGGCCACGGGCGACTTGGCCTCGACCAGCTTGGCATCCTTGGCCGAGACAAGTTGCATGAAGGCGCCAGTGGCCTTCTGCTGCGGCACGGTAGCGCGCACCCAGGGCTCTTTGACGGAGACCTGGGCGTGGGCGGCAGCGGCCAGAGCCAGCGCTGCGAGGGTAAGGGTGATACGTTTCATGGGAATTCCTTTCAGTGGGATGGAAACAGTGGGACGAAAAAAGAGGAGCGACGGCTTACCAGGTCATCGATTTGGTGTTGTCACGGAACAGCGCGTCGCCCGACAGCTTGCGGTTGCTGACCTGCAGGCCCGGCAGCAGATCTGCCTCGGCCACGCCGTAGTGCTGCATGCACATGGGGCACACCAGCACGATGGCACCTTTTTGCATCAGCTCCTGCAGCTTCTTCTGTTGCTCGCCGAACTTGCCGGCCTGCGCCTTCGAGCCCAGCAGGACGGCACGGTCGTTCAGGAAGATGGTCAGCGGATGGCCGTTCTCGTGCTGGTGCAGGCCGAAGGTCATGGCCATGTTGGCGCGGTGCGGCTCGTCGGTGGTGAGATTGATGAACAGCGGGTCGGTGTCACCCGCCCAGGCTGGCATGGCCAAACTGGCGAAGGCAAGGGTCAAGGCGAGAAGCAGACGTTGGATGAATCGCATGATGAACTCCTGGTTGCAGTGAAGAAAGTGAAATAGGGCTGCCCGGCTCATCGCCCTTGCAGCAGCAGGCGCAGGTCGTGTGCGTAGTCGGGTGCGTTCTGCTCGTGACGCAAGGCCAGGCGCAGCCGGCCCTGCGGGTCAAAGGCGTACGACAGGGTCGAGTGGTCCATGGTGTAGGAGCCGCCGGTGGGCACCTTCTTGTAATAGACCTTGAAGTGCTCGGCCGTCTGGCGGGTGCGCTCGGTGTCGCCGTACAGGCCAAGGAAAGTCGGATCGAAGGCCGCGGTGTACGCCTTCAGAACGGCCGGCAGATCGCGCTCGGGGTCGATCGTGACGAAGATCACCTGCAGGCGTTCGCCCTCGCTTCCCAGCAACCGCTTGGCCTCGGCCGCCCGCGTCAGCGCCGTCGGGCAGACGTCGGGGCACTGGGTGAAGCCGAAATACAGCAGTACCACCTGGCCCTTGAAATCAGCCAGGGTGCGCTCGCGTCCCTCGGGGTCGGTCAGACGGAAATCGCGGCCATAGCTGGCACCGGTGAGGTCCATCCCGCGGAACGCCGGCCGATCTTCATCAGTGCGCTGGCAGCCCGCAACCACCAGCATCAGCGCCAGCAGCCCGGCGGCGACCAGCACACGGGCCAAGGCTCGAAAAGGGTAAGCCATGCCTACTCCTGGAAAATATCAAACAGAATCAGCCGTCACACCCGTGATACGGGCGTCAGGCGCTACGATTTTGATAGCTCAGGAAAAGGCGGGCGGCCCGCGCGCCGGCAATGGCGCGGCGGTGCGGCCGGCGATGTGGGCCGCGGGGATGGGGCGCAGGGCGTGCGCCAGCGGCTGTTGCGGTTCGACCTGCAGCTGCAGCGCCGGCGGCGGTGCGCTGCTGACCATGCACAGCGGGCAGTCCAGCGTGTGGCCGGACGGTGCCGGGGCGGCATCGTCGCTGACCACCAGCTTGACCGCGCCGCCGGCGGAGCAGACCAGCTCCATGGACTGCGGCTTGACGATCGGCGACGCGATCGCCGCGCCGAGCGCGAGCGCGAACCACACCAGCACGAAGCGGGCAAGGAAGTGGGCGCGGCGCAGGGTCTGCATGGACCGGATTATGACAGCCCGAAAGCGCCACACATGTTTCATGAACTCGTTGCGCTGAGGTGCTCCCCACCAGGAACGCCGTGGAACCGGCTCGGCCGGGCCACTGGCGTTGCCCCCTGCCAGGGGCTGAGGACTGCGGCTCCGAGCCTGCCTGCGCAGGCTTGGACAGGCCGAAGAGCCACAGCCTCTGGCGCGGGCCTGTCTGGCGGCGACACGCAGTGCGCGCAGCTTGGGGGTGTTTCAGAACTTTGCCGGGCGCCGCTCCCGCAGCGAGGCCACGCCCTCGTGCACGTCCGGCCCGCCAAAGCCCATGAACTCCAGCGCCAACGAGGTGTCGAAGGACGGGCCGGCCTGGCGCAGCCAGTTGTTGAGGGCGTACTTGGTCCAGCGGATCGCGCTCTGGCTGCCGGCGGCCAGCTGGTCGGCCACGGCGTAGGCGCGCGGCAGCAGCTCGGCCTCATCCACCGCCAGCGAGACCAGGCCGATGCGCTCGGCCTCCTCGCCGCTGACCGGCTCGCACAGCATCAGGTAGTACTTGGCCTTGGCCATGCCGCACAGCAGCGGCCAGACGATGGCCGCGTGGTCACCGGCCGCTACGCCGAGGCGCGTGTGACCATCGACGATCTTGGCACTCTTGCTGGCGATCGAGATGTCGGCCAGCAGGCCGGCCACCAGGCCGGCACCGACCGCCGGGCCGTGCATGGCACTCACGATCGGCTTGTCGCAGTTGATGACGTTGTAGACCAGGTCGCGCGCTTCCTTCCAGACGCGGCTGCGCACTGCGAAGTCGCGTGCCATGTCCTGCACCAGCGCCAGGTCGCCACCGCCGGAAAAGCCCTGCCCTTCGCCGCGCAGCACGGCGCAGCGCACCGAGTCATCGGCACTCACGTCGCGCCAGATCTCGGTCAGTTCGCGGTGGCCATGGTGGTCGGCCGTCGGCAGCTTGCCGTTGAGGGCCTTCATCTGGATGTCGAGCACGGCGCCGGCGTCGCCGCGGCGCGTGATGTTCAAGGTCTGGTAGCGGCTGTAGTCCATGCCGTTGTCTCCTGCTTGTGGTTATGGCGTCATTCTGCAGGCATTTCCCGCCTGCGCCGTCGGGCTGCGTCGCCCCACTGTCTTGACTTGTGTCAAAGACGTCATCGACCGGCGGGCGCATAGTTGGTTTATTGAAACGGAGAACTGCATGAGTACCCAACTGACCGCCCCCTTCAAGAAGCAGCTGCAGGAGCAGCGTGCCAGCCTGCTGGCCCAGATCGCCAGCCTGCGTGGCGGCACCATCGGCCGTGTCGAAGCCTCGGCCGAGCATTTCGGTGAGCGCAGCGAGGATTCGCGCGCACAGATGGCCACCGAGCGCGAGCTGGAATTCACGCTAGATGCGCGCGAGAGCGCCGAGCTGGACGCCATTGACGCTGCGCTCAAGCGCATTGAAGACGGCGTCTACGGCGTGTGCACCGACTGCGGCGTCGACATCCCGGCCGCTCGCCTGCACGCCGCGCCCGAGACACCGCGCTGCATCGACTGCCAGGACAAGTTCGAACACAGCCGCGGCCGCAACGCCTGAAGCCATTTCAACAGACACGTCATACCACGGAGGAACCCATGTCTACCTACCACGCCATCGTCTGGCTCGACCGTTCGGAAGCCCACGTCATCATGTTCGACCGCGAGCATGTCGAGTCGCAGCGCATCAAGTCGCGCAGCACCCACAAGGCCACGGGCGGCCACACCGGCTCGCACCAGGGTTCGGGCCGCGGCCCGGGCGCCCAGGGCCACCACAGCCCGGCCGGCGGCCACAACAGCTCGGATGACAACTACTACCACGCCGTCGCCGAGTCGCTCAAGGGCGTGCACGAGGTCCTGGTAACCGGCCCGGCCCAGGCCAAGGACGAGTTCAAGGCGCATTGCGAACGCCATGACAAGGACATCGCCAAGGCCATCATCGGCGTGGTCAGCAGCGACCACCCGAGCGACGGCCAGCTGGTCGCCATGGCCAAGCAATACTTCCTGAAGCACGATCGCATGCAGGGTCAGGCCTGAGTCACGCGCCCATGAAGAACGGGGGCCGGTGTCACCACCGGCCCCCGTTGTCTTTGGGACGTGCGCTGCTTCAGCCGCCTTCTGTCTTCAAGCCCGCGCTGCGCCACTCCGGGAAACCACCACGGAACCAGTAGACCTTGGTGTAGCCGGCCTTGAGCGCCGCATGGCTGGCCTTGAAGCTCTTCCAGCATTCGGCACCGTTGCAGGCGAAGATGAGTTCGGCGCCGCGCTCGCCGGGCAGCTTCGCCAGATCGAACTGGTCCTGCTTGGCATCGAAATCGGCGTCCTTGGCGCTCTTCTCCACATAAGGCACCAGCTTGGCGCCCGGCACATGGCCGGCCTTGAACTCGGCATCGGTGCGGGTGTCGATGTAGCTGGCACCGCGCTGCATCAGCTGCGCCACCGTCTTGGCGTCCACCACGTTGGCGCCCGGCAGGCTGCGCGGCGTGAAATAGCCCAGGGTGGAGACATAGTCGAAGGCGGCCGCCGTCTGCGGCACCGCCTTGGCGTTCTCGGCACGCAGCAGGCCGGTGGCGGCCAGCGCCTCGCCGAGCGAGGCATTCAACGCCTCGGGCGTGGGACGCACGCCGTCGCGGATGGCCACGCTCAGGCCCGGCACCGGCTTGGACTCCAGCACCACCTTCAGCGGCTCGCCGGCGGCGACCCAGCGCTCGAACAGCGCGCGCTCGACCACCACCACGTCACAACGGCGCAGTTGCAGACAGGGCAGCAGCGCCTCCTGGTAGCGGGTCTCGTACAGCGCGCCGAAGTGGCGCTTGATGGTGGTGTTGGCGGCGTTGACCTCGCCGCGCAGCAGGTAGGTGACCACGCTGTCCTGCAGCGGCAGGCCCAGGCGCTTGCCGGCCGCCTGCGCCAGGTTGCCGACCGGGCTGTCCTTGGGTGCCACCAGCACGGCCTGGATCGGCTTGTCCAGCCCGAGCACCGGGGTGTAGCCATAGCGCACCGCGCTGCCGATGACGTGCGCCGGCGCGACGAAGATGTCCTGGATGCGCGAGCGGGTGGCCTGCAGGTCAGCGGTGGCGTCGTTGGACAGCGTCACTGACACATTGGCCACACGCTCCTTGCGCAGCGCCTGCTCCAGCGCCGTTTTCCAGGCACCATAGGTGGCCACACGCGACTGCTCGCCGCTGTCGCCCGGGTTGACCAGCACACGCAAGGCGGCCGATGCCGCCACTGGCGTCTGCGCCTGCGCCAAGCCGGTGGCCAGCGCTGCCAGCACCAGGCCGGCACGTCGTATGCGTTGCTTCCAGTTCAGTTGCATGACGAATCTGTCTCCCTGACCATTGGACATGTCGGCGACTTTAACCCAGCGCGGCAATCGTCTGTTCGATGGCGCCGAAGACGGAGAGGCCGTCGCGGCCCTTCATCTCGATGCGGATGGTGTCACCGAACTTCATGTAGTCGGTGCCGGGCTGGCCGTCCTGGATGGTCTCGATGGCGCGTTTCTCGGCAATGCAGCTGTAGCCCTTGGTCCACTCCTGCTTGCCGTTCACCTCGGTGGCGCGATTGCTTACGGTGCCCGAGCCGATGATGCTGCCGGCGCGCACATTGCGCGTCTTCGCCAGGTGGGCAACCAGCTGGCCGAAGTGAAAGGTCATCTCGCTGCCCGCCTCGCACATGCCGACCGTGCGGCCGTTCCAGACGCTCTGCAGTGTCAGGTGCACGCGGCCGTTCTCCCAGGCCTCGCCCAGTTCGTCCGGCGTCACCGCCACCGGGCTGAAGGCGGTGGCCGGCTTGCTTTGCAGGAAGCCAAAACCCTTGGCGAGTTCGTCGGGAATCAGGTTGCGCAGGCTGACGTCATTGGCCAGCATCACCAGACGGATGCCGTCGAGCGCCTGCTCGGGCGTGGCGCCCATGGGCACGTCGCCGGTGACCACCGCCACCTCGGCCTCGAAGTCGATGCCGTGCGCCTCGCTCACGCACACCACGTCGTCGTGGGGACCAAGGAAGTCGTCACTGCCGCCCTGATACATCAGCGGCTCGGTGTAATAGTTGGCCGGCACCTCGGATTTGCGCGCCAGGCGCACCAGCTCCACATGGTTGATGTAGGCAGAGCCGTCGGCCCACTGGTAGGCACGCGGCAGTGGCGCCATGCACATGTGCGGATCGAAGGGAAAGGCGTGACGCGCCTTGCCCTGGTTCAAGGTGACGTACAGGTCCTGCAGCTGGGGCGACAGGAAGTTCCAGTCATCCAGCACCTGCTGCAGATGGTTGGCAATGCCGGTCGCATAATGCGCGGTGCTCAGGTCGCGCGAGACGACCACCAGTTGCCCATCGCGCGAGCCGTCCTTGTAGGTTGCAAGCTTCATTGAAGTCTTCTTGAGTCAAGTATCGTCAAACCGGTTTTTTCACCGTACAGAAGGCATCTCGCGATTAGATCATGGAGAAGACACGCGCAGGCATCCAGTCGGTCGAGGTCGGCTTCGCGCTGCTGGACGCCCTGGCGCGCGCGCGCGGCCCCCTGATGCTGCGCGACCTGGCCGCTGCGGCCGACATGAGCGCGGCCAAGGCCCACCGCTACCTGGTGAGTTTTCAGCGCCTCGGCCTGGTCAGCCAGGACGGCGCCAGCACCCGCTACGACCTCGGCCCCGCGGCGCTCAAGCTCGGCCTGGCCGCGATCACCCGGCTCGATGCCGTGAAGCTGGCGCGCGAGCGCATGCCGGCCCTGATGGAGCGCATCGGCCACACGCTGGCGCTGGCGGTCTGGGGCAACTTTGGACCGACCATCGTGCACTGGGAGGAATCACCGCAGTCGGTCACCGTCAACCTGCGCCTGGGCGACGTGATGCCGCTGCTGTCATCGGCCACCGGGCGCTGCTTTGCCGCCCATGCGTCGCGCGAGGCGGTGGCGCCGCTGCTGCGCAAAGAACTGGCCCGCGCGCGCCAGCTCGGCCGCACCGACCTGCCCCGCACGCAGGCCGAACTGCAGCAGACGCTGCGCGAAGTGCGAGAGAAAGGCCTGGCGCGTGTGGTGGACACGCTGCTGCCGGGCATTGCCGGTTTCTGCGCGCCGGTGTTCGATTTCGACGGCCACCTGGTGCTGGGCATCGTCGCCATGGGCCCGGCGACCAGCTTCGACACGGCCTGGAACGGCGCCGTTGCCACACCCCTGCGGGCCGCGGCGCGGCAACTGTCCGCCGAACTGGGCTACCACCCTTGACTCACGTGGCACCTCCGCCCCCCGCCATCGCCAGTTACCCGCCCACGGTGCCGTGGCGGCAGCTGGCGCTGCTGGGTGCAGCGGTGCTGACGCTCCATCTGTTGCTGCTCGGCGGCCTGGACTTCCAGCTCGACCCGCCCAGCCCGACGCTGCAGCGGCCCTTGATCCCCCGCCCCATCGAGCCGCCGCCGCCTTTGCCGCCCGCACCGGCCGCGCGCCCACAACGACCGCGCCCCGCACCACCGCCCCCACCGGTCGAGGCGCCAGCGCCGAAGGCCGCGCCGGCACCGGCGCCGGCTGAGATCCCGACGGCAACAGTGCCAACGGAGGCCCCAACAACAACAACGACCGCGCCGGCCGTAACCGCCAGTGCGCCGGAAGCCGCCCCCGCGCCTGCAGCCCCGCCACCGGCGCCCACCCCCCTGGTGCCGGGCTCGCTGCGCCTGAAGTACGACATCGTCGGCCAGGTCAAGCAGTTCAACTACAGCGCCGCCGGCGAGCTGCTGTGGAGCCACGATGGCGAGAACTACGAGGCGCAGCTGGAGGTGCGGCTGTTCCTGCTCGGCTCACGCAAGCAGACCAGCCGCGGCCGTATCACGCCCGAGGGCCTGGCGCCCAAGCGCTTTTCGGACAAGGTGCGCAGCGAGGTGGCGGCACACTTCGAGTACGACAAAGGACAGGTGATCTTCAGCGCCAACACCCCGGAAGCGCCACTGCAGCCCGGCGCGCAGGACCAGCTCAGTATCTTCATGCAGATCGCCAGCCTGATTGCTGCCGAGCCGCAGCGCTACCCGCGCGGCACGGCCTTCCAGATGCAGGCGGTGGGCGCGCGCGAATCCGACACCTGGCGCTTCGTGGTCGACGGGGACGAGCGCCTGAGCCTGCCGGGCGGTGACCAGGACACGCTCAAGCTCACCCGCACGCCCAGCCGGCCGCACGACCTGTACGTAGAGATCTGGCTGGCGCCGGCCCTGGGCTACCTGCCGGTGCGCATACGGCTGACGCAAGATAACGGTGATTACGTCGATCAGCAGTGGCGCAGCAGCAGCGCGCCGTGAAGCGCGCACAGGTGCCGGATCGGTGGTACGCTGTACCCAGGCTTGAAATTGCAGGTCGGAACCCCACTTGCGTTTCAAGACGTTGGGAGTAGCGAACACCATGCACATGCTTTACGACTCGGAATCCTTCACGGTCACGCACCTGGCAGCGGTTGAGCACGATGAAGGCAGCGAGGCTGCGGCCGAAAAGCCGGCGCTACAGCGCCAGGGCTTCGAGATCGTCGACAAGCGCTCCGGCAAGGAGCTCTACCTCGACGGCTCCTGGGCCGAGCTGTTCCAGCAGCGCCTGACCGAATGGCAGCGCAGCACGCCCACCCAGGAAGAGGTGGAAGACACGCTGGCGCAGTACGCCGAACTGGCGCAGACACCGCTGGTCATTCACTGACCCGGATCAGCCCTGACGCTGGTAGCGCCAGCGGTACAACGGCTCCAGCAACAACAGTACCGCCACCAGGCGGCAGACTTGGAAGGCCGTTACCACCGGCGCGCCCAGTTGCAGCACCTTGGCCGTGATCGACATCTCGGCAATGCCGCCGGGCGAGGTGGCCAGAACCAGCGTGGCCGGATGCAACTGCGTGAGTTGCGCCAGCCCCCAGGCGAACACGGCACAGACCACCATCATTACCAGCGTACCACCGGCCACCGAGGCCAGCCAGCGCGGCGCCGTGTGCACAAACGCCGGGTTGAAACGCACCCCCAGACTGACACCGATCACCAGCTGCGCCGCATTCGACAGCCAGGCGGGCAAGGCGGAGAGCTCGATGCCGGCCATGGTCAGGCCCATGGCCACCAGCAGCGCGCCCATGAACCAGGGGTTGGCCCGGTCCAGCCGCTGCAGCACCCAGGCGGCCACTGCCGCCAATGCCGCCAGCAGGACCAGGCCGTCCCAGTGCACCTCGCGCGCCGGCGCCGGCAGCAGGTCCAACCCGTGCAGGCCGCTGAACTGCATGCCAAAGGGAATCAGCACCGTGACCATCAACACCCGCATGCTGTGCGCTGAGGCCACCAGCTCGGTGCGGCCGCCGGCGCGCTCGGCCAGCAGCGTCATCTCCGAGGCGCCGCCGATGGCGCCGGCAAACCAGGTGGTGGCACGGTTCAGGCCCGGCAGGCGGTGGGCATGCAGGCGCTGCAGCCAGGCACCGAACAGCGCACCGAGCAGCAGTGCCCACGCAATGCCCAGCGCGATGGCCCACCACAGGCTGCCCACCAACGCCGCCACCTGCGGCGTGAAATACAGGCCGAGCGCGGTTCCGATGACACACTGGCCGGCGTTGCGCAGCGGGCCCCAGCTGGCGGTCGGTGCGCGCAGCATGGAAGCCAGCGCGGTCGCCAGCAGCGGACCGATCATCCAGGGCAAGGGGGTATGGAGCCAGACACACAGGGCGGCCGCGCCCAGGGCCAGCAGCAGCGTCAACGCGACGCGCAGGACAGAATTCGGACGCATGAACAATTTGACAATTGCCCGTAGTATCGCCCGATGTCCTTCTTTGCCTGCCCACGCAGGGTACCGAACGGCTGCGCCGGCACGCGGAGACTGACGACGAATGCCGGCGGCGACACCTTTTTCCCATCCATCCTGCGACAATCGGACCATGAGCAACGCCTATATCCTCACCTTCTCCTGCCCCGACCGCCTGGGCCTGGTACACGCAGTGTCCGGGTTTCTGCTGGAGCACGGCGGCAACATCGAAGAAGCCGCGCAGTACAACGACCACGCCACCGGCCTGTTCTTCATGCGCGTGCAGTTCTCCTGCGCCCAGGTGTCTTATGAGGATCTGCAGCTCAAGCTCAAGCTGTTTGCCGAGCCCTACGCCATGCAGTGGAGCCTGCACCCGGCCAGCCAAGCCATGCGCACGGTGATCTTCGTCAGCAAGGAAGGCCACTGCCTGAACGACCTGCTGTTCCGCTGGAAGATCGGCCTGTTACCGATCGACATCCGCGCCATCGTCTCGAATCACCGCGACTTCTACCAGCTGGCCGCCAGCTACAACGTGCCCTTCCACCACATTCCGGTCACGGCAGCCACCAAGGCGCAGGCCGAAGCGAAGCAGTACGAGGTGATCCAGGCCGAAAACGCCGAGCTGGTGGTGCTGGCGCGCTACATGCAGGTGCTGTCGGACGACCTGTGCCGCAAGCTCTCGGGCAAGGCCATCAACATCCACCACAGCTTCCTGCCCAGCTTCAAGGGCGCCAAGCCCTACTACCAGGCGCACGACCGCGGCGTGAAGCTGATCGGCGCCACCGCCCACTACGTGACGGCCGACCTCGACGAAGGCCCGATCATCGAGCAGGACGTGGCTCGCGTCGACCACAGCAAGACGGTGGAGGACCTCACGGCCATCGGCCGCGACACCGAGAGCCAGGTGCTGGCGCGCGCCGTGAAGTGGCACAGCGAGCACCGCGTGCTGCTCAACGGCCACAAGACGGTGATCTTCAAGTAAGCAGCGCCCCTGAAGAAAAAACGCCCCTGGCCGCTCGGCCAGGGGCGTTTTGCTTTCTACGACGATCAGCGTCAGGCGGTAGCCGCCACTTTTTCTGTGAAGCCCAGCTTGTCGAGCGCCTCGGACAATTGCGCCACGCTACGGTCAGGGTTGTGCAGCTTGTCCAGACCGAAGAGGCCGATGCGGAAGGTGCTGAAGTCGGCCGGCTCGTCGCACTGCAGCGGCACACCGGCGGCGGTCTGCAGGCCCAGCCCGAGGAACTTCTTGCTGTTCTGGACTTCGGGATCGGTGGTGTAGCTGACCACCACACCCGGCGCCTTGTAGCCCTCGGCCGCGACGCTGACGAAGCCGCGGCGCTCCAGCAGGGCCCGCACCTTGGCGCCCAGGGTGATCTGTTCCTGGCGAACTTTCTCGAAACCATATTCCTTGGTCTCGCGCATCACCTGGTCCAGGCGCGCCAGCGCATCAGTCGGCATGGTGGTGTGGTAGGTGTGGCCGCCGTTTTCATAGGCCTCCATCACCTGCAGCCACTTCTTGAGGTCGGCCGCAAAGCTGGTGCTGGTGGTGCCCTCGATCGCCTGGCGGGCACGCTCGCTGAGCATGACCATGGCGCAGGCGGGCGAACCGCTCCAGCCCTTTTGCGGCGCGCTGACCAGCACATCCACGCCGGTAGCCTGCATGTCGACCCACATGCAGCCGGAGGCGATGCAGTCCAGCACGAACAGACCGCCAACCTCATGCACGGCGTCCGTGACCTTGCGCAGGTAGTCGTCGGGCAACATCATGCCGGCTGCGGTCTCGACGTGCGGGGCGAACACCACGTCGGGCTTCTGGGCCTTGATGGTGGCCACTACTTCGTCCACCGGACACGGCACCCAGGGCGCCTGGGCGCCGGTGCCGACGCGACGGGCCTTGAGCACCGTGGACGAAGCCGGGATGCTGCCCATCTCGAAGATCTGGGTCCAGCGGTAGCTGAACCAGCCATTGCGGATGACCAGGGTCTTCTTGCCGGTGGCGAACTGGCGCGCCACGGCCTCCATGCCGAAGGTGCCGCTGCCGGGGACCAGCACCGCCGACCGGGCGTGGTAGACCTCCTTCAGGATGCCGGAAATGTCCTTCATCACGCCCTGGAAGCGCTTGGACATGTGATTGAGGGCGCGGTCGGTGTAGACGACGGAAAATTCGAGCAACCCGTCCGGGTCAACATGGGGCAGCAGGCCTGGCATAACGGTCTCCGGTTGTGCGTTTCTTCGTGAAACTTACAACCAGCTTAGCACGCCGGCCAAGACCCCGGCATGCGGGGTATTACCCAGCCGGATGCTCGCCCATCAGCTCGCCCAGTCGGATCGCACGCGCCGGCTGCCACGCCGGGTTGAAGCGGATCTGCCCTTGCGGCCACACCAGCACGACCGTGGAGCCGAGCAGAAAACGCCCCATCTCGTCACCCTGCTTCAACTGCACAGTGCCCGGCGCATACGACCAGGCTTGCAGCTGCGGCCGACGGGGTGGGTTGACCACGCCGTGCCAGACCGTGGCCATGCTGCCGACGATGGTGGCGCCCACCAGCACCAGAGCCAGCGGCCCGTGTGCAGTGTCGAAGTGACAGACCACGCGTTCGTTGCGCGCGAACAGGCCCGGCACACCGCGCGCCGTGGTCGGGTTGACGGAAAACAGCTCGCCCGGCACATAGACCATGCGCGTCAACGTGCCGTCACACGGCATGTGGATGCGGTGGTAGTCACGCGGACTCAGGTACAGGGTGGCGAAGTGACCACCCTCAAAAGCTGCCGCTAGCGCTGCCTCGCCGCCCAGCAGCGCGGTGGTGCTGTAGCGGTGCCCCTTGGCCTGGAAGATCTGGTCGTGCTCGATCGGGCCGAACTGGCTGATGGCACCGTCGACCGGACAGACCCAGTCGGCCTGCGCCAGCGGCCGGGCACCGGGCTTGAGTGCGCGGGTGAAGAACTCGTTGAAGGTCGCGTAGCTCGCCGGATCGGGGTTGGCGGCCTCGCCCATGTCCACGCCGTAGCGCTGGATAAAGCGACGGATCATGCCGGTGGTCAGACCGCCCAGCGAGGCGCCCGCCAGCTGCCCGGCCATGGCCGTCAGCACTTTTTTCGGCAACAGGTATTGCGGCAGTACCGCCAGACGATCAGACACGGTAGCTACCGCCAGAGTAAAGGTGTAAGGACCCAAATTATAGGTACCCGGGTCTAGAATCGTCGGACCATGAACGCCCCTGCCACCCCCCAGATGCTCGACTCCGCGGCGCGCGCCGAGCGGCAAACGCAAGTCGTCCAGGCCCTGCAGGCCGTCCTGCCGGCGCATGCCCTGCTGTGGCAGGCCGAGGACGTCACGCCCTATGAGTGCGACGGCCTGACTGCCTATCGTCAGCGCCCGCTGGTGGTCGCCCTGCCGGAAACCGAAGCGCAGGTGCAGGCGGTACTCAAGACCTGTCATGACCTGGGTGTACCGGTGGTGGCGCGCGGTGCCGGCACCGGCCTGTCGGGCGGTGCCATGCCCAACCCGATGGGCGTCACGCTGTCGCTGGCTAAGTTCAATCAGATCCTGAAAATCGACCCCTTGAGCCGCACAGCCGTGGTGCAGGCCGGCGTGCGCAACCTCGCGATCAGCGAGGCCGCCGCGCCCTACGGGCTGTATTACGCCCCTGACCCGTCGAGCCAGATCGCCTGCACCATCGGCGGCAACGTGGCCGAGAACTCGGGTGGCGTGCACTGCCTCAAATACGGCCTGACGGTGCACAACGTGCTCAAGGTGCGCGGCTACACCGTCGCCGGCGAACCGGTGGAGTTCGGCAGCGAAGCACTGGACGTGGCGGGCTATGACCTGCTCAGCGTGCTGATCGGCAGCGAAGGCATGCTGGCCGTGACGATGGACGTCACGGTACGCCTGGTGCCCAAGCCGCAGCTGGCGCGCTGCATCATGGCCAGCTTCGATGACGTGCGCAAGGCCGGTGAGGCCGTCGCCGCCGTGATCGCCGCCGGCATCATCCCGGCCGGGCTGGAGATGATGGACAAGCCCATGACCGCGGCGGTGGAGGACTTCGTGCACGCCGGCTATGACCTCAACGCCGAGGCCATCTTGCTGTGCGAGAGCGACGGCACCCCCGAAGAGGTGGAAGAAGAAATCGGCCGCATGAGCGAGGTGCTGCGTGGCGCCGGTGCCACCGCCATCGCCGTCAGCCGCGACGAGGCCGAGCGCCTGCGCTACTGGAGCGGACGCAAGAACGCCTTCCCGGCCAGCGGCCGTCTGTCGCCCGACTACATGTGCATGGACTCGACCATTCCGCGCAAGCGCCTGGCCGACATCCTGCAGGCCATCCAGGACATGGAACGGAAATACGGTCTGACGTGCCTCAACGTCTTCCATGCTGGCGATGGCAACCTGCATCCGCTGATCCTGTTCGATGCCAACGATCCGGACCAGCTGCACCGCTGTGAGCTCTTTGGCGCAGACATCCTGGAGACCAGCGTCGCCATGGGCGGCACCGTCACCGGGGAACACGGCGTGGGCGTGGAAAAGCTCAACTCCATGTGCGTGCAATTCAGCCGGGAGGAGAGCGAGCAGATGTTCGCCCTCAAGCGCGCCTTCGACCCGCAAGGCCTGCTCAACCCGGGCAAGGTGATCCCGACGCACAACCGTTGCGCCGAGTACGGCAAGATGCTGGTGCGTGGCGGCCAGATCAGCCACCCGGACCTGCCGCGTTTTTGATGAACGCCCTGCGCGGCTTCGCCTGGTTGCTGTTGCTGCAGTCGGCCGGTGAGCTGGCAGCGCGCGGTCTGCACCTGCCTTTCCCGGGCCCGGTGGTGGGCATGGTGCTGCTGCTGGGCGCATTGCGCTTCGAGTCGGTGCGCACGCCGGTGTCGGCCTGCGCCGACTACCTGCTGTCACACCTGTCGCTGTTGTTCGTACCGGTTGGCGTCGGCGTCATGACGCACCTCGCCTTGGTGAACGAATACGGGCTGCGCATGCTGCTGGTGATTGTGCTGTCGACCTGGATCGGCCTGGCCGTCACGGTACTGGTCTTGCGGCTGCTCAACCAGCGTGCCCGTGCGGAGTAGGCCATGCCGAAGTTCGTCGAACTCTGGGTCTACCTCTCCACCACCCCGCTGTTCGGGCTGACCGCCACGCTGGTGGTGTACGTGCTGGCCCATGCTTTCTATGTGCGGCAGCAGCAGGCACCCTGGGCCAACCCGGTGCTGTGGACCGTGGTTGCCATCGCCGGCGGACTGCTGGCCACCGACGTGCCCTACCCGAGCTACTTCTCCGGCGCCCAGTTCATCCATTTCCTGCTGGGGCCCGCGGTGGTGGCGCTGGCCTGGCCGCTGTGGCAGCGACGCGAGGCCTTGCAACGGCGCTGGCTGCCGCTGCTGCTGGCGGCGCTGCTCGGCGGCGGCGCCTCGGCCGGCTCGGCTCTGCTGCTGGGTTGGGCGGTCGGCTTGCCGAGCGACGTGCTGCTGTCACTGGCCTCCAAATCCGTTACCGCGCCGGTGGCCATGGGTATCGCCGAAAAGATCGGCGGCATTCCGGCGCTGGCCGCCGTGTTCGCGGTACTAACCGGCATCATCGGTGCCCTGAGCGGCAAATACCTGTTCGACGCGCTGCGCGTGCCGACCACACCGGAGGGCTGGATGACGCGCGGTTTTGCACTGGGCACCACCTCGCACGGCCTTGGGGCGGCACGCGCGCTGCAGGTCAACGCCGATGCCGGCGCCTATGCCGGCCTGGCCCTGGGGCTTCAGGTGGTGCTGGCCTCGCTGCTGATCCCCTTGCTGTTCCGATGGCTCTGAGCAAGGACGCGTCAGGCACCGGTGGTACATTGCGGCGCGATAGAACTGTTTTTCCCCACTGGAGTGACCTCATGATTTCTGCCTTCAAGCGCCGCACCCTGGGTCTGGCTGCCGCCGGTCTGCTGTTCGGCTCCCTCGCCACGGCCCAGCCCGCCACGATCAAGCTGATGGTCGGCTTCCCGCCCGGTGGCGGCACGGACGCCATCGCCCGCGTGCTGGCCGATAAGCTGAAGGACCAGCTGGGCACGCCCGTGGTGGTGGAGAACAAGGCCGGCGCCGGCGGCCAGATCGCGGCGCAGGCGCTGAAGGCCGCGCCGGCCGACGGTTCGGTGCTGTTCCTGTCGCACGACCACACCATCTCGATCCTGCCGCTGGTGATGAAGAACCCGGGCTTCGACCCGGTGCAGGACTTCGCGCCGGTAGCCGGCTTCGCCAGCTTTGCCAACGGCCTGGCGCTCTCGGGTGGCACACCGGCCAAGACGGTCAACGAGTACGTGGCCTGGGTGCGCGAGCAGGGCAAGGGCAAGGGCACGGTGGGCGTGCCGGCGCCGGCCTCGACGCCCGAGTTCTTCGTCAAGGTCATCGGCGAGAAATACAAACTCGACCTGCAGGCCGCCCCCTACCGCGGCAGCGCGCCGATGATGGGTGACATGCTGGGCAACCAGATTGCTGCCGGCGTCGGCTCGGTGCCGGACTTTATCGAAAACCACAAGGCGGGCAAGATCCGCATGGTGGCGGTGATCGGCGCCAAGCGCCAGGCCACGCTGCCGGATGTGCCGACCTTCGACGAACTGGGCCTGAAGGGCTTCGACGACCTGCCCTACTACGGCATCTTCGCCCCGCACGGCACGCCTAAAGCAACACTGGACCGCTACTCGGACGCGCTGGCCAAGGTCATCGCCCTGCCCGAAGTGCGCGACCGCCTGACCGCCATGGGCCTGACCGTCGGCCACATGACCGGCCAGCAACTCGCCACCCGCGAGCGCGCCTACAGCAAGACCTGGGCCAAAATCATCAAGGACAGCGGCTTCCAGGCGCAATGATCATCACCAAGGCACAGTGACGAAGACCACCGTGCCTTGGGCACCTCAGGTGCGCGTCAGCTGGTCAGCGCGGGGGTGTGAGGCACCCCCGTTTCGCGTAACTTGAACACCGCCACTGTCTGGACCAGCTCGCCAGCCTGCGCACGCAGACTGGCCGCCGCAGCCGCCATCTCTTCCACCAGTGCTGCGTTCTGCTGTGTCGCCTGATCCATGGCGGTCACGGCTTCACTGACCTGACCCACACCGGCGCTCTGCTCCGAGCTGGCGACGCTGATTGCCGCCATGATGTCCGTCACGCGGCGGATGCTGGTCACCACCTCGGTCATGGTCGTGCCGGCCTGGTCTACCAGCGCACTGCCATGTTCTACCCGCTCCACGCTGTCGGTGATCAGGGTCTTGATCTCCTTCGCGGCTTCCGCTGAACGGCCGGCCAGCGAACGCACCTCACCGGCCACCACGGCAAAGCCGCGGCCCTGCTCGCCGGCACGCGCCGCTTCCACGGCGGCGTTCAGCGCCAGGATGTTGGTCTGGAAGGCGATGCCGTCGATCACGCTGATGATGTCGTTGATCTTGCGGCTCGACTCGTTGATGCCCTTCATGGTGTCGACCACCTGGGCCACCACCTCACCGCCCTGCTCCGCAACGGTGGAGGCGCTCTGCGCCAACTGGTTGGCCTGGCGCGCGTTGTCGGCGTTCTGCTTGACGGTGGAGCCTAGCTCCTCCATGGAGGCTGCTGTCTCTTCCAGTGCGCTGGCCTGGCTTTCTGTACGCGAGCTCAGGTCTTGATTGCCCTGCGCGATCTCTGCACTCGCGGTAGAAACCGATTCACTACCCTGGCGCACCCTTTGAACCACGTTGTTCAACCCCGTGCCAATGCGATTCATGGCACTCATGAGCTGCCCGAGCTCGTCGTCTCTGTCGATCACCAAGTCTACCGTCAGGTCCCCTTCGGCCAGCGCAGCAGCCGCAGATTTGACTCTTAGTAGCGGCTGGATCACCAGAGTGCGAACTTGGTAGTACACGGCAACTGCAATCAGCAGCACGAGACCGGCGCCCAAGGCGCCGAACAGGTTGCGCAGTGTCCGCACCTGCTGGCTTGCCTCGTCAACGTAGGCACCCCCAGCGATGACCCACTCCCATGACTTGAAGTGGGTGAACGCCGTCACCTTTTCCCTTGCACCACCCGTCTCACCGTCCGGTATGTACGGATAGTTGATGACGCCGTTCTTGCGCTCCAGGATTTCCTTGATGAACTCTTTTCCGTTGGCATCCTTGCTATCAAGCGCATTCTTGCCCTCTGCGGTAGGGTGTACGAGGTACTGCCCCAAACCCTTGCCCGGCCGTGAATCCAGCACGAAGAAATAGCCGCTCTCGCCGATCTTCATGCTCCTGATCGTTGCCTTGAGCTGGTTCTGGTAGTCGCCAAAATCCAGGCCGATGAACGACAAACCAATGACCTTGCCTTCTGCATTCTTGATCGGGTCGTATTGCGTGACGTAGGGGCGCCCGAACAACATCGCCGGTCCGCTATAGGTCGTGCCCTCTAGAACCGCCTTGTAGCCCGGATGAGCCCGGTCGAGCAGGGTTCCGATCGCCCGTTCGCCCTTGTCGTTCTTGAGCGAGGTGGTGACACGAATGAAGTCGTCGCCCGTCTTCGCGAAAACTGTGGCAACCGCGCCTGTTGCCTGCGTGAACTGATCCGCCACCGAGAAGTCCATGTTGAGCGCCCTGCCCTCCAACCGCAAGGTCGGTGCCGGCTTGCCGTTGACCTCGGTGACAGCGGGGTCCAACTCGAACTGCCCGCCGAGTCGCGCTTGGAATGCCTTGGCCAAGCCAGCTGCACGCAAGCGCAGATCCTTGTCCGAGGCATCCAGCAGGTCAACGATCAGTTTCGTTCGGTCGGTCAGCTCCAGACTGGCACGTTCCTCGGCAGACCTCATCAACGCGACGCTGATGGCAAAGAGGAACCCGGCAAACACCAACCCGACGATCAAGAGAACACTCAGGGGCAATTTCTTGCCGAGTTCGACATTTCGCAAGATGGAAACCTTCATACGCTCCCTCCTTGGTGCCATTCTCAGGCAGCATTTCATTTTTATCAATTAAAGACTGGGCCAACACCAGGGGCTTTGCTGTATACCCTCTGGAATCGCCGATCTAAGGCTGTATCAGCAAGATCTGGAAGGTCGGCTCGAAGGGCGGCACGTGGCATTCCACGATGTTGCCCGGCGCGACCTGCAGTTTGAGGCCGGCCACATCGGCATGCAGTGGCAGGGTAGCGCAGACGCGATCCACCAGCACGGCGGTGAGGATCTGCCGGCCGCCCTTGGCCAGCAGGTACTGCACCGCCTTGTTCAGCGAGTAGCCCTGGTAGAGCACATCGTCCACCACCACGAGGGTGCGACCAGCGAGGTCGATCTCGGCATGCTCCGGCTGCTCGGTCAGCTGGGTCTCGGGATGCAGTAGCGTCAGGTCATCGGCATAGCGCTTGATCAGCAGGTCCAGCCGGGCGATGTCGACGCCGGGCAGGCGCGGCATCAGACGCTGGCACAGCCAGTCCGCCAGCGGCGCCCCGCGGCGGCGCACCCCCACCAGCGTGACCCGGTCCACCCCATGCAGGCGGGCCACCAACGCGGCCGCCATGGCATCCAGCACGGCGGCCAGGGCCGTCGCATCGTAGATCGGGGGCTGTCGTCCTGCGGGTACCACCATCGCTCACGCCTCCTCATGCCCGCTATGCGAGCCGTCGCATCGTAGCAGCGCTTGGCAAGCCAGACGATTGACGGCGTACCGACACAGGGGTACCGTTCATCGGCTGGCCGGGCGTCGCTGCTTGATTGCGGTCACCCGACCCTTACCTCGAAGGCATCACCGATATTTGAGGGGTCACTCATGCATGCCGTTCGTCCGCCCGCCGTTGCAGGCGCCTTCTATCCCGGGGAACGGCAGACCCTGTCGAGCACGGTGGCGAGCCTGCTGGCCGCTGCCCGGGCGCAGCAGGCCGGGGCGCCGAACGCCGCGCCCAAGGTGCTGATCGTGCCGCACGCCGGCTACGTCTACTCGGGCGAGATGGCGGCGCGCGGTTACGCCCGCCTTGCCGCCGCACACGCGACCATCCGTCGCGTGGTGCTGCTCGGCCCGGTACATCGCGTCCCGGTACGCGGCCTGGCGCTGCCCGGCATGCAGGCGTATGCCACCCCCCTGGGCGAAGTTGCCCTCGACGCGCAGGCGGTCGCCGTACTGTCAAAGCTGCCGCAGGTAGTGGTCAGCCCGGCGGCGCACGCCCGCGAACACGCACTGGAAGTGCAGCTACCCTTCCTGCAGACGGTGCTGGACGATTTCACCCTGCTGCCGCTGGCGGTAGGCGACGCCACGCCGGAGGACGTGGCCGAGGTGCTGGAGACCGTGTGGGGTGGACCGGAAACACTGATCGTCATCAGCTCCGACCTGTCGCACTACCTGCCCTATCGCACGGCACAGGGCATGGACCGCACCACCGTGGACCGCATCCTGGCCCTTCAGGGACCGCTCACGCACGAGCAGGCCTGCGGTGGCACCCCGATCAACGGCCTGTTGCTGGCCGCCCAGCGTCACCACCTGCAACCGGAACTGCTGGGGCTGTGCAACTCGGGCGATACCGCCGGCGACCGGCAACGCGTGGTGGGTTATGCCGCCATAGCCTTCACGGAGCCCCGTCATGGCGCCCATTGAGCAAGGTCAGGTGCTGCTGGCGCTGGCACGTGCAGCGATCACGCAGGCCCTGGGTGCCGCGACCCGACTGGTTGACGATGCCGGTGCGCCCTGGCTGCACGAACCCGGCGCCAGCTTTGTCACATTGACACTGCAGGGTGAGCTGCGCGGCTGCATCGGCACACTGGAGGCGCATCGTTCGCTGCAGCACGACGTGCAGGCCAATGCCGTGGCCGCCGCCTTGCGCGACCCGCGCTTTGCACCCCTGTCGGAACGTGAACTCGGCATCACCGACGTCGAAGTCTCGCTGCTGTCGCCCATGCTGGCGTTGGACTACGGCAGCGAAGCCGAAGCACTGGCCCTGCTGCGCCCGGGCGTCGATGGTGTGGTGCTGCAATATGGCGCGCGACGCAGCACCTTCCTGCCGCAGGTGTGGGAGCAACTGCCTGACACGGCCGATTTCATGGCCCAACTCAAACGCAAGGCCGGCCTGCCAGCGTCGTTCTGGCATGCGGACGTACGCCTGCTGCGCTATACCGTGACGAAATGGAAGGAAGGCGAGCTGCGGCTCGCCGCTGCGGCATGACAACGGCCATGGACCTCGACCGCTACCCGGCGCGCTGGTGGCACGCGCTCGACGACGGCCGACTGCAGTGCGACCTCTGCCCGCGCGACTGCAAGCTGCACGAAGGCCAGCGCGGCGCCTGCTTCGTGCGCATGCGCGACGGCGGGCAGATGATCCTGACCACTTACGGCCGCTCGTCCGGCTTCTGCATCGACCCGATCGAGAAGAAGCCGCTGAACCATTTCTACCCCGGCAGCAGCGTGCTGTCCTTCGGCACTGCAGGCTGCAACCTGGCCTGCAAGTTCTGCCAGAACTGGGACATCAGCAAGTCGCGCGACATGGACCGCCTGATGGACCAGGCCTCGCCAGAAGCGATCGCCCAAGCGGCAGCCGAATCCGGCTGCACCAGCGTGGCCTACACCTACAACGACCCGGTGATCTTCGCCGAGTACGCCATGGACGTGGCCGATGCCTGCCGCGCGCGCGGGGTGCGCAACGTGGCCGTCACGGCCGGCTACATGCACGACCGGGCGCGACGCGAGTTCTACGCCAAGATGGACGCCGCCAACGTCGACCTGAAAGCCTTCACCGATGACTTCTACTTCAAGCTCACCGGCTCGCACCTGCAGCCGGTGCTCAACACCCTCAGGTACCTGAAGCACGAGACCCAGGTCTGGTTCGAGATCACCACGCTGCTGATCCCGGGTCACAACGACAGCGATGAGGAGTTGACTGCCATGAGCCGCTGGATCGCGCGTGAACTGGGCCCCGACGTGCCGCTGCACTTCACAGCTTTCCATCCCGACCACAAGATGCCCGATGTACCAGCCACACCGGCCGCCACGCTGATCCGGGCACGCAAGATCGCGATGGCGCACGGGCTGCACTACGTCTACACCGGCAACGTGCGGCACGCCGAGGGCGACACCACCTTCTGCCCGCACTGCCACAGCGCGCTGATCGAGCGTGACTGGTATCGCATCGCCAACTACCACCTCACCCCCGACGGTCGCTGCCCCGACTGCGGCGACACCATCGCCGGCCACTTTGCCGAACAGGCTGGCAATTTCGGCCGCCGGCGCATTTCGATGACCATCGGCGCCTGAGCCCGAGGAGCCTTGCCATGATGAAACCCGCCCTGGAACAGCTGGTCCACATCCCGGTGGACGGCACGCACATCGAAGGCATGCTGCAGCTGCCGGCGAACCCGCAGGGCATCGTGCTGTTTGCGCATGGCAGCGGCAGCAGCCGCCACAGTCCGCGCAACAACTTCGTCGCCCGCGAGCTGCACGCCCAGCACCTGGGCACGCTGCTGCTGGACCTGCTGACGGTGGGCGAGGATCTCGACTACCAGACCCGCTTCGACATCCCGCTGCTGACGCA
Organism: Hylemonella sp.; assembly: GCA_032118555.1. GTDB lineage: Bacteria > Pseudomonadota > Gammaproteobacteria > Burkholderiales > Burkholderiaceae_C > Hylemonella. The sequence goes on along the minus strand of JAULXO010000025.1, from coordinate 42,495 downwards.
CCGCCTGCTCGTGGCCACACGCTGGGTGCTGCAGCATGCGCAGACGCAGCGGCTCCCCATCGGCTACTTCGGCGCCAGCACGGGTGCCGCCGCAGCGCTGCAGGCCGCCGCCGCCGTGCCGGAACTCATCAAGGCCGTGGTGTCGCGCGGCGGCCGGCCCGACCTGGCCGGCGCGCACGACCTGGTCCGTGTGGCCGCGCCGACGCTGCTGCTGGTGGGCGGGCACGACCCGGAGGTACTGGAGCTCAACCGTGATGCGCTGCAGCGGCTGCCCTGCACCAAGGACTTGGTTGTGGTGCCCGGTGCCACGCACCTGTTCGAGGAAGCCGGGGCGCTGGAAGAGGTGGCACGTTTGGCGGCCGGCTGGTTCAGTCACCACTTGCGCGGTGTATGACGAACACCCCCAGGCTTGCTCGCTGTGCGTAGCCGCCACCCCCCTTGCAGGGGGCAACGCCAGTGGCCCGGCTAAGCCGGTTCCACGGCGTTTCCCGACTGGGTGATTTGCTGGGCACTACGCCTCTTTAAGCAGCGCAATGACCTCCTCGTCCTCGACCTGCGGGAAGTCGCGGTAGAACTGGCCGACCGCCTGGAAGAACTCGGGCGTGGCCAGGCACACCACCTCGTCGGCCAGCTCGCGCACCTTCTCCACCGTTTCGGGCGGTGCCACCGGCACCGCGCAGACCAGCTTGGCGGGCTTTTGTTGGCGCAGGCCGTGCAGGGCGGCGATCATGGTGGCGCCGGTGGCCAGACCGTCATCCACCACAATGACGGTGCGGCCGGCCGGGTCAATGTGGGGGCGCAAAGGCGTGTATTGCGCGCGGCGTTGGCGGATGGTCTCCAGCTGCTTGCGCTTTTCCTTGTCGATGTAGGCCGCGTCGGCGCCAGCGGACTCGGCAAAGGGCGCCAGATAGGTCCAGCCACTTTCGTCCACCGAACCGATGGCCAGCTCCGGCTGCCAGGGCGCGCGCAGTTTGCGCACCAGGACGACGTCGAAATCTCCCTTCAACCGTTCGGCAATCAGCCGCGCCATCGGCACCGCGCCACGCGGAATGGCCAGCACCAGCGGCGTGAGCCCTTGATAGTCTTTGAGCTTGTCGGCCAGCCGGCTGGCCGCCTCGGTCCGGTCTCGGAACATGCTGTGTCTCCCGCACAATGACGCTCATGCAAGCCGCATTGAAGCACGAGATCGCCCTGCTCGGCGCCCCCAGCAGCGCCGGCGCCAGCCGCCTCGGCAGCGAACGCGGCCCGGCGACCTTGCGCTCGGCCGGTCTGGTGGCCGCGCTGCGGGCCAGGGGTCTCACGGTACTGGACCGTGGCGACCTGCAGGGGCCACCCAACCCGCAACAACCGGCCCAGGACGGCTACCGCCACTTGCGCGAGGTCAGCGCCTGGGCGCGCCTGACGCAGGCGACGGTGGCGACGGCACTCGCACAAGGCCAGTTGCCGCTGCTGCTCGGCGGCGACCACAGCCTGGCCATCGGTTCGCTCAGCGCGGTGGCGCGCCACTGCCGCGCCACCGGCCAGCGCCTGCGCGTGCTCTGGCTAGATGCTCACGCCGATTGCAACAGCCGACGCACCAGCCCGAGCGCCAACCTGCACGGCATGCCTCTGGCCTGCCTGCGCGGCGTCGGCCCGGCAACGCTGACCGGCCTGAGCGGCCATGTACCAGCCTTGGAGCCGGAGGCGGTGCGACTACTGGGCGTGCGCAGCGTCGACCCCGGGGAGGCCGATCTGGTGCAGCAGCTCGGCCTGCAGGTGGTGGGCATGGCGACGCTGCAGACCCAAGGGATCGACGCCGTGATGGCGCGCGTGCTGGACGGGCTGGATGAGCGCACCCATCTGCACGTGAGCTTCGACGTCGATGTGCTCGACCCCGGCATCGCGCCGGCCGTGGGCACGGCGGTGAACGGTGGCATGACCCGGGCACAGGCGGAACGCTGCATGGACTGGATTGCGGCCAGCGGCCGACTGCGCTCGTTGGACGTGGTGGAACTCAACCCACTGCTCGATGCGCACCAGCACACGGCAGCGCTGGTGGTCGAGCTGGTGGCCAGGCTGTTCGACCGCCGCTAGCGCCGGGCCCCGTGGCGGGCTATGAGGCGGCCCTCAGCAACATGCCGGCCGCCATGGCCGCCGGTGCGCCCAGCGCCACCTGCACATTGCGCGCCATGGCCGGCAACAACTGCTCAGGCGCGTCGCTGTGGCGCAGCAGCAGGCGCCCCATGGGCCAGGCCAGCAGCATCGGCGCCAGCCCCCACAGGCTGGCCGGCGGCAGCCAGCGCAACAGCACGAAAGCCAGCAGCCCCGCCGCTGCCAGCGCGTGCAGCACGAGCACCAGCCTTGCCGCCCAGGGCCGGCCGCGCGCGATGACCAGGTTGCGCCGGCCCACCCGCAGATCGGCCTCGCGGTCGGGGAACTGGTTGAGCAGCAGCAGCGCGCTGGCCAGGCAGCCCGGCACCCAGGAAGCGGCCAGCGCCGCGCGTAGATCATGCCCGCCCAGGGCCAGATGCGTGCCCACCACCATCAGCGGCCCCACCCCCAGACCCGGCGCCAGCAGGCACAGCCAGGGGTGGCGGTTGATCCACGGCGTGTACAGCAGCACCAGCAGCACACCGGCCAGGCCAATGGGCAGCAGCACCCAGCCGCGCAGGTAGAGCAGTTCCAGCCCCACCACCACGGTCACGCCCAGCGCCAACAGGCCGGCCAGCAACACCGCCGGTGCCCGCTGCGGCTGCGCCGGCAGCGCGCCGCTGCCGCCGGAAAAGGGGGTGCGCTGCGTGATGGCGTCCAGGCCACTGCGGTAGTCGGCGTACTCGTTGAGCATGTTGACACTGATGTGGGCACAGACCGCCCCGAGCACCACCTTGGCCAGCAACAGGCCGTCCAGCGCGTGGCCCGGTACCCAGACGGTGGCCAGACCCAACAGCAGGCAGACCAGCGTCAGCAACAGGAACGGCGGCCGCGCCGTGTCGCGCAGCACGGTCAGCAGGTTCATGCGGGCCGCCCCGTCTTGCGTCGCGCTCATGCCTTGGCGTAGCTGCGGCCGCCAAAGATGGCCGTGCCCACGCGCACCAGGGTACTGCCGGCGTGGATGGCGGCCTCCAGGTCGGCTGTCATGCCCATGGACAGGGTGTCGAGCTGCAAACCAGCCTCGTTCATCTGCTCGAACAAGACCTTGGCCCGCATGAAAACAGCGCGGGACGCTTCAAAATCAGGAGCAGGTTCCGGAATGCACATGAGGCCGCGCAACCGCAAGCGGGGCAAAGCGGCAACCTCGTTTGCCAGAGCCAGCGCCTCGGCTGGCGCCACACCAGACTTGGTGGGACCGCCATCGACATTGACCTGGATGCAGACCTGCAGCGGCGGCAGGTCCTCGGGGCGCTGCTCGCTGAGCCGCTGCGCGATCTTGAGCCGGTCCACCGTGTGGGCCCAGGCGAAGTGCTGCGCCACCAGCCGCGTCTTGTTACTCTGGATCGGGCCGATGCAGTGCCACTCCAGTGGCAGGTGGCTCAGGACGGCCATCTTCTCGACCGCCTCCTGGATGTAGTTCTCGCCGAAGGCCGTCTGCCCGGCCGCGTAGGCCTCGGCCACGGCGTCGGGGCCGAAGGTCTTGGACACGGCGAGCAGACGCACGGCCTGCGGATCACGCCCGGCCGCAAGACATGCGGCGGCGATGCGGGCACGAACGGTCTGGAGCTGGGTGGCAATCGTGGTCATAATCGTTGCAGCGTCGCTCGCCACTCACGGCGAAGGCAGCAGGCCTGAGCGCCTAGCGTACCAAAAGAATTCTCGAGCTAAAGAGGGATACGTGGACATCACCCAATTGCTGGCCTTCAGCGTCAAGAACAAGGCCTCCGACCTGCACCTCTCCGCCGGGCTGCCGCCCATGATCCGCGTGCATGGCGACGTGCGCCGCATCAACGTCGAACCGCTGGACCACAAGCAGGTGCACGCCATGGTGTACGACATCATGAACGACACCCAGCGCAAGAACTACGAAGAGTTCCTGGAGGTCGACTTCTCCTTCGAGATCGACGGTCTGGCGCGTTTCCGTGTCAACGCCTTCAACCACCAGCGCGGCGCCGGCGCGGTGTTCCGCACCATCCCGAGCAAGATCCTGACGCTGGAACAGCTCAACGCGCCCAAGATCTTCGGCGACCTCGCGCTGAAACCGCGCGGCCTGGTGCTGGTGACCGGCCCCACCGGTTCGGGCAAGTCCACCACGCTGGCGGCCATGATCAACCACCTGAACGAAACCGAGTACGGCCACATCCTGACGGTGGAGGACCCGATCGAGTTCGTGCACGAGTCGAAGAAGTGCCTGGTCAACCAGCGCGAGGTCGGCCCGCACACGCTGTCCTTTGCGAATGCACTGAAGTCCGCGCTGCGCGAAGACCCTGACGCCATCCTGGTGGGCGAAATGCGCGACCTGGAAACCATCCGCCTGGCCATGACGGCGGCTGAAACCGGCCACCTGGTGTTCGGCACCCTGCACACATCCAGCGCCGCCAAGACCATCGACCGCATCATCGACGTCTTCCCGGCGGAAGAGAAGGAAATGGTGCGCGCCATGCTGTCGGAATCGCTGCAGGCGGTGATCTCGCAGACCCTGCTCAAGACCAAGGACGGCAGCGGCCGCGTGGCGGCGCACGAGATCATGATCGGCACGCCGGCCATCCGCAACCTGATCCGCGAGGCCAAGGTGGCGCAGATGTACTCCAGTATCCAGACCGGCAACAGCGTCGGCATGCAGACGCTGGACCAGAACCTGACCGAGCTGGTCAAGCGCAACGTCATCAGCCCGGCCGAGGCACGCGGCAAGGCCAAGATTCCGGAAAACTTCCCGGGGTAGATATGGCTCACCCCCAAGCTACGCGCACTGCGTGTCGCTCCGCTACCCCCCTTGCAGGGGGCAACACCAGTGGCCCGGCGGAGCCGGTTCCACGGTGTTCCACGCCTGGAAAAGCCTCTCGCCCAACCGTGTCGGGCCATTGATTGAATTAGGAGCCGTCTTCATGGAACGCGATCAAGCCACCAAATTCATCAACGACCTGCTCAAGCTGATGGTCAGCCGCAACGGCAGTGACCTGTTCATCACGGCCGACTTTCCGCCGGCGATCAAGGTCGATGGCAAGGTGACCAAGGTGTCACCGCAGCCGCTGACCGGCGCGCACACCCTGGCGCTGGCACGTTCGATCATGAACGACAAGCAGGTCGCCGAGTTCGAGCGCAGCAAGGAGTGCAACTTCGCCATCTCGCCGCCGGGCATCGGGCGCTTTCGCGCCAATGCCTTTGTGCAGCAGGGCAAGGTCGGCATGGTGTTGCGCGTGATCCCGTCGCTGCTGCCGACCATCGACACCTTGGGCGTGCCGCAGGTGCTGAAAGAGGTGGCCATGAGCAAGCGCGGCCTGTGCATCCTGGTGGGCGCCACCGGCTCGGGCAAGTCGACCACACTGGCGGCGATGGTGGACTGGCGCAACGAGAACTCCTACGGCCACATCATCACCATCGAGGACCCGGTGGAGTTCGTGCACCCGCACAAGAACTGCGTGGTGACACAGCGCGAGGTGGGCCTGGACACCGACAACTGGGAGATCGCGCTGAAGAACACGCTGCGCCAGGCGCCCGATGTCATCCTGATGGGCGAGATCCGTGACCGCGAGACCATGGAGCACGCGGTGGCCTTTGCCGAGACCGGCCACCTGTGCCTGGCCACGCTGCACGCCAACAGCGCCAACCAGGCGCTGGACCGCATCATCAACTTCTTCCCTGAAGAACGCCGGCCCCAGCTGCTGATGGACCTGTCGCTCAACCTGCGCGCCCTGATCTCACAACGCCTGATCCCCAAGCAGGACGGCAAGGGCCGCATCGCGGCGGTGGAGATCATGCTCAACACGCCGCTGGTGTCGGACCTGATCTTCAAGGGCGAGATCGCCGAGATCAAGGAGATCATGAAGAAGAGCCGCAACCTGGGCATGCAGACCTTCGACCAGGCGCTGTTCGATCTTTACGAAACCAACGCCATCACCTACGAGGACGCGCTGCGCAACGCCGACTCGCTCAACGACCTGCGCCTGCAGATCAAGCTCAACAGCCAGCGTGGCAAGTCGCAGGACCTCAGCGCCGGCACGGAAAACCTGACCATCGTCTGACCGTCGGCCGGTTTTCAGCTTTCCGGTCAGGGCTGTTTTGCAGTCTGTGTTGACGATTCCCCACTTGCGTCACGTACCATTGAGCCTGACCGGACCGCAGCCGCAGCACACCAGGCGTGCCCGCCGGCCTTGCGCCCCGCACCCCACTTCACGGAGACACGCATGAGCAGCATCAACACAAGAAACTATGAACCCACCCCGGCGCGCAAAGTCGCCTTTCTCGGCCTGGGCGTGATGGGCTACCCGATGGCCGGCCACCTGGCGCGCGCCGGCCACACGGTAACGGTCTACAACCGCACACCGGCCAAGGCCCAGGCCTGGGCGCAAGAGTTCGGCGGCCGTGCCGCCGCTACCCCGCGCGAGGCCGCCGCCGGCGCCGAGCTCGTGTTTGCCTGTGTCGGCAATGACGACGACCTGCGCAGCATCACTCTGGGTGCCAACGGTGCCTTTGCCGGCATGACGCCGGGCGCCATCTTTGTCGACCACACCACCGCCTCGGCCAACGTGGCACGCGAGCTGTCCACGGCGGCACGCCAGATCGGCCTGCAGTTCATCGATGCGCCCGTCTCGGGCGGTCAGGCGGGCGCGCAGAACGGAGCACTGACCGTGATGTGCGGCGGCGAGCAGCAGGCTTTCGACACTGCCAAGCCGGTGGCCATGGCCTTCTCGCGCGCCTTCACCCTGATGGGCGCCAGCGGTGCCGGCCAGCTGACCAAGATGGTCAACCAGATCTGCATCGCCGGGCTGGTCCAGGGCCTGAGCGAGGCCATCGCCTTCGGCCAGAACGCCGGTCTGGACATGCTGCAGGTGCTCGATGTCATCGGCAAGGGCGCCGCGCAAAGCTGGCAGCTGGACAACCGCGGCAAGACCATGGTGGCCGACCAGTTCGAGTTCGGCTTCGCCGTGGACTGGATGCGCAAGGATCTCGGCCTGGTGCTCGAGGAGGCCAAGCGCAACGGCTCGCGCCTGCCGGTCACCGCCCTGGTGGACCAGTTCTACGCCGATGTCCAGAAGATGGGCGGCAGCCGCTGGGACACCTCCAGCCTGATCAAACGTCTGAAATAGCCCCCAGGCGGCGCGCACTCCGCGCGGCTTCGCCAACAAAAAAGGCGCCTAGCGGCGCCTTTTTTTTTGGCAGAGGACTTACTTCTTCTTTTCGTTTTCCGCCGGCTTGGGCAGCAGGGCCTGCAGCTCTTCCTCGCTGATGATCTCGAACACGCGCACCACCTTCTGCACGCCGCTGGTGCTGCGGGCGATGTCGGTCCCACGGTCGGCTTCGCGCTGCGTCACGCGGCCCATGAGGTAGACCACGCCGCGCTCGGTCACCACCTTGAAGGCGCTGGCATACAGGTCGCGCGCATCAACCAGGCCGGCCTTGACGCGGCCGGTCACCAGCGTGTCGGACGAGCGCTGGGTGAAGGAAGAGTTGCCCATGACACCGAGCTCGTTGACGATCACGCGCACATTCTCGACGCGCGACACCACCTGTTCGGCCAGCTGCTTGTCCTGCGCCGTCGGCACCTCGCCGGTCAGCAGCACCTGCCGGTTGTAGCTGGTGACGTTGATGTGGACGCGTTCCCCCAGGTTCTCACGGATGCGGGCAGCGGCGCGCAGTTCGATACCTTCATCTTCCAGTTGGGCGCCCGAGGTGCGGCGGTCCACTGCCACCAGGCTGCCGACCACGGCCGCACCGCCGACCACCACCGGCGCGCAAGCGCTGAGGCTGGCGGCCAGGGTAGCGGCCAACACGACGTTCAGACCAAGTTGACGGACAGATTTCATGTCGGGGTTTCCTGTTCTCCAAGCAATTGAGCGTCGACTGCATCGCAGATGCAATGCAGGGCGAGGATGTGGACTTCCTGGATGCGCGCGGTGCGCTCGTGCGGCACGCAGATGTGCACGTCGGTGTCGCGCAGGGCCTGATTCATCTTGCCGCCGCCTCGGCCGGTGAGGCCGATCACCACCATCTCGCGCTCGTGCGCCGCCTCGATGGCGGCCAGCACGTTGGCCGAGTTGCCGCTGGTCGAGATGGCCAGCAGCACGTCGCCGGGCTGGCCCAGGGCGCGCACCTGGCGCGAGAAGATGGCGTTGAAGTTGTAGTCGTTCGCCACCGCGGTCAGAATGGAGGTGTCGGTGGTCAGTGCGATCGCCCCCAGCTCGGGCCGCTCGCGTTCGAAGCGGCCGACGAACTCGGCCGCGAAGTGCTGCGCATCGGCAGCCGAGCCGCCATTGCCGCAGGCCAGCACCTTGCCGCCGCTGGTGACGCAGGTCAGCACGGCCTGCACCGCGTCGGCAATCGGCTTGCTCAGGGACTGCGCGGCCTGGTACTTCAGGTCGGCACTGTCGATGAAGTGTTGTTGGATGCGTTGCTCAAGCATGGGGCAATGATAACGGCCCTGCCTGGGCCGAAAATTTGCAGGGTCTTGTTTCAGTCTGTAAAGAAGGCAGCCTGCAGCCACTGCACGTCGTCGCCATCCAGCGCCACCACATCGAAGCGGCACGGTGGCGGCTCGCGCCAACGCAGCAGGTAGTGCCGGGCGGCGAAGATGATGCGCCGCTGCTTGAGCGGGCTGATGCTGGCGGCCGCGCCACCATGCTGCGCGCCGCGGCGCCCGCGCACTTCGACGAACACCAGCGTGCCGTCGCCGGCCTGCATGATCAGGTCAATTTCGCCGCCGCCGCGCCCCGGCGTCCGATAATTGCGCTCCAGCAGGCGCAGACCGGCGCGCTGCAGATGCTGAAGTGCACGCGCTTCGGCCGCATCGCCGGTCTGCTTGGTCGTCGGGCTGTTGCCCGCTGCCCGCCATTTGGGGAACACCATTGAACGCTTCTTTCGCCTCCGCCCTGAGCGCCTCGCATGAGGCCGCCGCCAACCAGCATTATCCGCAAGGGGCGCTGTACGTGGTGGCGACGCCGATCGGTAACCTGGCCGACATCACGCTGCGCGCACTGCATGTGCTGCAACTGGTGGACGTGATTGCCTGTGAGGACACGCGTCACACCCAGAGCCTGCTGCGCGCCTATGGCATCGAGCGCAGTGCCCAGCAACTCGTGGCCTTGCACCAGCACAATGAAGCGGAGGCAGCACAGGCCGTTGTCACCCGACTGCAGGCCGGTGCGCGCATCGCCTACGTCAGCGACGCCGGCACGCCCGCAGTGAGCGACCCCGGCGCGCGCCTGGTGGCCGCCGTGCGCGCCCAGGGCCTGCCGGTGGTACCGCTGCCCGGCGCCAGCAGCGTGACCACGGCCCTGAGCGTGGCCGGCACCGTGAGCGAGGCCAGCGGCTTCGTCTTCGCCGGCTTCCTGCCGTCCAAGAGCACTGAGCGCCATCAGGCCGTGCAGGCGCTGGCTGCCGAAAACCGCGCCGTGGTGCTGTTGGAAGCCCCGCACCGCATCGAGGCGCTGGCCGCCGCCCTGGCCGCGCTCGGACCGCGGCCACTGACTATCGGGCGCGAGCTGACCAAGCAGTTCGAGGAAATTGCCACCGTGGCCGCGGCCGACTTCAGCGCCTGGCTGACGGCGCAGCCCCACCGCGCGCGCGGGGAGTTCGTGCTGGTGCTGCATCCGGCCCCGGCAGCCGCCGACGCAGCCGAGGCCGAAGGCTTGCGCGTCCTCAAGCTGCTGCTGCCCGAGTTGCCGCTCAAGAGCGCCGTCAAACTGGCGGCCGACATCAGCGGCGCGCCGCGCAATGCCCTGTACGACGCCGCACTGGCGCTCAAGCAGCCGGCGCCCTGAACACCCCGTACCATGCAGCCATGAAACGTGTGCTACGCCTGTTCCCCTTCCTGCACTGGGCGCGGCCCGATGCGGCCCTGTTGCGCGGCGAAGCCCTGGCCGGCCTGAGCGTCGGCCTGATGGTCATTCCGCAAGGCGTGGCCTATGCCGCGCTGGCCGGCATGCCGCTGGTGACCGGCATCTACGCCGCCATGCTGCCGGCCCTGGTCGCGGTACTGTTCAGCGCCTCGGTGCGCCTCTCGGTCGGCCCGACGGCACTCACCAGCCTGCTGGTCTACGCGTCCCTGAGCCCGCTCGCCACGCCCGGCAGCGCAACGTGGGTGGAGCTGGCAGTCTGGCTGGCGCTGCTCAGCGGCATGCTGCAACTGGTGCTGGGTTTCATGCGCTACGGCTGGCTGCTGAACCTGGTGAGCTCGCCAGTGCTGATGGCCTTCACCCAGGCGGCGGCGGTGCTGATCATCGTGTCGCAGCTGCCGGCGCTGCTGGGCCTACCCGCCAACGTTGCGCGCTTGACCGACCTGCAGGCACTGCATGTGCCGTCGGCCGTCGCCGGGTTGCTCAGTCTGGCGCTGTTGCTACTGGTACGCCGCTGGCGGCCGGGTTTTCCGTCGGTGCTGGTAGTCATGTTGGCAGCGTCCGGGCTGAGCGCGGCCTTTGGCTTTGAAGCGCATGGGGGTGCAGTGGTCGGCCATCTGCCGGCCGGGCTGCCCTCGCTGTACCTGCCCACCCTGCCCGACACCACGCTGCTGGGCCAGCTGCTGCTGCCCACGCTGGTCATCACGCTGGTGAGTTTTCTGGAGACCGCCTCCAGCGCCAAGGTCGACAATGCGCGCCAGGGGCAGCGCTGGAACCAGGACCAGGACCTGATCGGCCAGGGCCTGGGCAAGATCGCCTCCGGCCTGTGCGGCGCCTTTCCCACCAGTGCGTCGTTTGGCCGCTCGGCGCTGAACCTCTATGCCGGCGCCCGCACTGGCTGGGCCACCGTGGTGTCGGTGGGCGTGGTGCTGGGCGTGCTGCTGTTTGCCACGCCGCTGCTGGTGCAAGTGCCGCAGGCGGTGCTGGCCGCCATCGTGCTGGTAGCGGTGTCCGGCCTGCTCAAACCGGGCGAGTTCGTGCGCCTGTGGCGTATCTCGCGCACCGAGGCCAGCATCGCCCTGCTGACCTTTGCCATCACCCTGCTCTCGGCCCCGCAGCTCTACTGGGGCGTACTGGCCGGGGTGCTGATGGCGCTGTCGCAGTTCTTGCACCAGCGCCTGCATCCGCGCATCATCGAGATCGGCCTGCATCCGGACGGCAGCCTGCGCGACCGCCACCTGTGGCATCTGCCGCCGCTGGCCCCCCGCCTGTATGCGCTGCGCATGGACGCGGCGCTGGACTTTGCGGCGGCCGCCAGTTTCGAACGCGCCATCACAGAACACATCGCCCACCATCCCCAGACGCAGCATGTCTGCCTGTTCGCGCAAGGCATCAATCGCATCGACGCCACCGGGGTCGAGGTCTTCCAGAAGCTGCAGGCCCAGTTGCTGGAGCGGGGCATCACCCTTCACATCAGCGGGATGAAATTGCCGGTGGAAACCCCGCTGCGCCACAGCGGCGGTTTGCAGACCGGTCATGGGCTGAAGCTGTACCGTACCGATGCCGAGGCCTTGCGGGCGCTGGGCAGGCTGGGGGAGGACGGGGAAAAGGCAGAAGAACCCGCGGTGTAGGGCGGTATCTGGCGCGGCTGGCGGGGATCGAACCCACGACCCTTGGCTTCGGAGGCCAATACTCTATCCACTGAGCTACAGCCGCACTTGAGAGCAACCCGTATTGTAGGGGGTTTGCATCAGGCCGGCCGCTATAATCGCCGGCTGATCTGTATCAAGCCCCCAGAACTCCAGAGGACACCATGAGCGACAACAGCCACGACGAAGCCCATACCGGCCCGATCAAGACCCCGAAGCAACTGCTGTGGACATCCATCTTTGCCTTCGTGGTTCCGGTGTTCATCATCATCGGCCTGGTCTTCTTCGTCACCTCCGACAAGAAGCCGGGCGCCGGCGCGGTCAACACCGAGAGAGCCGTGGCAGAGCGCATCCAGAAGGTTGGTGCGGTTGAAATTCGTGACGCCAACCGCCCGCTCAAATCCGGTGAGGAGGTCTACAAGGCCCAGTGCGCGGCTTGCCACGCTACCGGTGCCGCGGGCGCGCCCAAATTTGGTGATGCTGGCGCCTGGGGTGCGCGCATCAAGAGCGGTTTCGATGCCCTCGTGACCTCGGCGCTCAAGGGCAAGGGCGCCATGGCTCCGCAAGGCGGCGGCGACCACTCCGACGTGGAAATTGCCCGCGCCGTGGCCTTCATGGCCAATGCCGCCGGCGGCAAATTCGACGAACCGAAGGCCCCCGCTGCTGCCGAAGCCAAGTAAGTCTGTCTTACCCCGATAAAAAAACCGGTCGGTGACCGGTTTTTTTACGCCCAATCCGACTTCAGCCGCCGTTAACACGGCGTCAACAGCTATCGTTTCGATAGCAACTCGGGACTCGTCACATAGCCAAAGTGCTGCGGCAATGCCGATGCCGCCAGTTCCTGCGGTACCCACGTCCCGGCGTGAACGGCATCGGCCGCCTGCGCCACATCCTGCGTGTGCACCAGACCGAAGCCCAGATCGGTCTGCAGGTAGACGTGGCCCGCCTCGTCCAGCACGCAGGCCTGCACCTGCGCCGGCTGGCCGGTGTGGCTACGCACCGTACCATCGGGCTGGATACGCCAGACCCAGGGCGTGGCGGCGAGCTCGACATACACCCGCTGGGGCCCGTTCTGGAAGTACCAGCAACCGCGCGCGTCGGCCGCGTAGTTGCGTCCGATGAACTCGATCAGTTTCTCGTGCTGCAGCCGTGCGCCCTTGGCCTGCGCAGTGCCACCGGCAAACGGGCCGGCCGCCTGCGCCCGGTCGTCGCGCATGTACCAGTTGCCGCGCGCATCCAGACCCAGCCAGCCATAGCAGTCCGGCACGTTCGGCCACTTGGCCATGGCCTGGCGGACGATGTCATCCATGGCGACCTCCCGAAACGCCGCTGTGGTTCAGCAGCCATTGCCCGACGGCCTCGGGCATGGGCCGCACATGACCCGGCCAACGCCCGCCGGCAAAACCGACATGACCACCATGCCGCGGATGCCACAAGGTGACATGCGCGCCGACCTCGTGCGGCTGCGGCAGGCTGGCGGCCGGTACAAAGGGGTCATTCTGCGCGTTGACTGCCAGCGCCGGAATGCGGATGCGCGCCAGATGCGGCTTGGCCGAGGCCCGGGCCCAGTAGTCTTCGACGCCACGGAAGCCATGCAGCGGCGCGGTGAAGACGTCGTCAAAGGTATAGAGATCCCGCGCAGCGCGCAAGGCCGCACCGTCGAACAGGCCCGGATGCTGCGCCAGCTTTTGCATGGCCTTGGGCTTCATGGTGGCGAGGAACATGCGGGTGTAGACCTGCCGGTTGAAGCCGCGCCCGATGGCATGTCCGCCAGCGGCCAGGTCCAGCGGCGAGCTCACGGCCGCCACCGCCGATACCACGCGGGCGGCCGCCTCGCCCATCTCCCCCGCCCAGCGCAGCAGCGCATTGCCGCCCAGCGACACACCCACCGCGATGATGGGGCCCACATGCCGGGCACGAAAGCGCGCCAGGATCCATCCGATTTCCTCAAAGTCGCCCGAGTGGTAGGCGCGCGGTGCCCGATTGAGCTCGCCACTGCAGCCGCGAAAGTGCGGCACGGCGTAGGCCAGCCCGTGCTCGCGCGCATAGCCGGCAAAGGCCTGTGCGTAGTGGCTGTCGGACGAACCCTCCAGCCCATGGAACAGCACCAGCAGCGTCGCGCCAGCACCGGGCTGCAGCCAGTCGACATCGATGAAGTCGCCGTCCGGCGTGTCCCAGCGCTCGCGCCGGAACGACGGGCGCGCGCCCTGCACCCGCCGCGCGTACAAGGCAGGCCAGATGGTTTGCAGGTTGCCGCCCGGCAACCACAGAGGGGCGCGATAGTGCATGGATCTCATCATTGAAGACGCCCTGATTTTCCGTCATCCAGCGCATCAGAGCGCGGTGACGGGTGTATGCTTGGCCCGCACCTTTTCTTGCGGGAGTTGCCCATGATGCGTTGGCTTTTCACCCTGTTCACTGCCCTGCTGCTGACCGGCTGCGGCTACAACGATTTCCAGCGGCTCGATGAGCAGACCAAGTCCGCCTGGAGCGAGGTACTGAACCAGTACCAGCGCCGTGCCGATCTGGTACCCAACATCGTCGCCACCGTGAAGGGGGAAGCAGCCTTCGAACAGGAGACGCTCACCAAGGTGATCGAGGCGCGCGCCAAGGCCACCGCCATCCAGGTCACGCCCGAGACGCTCAGCAACCCGGAGGCGCTCAAACAGTTCCAGACGGCCCAGGGCGAACTGGGCAGTGCGCTGAGCCGCTTGATGGTGGTGTCGGAGCGCTACCCGACGCTGCAGGCCAACCAGGGCTTCCGTGATCTGCGCGTGCAGCTCGAAGGCACGGAGAACCGCATCACCATCGCCCGCAACCGCTACATCCAGGCCGTGCAGGAGTACAACGTGCTGGCGCGCAGCTTCCCGAGCAACCTGACCGCCATGGTGTTCGGCTACCAGGCCAAGCCCAACTTCGCGCCGGCCAATGAAGCCGCGCTGGCGACACCGCCCGCGGTGGACTTCGGCAAGAAGTAAGCCCCGCACGCTTGGAGCTTGCGTGATGCTGCGTCGGCTCAGGTCCTGCGCGCTGTGGCTGGCTGCCTTGTTCTGGGTCGCGCTGCTTGGCGCGCAGCCCTTGCAGGCCGTGCCGCCGTTGACGACCCGTGTCACGGACCTGACCGCCACCCTGTCCGCCGCGCAACGGCAACAGCTGGAGGACAAACTGGCCGCCTTCGAGGCCAGCCACGGCAGCCAGATCGTCATCCTGCTGGTCGCCAGCACCCAGCCGGAAGACATCGCTGCCTACGCCAACCGGGTCTTCAACACCTGGAAACCGGGACGGGCCGGTATTGGCGACGGCCTGCTGATCGTCGTGGCCACGCAGGATCGCAAGGTGCGCATCGAGGTGGCCCGGGCGCTGGAAGGTGCCATACCCGATCTGGCGGCCAAGCACGTGATCGACACCGCCTTGACGCCCCGCTTTCGGCAGGGCGATTTCCATGGCGGTCTCGATCTTGCCGTTGACCAGCTCGGCGCCCTGATCCGCGGCGAGGCCCTGCCCGCCCCCGCCGCGCCGGCGCAGCCCGAGGCGGCCGTACAGTGGATGGACCTGGGCGTGCTGCTGTTCATTCTGCTGCCCGTGGTGAGTTCGCTGGCGCGGCGCATCCTGGGACGCAAGCTCGGCACGCTTGCGACCGGGGGCGCTGCGGGCGTCTTTACGTTTCTGTTTACCGCCAGTCTGGCGATCGCCATCGCGGCTGCGCTGTTGGCCATGGTGCTGACATTTGTCGCGGGCACCTCGCCGGGCTCCGCCTTGCTTTCCTCTGGCCGCGCGCGCCACCATGGGGGATCCTGGCCCAAGGGCTACGGTTCCGGCGGTTGGGGCGGTGGCGGCTTCGGCGGCGGTGGTTTCAGCTCCGGCGGTGGTTTCAGCTCCGGCGGGGGCGGTGATGGCGGCGGCGGCGGCGCGTCGGGGAGTTGGTGATGCTGGACCGGATCGCACGACTTCTGCGCCACCACTGGTTCGACCAGGCGGCACTGCGCCGCGCCCTTCCGCCCGCCGCCATGGAACGGCTGACGCAGCGCGTGCATGATTCCGAGGCCCGCCACACCGGTGAAGTACGCATTTACATCGAGGCGGGCTTGCCCAACAGTTACCTGCTGCGCGGCGAGTCTATGCCTGCATTGATCCGGCAGCGAGCACTCACCCAGTTCGGCAAGCTGCGCGTCTGGGACACGGAGCAGAACAATGGCGTGCTGATCTACCTGCTGCTGGCCGAGCGCGCGATCGAGATCGTTGCCGATCGCGGGATTGAGCGGCACATCAGCCCGCAACTATGGCACGCCACGTTGGCGCGCATGGGGGAAGCCTTTCGCGCCGGACGGTTTGAAGACGGCCTGAACCAGGCCCTCGACGACCTCACGGTGCAACTGCAGAAGCACTTTCCGCGCGCGCCTGGCGGCGTCGACGTGAACGAACTGCCAGACGCGCCGGTACTTGGCGGCGATCCGAATTGACTCGCGCCGCCAAAAGTACAGCGCAAAAAACAAAAGCCCCGCACGTTGCCGGCGGGGCTTTGTCGTAGGCCGCAGCCTCGGGATCAACGCTTCTGGCGGTACTTGCGCAGCGCGGCGATCTGAGCTGCCATGATGGCGAGTTCGGACTGTGCCTTGGCCAGGTCGAGATCGCTCTTGGCATTCTTGAGCGCCTCCTCGGCGGCGAGCTTGGCCTGGTTGGCCTTCTCTTCGTCGAGGTCCTTGCCGCGGACGGCCGTGTCAGACAACACCGTCACACAGTCCGGCTGCACTTCGAGCAGACCACCGGCCACGAAGACGAACTCTTCCTTGCCGTCGGGCATCTCGATGCGCACCGAGCCCGCCTTGATGCGGGTGATCAGCGGGGTGTGACGCGGATAGATGCCGAGTTCGCCCGCTTCGCCGGGCAGCGCGACAAAGCGCGCTTCGCCGGAGAAGATGGACTCTTCGGCACTGACCACATCGACGTGGATCGTGTTCATAGATACGCTCCGTTGTCGCGCTGATTAGATCTTCTTGGCTTTTTCAAACGCTTCGTCGATGGTGCCGACCATGTAGAAGGCCTGCTCGGGCAGGTGGTCACACTCGCCGTTGACGATCATCTTGAAGCCGCGGATGGTCTCGGCCAGCGGCACGTACTTGCCCGGGGCGCCGGTGAACACTTCGGCCACGTGGAACGGCTGCGACAGGAAACGCTGGATCTTGCGGGCGCGGGCCACGGTCAGCTTGTCTTCCGGAGCCAGTTCGTCCATGCCCAGAATCGCAATGATGTCGCGCAGCTCCTTGTAGCGCTGCAGCGTGCCCTGCACGGCGCGGGCCACGGTGTAGTGCTCTTCGCCCACGACCTGCGGGTCGAGCTGGCGGCTGGTGGAGTCCAGCGGGTCCACAGCGGGGTAGATACCCAGGGCGGCGATGTCACGCGACAGCACCACGGTGGAGTCCAGGTGGGCGAAGGTGGTGGCAGGCGAGGGGTCGGTCAAGTCGTCGGCCGGCACGTACACGGCCTGGATGGAGGTGATGGAGCCCACCTTGGTGGAGGTGATACGCTCCTGCAGACGGCCCATTTCCTCGGCCAGCGTCGGCTGGTAACCCACGGCGGAAGGCATACGGCCCAGCAGCGCGGACACTTCGGTACCGGCCAGGGTGTAGCGGTAGATGTTGTCCACGAAGAACAGCACGTCACGGCCTTCGTCACGGAAGGCTTCAGCCATCGTCAGGCCGGTCAGGGCCACGCGCAGACGGTTGCCCGGGGGCTCGTTCATCTGGCCGTAGACCATGGCCACCTTGGAGTCGCCCAAGCTCTCCTGGTTCACAACGCCGGCGTCCGACATCTCGTGGTAGAAGTCGTTGCCCTCACGGGTACGCTCGCCCACGCCGGCGAACACGGACAGACCAGAGTGCGCCTTGGCGATGTTGTTGATCAGCTCCATCATGTTCACGGTCTTGCCCACGCCGGCACCGCCGAACAGACCCACCTTGCCGCCCTTGGCGAACGGGCACACCAGGTCGATCACCTTGATGCCGGTTTCCAGCAGTTCCTGGGAGGGCGACAGCTCGTCATAAGCCGGTGCCTTGCGGTGGATGGAAGCCGTCTGGGTCTGGGCCACGGGACCGCGCTCGTCGATCGGGTTGCCCAGCACGTCCATGATACGGCCCAGGGTGGCCTTGCCCACCGGCACCGTGATCGGGTTGCCGGTGTTGGTCACCATCAGGCCACGGCGCAGGCCGTCGGAAGAACCCAGGGCGATGGTACGCACGATGCCGTCGCCGAGCTGCTGCTGCACCTCGAGCGTCAGGGCCGAGCCCTCCATCTTCAGGGCGTCATAGACCTTGGGCATCTGGTCGCGCGGGAACTCCACGTCCACCACGGCGCCGATACACTGAACAATCTTGCCTTGCACTTGAGCCATTTTTCGCTCCAATAATTTGAATCTTTAACTCGGACCGCCAGCCGCTTACACCGCCGCTGCGCCCGCCACAATTTCCGACAGCTCTTTCGTGATACCTGCCTGGCGGGTCTTGTTGTAGACCAGCTTCAACTCGTTGATCACGTTACCCGCGTTGTCGGTGGCAGCCTTCATGGCCACCATGCGGGCGGACTGTTCCGATGCCATGTTCTCGGCCACGGCCTGGTACACCAGCGCCTCCACGTAGCGGACCAGCAGTTCGTCGATGACGCTCTGCGCATCCGGTTCGTAGATGTAGTCCCAGTCATGCTGCGGGCCGCTGGCTTGCGCCTCTGCCTGCATCTGCGCTGCCGACAGCGGCAGCAACTGCATGACCACCGGTTCCTGCTTCATGGTGTTGATGAACTTCGTGTAGCTCAGGTACACGGCGTTGATCTCGCCACGGGTGTAGGCGTCGAGCAGCACCTTGACGGGGCCGATCAGCTTTTCCAGGTGCGGCGTGTCGCCGAGCTGGGTCACATGCGACACCACCTTGGCGCCGATGCGGTTGAGAAAACCCAGGCCCTTGTTGCCGATCGCCACCGCCTGGGCGGAAACGCCCTCGGCCTGCAGCTCACGCAGTTTGCCCGTCACGCCGCGCAGCACGTTGGTGTTCAAACCGCCGCACAGACCTTTGTCGGTAGTCACGACAATCACACCGGCAGCCTTGGCATCGTTCACCTGCATGAACGGATGCACATACTCCGGGTTGGCCTTGCCAAGGTTGGCGGCGATGTTGCGCACCTTCTCGCTGTACGGACGGGCGGCGTGCATCCGCTGCTGCGCCTTGCGCATCTTGGATGCGGCCACCATTTCCATGGCCTTGGTGATCTTCTTGGTGTTCTCCACCGATTTGATCTTGCCGCGAATTTCCTTACCTGCTGCCATGCGTGGCTCCTTGCGTGTTCAGGTCCGGAATCAGGCGAAGGTCTTCTTGAACGCGCCAATGGCGGCGGTCAGTTCGGCTTCGGCGTCCTTGTCCATGGCCTTGGCGGCTTCCAACTTGGCCAGCAGCGCAGCGTGCTTGTCCTTCAGGTAGCCGTGCAGGCCGTGCTCGAAGGGCAGCACCTTCTTGACTTCGACGTCATCCAGGAAACCCTTGTTCACCGCGAACAGCGAAGCGGCCATCAGGCTGATGGGCAGCGGGCTGTACTGCGGCTGCTTGAGCAGTTCGGTCACGCGGGCGCCGCGGTCGAGCTGCTTGCGGGTGGCTTCGTCCAGGTCGGAAGCGAACTGCGCGAAGGCAGCCAGTTCACGGTACTGCGCCAGGTCGGTACGGATACCGCCGGACAGGCCCTTGATCAGCTTGGTCTGGGCAGCACCACCGACGCGCGACACCGAGATACCGGCGTTGATGGCGGGGCGGATACCGGCATTGAACAGGCTGGTTTCCAGGAAGATCTGGCCGTCGGTGATCGAGATCACGTTGGTCGGCACGAAGGCGGACACGTCGCCGGCTTGCGTTTCGATGATCGGCAGTGCGGTCAACGAACCCGTCTTGCCCTTGACTTCACCCTTGGTGAAGGCTTCGACGTAGTCGGCGTTCACGCGGGCGGCACGCTCCAGCAGACGGCTGTGGAGATAGAACACGTCGCCAGGGAAGGCTTCGCGGCCCGGCGGGCGGCGCAGCAGCAGCGAGACCTGACGGTAAGCGACGGCCTGCTTGGACAGATCGTCATAGACGATCAGCGCGTCCTGGCCGCGGTCGCGGAAGTACTCGCCCATGGTGCAGCCGGAGTAGGCCGACACGTACTGCATGGCAGCGGATTCGGACGCGGTGGCAGCCACGACGATGGTGTACTCCATCGCACCGGCCTGTTCCAGCGCACGCACCACGTTCTTG
The DNA here is from genome assembly GCA_032118555.1 of Hylemonella sp. GTDB lineage: Bacteria > Pseudomonadota > Gammaproteobacteria > Burkholderiales > Burkholderiaceae_C > Hylemonella. The sequence goes on along the minus strand of JAULXO010000025.1, from coordinate 22,617 downwards.
ACGCTGGAGGCCTTCTGGCCAATGGCGACGTAAACGCAGGTCATGTTCTGACCCTTCTGGTTGATGATGGCGTCGATGGCCACGGCGGTCTTGCCGGTCTGACGGTCACCGATGATCAGCTCACGCTGGCCGCGACCGACCGGCACCATGGCGTCGATCGACTTCAGGCCGGACTGCATCGGCTGGTCCACCGACTGGCGTGCGATCACGCCCGGCGCGACCTTCTCGATCACGTCGGTCATCTTGGCGTTGATCGGGCCCTTGCCGTCGATCGGCTGGCCCAGGGCGTTCACCACGCGGCCGATCAGCTCGGGGCCGACCGGCACTTCCAGAATGCGGCCCGTGCACTTGACGGTGTCACCTTCGGAGATGTGCTCGTACTCGCCCAGGATCACGGCGCCGACGGAGTCGCGCTCGAGGTTCAGAGCCAGACCATAGGTGGGCAGGCCATCCTTGCCGGCCGGGAATTCCAGCATCTCGCCCTGCATCACATCGGACAGGCCGTGAATGCGGCAGATGCCATCGGTCACGGACACGACGGTGCCCTGGTTGCGAATATCGGCGCTGGTAGCCAGCCCCTCAATGCGGCTCTTGATCAGATCAGAGATTTCTGCGGGATTGAGTTGCATGACTCTTTCCTTCTTTCCTTAGTTGTGCCGACAGCCAGGCTCGCGCCTTCAGGCCGTGAGGGCCACTTTCATTTGTTCCAGACGGGCTTTGACGGAGGTGTCGAGCACCTCGTCACCCACCACCACGCGAATGCCGCCGATCAGGTTGGCATCGAGCTCGACGCTGACGTTGAGCTTGCGGCCGAAACGCTTCTCCAGCGTTGCGGTCAGATCGGCCAGGGCAGCGCCATCGATCGGGAACGCGCTGTACACCACGGCATCGGACGAACCACCCTGCGCGTTCTTGAGCGCACGGAACTGCGCGGCGATCTCCGGCAAGGCGTTCAGACGGCCGTTTTCGATCACGGTGCGCAGGAAGTTCTTGGCCTGATCCGGCAGCGCGGTCTTGGCAATGCCGCTGATCAGATCGAACACCTGGTTCGTCGTGACCTTCGGGTTGGCGGCGAATTGCTGCAGGCCGGCATCGCCGGCGATGACAGCCAGTTCTTCCACCCAGGCCGCAGCGCCGTTCAGGTCCGCGCGGGCGGCCTTGAACAGGGCTTCGGCATAGGGGCGGGCAATGGTGGCAAGTTCAGCCATGGTTCACCTTACAGCTCGGTCTTCAGCCGATTGAGCAGATCAGCGTGGACACCGGCATTGACTTCCTTGCGCAGGATCTGCTCGGCGCCCTTGACAGCCAGCGCGGCGACCTGCTCACGCAGGGCTTCACGCGCCTTGGCGGTCTGCTGCTCGGCCTCGGCCTTGGCAGCGGCGATGATCTTGTTGCCTTCTTCGGTGGCGCGGGCCTTGGCTTCTTCAATGATGCCTTGCGCACGGCGCTCGGCATCCGCCAGACGCGCGGCCGTCTCGTTGCGCGACGTAGCCAGCTCGGCCTCGACGCGCTTGTTGGCGACGGCGAGTTCGGTCTTGGCCTTGTCGGCGGCAGCAAGGCCGTCGGCGATTTTCTGGGCCCGCTCGTCGAGCGCCTTGGCGATCGGGGGCCACACGAACTTCATCGTGAACCACACCAGGATCGCAAAGACAACCGCCTGCAGGAACAGGGTTGCATTAATGTTCACGGCTTGATTCCTTCTCTAGCGTGAAGGGTGTCCGTTGATTACTTCAGAACGAAGGGGTTGGCGAAGGCGAACAGCAGGGCAATGGCCACGCCGATCAGGAAGGCGGCGTCGATCAGACCGGCCAGAATGAACATCTTGGTCTGCAGTTCGTTCATCAGCTCGGGCTGGCGAGCGGAGGACTCGAGGAACTTGCCACCCATCAGGGCGATACCGATCGAGGCACCGATAGCGCCGAGACCAACGATCAGACCGCAAGCCAGTGCGACGAGGCCGAGAATGTTTTCCATGAGAAGCTCCTAAAAGTTAGTGGAAAAAAGAAAAAGGAAACGAATGAATGATCAGTGTGCGTCGTGCGCCTGACCGGTGTAGATCAGCGTCAGCATCATGAAGATGAATGCCTGCAGCGTGATCACCAGGATGTGGAACAGCGTCCACACGGTACCCGCGATGACATGGCCGATGGCCAGACCCACACCGGTTGCCGACAGCGCCCAGCCGCCACCCATGAGGGCGATCAGCATGAACACCAGTTCGCCGGCAAACATGTTGCCAAACAACCGCATGCCATGGGACACGGTCTTGGCAAGGTACTCGATCATCTGCATCAGGAAGTTGACCGGATACAGGGCCCAGTGGTCACCAAAGGGCGCAGCAATCAGTTCGTGGGCCCAGCCGCCCAGGCCCTTGATCTTGATGTTGTAGAACAGGCAGACCAGCAGCACCGAGCACGACAGGCCCAGCGTGGTGGACAGGTCGGCGGTGGGCACGACGCGCATATAGTCCTTGAAGCCCAGGGCCGGGCCGGCCGAGTGCCAGATCTGCGGCAGCAGGTCGACCGGCAGCATGTCCATGGCATTCATCAGGAAGATCCAGACGAACACGGTCAGCGCCAGGGGAGAGATCACCTTGCGGCTCTTGGCGTTGTGGATCACGCCCTTGGCCTGGTTTTCCACCATCTCGACCAGGATCTCGACCGCCGCCTGGAAACGGCCCGGCACGCCGGCCGTGGCCTTGCGTGCAGCGCGCCACAGGAAGAAGCAACCCAGGATGCCGAGCACCACCGAGTAGAAGACGGAATCGAGGTTGAAGATGCTGAAGTCGACGATGCTGGTCTGCTTCACGCTCTGGAAATTGAAATCCTTCTGCAGGTGCTGCAGGTGGTGGACGATGTATTCGCCGGCCGTCGGGCCATGTGCTTCAGCAGACATAAATCACCAGTTCGTCAATTCAAATCTTTACCGCCGGCTCTTCGAGCGCGCCGGGTGCAGCCACATGGCCACCCAGTACACCTTCATCGCCACCACGAAGCCAGCCAGCAGCGCCAACCAGCTCAAGTGCGGAACCAGCCTGGGCGCCGCCAGCAGCAGCGCCACCGTCAAGGCGATTTTGACCAGCTCCCACACAAAAAATCCTGCCAGTGCAGCTCCCGCCACACCCGCTTGCCGCGACAGACCCCGCGCCATCAGCGCCGCCGGCAGGCATACCGCCAGCGCCCCGTAGCCGGTCGACCATGCCACTTCGGCACGCCCGCTCACGACCCAGGCCAGACCCGCTGCCAACACACCGGCCAGCCCCTGCCACCCGACGATCCGCCACGGCGACAGCACCGGATTCGACTCCCGCCAGCGTCGCGCCTCGTCGGCGGTCAGCGGCTTGAAATCGGGCTCCAGCACCTCATCTGTCTCATCAGCAAAAGCCGACGGCTTGCGTTGCGGCGTGTTTTCAGACATCAGCTTCGACACCCTGTTGGCAACCGTCTGCTCTTGCAAAGCCGCTCATTATACTAAGTAATATCCCCAACCCCGATCATTCCCGACTTCGGGTCCGGGACAAGCCCGCAGCACACCGTTGCACGTCAGATCCTGTGGCATCCGCCTGCCCGGAAAGTGAAAGCCCCACAAAGCCATGTACACCTTCCTCAAGTTCCTGCATCTGCTTGCCGCCATCGTCTGGCTCGGCGGCATGACCTTCATGCTGCGCGCGCTGCGTCCCGCCCTCGGTGAAACGCTGGAGCCGCCGCAACGCCTGCCGCTGCTGGCCGGCGTGCTGCGCCGCTTCTTTCTGCTGGTGTGGCTGGCCGTGGTGGTGATCCTGCTCAGCGGCGGCTACCTGCTGGGCCATGCTGGCGCGCAGGCCGCACCGCTGGGCTGGCACCTGATGGCCGGCATCGGCACGCTGATGTGCCTGATCTTCGGCCACATCTTTTTCTCGCCCTACCGGCGCCTGCAGGCCGCCGTGGCCGCGGCCAACTGGCCGGAAGGCGGCAGACGCGCCAACCAGATCGCCCTGCTGGTGACGGTTAACTTCTGGCTCGGCTGGCTGGCCATCGCTGCCATCACCTTCCTCGGCTGAACCGTCGCAACACCATGCTGCCGCCGCTGCCCTGCTACCTGAATGGCGAGTACACGCTGCTGCCCGACGCCAAGGTCAGCGTCATGGACCGCGGCTTCGTCTTCGGCGACGGCGTGTATGAAGTGATTCCGGTCTACGGCGGCTGCCCGTTCCGCTTCGAGCAGCACCTGGCGCGACTGGCGCGCAGCCTGGCCGAGATCCGCATCGACGACCCCTTGACGCCCGTTCAATGGCGCGAGATTGCTATTCGATTGATAGCGGATCACGCCCGCAACACGGGCGCAGATGCCCAGAACGTCCATCAGACACTGTACTTCCAGGTGACCCGCGGCGTGGCCCTGCGCGACCACGCGATGCTGCCCGGTCTGACGCCCACGGTGTTTGCGCTGTGCAACGGCATGACGCAACCGAGCGCGGCGCAGCGGCGCGACGGCGTTGCCTGCGTGTCGGCTGACGACTTCCGCTGGCACAGAGCGCACATCAAGAGCGTGAGCCTGCTCGGCGCGGTGCTGGCACGGCAGATCAGCGTCGATGCCGGCGCGGCCGAGACCGTCCTGTTCCGCGACGACTTCCTGACCGAGGCCTCGGCCAGCAACGTCTGGATCGTGAAGGACGGCGTGCTGCTCGGCCCGCCGAAGAGCCACCTGGTGCTCGAAGGCATCCGCTACGGGCTGCTGGAGGAAATCTGCCAGGCGGCAGGCATCCCCTACGCGTTGCGCCCGATCCGCCGCGCCGAGGTGCTGGCGGCCGACGAGGTACTGCTGAGCTCCTCGATGAAGGAGGTCTTGCCGGTCACCCGGCTTGATGGCCGGCCGGTCGGCAACGGCCAGCCCGGCCCGATCTACACCCGGCTCTACGCCGGTTACCAGTCCGCCAAGGCCGCCGCCCAGGCGCAGTGGCGCAAGGAAACCCAGTCATGACCTCTTCCCCTCCGACCGGCGGCAACCCGCGCGCCGACAGCCTCATCGAATACCCCTGCCGTTTTCCCATCAAGGTGATGGGCGCCAAGGTCGACGGCTTCGTGCATGCCGTGACCACGGTGGCGCATGCCTTCGATCCGACGTTTGACGCCACCACCATCGAGCTGCGCGAGAGCAAGGGCGGCAACTACCTGGGCGTGACCATCACCATCACCGCCACCAGCCGTGAACAACTGGACGAGCTGTACCGCACCCTCTCCACGCATCCGATGGTGAAAGTCGTCCTCTGACCATGGCGATGGAACTGCGTCAGCTCGGCCGGGTGGACTACGCGCCCACCTACGCCGCCATGCAGGACTACACGACCGCGCGCACGGCCGACACACCGGATGCGCTATGGATTTGTGAGCACCCGCCGGTCTTCACGCAAGGACTGGCCGGTCTTGCGGACCACATCCTGGTGCCGGGCGAGATTCCGGTGGTAGCCACCAACCGCGGCGGGCAGGTGACCTACCACGGCCCTGGCCAGGTGGTGGCTTATCCGTTGCTCGACCTCAAGCGCGCCGGCTACTTCGTCAAGGAGTACGTCTACCGGCTGGAAGAGGCGGTCATCCGTACGCTGGCGCAGTTCGGTGTCACCGGCCACCGCGTGGCCGGCGCACCCGGCATCTATGTGCGGCTGGACGACCCGGCCTCGCACGCGCCGCTGCCGCAACGGCCGCAGCAGTCCACGCTCGGTGCAGCGCCCAACTTTGCCGGCCTGGGCAAGATTGCCGCTTTAGGCATCAAGGTCAGCCGCAACTGCACCTACCACGGTCTGGCACTGAATGTGGCCATGGACCTGGAACCCTACTTGCGTATCAACCCCTGCGGCTACCACGGGCTGCAAACCGTGGACCTTTCTACAATCGGGGTGTCCGTCGACTGGACGGACGCTGCCGACCTCCTGAGCCACCAGCTCACCCACCTGCTGACGCCCTGAAAGGGCCCGATCCCATGAGCACGCCTGAAGCCAACACGGTGCGCGAAGCGCAATCCGTCGAGACCTACGACCCGACCGCCAAGCAGAAGGCCGCGGCCAAGCTCTCGCGCATCCCGGTCAAGGTGGAGGCCGGCGAGGTGCTGAAGAAGCCGGACTGGATCCGCGTCAAGGCCGGCTCGCCCACCACCCGCTTCTACGAGATCAAGGACATCTTGCGCAGCAACAAGCTGGTGACGGTGTGCGAGGAAGCCAGTTGCCCCAACATCGGCGAATGCTTCGGCAAGGGCACAGCCACCTTCATGATCATGGGCGACAAGTGCACGCGCCGCTGCCCCTTCTGCGATGTCGGCCACGGTCGCCCTGACCCGCTGGACGTCAACGAACCTGAGAACCTGGCCAAGACCATTGCCGCGCTGAAGCTGAAGTACGTGGTCATCACCAGCGTGGACCGCGACGACCTGCGCGACGGCGGCGCCGGTCATTTTGTGGAGTGCATCCGCAAGACACGCGAGCTCTCGCCCGACACCCAAATCGAAGTGCTGGTACCCGACTTCCGCGGCCGCGACGACCGCGCACTGGAAATCCTCAAGGCCGCACCGCCGGACGTGATGAACCACAACCTGGAGACCGTGCCGCGCCTGTACAAGCAGGCCCGCCCGGGCAGCGACTACCAGTTCTCGCTCAACCTGCTGAAGAAGTTCAAGGCCCTGTTCCCGCACGTGCCGACCAAGAGCGGCCTGATGGTGGGCCTGGGCGAGACCGACGAGGAAATTCTGGACGTCATGCGCGACATGCGCGCGCACAACATCGAGATGCTCACCATCGGCCAGTACCTGGCACCCTCCACCTCGCACCTTCCGGTGAAGCGCTATGTGCACCCGGACACCTTCAAGATGTTCGAGGAAGAGGCCTACAAGATGGGCTTCACCCACGCCGCCGTCGGCGCCATGGTGCGCTCCAGCTACCACGCCGACCAGCAGGCGCATGCCGCCGCCCAGGCCCGATGAGCGCGCGCCTGGTTACGGACGAACTGGAGCTGCTCGACGAACTCATCGACCTGCCGGCGCATCCACGCGTCATTGAGCTCGGTTGTGGCGCGGCGCACCTGTCGCGCAAGCTGCTGCAACGCTACCCTGCCAGTACCGTCACCGGGCTGGAGGTCGATGAGCGTCAGATGGCGAAGAACCTGGAGCGGCCGCAGGAGCGCCTGAACTTCGTCAATGCCGGTGCGCAGGCGATTCCCTTTGCCGACGGCAGTTTTGACCTGGCACTGATGCTGAAGTCACTGCACCACGTGCCGCTGGACCTGCTGGACCAGGCGCTGGCCGAGGTGCACCGCGTGTTGCGCCCGCAGGGCCTGCTTTATGTATCGGAGCCGGTCTTTGCCGGTGCGCTCAACGAGGTAATGCGCCTGTTTCACGACGAAGAGGTGGTGCGCGCTGCCGCCCTGGCCGCCGTGCAGCGGGCCGTGGCCTCAGGTGCCTGGGAGCAGGTAGACGAAATCTTCTTCGAGACGCCGGTGCACTACCGCGACTTTGCCGAGTTCGAGCAGCGCATGATCGGTGTGACCTTCGTCACCCACCGACTCGACGCCGCCACGCTGGCTGCGGTGCAGGAACGTTTCGAGCCGCACATGACGGCCGATGGCGCCCACTTCACCCGCCCGATGCGCATCAACCTGCTGCGCCGGGGTTGACCCGGATTGCGCAGCTTGCTATTGATTCAATAGCTGCCAGCGCCCATCTCGTCTGCCCACACGACTGATCTGACCTATAAATCAGGCCGTCGCCATGGCGTCCCAGGCCTTCAGCGCTTCGGCCGCGTACATCAGCGCCGGGCCGCCGCCCATGTAAACGCACACCGCCAGCATTTCTTCCAATTCGGCGCGCGTGCAATCGAGCTTGCGCAAGGCCTTGACGTGAAAGCCGATACAGCCGGAGCAGCGCTGCGTCACGCCGATGGCCAGCGCCATCAGCTCCTTGTGCTTGGTGCTGATGGCGCCTTCGGCCATGGAGGCGCGCGCCAGCTGGCCGAAGCCGGCCATGGCCTCGGGCTGGCCCTTGCGGAACGGCGCCAGGCTTTCGTTGATGTCACGGATCAGGGACGGGTGGTCAAAAGTGCTCATCGGCAACTCCGGAGGGTTTGATACACCCCGCAGTATCAAGACCGCGCCGCTGTGCCGTCTTGATGTAGCGCAATGCGCGGGATCAGCCGCCCAGCAGCGTGGCCGGCTCGTCGTGCGCCAGCACCGCCTGCGCCCAAGGCTGCAGCTTGCCGGTGTCGGCGCGCAGCACCTCCTGCTTGACGGCCAGAATCTGTGCCGGGTGCATGGAGAAGCTGCGAAGCCCCAGGCCAAGCAGCAGGCGCGTCATGCTGATGTCACCCGCCATCTCGCCGCAGACGCTCACCTCCTTGCCCTGGGCGCGGCCCTCGGCAATGGTGTCGGCCACCAACCGCAGTACCGCGGGGTGCAGCGGGTCGTACAGGTGCGCCACCGACTCGTCGGCGCGGTCGATGGCCAGGGTGTACTGGATCAGGTCGTTGGTGCCGAGCGAGAGATAGTCGAAATGGCGCAGGAAAGTCTTGAGCATCAGCGCCGCGGCCGGGATCTCGATCATGGCGCCAAGCTTGACCGGCCCGTGGACCTTGCCTTCGCGGTCCAGCTCGGCGCGCGCCTGCGCGATCAGCGCCAGCGTCTGGCGGATCTCGCTCAGGTGCGCCAGCATCGGGATCAGCATCTTCACCTGCCCGTGCGCCGCCGCGCGCAGAATGGCGCGCAATTGCGTCAGGAACATGGACGGATCGGCCAGGCTCCAGCGGATGGCGCGCAGGCCGAGCGCCGGATTGAGGTAGGTGCCCTCGCTGTAGTTGCCGTCCATGGGCTTGTCGGCACCCACGTCCACGGTGCGGATGGTGACCGGCAGGCCAGCCATGCCCTCCACCGCACGCCGGTAGGCCTCGTACTGCTCCTCCTCGTCGGGCAGCTGGTTCTGGCGCCCCATGAAAAGGAACTCGCTGCGAAACAGCCCCACGCCCACCGCGCCGGCCTGCAGCGCCGCCGCGGCATCTTCCGGCATCTCGATGTTGGCCAGCAGCTCCACCTTCTCGCCGTCGAGCGTGACCGCCGGCGTCTTGAGCAGGCGCGACAAGCGGCTGCGCTCCAGCGCCAGCTGGCGCTGCTTGTAGCTGTACTCGGCCAGGATGATGGGCGAGGGATCGACGATCACCACGCCGGCATCGCCGTCGATGATGACCCAGTCGTCCTGACGCACCAGCTGGCTGGCGGTGCGCGCGCCCACCACCGCCGGGATGTCCATGCTGCGCGCCACGATGGCGGTGTGCGAAGTCTTGCCGCCGACATCGGTGACGAAGCCGGCAAACACGCCCTGCTTGAACTGCAGCATGTCCGAAGGCGACAGCTCGTGAGCAATCAACACCAGCGGCGTGTCGGTGTCTTCCAGCGTCAGCTCCGCGGTGGCATTGCGACGGCCACCGCGCGTCGGCACCGGCAGCACCGGCGCGTCGCCGCCCTGCATGGCACGCAACACCTTCTCGGTGATCTGCTCCAGGTCGGCCTTGCGCTCGCGCAGGTACTCGTCTTCCATCTCGTCGAACTGGCGCGCGATCACCTCCAGCTGGGTGGTCAGCGCCCATTCGGCGTTGTAGAGCCGGTCGCGGATCCAGTGCTTCACGCCGCTGACCATCTCCTCGTCCTGCAGCAGCATCAGGTGCACATCGAGCAGCGCCTTGAGCTCATGCGGTGCGTCTTTCGGCCCGAGCTGCGAGATGGTCTGCTGCAGGCGGTGGATTTCCTCCACCACGGCATCGCGGCCGCAGCGCACGCGGTCGATCTCGCTGTCGACCTGCGCCGGCTCGATGAAATAGTGCGCCACATCCACGCGGCTGGAGGCCACCAGCACGGCACGCCCGATGGCGATGCCGCGGGCCACCGCCAGACCGTGGATGGAAAACGTCATGTCATTCGCCCTCGCCGAACTTGTCGGCAATCAGCGCCAGCATCGCGTCGATCGCTTCCTGCGCGCGCTCGCCTTCGGCATCGAGCTCCACCGTGGTGCCGATGCCGGCGGCCAGCATCATCACGCCCATGATGCTCTTGGCATTGACGCGGCGTTCACCGCGCGCAATCCATATCTCGCAGGGGAAGCTGCCGGCCAGCTTGGTGAGCTTGGCCGAAGCACGGGCATGCAGGCCGAGCTTGTTGCTGATGGTCGCAGTGGCTTTGATCATTCTTGCGGTTCCTCGAATCCTTGTTCTGGCCGGCTCATGCGCTGGCGGGTACCTGCATCACGCCCTGGCTGCCGCCGCTGACGGCGCGCGCCACCAGCTCGTCCAGCGGCTGCTCCTGGTAAGTGACAGCGCGCAGCAGCATAGGCAGGTTCACACCGGCCACCAGCCGCGCCGGCACGCTGCCCAGCAACTGGCGCGCCACGTTGCAGGGCGTGGCACCCATCACGTCGGTCAGCAGCAGCAGCGGCGCCGGGCCGAACCGGGCCGCCAGCTGCCGCGCCGTGGCCAGGCTGTCCTGCGCCGACGCGTCCGGCTGCACATCGAACGCCAGCACCCCCTCTACCCGGTCCGGAAAGACATGCGCCACACACTGACGCAGCGCGCTGGCCAGCGGAGCATGGGCGATGATGAGGATGCCGTTGTTCATGGCGCGTGGGATGCCTGATTATGGCTTTTTGCCATCAGGAAATACATGTAAGAAGCGACACCCAGGGCGAGGAACGCCGCCATGGCGCCCTGGAAAGCCTGCACCGTGGTGCCACCCAACGCCTGAAAACCGTCGACCAGCAGGCCGATGCCCCATTGCACGACGAAGATGCCGGCAAAAATGACAAGGTTGTAGGCCGACAGCGCGCGACCGGCAAGCGCGCTCGGAAAGGCCATGCCCACCGCCGGTTGCGCCAGTGAGATGCAGGTGCTGCTCACACAGTAGAGAATCCAGAGCGCGCCAGCCCAGGCAGAAGAAGCGTCGCCAGCTATTATTATGATAGCAAGCACCACCAGACTGACAGGCACACCCCAGGTGATCAGCCGGTCGGTCTGCCAACCGGCGCGCGCCAGGTGCGGGTTGAGCAGACCCCAGAGCCAGAACGTGACCAGCATCGAAACATTGAGCCAGAACAGGCCGGTAGCCGCCTGCACCGGTGTGTAGCCGGCCACCCGGGTCATCCACGGCACAGCCCACAGCGTCTGGATGGCCACCATGCCGCCGTAGTTGAAGAAGCCGATCGGCGTCATCTTGCGGAAATAGGGATGGCGCCAGACTTCGGCGTAGCTGCGTGGCGCCTGTGGCGGGGTGGCACCGGCGGTCGCCGGCGGCACTTCCCACGCCGGCACCTGCCAGGCGATTACGACCATGGCCAGCAACAGCAACGCAGCCAAGCCCCAGAACAACGGGCGCCAGCCGAGCAGCGGCATCAGCCATTGCACCGGCAAGGTGGCTGCCACCATGCCCATGGAGCCGGTCATCAGCATCCAGGAATTGGCGCGCAGCTGGGTCGTGGCGGCAAACCAGCGGCGGTAGCCGGTCAGTGGCGCCATGAGGCAGGCCCCCAATCCGACACCGCACAGGATGCGCGCCAGCAGCAGACCGGTAAAACTGGTGGCCCAGGAGAACGCGAGGCATCCCACCACCGCCACCGCCAGGAAGCTCAGGATCACCTTCTTGGGGCCATGCCGGTCCAGCCAACTGCCCAGCGGCAGCTGCAGCGCCGCAAAGCCGAGGAAATAACCACCGGCCAGCAGGCCGAGATCGCGCGCCTGCAACGCGAACTCCTGCGTCAGCGTAGGCGACAGGGTGGCCGTGACGGCCCGGATCAGGGCCGAGAAGAAGTAGGCGAAGGCAAAGGCCAGGAAAACCACCACGGCCGTGCGACGGGACAACACACTCATTGGAACGCCAGCCCCGCGAAGAAGGGTTCGGTCAGTTCCGGCGTCAGGCGCTCGGCATAGACCACCGCGTGAAACAGGTGCGTGCCTTGGCTGAACCAGACCGCCTGCGCCATGACGGCACGGCCATCGGGCCGCCGCCCTTGGGCCTGCAGCCGCACCGCCGGCGGCTGCGCGGCCGCGCCCTTGAGTTCAAAGTCGGTGCGTTGCACCGGCACCTCCGACTCCTTGACGGCCATGGCCGTCAGCATGGCGGTCTGCCAGCCGGCCTGGATTTCGGCCATACGGCTGCTGTCCTGCAACTCGACGTGCGAAACGGCAAACAGCGCGGCGCCGGCCTCGCAGCCCACCATCTGCAGCTCGACCGGCTGCCCTGCCAGCTCCACCGGGCGGCTGCCCTGGTCGGGCTTGCACGGCAGCAGCACCTTCAATGCACTGGCTGCGACGCGCACTTCGCGCCAGTTGAGTGTGGGATTGCAGCCGGCCAGCATCAGGCAGCTGGCCAGCAGGAGCCAGAAAGAACGGAACATGGCTTGATTATCGTTGCTGCACCAGCATGGTGCCCGCACCGCGAACGGCTATTTCAATGCGCCGAACGCCTTGCCCAGCACCGCGCTGCCCGTGCCCACCGGGTCGCGCCGGATCTGGCGCTCTTCTTCACCGATCATGAAATACAGGCCGTCCAGTGCCTTGCCGGTCACGTACTGCTGGATGCTGGCGTCCTCGCGCCGCATCAGCCCCAGTTCGGCCACCTTGCCAGCCAGCTGGTTGTATTGCGCGGCCGCTCCAACCTTTTCGGTGCTGCGCGTGACCACCGGCAGGAACTTCTGCGTCAAGGGCTGACGGGTTTTCGCGGCAAAGAAATCGGTCACCGAGGTGTCGCCGCCAGCCAAGATCTTCTTGGCGTCGTCCACACTCATGCTGCGCACCGCCGCCAGCAGCATGTCACGCGCCTGCGGCACCGCGGCCTCGGCGGCGCGGTTCATGGCCGTGACCAGCTCGTCCAGCCGCGCCCCCCAGCCGAGGGTACGCAGCAGTTGGGAGGCATCGTTGAAGTAACCCGGCAACGGGATGCGAACTTTTTCGTTGCCGAGGAATCCATCCGTCTTGCCCAGCGAGCTGACAGCCGCGCGTGCGCCCTGCTCCAGTGCCGCCTTGAGTCCCTTGGCGGCATCGCCCTGGCTCAGATCGGCCAGCGACAGTGCGTGCGCCTGACCCGCCAGCAGGGCTGGACCCAGGCCCCACAGGGGCAGCCAAACGGAATTAAACTCGCGTCGATCCATCGATATCACCTGCGTATGAAACGAGCCTTCTATCTTGCCGCATTCCTGGCGGTCGTCGCTTCGATCTGGATGATGTTCCAGACCAGCGGCATCAGCACGGCGCCGGAGTCCACCTTCGTGCTGCTCGACGGCTCGAAGAAAAGCACCGCCGACCTCAAGGGCAAGGTCACGCTGGTGAATTTTTGGGCCACCAGCTGCACCACCTGCGTGGCCGAGATGCCCGAGCTGAGCGCCACCTACGAGAAGTACCGCGCCCGAGGCTTCGACACCCTGGCCGTAGCCATGAGCTATGACCCGCCGAGTTATGTCGTCAACTTTGCCGAAACACGCAAGCTGCCTTTCCCGGTTGCCATCGACAACACCGGTGCGGTGGCCAAGGCCTGGGGCGATGTGCGCCTGACGCCCACCACCTACATCGTCAACAAGCGCGGCGAAATCGTGAAGCGCTACGTTGGCACGCCGGATTTCGCCGAACTGCACCGCCTGATTGAATCCCTGCTGGCGCAGGCCTGATCGTCACAGCTCCCCAAAAAGAAAGCGGCCCCGTGGCCGCTTTTTGTCAGCATCTGGAGTTGTTTACTGGGCCCGGTAGGCGTCATGACAGGCCTTGCAGCTACCCGACACGGCTGTGACCGCAGCCTTCACGTTGTCCAGGTTGCCGGTCTTGGCGGCGGCGGTCAGCTTGGCCATCTCGGCCATCATCTTGTCGGCGCCTTCCTTGAACTTGGCCTGTTCCTTCCAGATTTCCGGCTTGGCCTTGGTGTCGCCCTTGTCGGTGCCTTCACCGAACCCGGCCCACGGCAGCTTGGACATGTACTCGGCCACGGCCGCGTTGTCAGCCGCCACCTTGGCATCGAAGGGAACTCGACCGCTGGCCATGGCACCAACACGTGCAAAGTGCTGCTGCATCACGAACAGGGCGTTCTTGCGGTACTTGATGGCATCGTCGGGCTTGGCAAACTGCGCTGCGGCACTGCCGGCAAAGCCCAGGGCGGCACTGGCGAGAACGAGGGCGGTGATTTTCTTCATGGTGTTCCTTCGTGGGTTGATGAATGGGTCTGACGCGTAAGTGAGTCTAGCGAGACGCAGAAAGTTCAGCCATTTCGACAGACTCAGGGAAAATACCAATCTTCTGCCGTCCGTGTTTCAACATTCTGAAAGGGCTGCTCATGTCTCACACGATCCGGGTCTGGGATCTCCCGACGCGCGTTTTCCACTGGGCCCTGCTGGCTTGCGTCATCGGTCTGGTCATCACCGGCAATGTCGGCGGTACCGCGATGGACTGGCACTTCCGCTTCGGCTACGCGGTGCTGGCGCTGCTGCTGTTCCGTCTGCTGTGGGGCCTGTTTGGCGGGTACTGGTCGCGCTTCGCAAACTTTCTGTACAGCCCTGCCACGCTGCTGCGCTACCTGCGCGGCCAGTCCGCGCCGGAGTCCGGCGTCGGCCATAACCCGCTGGGTGCGCTGTCGGTGTTTGCCATGCTGCTGCTCCTGTTGCTGCAGGTCGGCAGCGGCCTGATCAGTGACGACGAGATCGTCACCAGCGGCCCCTTGACCAGCCTGGTCTCTTCCAGCGTGGTGAGCCAGGCCACGTGGTACCACACCGAGGTGGGCAAGCCCATCCTGATCGTGCTGGTGCTGCTGCACGTGGCGGCCATCGTGTTCTACCTCTGGCGCAAGCGCCAGAACCTGGTGCGCCCGATGCTGCTGGGCGACAAGGTAGTCGCTCAGCCTGTGCCGGCCTCACGCGACGATGCCCGCAGCCGCCTGCTCGCCCTCGTGCTTTTCCTGCTCTGCGTCGGTCTGGTGCGAGGGCTGCTTCAACTCGCGCCTGCCGGCTATTGAGTCTGGCGCGATGCGCTCTGACGGTACAGAGGCATGACCAGCTCGCTGGTGCGGGCCAGATCCTGCTCCCGGTTCTCCGGCGCCGGGTGGGTGCTGAGGAACTCCGGCGGCTGGCCGCCGCCGTTGCGACGCATCTTCTGCCACAAGGTGATGGCAGCACGCGGATCGTAGCCGGCGCGCGCAGCCAGCTCCACACCCATCTGGTCTGCCTCGACCTCGGCTTGCCGGCTGTGCGGCAGCCGCAGCGTCACTTCGCTGACCATGTCGCCGAGTTGCGCCAGCGCGCGGCTGCCGGTGGCAATGCCCACCAACAGACCGGGCAACTGCGCCGCGTACTGCAGCGTCATCTGTTCGCGCACATGCTCGCGCAGCGCATGGGCGATTTCGTGGCCGATCACGGCCGCCAGCTCATCGTCGGTCAACTGAAGGCCGGTGACCAGGCCGCTGTAGACACCGATCTTGCCACCGGCCATGCAGAACGCGTTGATCTCCTTGCTCTGAAACACGTTCACCTCCCAGCGCCAGTGGCGTGCATCCTCACGGAACACCGGCGCCTGTGCGATCAGCCGGCGGCTGATAGCCTGCACGCGGGCCTCCAGCACCGGGTCGCGGTTGAGCTGCTGCTTACGCCGCGCCTCGGCCACCATCGTGTTGTAGGCCTGGACCGAGGCCGCCTCGACTTCGACGGCGCTCACCGCCATCGTCTGTTCCCGCGTGATACCCACCACGCCCGGGCGGGTGGTCTGCACGGTCTGACAGGCGGTAACCAGCAGCCCGCCCATCAGCAGCGCCGCGATGCCGATGCGGCGTCGTTGCCGCACCCACAGGCCCGCATTTCGAATGACGCTAAACTTTGCCTCCATGCCTTGCCTTCCGCTCTGTCGTGAACACGCATTCCATTGAAATCGTCACCCCTGATACCCCGGAAGCGCTTGAAGATGTGCGCGCCATTTTCCGCGAGTATGCCGCCAGCCTGAATGTCGACCTCTGCTTTCAGGGCTTTGACCACGAGCTGGCGACACTGCCGGGCGACTATGAGGAGCCACGCGGCGCCTTGCTGCTGGCCCGGGTAGACGGGCATATTGCCGGGTGCTGCGCCCTGCGCCCCTTGGACAGTGCCGACTATCCCAACGCCTGTGAAATGAAGCGCCTTTTCGTTCGCACCGCCTTCCGCGGCCTGGGACTCGGGCGCCAACTGGCCGAGGCCATCATGGACGCCGCCCGCGTCGCCGGTTACGACCATGTGCTGCTTGACACGCTGGACGACATGGAGGCGGCGCGCACGCTGTACGAAGATCTCGGCTTCGTCGATATCCCGCCCTACTACCATAACCCCATCGCCGGCGCCCACTACCTGAAGGCCGAGCTCTGAGGCCCTGAAAGCAAAAGGCCGCCGGCACGGAATGCCAGCGGCCTTTTTCCGACTCATCAGAGTTCGCTGTTCACCGCCTGGTTGAGCAGGGTCGCCGCATCGCTGACCTCGAACTTTCCCGGCCCCTCGATGTTCAGCGTCACCACTTTGCCGTCCTTCACCAGCATCGAGTAACGGTTGCTGCGCAAGCCCATGCCGCGCGCCGTCAGGTCGAGGGTCAGGCCGGTGGCCTTGGCAAAGTCGGCGCTGCCGTCGGCCAGCATGCGCACCTTGCCATTGGTCTTCTGGTCGCGCGCCCAGGCGCCCATGACGAAAGCGTCGTTGACGCTCACGCACCAGACCTCGTCGACTCCAGCTGCTTTCAGTTCGTTGAACTTATCGACATAGCCCGGCACGTGCTTGGCCGAACAGGTGGGGGTAAACGCGCCGGGCAAGCCGAAGATGGCAATCGTCTTGCCTGCAACGGCCTTGCTCACCTCGACCGGATTGGGGCCGATGCTGCAGCCGTTGCCTTCGACTTCCGAGTATTCCATCAGGGTGGCTGCGGGCAGCTGGTCGCCGACTTTGATCATGTTGCGCTCCTCGTGTTGAGAATGGGTGGACAAAAACAAAAACGGCTCACATTGTGAGCCGTTTTCTTCAGTCCTGCAGCGGGGGCTGCAAAGAACTTAAACCGTCGCAGCCTTTTCCACCAGACGGGTTGCCACCCAGTTCTTGGTCTTGGAGATCGGCTTGCTTTCGGTGATCTCGATGACATCACCCAGCTTGTACTCACCCTTTTCGTCGTGGGCGTGGTACTTGCTCGATTTGGCCACGATCTTGCCGTAGAGCTCGTGCTTGACACGGCGCTCAACCAGCACGGTCACGGTCTTGGCGCGCTTGTCGCTGACCACCTTGCCAATCAAGGTGCGCTTGAGGGATTTTTTAGCTTCCGTCATGTTGGCTCCTTACTTGGCGGCTTGCTTTTCAGCAAGAATGGTCTTGGCGCGGGCGATGGCACGACGGGTCGTGCGCAGCGTCGACGTGTTGTTCAGCTGTTGCGTGGCTTTTTGCATACGCAGGCCAAAGTGGGCTTTTTGCAGCTCTTTGACTTCCGCTTGCAGGCCGGCAACGTCTTTCTGGCGCAGTTCAGCAGCTTTCATTTCTTCATTCTCCTGATTACTGGCCGATCATGCGGCTGACAAAGGTGGTACGCAGCGGCAGCTTGGCAGCAGCCAGGCGGAAAGCCTCGCGGGCGAGCTCTTCGGGCACGCCGACGATCTCGAACACGATCTTGCCGGGCTGGATCTCAGCCACGTAGTACTCCGGGTTGCCCTTGCCGTTACCCATACGCACTTCAGCAGGCTTCTGGGAGATCGGCTTGTCGGGGAACACACGGATCCAGATACGACCACCACGCTTGACGTGGCGCGAAATGGCACGACGTGCCGACTCGATCTGGCGTGCCGTCAGACGGCCGCGATCGGTACATTTCAGACCGAAGTCGCCAAAGGCCACGGTGCTGCCACGGGTGGCAATACCGGTGTTACGGCCTTTTTGCTCCTTGCGGTATTTTCTACGTGCAGGTTGCAGCATGTTTATTCTCCTTTGGCGCCGTCAGCTGCTGCAGCTGGCGCGGCGACTTTGCGGACGCGCTTAACGGCGGTTTTCGGGGCATCGGCACCAGTGGCCTCTGCGGGCTTGTCGCTGCCGTCGGCAGGCGCTGCGTTGCCGCCGGCCGGACGACGTGCACCGCGCGGGGCGGGACGGTCAGAGCCAGGACGGGCATCACGACGCGGGCCGCGCGGACGACGCTCTTCATCAGGACGCGGGGTCTCGACGGCCGGCAAGTCGTTGCGACCCAGCGTGTCACCCTTGTAGACCCAGACCTTGACGCCGATGACGCCGTACGTGGTCTTGGCTTCGGAGGTGCCGTAGTCGATGTCAGCGCGCAGGGTGTGCAGCGGCACACGGCCTTCGCGATACCACTCGGTACGGGCGATCTCGATGCCGTTCAGACGGCCAGCGGACATGATCTTGATGCCCAGGGCACCCAGACGCATGGCGTTCTGCATGGCGCGCTTCATGGCGCGACGGAACATGATGCGCTTCTCGAGCTGCTGGGTGATGCTGTCGGCGATCAGCTTGGCATCGATTTCAGGCTTGCGCACCTCTTCGATGTTGACCGCGACCGGCACGCCCAGCTGCTTGCCGAGTTCGCGCTTCAGGTTCTCGATGTCCTCGCCCTTCTTGCCGATCACGACACCCGGACGCGCCGAGAAGATCGTGATGCGGGCGTTCTTGGCCGGACGCTCGATCAGGACGCGCGACACGGAGGCGTTCTTCAGCTTGGTCTTCAGGTACTCGCGCACCTTGATGTCTTCGGCCAGCATGCCGGCGAAGTCACGGTTGTTGGCGTACCAGCGCGAGGCCCAGTTGCGGCTGACCGCGAGGCGAAAGCCGGTGGGGTTGATTTTTTGTCCCATATCTTCCAGACCTCTTTCAGTTGCCCACCGTCACGTACACATGGCACGTGGGCTTGCTGATACGGTTGCCGCGGCCTTTGGCGCGGGCGGTAAAACGCTTGAGCGTGGTGCCCTGCTCGACGTAGATGGTCTTGACCTTCAGCTCGTCAATGTCGGCGCCGTCATTGTGTTCGGCGTTGGCGATGGCAGATTCCAGAACCTTCTTGATGATCACGGCAGCTTTTTTCTGCGTGAACTGCAGGATGTTCAGGGCCTGATCAACCTTCTTGCCGCGGATCAGATCCGCGACCAGACGGCCCTTGTCCACCGACAGGCGGACTCCACGGAGGGTTGCACGGGTTTCCATGTCTACTCCTTACTTCTTCTGGACTTTTTTGTCCGCAGGGTGGCCCTTGAAGGTGCGGGTCAGAGCGAACTCACCCAGCTTGTGGCCCACCATTTGATCGGTGATATAGACCGGCACGTGCTGCTTGCCGTTGTGCACGGCGATCGTCAGGCCGATGAACTCGGGCAGGATCATGGAGCGACGCGACCAGGTCTTGATCGGCTTTTTATCCTTGGTGGCAACGGCCTTGTCGACCTTGGCCACCAGGTGATGGTCCACAAATGGACCCTTTTTCAGAGAGCGAGTCATTTGTGTACCCCTTACTTCTTACGACGCGACACAATCATCACTTGCGTGCGCTTGTTGTTGCGGGTGCGGTAGCCCTTGGTCATATTGCCCCACGGATCCACCGGCACGCGGCCTTCGCCGGTACGGCCTTCACCACCACCGTGCGGGTGGTCGATCGGGTTCATGGCGGTACCACGCACGGTCGGGCGGATGCCCATCCAGCGCTTGACACCGGCCTTGCCGAGCTGACGCAGGCTGTGCTCTTCATTGGCAACCTGGCCAATGGTGGCACGGCACTCGATGTGAATCTTGCGCACTTCACCCGAACGCATACGCACCTGGGCGTAGGTACCCTCACGGGCCAGCAGCGTAGCGGAAGCGCCAGCCGTACGGACGGCCTGGGCACCCTTGCCAACCTGGAACTCGATGCAGTGGATGATCGAACCCACCGGGATGTTGCGGATCGGCAGCGTGTTGCCCACGCGGATCGGGGCCTCGGCACCGCTCATGATGGTGGCGCCCACTTCCAGGCCACGCGGCGCGATGATGTAGCGACGCTCGCCGTCGGCATAGCACACCAGGGCGATGTGAGCCGAGCGGTTCGGGTCGTACTCGATGCGCTCAACCTTGGCGGGGATACCGTCCTTGTTGCGCTTGAAGTCGACCACACGGTAATGGTGCTTGTGACCACCACCCTTGTGACGGGTGGTGATGTGACCATTGTTGTTGCGGCCGGCCTTCTGGAACTGGGGCTCCAGCAGCGGGGCATAGGCGTCACCCTTGTACAGGTGATCGCGCGACACCTTCACCACGGCACGTTGGCCGGGGGAGGTGGGTTTCATCTTGATAACAGCCATGATTACGCAGCCTCCCCGGACAGGTTCAGCTCTTGACCCGGCTTGAGCGTCACATAGGCCTTGCGAACGTTGTCGCGGCGGCCGACAGACTTGCCGAAGCGCTTGGTCTTGCCTTTGGTGTTGACCACAGACACGCCCTTGACCTCAACCTTGAACATCAATTCCACGGCGGCCTTGATTTCAGGCTTGGTGGCGTCCTGCAGCACCTTGAACGTCACTGCATTGCTCTTCTCGGCAACCAGGGTGGCCTTTTCGGACACGATGGGGGCCACGAGCACCTGCATCAGACGACCTTCTTCAAATTTGACGGCGCTCATGCGAACATCTCCTTGAGTTTGTCCACGGCAGCCTTGGTGACCAGCACCTTGCGGTAATGGACCAGCGACACCGGATCGGCATAACGCGGCTCGACGACGAGCACGTTCACCAGATTGCGGGAAGCCAAGTAGAGGTTCTCGTCGACTTCGTCAGCGATCACCAGCACGGAGTCCAGGTTCATGGCCTTGAACTTGGCAGCCAGCTGCTTGGTCTTGGGCGAATCGACCTTCAGGGACTCAACCACGGCCAGACGACCTTCGCGGGCCAGCTGGGAGAAGATGGAGGCCATGCCGGCGCGGTACATCTTCTTGTTGATCTTCTGGGTGAAGTTCTCTTCCGGGCTATTCGGGAAGATGCGACCACCCCCGCGCCACAGCGGCGAGGAAGTCATACCGGCGCGAGCGCGGCCGGTGCCCTTCTGCTTGAACGGCTTCTTGGTAGAGTGCTTGACCTGCTCGCGATCCTTCTGGGCACGGGTGCCCTGACGCGCATTAGCCTGGTAAGCCACCACGATCTGGTGCACCAGATCTTCGTTGTATTCACGACCGAACACGGTATCGGGAGCTTCCAGCTTGGAAGCGGCCTGACCCTGGTCATTCAGGAGTTCGAGCTGCATCAGTTCGCTCCTTTCGCGCTCTTGGCTTTGACCTTGACGGCCGGACGCACGGTCACGAAACCGCCGGCGGAACCGGGGATCGCGCCCTTGATCAGCAGCAGCTGACGGGCTTCGTCGATGCGGATCACGTCGAGGTTCTGGGTGGTCACGGTTTCGTCGCCCATGTGGCCGGTCATCTTCTTGCCCGGGAACACGCGACCCGGATCCTGCGCCATCGAGATGGAGCCCGGGACATTGTGCGAACGGCTGTTACCGTGGGAAGCGCGCTGCGAACTGAAGTTATGGCGCTTGATGGTGCCGGCATAGCCTTTACCGATGGAGGTGCCTTGCACGTCCACCTTCTGACCGACGGAAAACACCGCCGTCACAGGCACCGTCGCGCCAGCCTTGTACTGCGCAGCAGCATCGGGCGTGACACGGAATTCCTGGATGATTTCACCGGCTTCGACACCTGCCTTGGCGAGGTGACCAGCTTCCGGCTTGGTCACGCGCGAAGCTTTGCGCGCGCCGAACGTCACCTGCAAGGCAACGTAGCCGTCGTTCTCTTGGGTTTTGACCTGGGTCACGCGGTTGTTGGACACATCCACCACCGTGACGGGCACTGCGTCCCCGTCATCGGTGAACAGACGCATCATGCCCACCTTGCGGCCCAGCAACCCGAGGGAGTTGCTCAGACTCATGTTTTTCTCCGTTACTTCCACCACGCCAACTTCAATTGGCTGCCGTGTTTGGGTGTGAAAGAGGGTTAATAAAACTCCGCGCCAATTTGCACGCAAATTAGGCAGAGCCAAGAAGTATAACGCGAACTGCCTTTTCAGGCAAGTCCGCGCCAAAACCTCGCTTCCAGGGCGCCAGACCGAGGTCGGGCGCCCTGAATTTGCTTACTGCAGCTTGATTTCCACGTCCACGCCGGCGGGCAGATCGAGCTTCATCAACGCGTCGACAGTCTTGTCGGTCGGGTCAACGATGTCCATCAGACGCTGGTGGGTGCGGATCTCGAACTGGTCGCGGCTGGTCTTGTTGACGTGCGGCGAACGCAGGATGTCGAAACGCTTCATGCGCGTCGGCAGGGGCACCGGGCCCTTGACGATGGCGCCGGTACGCTTGGCGGTGTCCACGATCTCGGCAGCCGACTGGTCGATCAGCTTGTAGTCGAACGCTTTGAGGCGGATGCGGATTTTTTGCTTGGTAGCCATGAGAATTCCTAATCAGTTGGGGTCAGAGCACACGCTTTAGCGAGTGGTCCGACCCACAATGTTTATTCAATGATCTTGGCCACCACGCCGGCGCCCACGGTACGGCCGCCTTCGCGGATAGCGAAGCGCAGACCTTCTTCCATGGCGATCGGGGCGATCAGCTTGACGGTGATCGACACGTTGTCGCCCGGCATCA
>JAULXO010000024.1:0-113613 GCA_032118555.1 Hylemonella sp. | reverse complement strand
GCGCCTTTATACGTTCGGCACGAATTAGAACGACAAAGCGATGGCCTATGTGAATGGTCAAAGACCTTAGAAGGATTCTTTGAAGAAGCCGATCGCAGAACGATGGAAATTTACACAGACATAGTCAACCAATTTGATGGCTTCATGAAGGTGAACTCAACCAAATCGGGGGCTGATCCTGTAGTCGTCGCTCTCGCCGCCGCACGCAAGATTCCAGTCGTCACCTATGAGACGATGGCCAAACAGACGGCTGCACCCAAGATCCCAAACGTGTGCCAGGCAATGGGCATTCCGTGCGTATCACTCGTCGATGTACTTCGCTCTGAAGGCATCAAGCTCTAACGAACAAGACGACCTCCGTCGGGCAGGGATCGCGACAAGCCATCGCGAGCGACTCCCACACTCCCGCAAAGCTTCATCGCCGATCAGCCAAGGTGCATAAGAACAACAGTTCACACAGACAGAAAGGACGTCTCATTCCCGACGCACTTTCCGTAACCACGTATCCCAAGATTCGACTCTTATAGGTGGATGAGTATTCCACTCCAGTTCGTGACGCGCTTTGCTCTCTTCCAAATCGTTTCGCGTTCTACCACCAATGACAACGCACCGTATGTTGAGGTCTTTATTCGGATCAACTTCTAGATAGCCAATCGGACCGAGAAGTGAGTTGTAGTGCGATGTACCTTTCTCAACGCTTTTTCGAACGCGGTGCACATGTGCTCGAAACTCTTTAATTTCGTCAATCACAACTCTGAGCCTCTTTCTGATTTGACACACAGCTTCGTCTATCTTGCTTGCAAACTTTTCGTAGTGCCCTCTATTTACCAAGAAAAACTCCGAGCCTTTAATCTCGATTAACGTAACGTCCATTCGCGAGGTTCCAGAGAAGACAACGAAGTCCACGGCACCGTCAGCGACAGGAAGCTCAGAAAAACAGATGTACTCATCTTTCGGATCGGCATAAATCTCAGCAAACATTGACAGATCTTGTTTTAGAAGTCGCTGCAACTCCTGCTCGCCCGCTCCGCGCTCCACCAGCTCCACTACTTGCCGCTTACTGATCATCTTGGCTTCAATGTCATTCCGTCTCTTGGTAACCTCTGACGACTCCGGCCAAGGCGAACCGACAAATGGATCAATCTCGCTTCGCATCCGATCTATCTCGTCCAGCAAGCGCGGCTGGCTCTGCGTAAGCACATCTAGCTCTTGCGGCTCACATTCAAGCAACTTCAACACGTCTGCCTTCGAGATTGAATCCCAACGGGGAGATCCTTGGTCGTCGAATTTGACGAAGTCAAAGGTAGCATCTCGATGATCGCGAGTCTCGTAATGCTCGATGAAATCACAACTTTCGGGGATTGATCCCCTAGCTCTCAGAGACTCGCACACCCGCTCAAGAGAGTTAGTTATTGATGCCGAGGGATTCATTTCGCCCAAATCCGTCAGCAACACATAGCATTGAGAACCGGATGTGACGAAGCATCTGACACGACAAAGTCCATCTCGGCGAACCAACACCCCTGTTGGAAATCGATGTATGAAATCAGAGGTTTTCATTTTGGACAAGCAGTTGCATACTAGGTTTTGCTGCCTCTACTGAGTTCTTACTGAAACCAGTGTGTACGATGGTTTCTCTGAAACCTACTCCTGTGCGTGGTATCAAATTTGGGCATTTCGCTCTGACCCATAGCAGAGATAGCTTCTAGAAACTGATGACGTTAATTTACACACCGGCAAGAGAACCCCATCATTAACCGCCGCGTCAGCGTCCACCCGCCGACGACCCCGGCGGGCTATCAAGCTTGAACGCTTCATGAAACGTCACCATGCCCTGCGGCATGCGACCGTCAAACGCCTGCGCAAAGAAGGCCTCGGGCGGCACACCCTCATGGCCCAGGCCCTCCGGGTGCTGGAAACCGAAGCGGCCGTAGTAGGCCGGGTGGCCGACGAGGCAGCAGCCGCGGGCGCCCAGCGCCTGCAGGCGGCGCAGGCCCTCTTTAATCAAAGCCGAGCCGATGCCCTGGCGGTGCAGCGCGGGCAGCACCGAGACGGGGCCGAGGCCGTACCAGCCGGGCGTGCCGTCTGACAACGTCACGGGCGAGAAGGCGATGTGGCCGACCACGCGGCCATCGACTTCCGCCACCAGTGACACGCTGAGCGCGTGTGCGGCGCGCAACGCCAGGACGATGAAGTGCTCGGTGTGGTGGCTGATGTCCAGGGTCTGGAAGGCGGCCACCGTCAGCGCGGTGATGGCATCGATGTCAGCGGGGGTTTCGTCGCGAATGGTCAGGTTGGTCATGCGTGGCGTGTGAGGTTCAGCGCCGCATGGTACTGCGTAGCAACCGTCTCATCCGCCGCTTCACCTGGGCACCAGCTTGTTCGAGCCCCACACCTTCAGCTGCCGCTCGACGTCGGCGCCGATGGCCTCCACACTGTCTTGTGGCAACTGGGCCTCGCAGTCGGGCGATGGCGCGTCTTCCGCTGGCGACTGCGGGACGGCCGGTGCCGTGCCGCGCGCCGACTTGCCGTCCCACGCAAAGGGGTTGCGGAAGGCCGGTGGGTCGGGGCGGCAGTCGTACTTGTAGATCGGTGGCCAGCCGGTCTCGAAAGGCTGGAAAGAGATGTTGGTCTCGAAGATCAGCGGCTTGCCGGTGGGCGTGGGCGGCAAGGGTGGCATGCGCTGCATGGCCGCGCGTGCCAGCTGCTCGGCCTTGGGCGATGTGGTCCACAGCGTCTCCAGCTTCGCGAGCTTGCCGTCGGGCGCGATCTCGACACGGAAGCGCACCACGCCTTGGTCCGGCCCTTCCACCGCGGTGCCCATCATGCTGCGGACCTGCTGCGCCCAGTTGTAGCGGTAACGTTTGCTGTTCTTCAGCGTGTAGCTGGCGGCCTGCGCCCATTCCTCGGCCGAGGGCGCGGGCGGCGCGGCCAGCGACGCAGGCGCCTTGGCCGGCACCTCGCTGACCACCGGCCGTGGCGCCACCGGTTCGGCCTGCTTGGCCGGCTTTACTGGCGCGGGTTGGGGGGCGGGCGGCGGTGGCTCGGTGAGGATGGTCAGCGGCAGCTCCGGCAGGGGCGAGGGAGCTGGCGCGCGCGGTCCCTGCAGATGGATCCCGAGGGACAGCACCAGCAGATGAAGGACGACGGTGAGGACAAGCGCGAGCAGGACGCGCCGGCTGATGTTCATGCGCCGGTGTCAGGTGGCAGCACACGGCCACACGCGCCCGCCACGAGCCCCCGGCCCGTCATGCGTCAGAGCCACGTGCCGCCGTGCGGCATCTGGATGGTGTACTCCGCACTGCCGCCCGCCACAAACGCGCCGATGATAAAGCTGAGCACGGCAATGAAGATGCTGGCGAAGAAGGCGGTCCAGAAGCCGCTGACGGTGAAGCCCCGCACCACGGCCGACACCAGCATCAGCACCAGCGCGTTGATGACGAGCAGGAAGAGGCCGAAGGTCAGGAAGGTCAGCGGCAGCGTGAGCAGGACAAGCAGCGGCTTGACCAGCGCATTGGCCAGCCCCAGCAGCAGCGCCGAGACGACCAGCGCACCGACACTCGCAAAGCGGATGCCGCGAAAGAGGTGGCTGGCCACCCAGAGCGACACCGCGGTGATGCCCCAGTGCAGCAGAAAGGGCCAGAGGTTGTGATGCATGACCGTACTCCTCAGGTGGCTGGGCTCAGGTGGCACCGTGGCACTTCTTGTATTTCTTGCCGCTGCCGCAGTAGCACAGGTCGTTGCGGCCGGGCGTGGCTTCCTTGCGCACCGTCTCCACGCGCGGGCCGATGCTGCGCCAGAGTTCGTACAGGTCGTACACGGCCCAGACGGCCTCGCCAAAGGCATTGAGGCGCGCCAGGCTGACCGAGGGCGGGCCGTCGTCGCTGAAGGGCGCGATCTCGGGCTCGTCTTCGTCGTCTTCCGTCATGGCGACGATGGCCTGCAGCGAGGCGTCGAGCCACTGGGCGGCCTCCTTGTCGCGCGGCGGCGCCCATTCCTCCGGCCAGTTCTCCACCACGAACATGAAGCCCAGCGCCCACACCTGGGCAAAGGAAGGCAGCGGCTCGTCGCCATGCTCGGCGTCGAAGGCGGCGCGCTCGGCTGGCGGCAGAGCGGCCACGGCGCCACGGATGTCCATCACCTCAGGCTGGTAGGCGGCTTCGTCTTCCAGGTTATCCACCTTGGCCGCCAGCGACTCGCTCACCTCCAGCCAGCGCTGCGCCCACAGAACCTTGAAGCGTTCGCGCTGTGCGGCGTCGGCAAACACCTCGCTGCCGTCCTCGCCGCCGAGCAGCATGGCGAAATACTCCTCGGGCGGGATGGCGCGGCGGCAGCAGATCAGCGCGGCCATGTAACCCTCGCAGAACTCCCACTGCGGGATTTCGTCGTCGCGCGTGCGCAGCTCGTCGAGGATGGCTTCGAGTTCGTCGAAGGCGTCCGCGCCCAGGGGCTCGGCGGATTGCAGGTCTTGGCTCATGGCAAGTCTTTCAGGCAATGGGTTCAGGTACGGCGGCATTCGCCGTCATCGACGCTACAAATTCAATAGCGGTCTGCGCTTGTACATCAAGCGCCAACAGCCGTTTTTTCATGCAAAGCACGGCGTGGTCCTTGCTCAGCAGCGGGGTCTTGTGGGCGACCGCCAGGTCGATGAAGGGCTGGTCGTCCGCGTCCTTGCAGGTCACGGGGGCCTTGGGTGCGGCGTCCACGATCTTCACCAGGCTGTCAAAGTCGGCCAGCACGTCGGCGGCGCTGCGCTGGTAGTAAGCCAGGCGCGGCACGATCTGTTTGTAGGCCAGCACGCGTGCCAGCTCCTCGCGCATGGCGGCGGTGGCGATCCAGCGCAGGCGGCCGCTCTGCAGGACGTCTTTCAGTGGCAACACGGCCGGGTCGTCGAAGACGAACAGGTCGAGCACGATGTTGGTGTCGAGGACGATCATGGCCATGCGCCCGCCGGGCGCAGCAGGCAAAACGGGGTCAGAGCACACGTCCGCTACGCTCCCGGTGATCCGACCCCATTTTCCCTGCGATCATCTCGAACTTGAACAGCCGGCATTCCAGCGGGCCGTTCCACATCGGCACGCGGCGCGACTCCTTCAGGCGCATCTTGCCCGGCAGCTTGAGGTCGGGCGTCAGCACCCAGGCCGTCCAGCCCGCGTAGTTCTTCTTCCAGTGCGTGGCCAGCTTGCTGAAGAACTCGTTGCCATCGTCGGCCTGCTCGGTCTCGGGCAGCTCACGCGCGCCCCAGCGCGCCTTGCCGGCAAAACCGCCGGCCTCGATGCGCTCGCCGTACGGCGGGTTGACCAGCATCACGCCCGGCGTGCTGCTGGGCGGCATGCGCTGCAGCGCATCGCCGCCGCGGAACTCGATCACGTCGGCCACGCCGGCGCGCTGGGCATTGCGCTGGGCGAAGTCCACCATGCGGTGCGACACGTCGCTGCCGAAGATCAGCGTGGCCTGGCCCGGCTCGGGCTTGACCACGGCCTGCTCGGCCTCGCGCTTCATGGCCTGCCATTCAGCGGCGCGGAACGGGCGGTATTTCTCGAACGCAAAACGACGCATGGAACCGGCCGCGATGTTGCAGGCGATCTGCGCCGCCTCGATGACCACGGTGCCACTGCCGCAGCAGGGGTCGTACAGCGGCAGCAGGTCGCCCTCACCGTCGGCCCAGCCGCTGGCAGCGATCATGGCGGCGGCCAGGGTTTCCTTCAGCGGCGCATCGCCCTTGTCCTCGCGCCAGCCGCGCTTGAACAGCGGCTCGCCCGAGGTGTCGATGTAGAGCGAGCAGCTGTCGGTGGTGAGGTGGGCGTAGATGCGCACATCGGGCCACTGGGTGTTGACATCGGGGCGCACGCCGCCCGACGTTTCGCGGAAGCGGTCACACACCGCGTCCTTCACCTTCAGCGCCGCGAAGTTGAGCGAGGTCAGCGGGCTGTGCTGGGCCGTGATCTCGACCTTGATGCTCTCCTTGGGCGTGAACCACTGCTCCCACGGCACCGCCATGGCGGCACGGTAAATGTCCTGTTCGCTGCGGTACTCGGTGTAGGACACCAGCACCAGCACGCGCTGCGCCAGCCGACTGTAGAGATTGAGCAGCATGGCGTGCGCAAACGAGGTGCGCACCGCCACCCCGCCGCGTTGTTTGGTGATGCAGCCCGGCGGCAAGCCCGTGATGCGCAGGATCTCGGGCGCCAGATAGTCCTCGACGCCAGCGGCGCAGGGGAGGAAGAGAGTAAGTTGGTTCACGCGGTATTCCTCACGGGGGCACCCGCGGAACCGGCTATGCCGGGCCGCTGGGTGCGCCCCCCTCGCGTAGCAGAGGGGGGGTGGCGAAGCGCCGCAAGGCGCGCAGCCTGGGGGGTGAAGGCGTTCACAACGCCTTCCTCAAATTCGCCGGCGCAATCTTCAGTGCCTCGCGGTACTTGGCCACCGTCCGGCGCGCGCATTCGATGCCCTGCTCCTTCAGCATGTCGGAAATCTGACTGTCCGACAAGGGCTTCTTGGCGTTCTCGGCGGCGACAAACTGCTTGATGAGCGCGCGCACCGCGGTACTCGACGCATTGCCGCCGGACTCCGTGCCCAGGCCGGAGCCGAAGAAGTACTTCAGCTCGTAGGTGCCAAAGGGCGTGGCCATGTACTTGGCGGTGGTGACGCGGCTGATGGTGGATTCGTGCAGGCCCAGTTCATCCGCGATCTCGCGCAGCACCAGCGGGCGCATGGCCAGTTCGCCGTGCATGAAGAAATTCTTCTGCCGCTCGACGATGGCGCTGGAGACGCGCAGGATGGTGTCGAAGCGCTGCTGGATGTTCTTGATGAACCAGCGCGCCTCCTGCAGACGCTGCTGCAGCGCGGCGTAGTTGTCGGCGTCGCGCCCGCTGGCCTTGTGGCCCTTGAGGGCATTGGCATAGATGTCGTGCACGCGCAGGCGCGGCATGACATCGGGGTTGAGCACGACACGAAAGCGCGTGTTGGCGCCGCTGCCGCTCTTGAGCACCAGCACGTCGGGCACCACGATGTTGCGCTCGACGTTGACGAAGCGCCGCCCCGGCTTGGGCTCCAGCCGCGCGATCAGCGCCAGCGCCTCGCGCGTGAGCGCCTCGGTGCCGCCGCACTGCTGCGTCAGGCGTCGGGTGTCACGGCGTGCCAGCAGCTCCAGCGGCTGGGCACAGACACGCAGGGCCTGCGCCAGCACCTCGGGGCGCGGGGCATTCGCACCCGGCGCGCGCTGCAGGGCCTGCAACTGCAGCGTCAGGCACTCGGCCAAGTGGCGCGCGCCCACCCCCGTGGGCTCCAGGCTCTGCAGCAGACGCAGGGCCACGGTGAAGTGGTGCACCAGTTCTTCCAGCTGCTCGGCGTCGTTGCCGGCCAGGCCTTCGGCCAGCTCTTCCAGCGGGTCTTCCAGGTAGCCGTCGTCGTTGAGCGATTCGATCAGGAAGCGCAGCGCAGCGCGGTCTTCCTCGCTCAGGCGCAGGCTCAGCGCCTGGCGGTGCAGGAAGTCCTGCAGCGATTCCTGGCTGCGTGCCAGTTCGGTGGCGGGGGTGTCGTCGTCCTCGTCGCGCTGGCCGCGTGCGGGCGCGTCGCCGCCCCATTCGCTGTCGTCGGGCGCCATGTCGACACTGCCGTCGCCTTCCCAGTCCGGTGGATCGTCGCCGGTCAGCGGCGCGGCTTCGGCATCATTTGTGGTACCAGCCCCCGTGTCGAAAGCGTCACCAGCTATGGAATTGATAGCGTATTCGGCTTCCCGCTCGCCTTCCGGCACCAGGGTGTCGGCACGCTCCAGGCCGAACTCCTCGCGCGGTGCCTCGTCGGTGGCGAGTTCGAGAAAGGGGTTGTCGTCGAGCATCTGCTCGACTTCCTGGCTCAGCTCCAGCGTCGACAACTGCAGCAGCCGGATCGACTGCTGCAGCTGCGGCGTGAGCGCCAGGTGTTGCGAGACCCGAAGGGACAGCCCCTGTTTCATTACATCCTGAAGTGCTCGCCGAGGTAGACCCGGCGCACATCGACGTTGTCCACGATCTCGGCCGGGGTGCCCTGCGCCAGCACATGGCCGTCGCTGATGATGTAGGCGTGATCGCAGATGCCCAGCGTCTCGCGCACGTTGTGGTCGGTGATCAGCACGCCGATGCCGCGCGACTTCAGGAAGCTGATGATGCGCTGGAT
Source organism: Hylemonella sp. (assembly GCA_032118555.1). Taxonomy (GTDB): domain Bacteria; phylum Pseudomonadota; class Gammaproteobacteria; order Burkholderiales; family Burkholderiaceae_C; genus Hylemonella. The sequence goes on along the minus strand of JAULXO010000024.1, from coordinate 105,456 downwards.
CTCGATCACTGCAATCGGGTCGATGCCGGCAAACGGCTCGTCCAGCAGGATGAAGCGCGGCTGCGTGGCCAGGGCACGGGCAATTTCCACCCGGCGGCGCTCGCCACCGGACAATGCCAGCGAGGGCGAGGCGCGCAGGTGGTCCACGCGCAGGTCCTGCAGCAGGCCGGTGAGGCGGCGCTCGATCTCGTCCTTGGACAGCGGCTTGCCGGCCTCGTCGTGCTGCAGTTCCAGCACGGCGCGCACGTTGTCTTCCACATTGAGCTTGCGGAAGATGGAGGCTTCCTGCGGCAGGTAGCTCAGGCCCAGGCGCGCGCGGCGGTGGATGGGCATGTGCTCGACCGACGCGCCATCGATGGTGATGTCACCGGCACTGGCACGCACCAGGCCGACGATCATGTAGAAGGACGTGGTCTTGCCGGCACCGTTGGGACCGAGCAGCCCCACCACCTCACCCTTGCGCACGGTGAGCGAAACGTCCTTGACCACCTCGCGGCTGCCGTAGAACTTCTTCAGGTGGCGGGCTTCGAGCTTGCTGTGGGTCGAATCCGGCCCCTGGGCCGTGCCGGTGCTGTCCGGCGCCAACGCGGTGTCGCTCACTTCTTCTCCCCGCCCAGCGTGGTGGTGGCGCGCAGCGCCGGGCCCGGTTCGGGCTTGGCCGCCGGCGGGTTGTCCTGCTTGGGGGTGAGCATGGCGCGCACGCGGCCGCGGCCGCCCTTGGCATCCTTGGGCGCGCCGCCGTCGACGGTGAAAACGTCGGTGTTGTTGTCGTAGACGATCACATCACCGGTGGTTTCGTCGGCCAGCGTGGCGCCGCGCAGGCGGCGCATCTCGGCCTTCTTGATGAACTTGACGATGTCGGCCTTGCCGTCGTATTCGATGGTCTCGCCCTCGCCTTCGATGTACTCGTCCACGTTGTCGCGCTTCTGGCGGAAGAAGGCGCGCTTGCCCGGTGCGGCAAACGCCACGCCGAACTGGTAACCCTCCGGGTCCTGCCGCACCTCGACGCGCGCGCCGCGGATGACGATGGTGCCCTTGGTCAGCACCACATTGCCGGTGAAGATGCTCAGCTGCTTGAGGTCGTCGTAGCGCAGCGCGTCCGACTCGATGTTCATCGGCTTGTCGCGGTCAGCCTTTTCAGCCGAGGCGGCGGTGGCCAGCAAGGCGCAGGCAGCACACAACAACAGCCGGGGTAGGGAATGGTTCATAAAGGCACGAATCTTGCTCTGAGGGCTTCCCCGGCATTGTAGCGGGCGGGGGGCGCATTCCTGGGCGCCGTCTGGAGGCGGGAACAGCGCCAGCGATGCCAGCGGGCCCCGGCGGCGCCGAAAAAACGAGAGCCCGCTGACAGCGGGCTCTCGTGACAGCCGGTTTCGGGTACTGGACTCAGCGCCCGCGCTTGACCTCGCCCACCAGGTACTCCACCACCCGCAGCACGTTGTCCATGCCGCGGGCCAGGGTGCCGTCGGTGTAGAAGCGACCGGCCACGCCCATGGCGGGTACGCCCTCGACCTTGTAGGCGTTCATCAGCTGGGTGGCACGCACCGCCTTGGACGCGGTGCTGAAGGAGTTGAACTGCTCGGTGAACTTGGCCTTGTCCACGCCCTGCTGGACCACCCATTCCAGGATGGCCTCGGGCCGGTCCAGGCGCTTGCGCTCCACATGGATGGCGTAGAACACCTTGGCGTGCAGCTTGTCGACCAGGCCCATGGCCTCGAGCGTGAAGTACAGGCGCTGCTGCGGCTCGAAGTCGCTGCGGAAGGCCACCGGCGCGCGGCGCACCACCACATCCTTCGGCGCACGCTTGCTCCAGGCCTCGAAGGTCGGCTCAAAGCTGTTGCAGTGCGGGCAGTTGTACCAGAAGAACTCCACCACCTCGATCTTGCCGGCCGGCGTTTCTGCCGGGGCCGGCTTGTCCAGCGGCAGGTAGTCACGCCCGGCTTCGGGGCGCTTGCCCTGCAGCTCTGCCGGCGTGGTGGTCTGGGCCAGGGCGGGCGACAGCAGCACGGAACCGGCCACCGAACCCAGACCCAGGGAAAAATCACGACGTTTCATCAACAACTCCTAGTGAACCCGAAGTAGGAGGGGCGGCAGCGCAAAAAGTTCACCGTCCCCGGCAAGGACTCAACGCTGCACGCGCACCAGCGCGGTCTCGTAGCCGGCGCCGTCAAGCTTGTCCTTGGTGCGCTCGGCCTCGTCGCGCTTGTCGAACGGACCCACGCGCACACGGTAGACCATGCGGCCGGACTGCTCGCGCTCCGACACCTTGGCCTCGACACCGGCCAGCGACAGCTTGGCGCGCTGGCCTTCGGCGTCCTCGGGTGTGCGGAAAGCGCCCACCTGCACGAAGTAGCTGAACGGATCGGCCGCGCCGGCCTTGGCCTTGGCCAGGTCACCCAGCGGATCGGCGGTGACGGCCGGCTTGCTCTCGGCCTTGCCCTCCACCTTGGCTTCGCCCTTGCCCGGTGCGGCCGGTGCCGACGCGGCGGCGGCCGGCGCCGGGGCCTTGGCCGGGTTCTTGCCGTAGAGCGGGGCGTTCGGGTCCCAGTCCTTGTTCTTCTTGGCCTCGGCCGCATCCTGGTCGGGCGAGCGGCTGGCAGCGCCTTTGTTGACGAAGGGCACCGGCACCTTGGTCACGTAGACGGCCACGGCCAGGGCGGCACCCAGTCCGACGACCACGCCGATGATGAAGCCCAGAAGGGTTCCGCCGCGTTGCTGTTTCATGCCTGAAGCCTTGTCTCTTGTCTTGAAGGGGGGTGGATGCGCGCCGCCGTGGCTTACATCTTCTGCGGCGCGCTCACGCCGAGCACGGCCAGACCATTGTGCAGTACCCGCGCCGTGGCCGCGACCAGCGCCAGACGGGCGCGCTTGACGGCCTCGTCGTCCACCAGGATGCGCTCGGCGTCGTAGTAGCTGTGGTAGCTGGCGGCCAGGTCACGCAGGTAGAAGGTCACGTCGTGCGGCGCGAAATCCTGCGCCGCGGCACTGAGCATCTCGGGGTACTTGGCCAGCTGCAGCATCAGCGCCTGGGCAGCCGGGCTGTCGAGTGCCGACAGGTCGACGTCCTTCAGGCTGGCGATGTCGCCGCCCCACGCGGCCAGCACCGAGCAGATGCGCGCATGGGCGTACTGCACGTAGTAGACCGGGTTGTCGTTGTTCTGCGTCACCGCCAGGTCGACGTCGAAGGTGTATTCGGTGTCGGGCTTGCGGCTGAGCAGGAAGAAGCGCACCGCGTCCTTGCTCGTCCAGTCGATCAGGTCGCGCAGCGTGACGTAGCTGCCGGCGCGCTTGGAGATCTTGACCTCTTCACCGCCGCGCACCACGCGCACCATGGTGTGCAGCACGTAGTCGGGGAAGCCCTGCGGAATGCCCAGGCCCACGCCCTGCAGGCCGGCGCGCACACGTGCAATCGTGCCGTGGTGGTCGGTACCCTGGATGTTGACCACCTTGTGGAAGCCACGTTCGAACTTGGTGATGTGGTAGGCCACGTCCGGCACGAAGTAGGTGTAGGTGCCGTCGCCCTTGCGCATGACGCGGTCCTTGTCGTCGCCGTACTCGGTGGTCTTGAGCCACAGCGCGCCGTCGTGCTCGTAGGTCTTGCCGGCGTCGCGCAGGGTCTGCACCGCAGCGTCGACCTTGCCGCTGGTGTACAGGCTGGACTCCAGGTAGTAGTTGTCGAACTGGACCTCGAAGGCCTTGAGGTCCAGGTCCTGCTCGTGGCGCAGGTAGGCCACGGCAAAGAGGCGCATGCCGTCGAGGTCGTTCACGTCGCCGCTGGCGGTGAACTCGCGGTCGTCCGACTTGACGGTCTTCTTCGCCATGAAGTCGGCCGCGATGTCGGCGATGTAGTCGCCGTTGTAGGCCGCCTCCGGCCATTCGGCGTCGCCCGGCTTGAAGCCCCTGGCACGCAACTGCACGCTGTTGGCCAGCGTCTGGATCTGCACGCCGGCGTCGTTGTAGTAGAACTCGCGGTAGACGTCCCAGCCCTGCGTGGCGTACAGGTTGCAGATGGCGTCACCCAGCGCGGCCTGGCGGCCATGGCCCACGTGCAGCGGGCCGGTGGGGTTGGCGGAGACGAACTCCACCATCATGCGCTGGCCGTTGGCCGCGCGGCTGCCGAAGCGCTCACCTTGCGTCAGTATCTCGCGCACCACCTGCTGCTTGGCAGCGGGCTTGAGCCGGATATTGATGAAGCCGGGGCCAGCGATCTCCACCGCATCGACCCACTGCTGGTAGGCGGCGGTGGCCCGCAAGGCGGCACACAACTGCTCGGCCACCTGGCGCGGTGGCTGCTTCAGGGGCTTGGCCAGCTGCATGGCAGCCGTGGTGGCGAGGTCGCCATGGGCCGCGACCTTGGGCGATTCGTAGGCAGCCCGCGCACCGGCGCCGGGCTGGAGTTGCTCAAGCACGGCGGCCAGCGCCTGGAGCAGTTCGTTTTTGACAGACAACATGGGGCTGGATTTTACGAGGCACCCGGCCGACCCCTGGTTCCGGCACCTCGAAGCCCGCTGGCCGCGGCCGAGGCTGTATGCTCCCACCCGTTGACATTCTGTTACGTTCGTTGGAGACCACCATGAAACAACTGATCACCCTCATCGCGCTGGGCCTGAGTTTGAGTCTGGGCCAGGCCCAGGCCGCGGATGCCGCAGCAGAGTGCGCTGCCAAGGCCGCCGAGAAGAAGCTGCACGGTGCGGCCAAGACCAGCTTCGAGAAAAAGTGCATCGCCGATGCCGGCGGCGCTGCCCCGGCAGCCAGCGCGGCGTGCGAAAAGTCAGCCGACGACAAGAAACTGGCCGGCGCCGCCAGGACCAGCTTCATGAAGAAATGTGTTGCCGACGCGGGCGGCAGCGCCCCGGCCCCTGGCGCAGCCTGCGAAAAATCGGCCGACGACAAGAAATTGGCTGGCGCCGCGCGTGCCAGCCACATCAAGAAGTGCCTGGCCGACGAACAGGCCGGCGCCAAGAAGTAAGCGAAAGGGCGCCCTCAGCCCTGCCAGAAGCCGCTCTGGCTGTAATGGTGCTTGAGGAAATCCACCCACAGGCGCACGCGCAGCGGCAGGTGCTTGCGCTGCGGGAACACGGCGTAGATGCCGTTGGGCGGCGCGGCGTAGCCGGCCAGCACCTCCACCAGGCGGCCGGCCTGGATTTCAGCCTCCACCTCCCAGGTGCTGCGCCAGGCAATGCCGTAACCGGCCAGGCACCAGTCGTGCAGCACCTGCCCGTCGGAGCAGTCCATCGGGCCGTTGGGCTTGAAGTGGATGACCTCGAAGGCATCGCCCTTGGGCACCTTGAATGCCCACCCTCTGGTCTGCGAGGCGTCACTGGACAGCACCAGACAATCCAGTCGCGCCAGGTCCTGCGGCACCTGCGGCGTGCCGTGCTGCTTGAGGAACCTGGGGGTGGCCACGCACAGGCGGCGGTTGTCGGCCAGGCGCACGCTCACCAGGGAGGAGTCCGGCAGGTCGCCCACGCGCACCGCACAGTCGTAGCCCTCGCCCGCAATGTCCACCACGCGGTCGCTCAGGTTGAGCGAGATCGTCACGTCGGCATGCAGCTCGCGGAACTTGGGCACCAGCGGCGCCACGTGGCGGCGCCCGAAACCAGCCGGCGCCGTGACGCGCAAGTGGCCGCTGGCTTTCACGCCGCCGGCGGAGACGCTCGCCTCGGCATTGGCCACATCCGCCAGAAGGCGCTGACAATCCTCCAGAAAGGCGCTACCCTCGTGCGTCAGCGTGATGCGGCGGGTGGTGCGCACCAGCAGCTTCACCCCCAGGCGCGACTCCAGCGCGTCAAGCCGGCGCCCCATGATGGCCGGCGCCACACCCTCGGCGTTAGCCGCCGCCGTCAGGCTGCCCCGGGTAGCCACCGAGACGAAGGATTCCATTTGCTTGAGCTTGTCCATGGCTGGTAATTATTGCCTTATTTGCAGATAATTAAACCGTTTTTGCAAAAATTAAAACAGTTTTGGGAGCAAACCTATCCGTCCGCGCCCCACATGACCGCCAGCCCCGCCTCCCCTGATACGCCGCTAGACGCCTCTGAAGAGCAGGTCGAAGTGGGCGTCATGCACGAGCTGTGCTTGCGCAACCGCGAATCCACGGTGCTGGGGCTGCTGCCCATCCTGCTGATCGTCTGGGCGCACCTCGACGTTCACCCCTTTACCGAGCTGGCGGCCTGGGCCGGGTACATGGCTGTCGTGCAGGTCGCACGCTTCACGCTGGCCCATCGCTACATCCACCAGCCCGAGGCGCAGGCCGCTCGGCTGCGGCGCTGGTATGCGCTGGAGTGGCTGGGCGTGCTGGGCCTGGCGCTGGGCTGGGTCGGCGGTGCCGCCATGCTGGACACACAGGCCATGGACCCGCAGTTCTATCTGCGCCTGATCTTCGTTGTCGGACTGATGTCCTTCCTGCTCAGCTCCACCGGCATCGCCGTGCGCATCTATGCCAGCGTGCTGACCGTACTGGTGGCGGGCACGCTGGCCATGCTCTACCTGCAGCACCCCGAGTTCCCCACGCACTACCCCGTGGTTCCGGTCGGCCTGGCGGCCTACGGCTTCATGCTGCTGATCCGCAGTCGCGGCGAACACCGTCGCACGCACGATTGGGTCCGCGCACGCCTGAACCGGCAACTGCTGCTGACCCAGCTCAACGCCACGCTGGACGAGGAGCGCCGCACCAAGGACCTGCTGCGCCAGCAGTCGGAGGAACTGGCCCTGCGCAACCGCGAACTGGGTGAACTGGCGGTGCGCGACGGCCTGACGCGCGCGCTACGCCGCGGCCACATCGAAGCCGAGCTGCGCCGCCTGATCCAGAGCCTGCACCGCAAGCACGGCGACTTCTGCGTGCTGATGCTGGACATCGACTTCTTCAAGCGCGTCAACGACACCTGGGGCCACGCGGTGGGCGACGAGGTGCTGCGCCAGCTGGCGGCGCGCGCCCAGGCCGCCTTGCGCGCCGGCGACCTGTTCGGCCGCTGGGGCGGCGAGGAGTTCATCGTGCTCATGCCGGGCACCCGGCTGGCCGAGGCCGTGGAGGCGGCGCAGCGCCTGCGCCTGGCCATTGCGGCGCTGGAGTTCAACGCCAACGGCGAGACCTTCCGCATCACCATCTCCATCGGCGCGGCCCAGCTGCAGCCGCAGGAAAGCGCCGACGCCCTGGTGGGCCGGGCCGACGAGGCGCTGTACGCCGCCAAGCATGCCGGGCGGAACTGCGTGATGACCTCACCGCTGGTCACGCCGGGCGGCGCCTGACAGCCCGGCACCGCCTTGCTGCAGGCGGCGGGCACGTCATTCCATCCTTTTCGTCGCGAATCAACGCATGTTTTGGGTATTAATACGCGCCCAGGTATCAAATACAGTTCAGGCATGGAAAAATCCCGCGCCACTGCCGCTGCGCCCAAGGCCGTCCTGTTCGACGCCTACGGCACGCTGTTCGACGTCTACAGCGTCGGCCTGGTGGCGGAGCAGTTGTTTCCCGGCCAGGGCCAGGCCCTGAGCTTGCTGTGGCGCGACAAGCAGATCGAATACACCCGCCTGGTCACCACCAGCAACCACGGTGCGCACTACCAGCCGTTCTGGCAACTCACGCAGGCCAGCCTGCGCTACGCCTGCAAGCGCCTCAAGCTCGCGCTCACGCACGAGGCCGAGCAGCAGCTGATGAACCAGTACCGGCACCTGAGCGCCTTCCCCGAGAACCGGGACGTGCTGCAGGCGCTCAAGAGCCGCGGCATCACCACCGGCATCCTTTCCAACGGCGACCCCGAGATGCTGGGCATCGCCGTGCGCAGCGCGGGCCTGGACGGCCTGCTGGACCACGTGATCAGCGTGGACGCGGTGCGCAAGTACAAGACCCACCCCGAGGCGTATGCCCTGGGCGAGCAGGCGACCGGCCTGCGCGCCGCGCAGATCGTCTTCGTCAGCAGCAACAGCTGGGACGCACTGGCCGCCACCTGGTACGGCTACCAGACCCTGTGGGTCAACCGCTACGATCTGCCGTTCGAGGAACTGGGCACCCAGCCCGGCCGCAGCGGCAGCTCACTCAACGACGTGCTGGGTTTCTTCCCGGCCGAATGAAATTCAAACTTCAAGGAGTAAGACCATGACGCAACGCACCAAGGCCCAGCGCCTGCAAGTCGCCACCCCGCTGTACCGCTTCATCGAAGACAAGGTGCTGCCGGGCACCGGCATTGCCAGCGCCGACTTCTGGAAGGGCTTCGACGCCATCGCCCACGACCTCGGCCCGAAGAACGCCGCCCTGCTCAAGGAGCGTGACCGCCTGCAGGTGGAACTGGACGCCTGGCACAAGGCCAACCCTGGCCCGATCAAGAACATGAAGGCCTACCGCGCCTTCCTGGAAAAGATCGGCTACCTGGTGCCGGTGCCGAAGGACGTGCAGTCCGACACCACCAACGTGGACGCCGAACTCGCCGTGCAGGCCGGCCCGCAGCTGGTGGTGCCGATCCTGAACGCCCGCTACGCGCTGAACGCTGCCAACGCCCGCTGGGGTTCGCTGTACGACGCGCTGTACGGCACCGACGTGCTGCCGGAAACCAAGGGCGCCACCAAGGTCTCGGCCGACGGCAAGCCCTACAACCCGGTGCGCGGCGCCAAGGTCATCGAATACGCCCGCCATGTGCTGGACCGCGTGGCCCCGCTGACCCAGGGCTCGCACCTCAACAGCACCGCCTACACGGTGGAAGGCGGCAAGCTGGTGGTGACGCTGAAGAACGGCAGCAAAGCCAAGCTGGCGGACGGCCACAAGTTCGTCGGCTACCAGGGCAGCGCCGCCGCCCCGTCGGCCATCCTGCTGCGCAACAACGGCATCCACCTCGAGATCCAGATCGACCGCAGCACCGCCATCGGCAAGAGCGACGCCGCCGGCGTGAGCGACCTGCTGGTGGAAGCCGCGCTGTCCACCATCCTGGACCTGGAAGACTCCGTGGCCTGCGTCGATGCCGACGACAAGGTCACCGCCTATGACAACTGGCTCGGCATCCTGAAGGGCACGCTGACCGAAGAGGTGAGCAAGGGCGGCAAGACCTTTGTGCGCCGCCTGAACGCCGACCGCGTCTACAAGGGTGCCAATGGGGAAGAGATCAAGCTGCACGGCCGCTCGCTGCTGTTCGTGCGCAACGTCGGCCACCTGATGACCAACCCGGCCATCCTGTACGGCAACGGCAGCGAGATCCACGAAGGCATCATGGATGCCGTCATCACCACCACCATCGCCCTGCACGACCTCAAGGGCCTGACGAGCAACGGCGTGCGCAACTCGCGCACCGGCTCGATCTACATCGTCAAGCCCAAGATGCACGGCCCGGCCGAAGTGGCCTTTGCCGTCGAGCTGTTTGACCGCGTGGAGAAGCTGCTGGGCCTGCCGGAGAACACGGTCAAGCTGGGCATCATGGATGAAGAGCGCCGCACCAGCGTGAACCTCAAGGCCTGCATTGCCGCCGCCAAGAGCCGCGTGGCCTTCATCAACACCGGCTTCCTGGACCGCACCGGCGACGAGATGCATACCGCCATGCACGCCGGCCCCATGCTGCGCAAGGCCGCCATGAAAAGCACCGACTGGATCAGCTCCTACGAGCAGAGCAACGTGCTGGTGGGTCTGGCCTGCGGCCTCAAGGGCCGGGCGCAGATCGGCAAGGGTATGTGGGCCATGCCCGACCTCATGGCCGCCATGATGCAGCAGAAGATCGTGCACCCCAAGGCCGGCGCCAACACCGCCTGGGTGCCCTCGCCCACCGCCGCCACCCTGCACGCGCTGCACTACCACCAGGTGAGCGTGGCCGCCCTGCAGGAAGAGCTGGAGAAGCAGGCCACCGCCAAGAGCTTCAAGGCGCAGGAAGAGAAGATGCTCACCGGCCTGCTGACTATTCCCGTGGCCGTCAAGCCGAAGTGGACCGCCGAAGAAATCCAGCAGGAGCTGGACAACAACGCACAGGGCATCCTGGGCTACGTGGTGCGCTGGATCGACCAGGGCGTGGGCTGCTCCAAGGTGCCGGACATCCACAACGTCGGCCTGATGGAAGACCGCGCCACGCTGCGCATCTCCAGCCAGCACATGGCCAACTGGCTGCTGCACGGCATCACCAACGAAGCCCAGGTGAAAGCCACCTTCGAACGCATGGCCGCCGTGGTGGACCAGCAGAACGCCGGCGACCCCTTCTACAAGCCGATGGCCGGCAACTTCGACACCTCCTTCGCCTACAAGGCCGCCACCGACCTGGTGTTCAAGGGCCTGGCGCAACCCAACGGCTACACCGAGCCGCTGCTGCACGCCTGGCGTCTGAAGGTGAAGGCTGCGGCCTGAACCCGGACGCTACAGTCTTGATAGCTATCGACGCTTGACGGACAAGGGTCAGAGGCCAATTTGGCCCATAAACAAACGGCACCTTCGGGTGCCGTTTTCTTTGGCGCTCTAGTGATAGTTGGTAGCACCTCTTCTCGACCGAAGCGGTCTCAACCACTGACGCCAAATGCTCAAGATAGGGTAGACAACAACAAGAGGCCAAGCCTAACGATGCCCCTGCCCCGCAGAACAGTCACGTGCTGCGCGGGATGATTCATTGACGCCTACCGCTGAAGGTCCAAGGCACTTCAGCGCTTCATCGCACTAGCGAGAGAGTGCATAGCGTAAACCATATCCCCCCAAGCTCGGCGCGAGCACAAAAGCTGCCTTTGAGTACCAACGCGCGTACCACAAGGGTTCGACTTCAAGCGGAAAGCCGAATTTCATTTCGCCAGTTGCTTGAACGGACCAATAATCGAGCGCCGGGAAGAAAGCCCAAACCAGACCACTTATCAGCGCAGGCGCTACTTGACCAAGGGAAAAAACATCAAACTTCAGCAGCGCCACGCAGACAACAAGCACTCCGATAACTCTAAGCAAAACAGAGAGGCCGGTTTCAAAATTGACGTTGATTGCACCGGAAAACTTCAAAACCCCGAGTGCTAGAAAGCCGACGACAACTACTGCGATTACGACAAAAGCGTTCTCATCATTTGAACTACTGCTCACTGCAATGCCTCCTTGATTAAATTCAGCGCCCAATGTAACGCGTCGGAGAAAACCGACGGAGAATTTGGGCGCGTCAGTTTAATCGGAGCGAGATAGCTTTCTGAGCGTAGCTTGCGGCTCGCTTTGCGTTGGTTCTTTAGATCCTCTGAATGTTGATCGAAATGCCGGACCGCCTGCTGTCAGCCCAATCCCCTTGCGCTCCGAGGACTGCGTGCCTCCATAGCGGGGGCAGACCTTCCCCCTAGTCCATACTTCCCACTGGCTCCCCGCGTCGGGGCGCAGCGGCAACAAGGAACGAGCGTGCAATCTGCCAGTGACCAGTGGTTCGACGAGGCCTACTACCAGCGCTACTACTTCGACAAGAAAACCAGCGTGGTCGACCCCGCGCATGTGGAACGGCTGGGCACCTTCGTGTGCAGTTACCTGCAGTACCTGCGCGTGCCGGTGCGGCGCGTGCTGGATGTGGGCTGCGGCATCGGCCTGTGGCGCGACATGGTGGCCCGGCACTTTCCGCAGGCCAGCTACCACGGCGTGGAGTACAGCGAGTACCTGTGTGCGCGCTACGGCTGGGAGCGTGGCTCGGTGGTGGACTACCGCAACACCGAACCCTTTGACCTGGTGATCTGCCAGGGCGTGCTGCCCTACCTGAGCGCCGCCGACCTCAAGCTGGCATTGCACAACCTGGGCACGCTGTGCCGCGGTGCGCTGTACCTGGAAGCCGTGACGCGCGAAGACTACGAGCGCGACACCATTGATGAGACGCTGACCGACCCGCGCCTGTTCCGCCACCGCGCACAGCTCTACCGGCGCGGCCTGTCGGAAGGTTTCACCGAATTGGGCGGCGGCGTCTGGCTGAGCCGCCAGGCCGAGGTGCCGCTGTTTGAGCTGGAGTGCGCGGGCGGGCGCTGAGGCGTGCCGCCAGTTCAGGCCGCGTCCACGCAGTCGTCACGCACCCGAAGGCGCAGCTGCTCACCGCGCACACTGATGCCATAACCCAGCCGCTGCGCCATGACGTGCATCGCCGCATGGCCATGGTGGCAGACCAACTGCTTCACCTCCGGCATCTGCCCGATGGCGGTGGACATGAGCCGCGTGCCCACATGTTGGCCGCGCACTGGCGCGCTCACGGTCATGGCCAGTTCCCAGGTACCGGCTTGCCGTGTGGGCGTTAGCTGCAGGGCCCCCAGCAGGCCCAGGTCACCCAACCAGGCACCCCACCAGCGCTGCCGGTGCCAGGCCAGCCGCGCCACCCAAGCCAGCACAGCCTCGTCATGCATCGTCACGCCGAAACGGGCGTGACGGTCATCGGGCGTCAAAGCCAGCAGATGCAGGCCCAGCGCGCCGCGGTGCGCGGGCAGCAGCAGCGAGATGTCAAGCGTCGATGGCCACATAGGTCAGCGGCGCCGAGGCGCAGAGCCGGCGTTCGCCGCTGCTCGATGATTCGGCCCACATATCAACCTGCACGCGGATCGAGCGTCGGCCCGTGCCGATCACGCGGGCTGTGACCTCGACCACATCGCCCACACGGGCCGAGGCGGTGAAGTCCAGCCGCTCGGTGCCCGCCATCACCACGGGGCGGCGCACCTGGCGCGTGGCGGCCACGAAACCGGCCTTGGCCATCCAGGCCATGGCCGGCCCGCCATGCAGCACGCCGCGGTGGTTCACGTGGCCGGGGAAGACGATCTCGGCCACCGTGGCACAGGCCAGCGGCGCGGCCTCGCCAGCGGCAACCTCCACCGCCCAAGCCGGCGTCGCCGCATCCGGCGGGGTGTCCGGCATGGCCGGGTCCTCGGCCTGGCGCACCATGACAAATTCGCCCGACAGGCAGGTGGTGCGCACACCGCTCAGCAGGTCTTCGGCCACCAAGGAGGTATCGACCGTGACGGAGCGGCGCCCCCGGCGCAGCACCTGGGCGCGGCACTCCACCAGATGGCCGGCCGGGGCCGGGGCGGCAAAGTCGAGGCGGCTGACCGCGGCCGTAACGACCGAGCCGCGCAGCACCTTGCTGCCCATGATGAAGGCCATGCGGTCGAGCATGGACAGGGCGGCACCGCCGAACAGCGTGCCATGGTGGTTGGACTGATCGGGCCAGACCATGTCGACAACGACCATGGGTGGGATCGGGGTGTCCGCGGGTGCGGGTGTTTCGATGACGGCAGACAAGCGCTTCCTCCGGTTGGTGGACGGGGAAACGGCAAGACGCGACACGCGGCCGACAGCAACGCCAACGACGCCCTGCAGACGAAGGCGCATCAAGGAAGCGGGCAGGCCACGAGACAACCGATCTTGCTCGGGGACACCCCGCCCCATGCACAATCACATCGCCCCGTGGCAGGTCTCCTGGCTCTCGGGTCGTCGTTCGATGCAGCCTTCCCGGCACCTGGCCAGTGGTTGTTGGGCATCGAACTCGCCGATCACAGTTGCGGGGGCAGCCACAGCCTGGGTTGGTCTCCAACCCCTCTGTCGTTCCCTTTTCATTCCTGCTGTCGTGCAGGAAACCGCGAGGCGATTGCAGTATAGCAACCGGCTTGCGCCACCGTTGGCCCTCGACCGCGCACATACGCATCTGAAAGTCCGCACAATCCGTACATGGACGGCCTGCAGCCTTTGATTGACTTCGTGCACCAGCATCCGCGCCTGCTGGTCATCACCGGCGCCGGCTGCAGCACGGCCGCCGGCATTCCCGACTACCGCGACGAACACGGTGCCTGGAAGCGCCGCGAACCGATGCGCTACCAGCGCTTTGTCGGCGACGAGGTCGCACGCCGGCGCTACTGGGCGCGCAGCATGCTCGGCTGGCGCACCATGGCCCACGCACAACCCACCGCCGCCCACCATGCGCTGGCGCAACTGGAACGCACCGGCCGCATCGTGCAGCTCGTGACGCAGAACGTCGACGGCCTGCACCAGGCCGCCGGCAGCGCGAACGTGGTGGACCTGCACGGCCGCATCGACACCGTGGTTTGCATGGGCTGTGGCACGCGAAGCCCACGCCGCGAGTTGCAAGAGGAGTTGATGGCGCGCAACCCCGCGTGGCTCGCGCTCGATGCAAACAGCCTGCCCGATGGCGACGCCGATCTGGAAGGCCTGGACTTTGCCACCTTCGACGTGCCCGCCTGCCCGCACTGCGGCGGCCTGCTCAAACCGGACGTGGTGTTCTTTGGGGAGAGCGTGCCGCGCGAGCGCGTGGCGGCGGTGCGGGCCGCACTGGTCCAAGCCGATGCCGTGCTGGTGGTGGGCTCCTCGCTGATGGTGTATTCGGGTTACCGCTTTGTGGAGGAGGCGGTGAAGGCGGGCAAGCCGGTGGTGGCGGTGAACCGGGGGCGCACGCGGGCGGACCCGGTGCTCGCGCTCAAGGTCGAGACAGAAGTCGGACAGGCACTGGGCACATTGACCGAATGTGCAGCCACAGGGCCGAGAACCGTCTGACGTTCAACCCAGACCCGGGCATGCCGCATTCGGGTCTACCGTGGCTAGGCATGTGGAACACGGCCGCCGGCGGGAGAGATGTTCTCCCACGGCACATCCTGAAAGACGACCATCAGGTTCTCGGGATCGAAGCCCAACGCTGAGAGCCGCTCCACGATGCCCGCAAGCAGCTGCTTCTTCACCTTGACACTGCGGCCCACCCCGAGCAGAACCTCCACGAGCACGAAGTCATTGCCGCGCTGACCCCGGACGTCCGGGAACGCGGGGTCGAACCGGAAGTTTTCTTCTTCCAGCTCGATCACGCGCTGGAAGCGATCGTTGGGATTGACCCCGATGTCCACGAACGCCGCTTGCAGGGCATCCAGCAGCTGGGCCTTGAACTCGGCAGACTTGGGCTTGCGAACGGTGACTGTGACGATGGGCATGGCGGTCGATGTGGGGGTTGTTTGAAACGAGTGCCACAGTCATTCGTGGACGGTTAGCCTAAAGTGCAGCTGATGGGCACTCTGTCGGCAAGCGAAGAGTTTGTTAGGTCTGGCGCGCATGCTGGCCGGGCCTCTTAAATGCAACTAAGCCTAGGATCGCAAAAGCGATTGAGATCGCGCCAAAGCTCCATGTGAAAAAGTTTGAGCGAAAGAACTGTGAGTTGCCTTTGTACCGAGTTAAGGCCGCCTCGTATTCACTACGCCGAGCAGACAGCTCCGTTACCAAGCGCTGGAAATGAACTGAAGCATCTTTGTCCTTCTCGCCATAGGCTTGCCCGATTCTGTAGTTGTCGACGGCAAGCTCCCAATCGCCAAGCCGCTCCTCTGCACGGGAAATCACTTGCTCGGGATGAAGAAACCAAGAGAAAAAAGCGAAAAGTGCTGCAGCCCCCCAGGATGCCAAGCAGATGCTGGGGCTGCTTTTTCCTTTGCGCCATAAGAAGGCTGCAACTGCAACGACCACCAGCAGCGTAATCTCAGCCCCGAATAGAAGATTGCCAGAGAACACGCCAAAGTGTTGGCGTTGTGCATCCGCCAACAGTGCGATGAATATCGCGATTACAGAGAAAGCGATGAATCCGACGACGGCCATGGACTTCGGAGTCCTAACGGGGAGCGAACCGCAAAAGTACGGAATGATATGGACGGACATTCATTCTGGTGCCTCCCTTGCTTCAAGCTAACTGCTTGTCTTGTTTGAAGATTTCGAACCAATATAGCGCAGGCCCGAATGGAAAACAAATCGTCAGCCCCTGCAGCGCCGAACGTGGAGACTGAAACGAACGCGCCTACTCCTCGCCTCCAAACAAATCCCGCAACTTCTGCGCCGCATCCTCCGCTTCCGCGCCCTTGCTCATCGGCGTGCCCTTCGGGTACTCCTCCGCAATGCGGTCTTCCCAATAGGTCGTCGGGTTCGGCGCGCTGCACAGGCGGCGAAACACTTCCTGCGGCACGTGCTTGTAGGCGCGCACGGTCTTGTCGTCCCAGTGCAGGTCGAGCTGCCGGATGCGCTCGTCATAGTCGGCGCGGCGGATGCGGCCGCTGGTGAAGGTCTTGCTCTGCATGGCCCATTCTCACCGGCGCCGCTGGCCGGCGCAAGGCAGGCTCAGCCGCCGGCCAGCGTCTGCCGCAGCACCGCAATGAACTGCTGCGCCGCCGGCGAGAGCGAGCGGCCTTGTTTGGAGACCAGGCAGATGTCGCGCGAGACCTTGGGCGCGGTCAGCGTCTTGGCCACCAGCTCCGGGTTGCGCGCATAGGTCAGGTAAGCCGCGGGCATGATGGAAGGCGCCAGGCCGCTGCCGCTCATCCATAGCGCGGTGGCCAGGAAGGTCACCTCGTGCGTGACGTTGAGCCGCACGCCGGCGCGTGCGGCCGACAGCTCGATCAGCGGCCGGATGCCGTAGCCCGGCCGCACGGTGGTGACGGGCAAGCCCTCCAGGTCACGCCAGCGCACGCTGCGGCGCTGTGCCAGCGGATGGTCACGCGGGCAGACCAGGCTCAGGTGGTCGCGCAGCAGCGTCTGCAGCTCGATGCCCGGGGCCACGCCCTCGGGCGTGCCGATGCCGAAGTCGGTCTGCTCGTTGATCACGCGTGAAAAAAACTGATCGGGTGCGCAGTCGTCGATGACGAGGTGAATATCGGGGTGCTGTTCGCGGAACACGCGTACCACCGGCGGCAGCAGAATTTCAGCCAGGGTGGGCGTCACCGCTACGGTGACGCGCCCGCGCCGCAGGCCGGTGAGGTCGCGCAGGCCGGCGCCCAACGAATCAAGATCGCGCAGGATGCGCTCGGCCACCGGCACAGCTTCGTGCGCGGCCGGCGTGGGCTGCAGCGAACGGGTGGTGCGGTCAAAGAGGCGCGTGCCCAGGCCGTCTTCCATCTGGCGGATCAGCACGCTCACCGCCGACTGCGTGAGAAAGAGCTGTGTGGCCGCAGCGCTGAGCTTGCGCAGCTGGTACACGGCCACGAAGGCGCGCAGCTGCTTGAGCGTGGGAGAAAAGTGGCGTTCGCTATTCATTAAGAAAAATCATATTTGATTTCAAAAATTTCGATTTACGAAAGAATAGGTTTTGATTCAAATCAAATTGACGCGGGCATTCGACCCACGCATCCAACGAGGAGACTTCATGAAATTTGCGACACGACGTGCCGCCGTGCTGGCTGCGCTGTTGGCCACCCTGCTGCCTGCAGGTGTCTGGGCCCAGAAAAGCGATTACCCCAACAAGCCTGTGCGTGTGGTGGTGACCTTCCCGCCCGGCGGCAGTTCGGACGCCATGCTGCGCCTGCTGGCGCCGCGCGTGGGCGAGAAGCTGGGGCAGCAGATCGTGGTGGAAAACAAGCCGGGCGCGGGCGGCAACATTGGCCTGACGCAGGTGGCCAAGTCAGCGGCCGACGGCTACACCCTGGGCCTGGGTGCTGCCGGCGCGCTGGCGGCCAACGCCAGCCTCTATCCGCAAATGCCTTTTGACGTGCTCAAGGATTTCCAGCCCATCACCATGGTGGCGGCGATTCCCTTCGTCATCGTCGGCTCGCCCAATCTGCCGGCCAAGAACCTGCAGCAGGTGATTGCGCTGGCCAAGGCGAAGCCGGGCCAGCTGTCGATGGCCCATGGCGGCAACGGCACGGCCATGCATCTGTCCACGGCGCTGTTCGAGCAGATGGCCGACATCAAGCTGGTGCAGGTGCCCTACCGCGGCACCGGGCCGGCAACACTGGATGTGCTGGCAGGCCAGGTGCCGCTGGCCATGTCGGACCTGCCGGCGGCGCTGCAGCACATCAAGGCAGGCAAGCTGGTGGCCTATGGCGTGACCACCCCACAGCGCCTGCCCATGCTGCCCGACGTGCCCACCGTGGCCGAGGCAGGACTGCCGGGATACGACTCCACCGGCTGGTTTGGCCTGGTGGCGCCGGCCGGCACGCCGGCCGCCGTCGTGACCCGACTGAATGCCGAATTTGGCGCTGCATTGCGTGACCCCACCATCCAGACCACGATCCGCGGCATGGGCATGGAGCCGGTGCCCGGCACGGTGGAAAGCTTCGACGCTTACATCCGCAGCGAATCCCGCAAGTGGGCTGAGGTGATCCGCAAGGCCAACATCAAGCTGGACTGACGGAGCCAAACGACATGACGACCTCCTACGACACCCAGGTGCTGATTGCCGGCGCCGGCCCGGTGGGCCTGACCATGGCCATCGATCTGTCGGGGCGTGGCATCCCGGTCACGGTGATCGAGCAGCGCCGCTACGCCGAACCGCCGCCGGTGAAATGCAACCACGTGTCCTCGCGCACCATGGAACAGTTCCGCCGCCTGGGCGTGGCGCACAAGCTGCGCGCCGCCGGCTTGCCCGAGGACTACCCGAACGACGTCGTGTTCCGCACCAGCATGACGGGCATCGAACTCACGCGCATTCCCATCCCCTGCAGGCGCGACCGCTACACCGCCACCGACGGGCCGGACACCTGGTGGCCCACGGCCGAGCCGCCGCACCGCATCAACCAGATCTACCTGGAGCCCATCCTGCTGCACCACGCGGCGGCGCTGCCCGGCGTGACGCTGCGCAACCGCACCGAGTTGCTGCGCTTCGAGCAGGACGCGGATGGCGTGCAGGTCTGGCTGCGCGACCTCGACAGCGGCGCCGAGTTCACGCTGCGCACGCGCTACCTGATCGGCGCGGACGGCGGCAGCTCCACGGTGCGCAAGCAGATGGGTGCGCAGCTGGAGGGCACGCCGGTCATCCAGCGCGTGCAGTCCACCCACATCCGCGCGCCCAAGCTCAAGGCCTTGATGCCGGGCAAACCGGCGTGGTGTTACTACTCGGTCAACCCGCGCCGCTGCGGCACGGTGTTTGCCATCGACGGCGAGGAGTCCTGGCTGGTGCACAACCACCTCAACGCCGAGGAGCCGGACTTCGACTCCGTGGACCGCGATGCGTCGATCCGCCACATTTTGGGGGTGGGCGAGGACTTCGAATACACGGTGATCTCGAAGGAAGACTGGGTCGGCCGCCGCCTGGTGGCCAACCGCTTCCGCAATGGCAATGTCTTCATTGCCGGTGATGCCGCCCACCTGTGGGTGCCGTACGCGGGTTATGGCATGAACGCCGGCATTGCCGACGGGCTGAACCTGACCTGGCTGCTGGGTGCGCACCTGCAGGGCTGGGCCGACGCCTCCATCCTCGATGCCTACGAGGCCGAGCGCCAGCCTATCACCGAGCAGGTCTCGCACTTCGTGATGAACCACGCGCAGAAGATGATCAAGGCCCGCCGCGCTGTGCCGCCCAATCTGGAAGCGCAGGACGACGCCGGTGCTGCCGCGCGCGCGCTCATCGGCGAGGAGGCCTACGAACTCAATGTGCAGCAGTTCTGCTGCGCCGGGCTGAACTACGGCTACTTCTACCAAGGCTCGCCCATCATCGCGACGGATGAAGAAACGCCACCGGCCTACACCATGGGCAGCTTCACGCCCTCCACGGTGCCGGGCTGCCGCGTGCCCCACTTCTGGCTGGCCGACGGGCGCTCGCTCTACGACGCCTTCGGCCCGGGCTACACCTTGCTGCGGCTGGATGCCCGCGTTGACGTAACGCCCCTGCTGGCCGCCGCGCACGCACGCGGCATGCCTCTGGCGGTGCTGGACCTGCAAGACCAGCCCGAACTGCCCGAGGCCTACCGCCACGCACTGGTGCTGTGCCGCAGTGACCAGCATGTGGTCTGGCGCGGCCAGACCGTGCCGGCCGATGTACAGGCACTGATGGCCATGCTGTGCGGGGAGCGCCGGACGGTACCGGTACGCCAGCCCGTGGCGGCCTGAGCACAGCAGCCCAACACCGGGGGCGCTAGCATGGTGGCATGCAGCGCCCCTTGGTCCTTTTCGGAGCCTTTGATCGCCACAACCTCGGCGATCTGCTATTTCCGCACATCGCCGCCGCACTGCTGCCGGGGCGTGAGCTGATCTTTGCCGGGCTGGCCGCGCGCGACTTGCGCGCCCATGGCGGCCATGCGGTGCGCGCGCTGAGCGAGGTACGGACCGCGCTGGGCACGCAGCCGGTGGATCTGCTGCATGTGGGTGGCGAGATCCTGACCACCACCGCCTGGCAGGCTGCGGTGATGCTGCTGCCACCGGCCGAGGTACAAGCCACGCTGGCCTACCTAGAAGACCGACCTGATGAACAGGCGGTCTGGGTGCAGCGGATGGTGGGCAGCGCGCGCGAGGCACCGTACCTAGCCGACCGCAGCGCGTGGCCAGCACTGCGCCACGTTCTTTGTACCGGCATGGGCGGCGCGCAGCTGGACGCGGCCACGCCGACGCTGCGCACCGAAGTGCTGGCCAGGCTGCGGGCGGCCGATGCACTGGCCGTGCGCGAGGCGCGCACGCAGCAGCAACTGCAGGCCGCTGGCATTCAGAGCACGCTATTGCCCGACCCGGCCGTGCTGGTGGCCGAGCTGTTTGGCGAACGCATCGCACAGCACGGTGCAGCCGGCGAGGTGGCGCAGTGGCGCCAGACTTTGGCGCAAGGCTATCTGGCCGTGCAATGCAGCGCCGAGTTCGGCGACGATGCCACGCTCGATGCGCTGGCAGCGCAACTGAAGCAGGTAATCAGCGCGCACGACCTGGGCCTGGTGCTGCTGCGCGCCGGTGCCGCGCCCTGGCATGACGATCTGGCCGTGCTGCAACGGTTAGCGGCACGCCTGCCGCCGGACCACGTGCGCGTGGCCGAAACGCTGAACGTGTGGGACCTGTGCGCCCTCATCGCCCACAGCCGCGGCTGGTGTAGCAGCAGCCTGCACGGGCGCATCATCGCCAGCGCGTACGCGCTGCCGCGCCTGACGCTGCGCTCGCCCGCCGCCCGTGGCCCCGGCAAGCACGAGGCCTATTGCGCGACGTGGGAAACCTTGCCCGGCCCCACCTGCGTGCCGGTGCAGGACGTGGCCGAGGCGCTGCAGCAGACCCTTCGCAGCGATGCCACGGCGCGCCGCGAGCTAGCGCAACAACTGGCCGCGCGCTACCGGCGGGGCTTCGCCGCGCTGTGCAGCGGCCTGCTGGACGCGGCCTGAACCTCCACAGAAGCAGCGGGCGCGGATAATCGAGGCCCTCCTTCCACCTGCCGCATGTCCGCTCCATCTGTCCGCGTCCTGTCCGTCATCCCGCCGATGACGCAGCTCAACACGCCCTACCCGTCCACCGCCTACCTGACGGGCTTTCTGCGTGCGCGCGGCATCACGGCCCTGCAGGAAGACTTGGCGTTGGCGCTGGTGCTGCGCCTCTTGTCAACGCAGGGGCTGGAAGCCATCGCCCGCGTGGCCGAGGCACTGCCGACGGCCCAACGCAGCGCGGCGGTGCAGTCCTTCCTGGCACAACGCGCGCGCTACTTAGCCACCATCGCCCCCACCATCGCCTTCCTGCAAGGGCAGGACCCGACGCTGGCGCACCGCATCAACGGCCGCCACTTTCTGCCCGAGGGGCCGCGCTTTGCGGCACTGGACGTCTATGTGGACGACGGCAGCGGCGACCCGCTGGGCTGGGCCTTCGGCGCCCTGGGCCAGGTAGACCGCGCCAAGCACCTGGCCACGCTGTACCTGAACGACCTGGCCGACGTGCTGCGCGACGCGGTAGACCCGCGGTTTGAATTCGTGCGCTACGCCGAAGCGCTGGCCGCCAGCCAGCCGAGCTTCGAGCCCTTGGCCCAGGCCCTGGCCGCACCGGCCACGCTGGTGGACAAGACGCTGGCCACGCTAACGCTGCAGGCCATCGAGCGCCATACGCCCACGGTGGTGCTGCTGTCGGTGCCGTTTCCCGGCTCGGTGTATGCGGCCTTCCGCATTGCGCAGACCATCAAGCGCCATCACCCGCAGATCGTCACCGTATTGGGCGGCGGCTTCGTCAACACCGAGTTGCGCGAGTTGAATGAGCCGCGCGTGTTCGATTACGTCGACTTTGTGACGCTGGACGGCGGGGAACGCCCGCTGCTGGCGCTGCTGGAGCACCTGCAGGGCCAGCGTTCGCGCCAGCGCCTGGTGCGCACCTTTGTGCGTGACGCGGGCGACAACGGACAGCTTGTGCGCTACGTGAACTGGCAGGAACCCGACATCGCCTTTGCCGAAGTCGGCACGCCGACCTGGGACGGCTTGCCGCTGCAGCAGTACCTGTCGCTGCTGGACATGCTCAACCCCATGCACCGGCTGTGGAGCGACGGACGCTGGAACAAGCTCACGGTGGCGCATGGCTGCTACTGGAAGAAGTGCAGTTTCTGCGACGTCAGCCTGGACTACATCAGCCGTTACGAGGGCGCCCCGGCCGCCGTGCTGGCCGACCGCATCGAAGCCATCGTCAAGGAAACCGGGCAGACCGGTTTTCATTTCGTCGACGAGGCAGCGCCACCGAAGGCGCTCAAGGCGCTGGCGCAGGAGCTGATCGCGCGCAACAGCAGCATCTCGTGGTGGGGCAACATCCGCTTCGAGAAATCCTTCACGCCCGAGCTGTGCCAGCTGCTGGCCGACAGCGGCTGCATCGCCGTCACCGGCGGGCTGGAGGTGGCGTCCGACCGGCTG
The DNA here is from genome assembly GCA_032118555.1 of Hylemonella sp. GTDB lineage: Bacteria > Pseudomonadota > Gammaproteobacteria > Burkholderiales > Burkholderiaceae_C > Hylemonella. The sequence continues at coordinate 82,977 of JAULXO010000024.1, read as the reverse complement.
CTGCAGCTGATGAAGAAGGGTGTGTCGGTGGACCAGGTGGCGCGCGTGACCAAGGCCTTCAGCGACGCCGGCATCCTGGTGCATGCCTACCTGATGTACGGCTTTCCGACGCAGACGGTGCAGGACACGGTGGACGCGCTGGAGTATGTGCGCCAGCTGTTCGAGCAGGGCTGCATCCAGAGCGGTTTCTTCCACCGCTTCGTCTGCACTGTGCATTCACCGGTGGGCCAGCACCCCGAGGACTACGGCGTGACGCTGCAGCCACTGCCGCCCGCCAACTTTGCGCGCAACGACGTCGGCTTCACCGACCCCACTGGCGTGGACCACGACGCGCTGGGCGGTGCACTCAAGAAGGCGATCTACAACTACATGCACGGCATCGGGCTGGAAGAGGACGTGCGCAGCTGGTTCCCCTTCAAGGTGCCCAAGACCACGGTACAACGCCAGCGCATTGCGCGTGCGCTGCAGGTGCGCGGCTGAGATTTGCTACGCTTTTGGTAGCTGATTGCGCCTGCGCCACAAAGGCCAGAGGCCAATTTGGCTTGAAGCTCAGCCCAGCAGCGCCAGCGTACGCTCGTCCGCCACGCCGCCGTAGAAACGCGCCAGCACCTGGCTGAACACCGGCTCCTCGGGCGCCACGGCAGCGAACAGCGTGGCGCAGGAGCGCAGCTTCAGGGCGTCGATGGCGCCCAGCATGTCCTGCGCGCTCAAGCCTTCATGCGCCAGCAGCAGTTGCATGCAGTGTTTGAGCCGTGGCCCCAGCAGCGGGTGCCGCCAATAGGCCAAGGCTTCCGCCCGTGAAGCGATGCCGTAGTGCTGCGCCATGGCGCTGTGGCCCAGGCCGCGCAGCTGCGGAAAGATGAACCACATCCAGTGGCTCTGCTTGCAGCCGGCGCGCAGCTCGGCGCAGACGTCGTCGACCACACCAGCCTGCGCATCAACGAAACGCTGCAGGCTGTCCATGGCGCGGCTTTCAGTCGCGCCGCGGCCGCACGCTACGGCCGACGAACAGCAACAGGCAGGCCGCGAGGAAAGCACCCAAGGCGTACTGGTAGGGCAGGTTGATGGCAAAACCCATCTTGTCGGTCCACAACACGTACAGGCAGTAAGCACCAAAGATCGCCACGCCCCGCATCAACCAGCTCTGCGGTTGCAGATGGCGCTGGGGGATACGGGCCGCCAGCCAGGCACCGGTGAGACCGCTCAACATGCCGGCGGCTGCGCCCACGGAGACATCAGCCGGCCAGTGCGCGCCCACGGCCACGCGCGAACACGCCACGCCGAAGGCAACCACGAACAGCCACCACAGGCGGCGGCGCCGCTCGGGCGCAAACGCGAAGTAGATGGCCGTGGCGCCGGCAAAGGCAGTGATGGCGTGGCCCGAGGGCATGGCCGCGATGTACAGCGGCTCGCCGATGACGTGGATGCCCTGCGGCCCCAGCACTTCCAGCGGGCGCGGGTTCTCGGCCATGGCCTTGCCGACACGCGTCAGGATGCCGGCCAGAGGAGCAGCGCACAGCCACGAGGCGATGATGCGCGGCGCCCGCCACAACGAGGGGGCGGTGGCGGCGTAGATGGCCCAGCCGGTGCCGAACAGCGACAGCAGCGACCACACGATGTCCGGCACCACGGCAAAGGCACGGTTGAGCGTGTAAAACACCGTGGGCTCGTACCAGCCCAGCCACAAGGGCGCGGTGACAGCCGCCAGCAGGAAGGGCAGCAGCCAGTGGCGCGGCGCGATGCGCAGCGCGCTGGCAGTGGGCACGGAAGAGGAGTCGGTCGGGTACGTCATGCAGCTCGGAATTGTAGAAAGCGCCGGTGGCAGCTCAGGGTTCGTTCAGGAGGTTCAGGGTTCATCAAGCCGGCGCGGCGCCGGCTGGCCGCCCCAGCCGTGGCAGAGGTAGAAGCTGAAGCGCGCAATCGGGCGGCCGGCGCGCTCGACGGCAAAGCTGTCGAGCGGCTCGCAGCGTTCGAACTGGCCCGCACCAAGCGGCAACTTGTAGGCCATCTGCGACCAGTCCATCAGCAGCGCCGACGCGCCTTGTGGCAACTCACCCGACCAGAAAGAGAACTGGTCTTGCCCCGGGGCGATCACGTGCACCGGCAGCGGCCGCGCGTACCAGGCCAGGCGGCTGGCCAGCGTCCAGTTCTGCACCGCCAGCCGATCCACCTGGTGCTCGCGCGCCAGTTGCTGTGCGCGGGCGCCAGCGGTGTCCCAACCGTAGAAGTCGGTGAAGGGGTTGATGGGCTCAGACGCGCCCTCGTTGCGCAGCCAGGTCGGGCCGGCGGTGAGCAGGAACACATAGAGCACCACACAGAACAGCGCCTGCACGGCGCCCAGCACCCAGATCAGGCGCCGGCGGCCGCTGGCCCAAAGGGCCGCCAGACCGAGGCCGACAAACGGTGCCAGGGCCACCCAGGCCGGCGCCGTCCAGTGCGGCAGGCTGGAGCCGCCGCCGGACAGGTAGGCCAGCACGGCAAACGGCAGCAAGGCAAAACTCAGCAACCAGACCCAAGGGGCGCGCAGGCCGGCGCCGCCCAGCACCCGGCGCCGCAGGCCGAAGGCGCCCCACAGCAGCAAGGGGTAAAGCAGCAGTTGCGCAAGCAGGAAACCGACCAGCTGGCCGACGCGCCAATGGCTGCCGGCGCCATGGTGCAGCTGGTAGCGGAAGGAAGCCCAGTCGTGCTGGGCGTTCCAGATGAAGACCGGCAGCACCAGCGCCACGGCCAGCAGCAGCGCGAGCCAGGGCCCAGCGCGGCGCAGCAGGCCCGGGCCGTGCGCGGCGAGCAGGCAGGCCGCCACCGGCAGCGCGGCAAAGATGGCGGTGTACTTGGCCAAGCCCGCCAGGCCAAGCAGCGCGCCCAGGCCCAGCCAGTTGCCCAGGCGCTGCGCCTGCGCGCCATCCAGCAGGCGCAAGGTCTGCAGCATGAGTGCGGCGGTGAAGAACATCAGCAGCGTGTCGGGCAGCAGGCCGATGCCCAGCACGTGCAGCAGCGGCGCCAAGCTGTAGGCCAGCACGGCCCACAGGCCGGCGGCCTGGGCCGAGCCGGCCGCCGGCTGCACCAGCGCATGCAGGCGCAACGCCAGCGCATGGACCAGCAGCGCCGTGCCCAGCCACAGCAGTTCGGGGACAAGGCGCAGCACGCCGTCGGGTGCGCCCAGCGCCACCAGCGGCCACTGCACCCAGCCCACCAGCGGCGGATGGTCGTAATAGCTCAGCGCGGGATGCGCGGCATACAACGCGTAGTGCGCCTCGTCGCCCGACAGGCCGAGCACCCAGCCGATGCCGAAATGCAGCACGGTGGCACCCAGCAGGAGCGCCAGCAGCAGGGGGGAACGGGACAGGCGGAGGGAAGACACAGGCACAGGTGCAGAGGGCGAGGAGCGCCAAGTCTAAACGAGGGTCCGGCCGCAAGGTCTACACTGCGGGCCATGTCCACACAGGCCCTCCGCCCGGTCGATCCAGCCCGCTGCCCGCTGTGCGGGCAGCCCAACCGTTGCGCCATGGAAGCGCAGCGCGCCACCGGCGTGGCGCAGCCGCCGTGCTGGTGCACCGAAGTGAGCTTCGACGCTGCACTGCTGGCCCGTGTACCGGCCGAAGCGCAGCGCCGGGCCTGCATCTGCGCGGCCTGCGCTGCGGCGAACCAGGGTACGCCCTAGCGCGCGCCGTCAATCAGCCAGCGCATCAGCGCTTCGCATTCATGCTGGCTGATGCGTTCATGCGCCGCGATGTGGCCGAACAGGCTGCCGGCGCGCAGCTTCTCGGCCAACTGGCGCGGCGCCTCGGCCTGGCTGCGGTAGCGCTCGTAACGCGCGGCCAGTTCGTCCAGCGTGGGCGCCCCGCGGCGCGGCGGCGCGCCATGGCAGCCCAGGCAGCCTTTTTCCTGCGCCAGCTGCGCATTGGCCCAGGCCGGCAGGCCCGGCTGGGCGGCGGCAAGGCAGAGCAGCAAGCTGGGCACGAGCTTCGGCATGGTGTTTTTCATCTTGCCACGCGCCCGCGGCGCTCGGCAAGCCGGCCTGCTAGCATCAGGCTTCGCCTCACCCCAAGCACCGCCCGATGATCCGCTCGCACGAAGAACAACGCCAAGCCCTGCGCTCGACCTGGGTCAGTGTCTGGATCAACCTCTTCCTCGCCAGCGCCCAGGTGGTGATCGGCATCTTCGCGAGCTCGCAGGCGCTGATCGCCGACGGCCTCCACTCCCTGTCCGACCTGGTGGCCGACGGCGTGGTGCTGTTTGCCGCCCGGCATTCGCACGCGGCAGCCGACGCGGAACACCCCTATGGCCATGCACGCTTCGAGACTGCGGCGTCGCTGGCCATCGGCCTGATCCTGTTGGCCACCGGCATCGGCATGGTGTGGAGCGCCGGCGTCAAGCTGCATGAGGGCACGGCCCTGGAGGCGGTGCATCCGGTGGCGCTGGCCACCGCGGCGCTGACGCTGCTGGCCAAGGAAGGGCTGTTCCGATACATGCGCCGCGTCGGCGAACGGCTCAAGTCGGCGCTGCTGATCGCCAATGCCTGGCACGCGCGCGCCGACGCCGCCTCCTCGCTGGTGGTGGCAGTGGGCATTGCCGCCAACCTGCTGGGCTACCACAGCATGGACGCGGTGGCGGCCATCATCGTGGGCTTCATGATCGCCAAGGCCGGATGGGCCTTCTCGGTCGACGCCTTCCACGGCCTGACCGACCACGCGCTCGACCCGGAGGAGATCGAGCGCATCCGCCGCTCCATCCAGTCGGTGGACGGGGTGCGTGACCTGCATGCCCTGCGTACACGCCGCATGGGCGACTGGGCGGTGATCGATGTGCACATCGAGGTGGGCACCCACCTCTCGGTCTCCGAGGGCCACTACATCGCCGAGCAGATCAACGCCCGTGTCAAGACCGAACACCGGGTGGCGGAGTGCACGGTGCACATCGACCCCGGCAGCGTGCGCCACCTCGACCGCCTGCTGGCCCTGCCGCCGCGCACTGCGGTGCAGGCCGTGGCGCAACGCGTGCTGCCGACCTCGGCCGGCCTGCGCCTGCACTACCTCGACAGCGGGCTGGAGGTGGAGGCCGAACTGGCCACGCACGTGTCCACCGCCGAACTGGAGCGCCTGCAGACCGCGCTGCAGGCCGCGCTGGCCCCGCTGGGCCACATCACCCGCGTGCAGTTGCGCTGCCCGCCGGCCCAGGCCCGCTCATGAACCAGCCGGCCACCTTGGCAGACATGCAGGCGCGCTACGGCGAGCGCTACCGGTGGCGGCTGCTGCTGGCGGTGATGGTGGGCGCCATGGCGGCCATCATGTCCTCGACCATCATCAACGTGGCGATTCCGGACATGAGCCACCACTTCCAGCTCGGCCAGGAGCGCGCGCACTGGGTCAGCTCCGGCTTCATGGTGGCCTCGACCGTCTCGATGCTGACCACGCCCTGGCTGCTGGCCGCCTTCGGCTACCGCCAGACCTACGTGATCTCGACGCTGATGCTGCTGGCCGGCGGCCTGGCGGGCGGGCTGACCAACGACTTCGGCGTGGTGCTGGCCGCACGCGTGGTCGAGGGACTGGCCGCCGGCATCGTGCAGCCCATCCCGGCCATCATCATCATCCGCGCCTTCGAGCCGCATGAGCGCGGTCGCGCCGGCGGCATCTTCGGCATGGGCGTGGTGCTGGCACCGGCACTCGGCCCCAGCATCGGCGGGCTGCTGGTGGAGTGGTTCGGCTGGCGCTCGATCTTCTTCATGGTGGCGCCGTTCTGCCTGGCCTCGCTCTGGCTGGCGTATCGCTACGTGCCGGTGAACGCGCCCGGCGGCGTGGCGCCGGACCGCCACAACTCGCACCTGGACTGGCGCGGCCTGCTGCTGTGCACCGTGGGCACGCTGTGCCTGCTCAATGGCCTGGTCGAACTGCACGGCAGCGCCCACGCCAGCGCCTACGCGCTGCTGGGCGCGGCCCTGCTGGCGCTGCTGGGTTTCGTCTGGTGGCAGCGCCGCCAGGCGCGCCACGGCGGCACGCCGCTGATGCACATGGACCTGTTCAAACACCGGCCGTTCGCCATGGGCAGCCTGGTGGCCTTCATCTACGGCACGGCGCTGTTCGGCTCCACCTACCTGCTGCCGCTGTACATCCAGATGGGGCAGGGCCTGTCGGCCGCCCTGGTCGGCACCATCATGCTGCCGGCCGGCATCGTGCTGGCTGTCACCATCCCGCTGGCGGGCCGTCTTTCCGACCGCCTGCCGGTGCATCTGCTGATCAGCGTCGGCGTGCTGCTGCTGGCGGCCTCTTTCGCACTCATGGCCACGCTCGGCCTGCCGGCCGCGCTCTGGCTGCTGGTGGGCTGGACCGTGCTGGGCCGCATCGGCCTGGGCTTCATCCTGCCCTCGCTCAACAATGGTGCCATGCACGGCCTGGAACATCGCCTGATCTCGCAGGCCTCCAGCACCATCAATTTCCTGCGCATGCTCGGCGGCGCTGCCGGTGTGAGCCTGTGCGGCATCATCCTGCAATGGCGGCTGGCGGCCCACGGTGCCGCGCCCGGGGCACCCAACGCAGACCGGCTGGCCGCCTTCGACGAAACCTTTGTACTGCTGGCGCTGGTGTGCGCGCTGGCCGTGCTGGCGGCCTGGCGCCTGCGTCAGGCCGAGACCGGAAGTGGAGCGTAGACGCCATGTGCCAGTTGCTGGGCATGAACTGCAATGTGCCGACCGATGTGCTGTTCAGCTTCGCCGGCTTTGCCGAGCGTGGCGGCCGCACTGATCACCACGGCGACGGCTGGGGTATCGCCTTCTTCGAAGACAAGGGCCTGCGCCACTTCGTGGACCACCAGTCGGCGGCGGAGTCACCCATTGCCGAGCTGATCCGGCATTACCCGATCAAGAGCCGCCATGTGATCTCGCACATCCGCAAGGCCACGCAGGGGGCGGTGACGCTGGAGAACTGCCACCCCTTTGTGCGCGAGCTGTGGGGACGCTACTGGGTGTTCGCCCACAACGGCGACCTGAAGGACTTTGCGCCCAAGCTGCATGGCAGCTTTCACCCGGTGGGCCACACCGACAGCGAGCGCGCCTTCTGCTGGCTGTTGCAGGAGCTGGCCAAGTCGCATGCCGACGTTCCGCCGGTGGCCGAGCTGACGCTGACGCTACGCGAGCTGGTGCCGCAAGTGGCACGCCACGGCACCTTCAACTTCCTGCTCAGCAACGGCGAGGCACTGTGGGCGCATGCCTCCACGAACCTGTGCTACGTGGTGCGCCAGCACCCCTTCGGCCACGCCACGCTGCACGACGAGGACCTGAGCGTCAACTTCGCCGAACATGCGGCCCCGGGCGACCGCGTGGCGGTGGTGGTGACCACACCGCTGACGAGCAACGAGGTCTGGACGCCGTTTGCACCAGGCGAACTCAAGGTGTTCGTGGACGGCGCGCCGGCGGACTGACCTGGCCGCGCCGCCGCGCCTCAAAGTCAATCGCTTGAATTGCGGGTGATTACCGCGGCTTTTCCGGCTCTTGCCCGGCCCGATCCGCGCGCTTGCGCTTCAAGTTCCTGCGCCACGCGTCCGATACAGGTACAGAAAGGCGTGCCATAGGGAGCACTTCGAGCCCCGTTTCGGACACAGAACAATGAGCACCTCCATCAACACCAACATCGCGTCGCTGAACGCACAGCGCAACCTGACGGCCTCGGCCGGTTCGCTGGCAACGTCGATGCAGCGCCTGTCCTCCGGCCTGCGCGTCAACAGTGCCAAGGACGATGCCGCCGGCCTGGCCATCGCCGAACGCCTGAGCGTGCAGACGCGCGGCTTCAATGTGGCAGCGCGCAACGCCAATGACGGCATTTCGCTGGCCCAGACCGCCGAAGGCGCACTGGGCAAGGTCGGCGACATGCTGCAGCGCATGCGTGAACTGGCAGTGCAGTCGGCCAATGCTTCCAACAGCGACTCCGACCGCACGGCGCTCAATGCCGAGATGAAACAGCTGCGCAACGAAATCGACCGCGTGGCCAAGACCACCACTTTCAACGGCCAGAAGGTGCTGGACGGTTCCTTCGCCGGGGCCGTTTTCCAGGTGGGCGCCAGCGCGGGCGACAACATCACGGTCGGGTCACTCACCAACAGCACGTCCGCCAAGCTGGGCAGCGTGAACTACGCCGCCGGGGGCGTCGGCGGGTTCGATGCCAGCAGCGTCAATGCCCTGGGCGCGATTGCGGCCGGGGCGCTGCAGATTTCAGTCTCGGGCGGTCAGACCTACAGCCTGGATGCCATCGACGCAGCCTCCAGCGGCGAGGAGCGGCTGGGCCAGGTGGTCGAAGCCGTCAACCGGAAGACCGCTGACACCGGTGTCACGGCCTATCTGGAAAAGTCCGCCTCCGGCACCTACAACCTGAACCTGATGTCGGCCGCCAAGGACAACACCGGTGCCGTGGGCGACTTCAGCTTGACCGGCAGTTGGACCGCCGCCAGCACCGGTCTGGACACCAGCGTCACCGCAACTGCAGGCACCCAGGTCGGGCTGGACAGCATCGACGACGTCAACGACGTCTGGGGACAGCAGGCCGGTGCCTGGTACGCCCTCAAGATGTTCGACTCGGCCATCGACCAGGTCAACAGCGCGCGTGCCAAGCTGGGCGCGATGCAGAGCCGCTTCGAAAATGCCATTGCCAACATCAGCGTGATGGTGGAGAACAACAGTGCCTCGCGCGGCCGCATCATGGATGCCGACTTCGCCAAGGAAACGGCCAACCTCTCGCGCACCCAGATCCTGCAGCAGGCCGGCACCGCCATGGTGGCGCAAGCCAACCAGTTGCCCCAGGGCGTACTGGCGCTGCTGCGCTAAGGCAGCTCCGGGCGGCTAGCGCCGCAGGGCGCGCTCCAGCGCGTCCGCATACAGCGCGGCGACGTCGCAGCCGGCCTGGTCGGTGATTTCCTGGAAGCAGGTCGGGCTGGTGACGTTGATCTCGGTCAGGGTGTCGCCGATGATGTCCAGCCCCACCAGCAGCAGACCGCGCGCGGCCAACACCGGGCCGATGGCCTTGGCAATCTCGCGGTCGCGTGCCGTCAGCGGCTGGGCCACCCCCTTGCCGCCGGCGGCCAGGTTGCCGCGCACCTCGCCACCCTGCGGAATGCGCGCCAGGCACCAGGGCACCGGCTGGCCGCCGATCACCAGCACACGCTTGTCGCCCTGCGCAATCGCCGGCAGGAACTTCTGCACCATCACGGTCTGCGCACCGTCGCGATTCAAGGTCTCGGTGATGGCGCCGAGGTTGAGCCCATCCTCCTTGACGCGGAAGATACCCATGCCACCCATGCCGTCGAGCGGCTTGAGGATGATGTCGCGGTGTTCGGCATGGAAAGCACGGATGGCCAGCGCGTCGCGCGTCACCAGCGTCGGCGCGATGAACTGCGGGAACTCGAGGATGGCGAGCTTCTCGGGATGGTCGCGCAGTGCGCGTGGCTGGTTGAAGACCGTGGCGCCTTCACGCTCGGCCTGCTCCAGCAGGTGGGTGGCATAGAAGTACTCGCTGTCGAACGGCGGGTCCTTGCGCATCAGCACGGCATCGAACTCACGCAGGGCGGCCAGGCGCTGCAGCGGCGGTTCGGGCGTCTCATGGAACCAGCGTTCCTCGTGGCCGGTGAGCGTGATGTGGCGCACATGCGCCTGCACACCGGCAGCCGCCTGCCAGGCCAGGTGCCGCGGCTCGCACGCCGCAATGCGGTGGCCACGGCGCTGCAGCTCGCGCATCATGGCGAAGGTGCTGTCCTTGTAGGTCTTGAAGGACTCCAGGGGGTCGGCGATGAAAAGAATATTCATGCTGTCTCGATGAGCATCATTGCGTGGAAGAAGCCAACGGCGAATCCGGCTGACTCTAGTCTCGCATGAAATGAGAATCGCAGCCTGCCCCCGGCAGGTGCTGCCGTCGCCCGCGGGGAGAGGGGGCGCTCAGATCTCGATCTTCGACCCGAGCTCCACCACCGCGTTGTTCGGCAGGTTCAGGAACTCGGCCGCCGCGCTGGCGTTGTGGTGCATCTGTGCGAACAGCTTCTCGCGCCAAGGCGCCATGCCATGACCCAGGGTGGGGATGACGATGTCGCGCGACAGGAAGTAGCTGGTGGTCATCGGGTCGAGTTCGCAGCCGCGGGTGCGGATCTGCTGCAGCGCCGAGGGCAGGTCGGGGTCGTTCTTGAAACCATAGTGCACGATGACCTGCCAGCAGTCGTGGCCCAGCGACTCGATCTCCAGCCGTTTGTCCAGACCGATCCAGGGCACCTCGTGGTTGCGCACGGTGACGAACAGGTTGTTCTGGTGCAGCACCTTGTTGTGCTTGAGGTTGTGCAACAGCGCGTTGGGCACGTTGCCGGGTTCAGCCGTCAGGAACACGGCCGTGCCGTCCACGCGCGCCGGCGGGCTGACGAAGACCGCCTCCAGAAAGCCGTGCAGGTCGAGCGCGTCCTGCTTGAGCGCCGCATTGAGCTGGGCCCGCCCCTGCTTCCAGGTCATCATCAGCATGAAGATGGCGCCGCCGATGAGCAGCGGGAACCAGCCGCCGTCGAGCAACTTCATCATGTTGGAACTGAAGAAAGCCAGGTCCACCACGAAGAAGAAGCCGGTCGCGCCCAGGCACAAGGCCAGCGGGTAGTTCCAGCCGTAGCGCAGCACGAAGAAGGTGAGCACGGTGGTGATCAGCATGTCCAGCGTGACGGCAATGCCGTAGGCCGCGGCCAGGTTGCTCGAGGAGCGGAACATCACCACAGCCAACACGATGGCCGTGAACAAGCCCCAGTTGACGAAAGGCATGTAGATCTGGCCGGTGTCCTTGACGCTGGTGTGCAGCACCTGCAAGCGCGGCAGGTAGCCGAGCTGGATCACCTGCTTGGTGACGCTGAAGGCACCCGAGATCAGGGCCTGCGAGGCGATCACCGTCGCCATGGTGGCCAGCCCGACCAGAGGCAGCAGCGCCCAGTCGGGCGCCATCAGGAAGAAGGGGTTCTTCACTGCCTCGGGATTCTTGAGCAACAGCGCGCCCTGGCCGAAGTAGTTGAGCGTGAGCGCCGGCATGACGATGGAGAACCAGGCCAGGCGGATCGGCTTCTTGCCGAAGTGGCCCATGTCGGCATACAGCGCCTCGCCACCGGTGACGCACAGCACCACCGCACCCAGGATGATGAAGGTCGTTCCGGGGTTCTCGAAGATGAAACGCAGCGCATGGTGCGGGCTAAGGGCCCACAGGATGGCCGGGTTGCTGGCGATGTGCATCACGCCCAGCGCGGCAATGGCAGCAAACCACAGCAGCGTGATGGGACCGAAGAACTTGCCGATGCCGGCCGTGCCGCGCTTTTGCACGAAGAACAGGCCGAACAGGATGACCAGCGTGAGCGGGATCACCGCCTTCTTGAAGGCCGGCGACACCACCTCCAGGCCCTCCACCGCCGACAGCACCGAGATGGCCGGGGTGATGACGCCGTCGCCGTAGAACAGGCAGGTGCCAAAGATACCCACGAGCAGCAGAACCCGGCGCAGGGCCGGCTTGTCCTTGACCGACTGCGAGGCCAGCGCCAGCATGGCCACCAGACCGCCTTCGCCGGCGTTGTCGGCACGCAGCACCAGCGTGACGTACTTCAGCGAGACGATGACGGTCAGGGTCCAGAAGAAGATCGACAGGATGCCGTAGACGTTGTCCGATGTGAACGGGACGTGGCCGGAGCCGAACACTTCCTTGACGGCATACAGGACGCTGGTGCCGATGTCACCGTAGACGACGCCAATGGCGCCCAGGGTCAGCGCGGCAAGCGAGGATTTGGATGCGGACACAAAACGGCCCCGTCTGCGCGAGCGGGGTTCAGAAGCTGCGGAAGGCGTTATTGTGCTCCTCGGCCGTGCCGCCTCCAACCGCGGCCCCGCTTCCAGGCAGCATCGGCGTCGAAATGTTGCATTGCAGCAACTGGCGCCGGGCACCGCCTCAGGCGTAGACCTCGGCCTCGGGGTCGGTGGCCTCCAGCTCGTAGCTGGCGGCCAGCATGGCCAGGCGGCCAATCACGCCGTACATGTAGAAGCGGTTGGGCGCGCTGGCGCCCGGCTTGACGCCCGGCTGCGGCAGGTGCGTGCTTTCGGCAAAGGCCAGCGGCACGAAGGCCGCGCCAGGCGCGTTGAGGTTCTCGTCCACGCCGCGTTCGGCGTGCACGCGGTAGAAGCCGCCCACCACATAGCGGTCCATCATGTAGACCACCGGCTCGGCCACGGCGTCGTTCATGCGCTCGTTGGTCAGCACGCCTTCCTGGATGATGACGTCGTTGACCTCCTGGCCGTCCTTGATCACGCTCATCTTGTTGCGCGTGCGGCGGTTCAGCGCCTCCAGCTCCTTGGCGTCGCGCACCATCATGATGCCCATGCCATAGGTGCCGTTGTCGGCCTTGACGACGACGAAGGGCTTTTCCTTGATGCCGTACTCCTTGTACTTGCGCCGGATCTTGGCCAGCAGGGCGTCGACGTTGCTGGTCAGGCACTCCATGCCGGTGCCTTCGGCGAAATTGACCTCGCCGCACTTGCCGAACATGGGGTTGATCAGCCAGGGATCGATGCCCAGCAGCTTGCCGAAGCGCTTGGCCACCTCCTCATAACTCTGGAAGTGGTTGCTCTTGCGCCGCGTCGACCAGCCGGCGTGCAGCGGCGGCAGCAGGTACTGCTCGTGGATGTCTTCCAGGATGCCGGGGATGCCGGCCGACAGGTCGTTGTTGAGCAGGATGGTGCAGGGGTCGAAGTCCTTCAGGCCCAGGCGCCGCTTGTTGCGGATCACCGGCTCCAGCGTCACCGTGTCGCCATTGGGCAGCTCGATGACGGTGGTCTTCTTGATCTCCGGGTTGATCGAGCCGATGCGCACGTTCAGCCCCGCCATGTGGAAGATGCGCCGCAGCTGCGCCACATTGCTGAGGTAGAAGGTGTTGCGCGTGTGGTTTTCCGGGATCAGCAGCAGGTTGCGCGCCTCGGGGCAGATCTTCTCGATGGCCGCCATGGCCGCCTGCACTGCCAGCGGCAGCATCTCGGGTGTGAGGTTGTTCCAGCCACCGGGGTAGAGGTTGGTGTCCACCGGGGCCAGCTTGAAGCCGGCGTTGCGCACGTCGACCGAGCTGTAGAAGGGCGGCGTGTGCTCCATCCATTCGAGCCGGAACCAGCGCTCGATGGCCGGCATGGAGTCCAGGATGCGCTGTTCGAGTTCGTTGATCGGGCCGTTCAGCGCGGTGATGAGATGCGGAACCATGCGGTCCTCTTTGTGTGGTTGACGTCAATGACGGAATGTAAGGGCAAAGCCGCCGCCTGCAAGCCCCGCTCTGCCGGCGGCGGCGTGCCTCAGGTGCGGATTTCGCCCTGGCCCAGCACGATGTACTTGAGCGAGGTCAGGCCTTCAATGCCGACCGGACCGCGGGCATGGAACTTGTCCGTGCTGATGCCGATTTCCGCCCCCAGGCCGTACTCGAAGCCATCGGCGAAGCGGGTGCTCGCATTCACCATCACGCTGCCGGAGTCCACCTCGCGCAGGAAGGCCTGGGCGTGCATGTGGTCGCGCGTGAGGATGGCATCGGTATGGTGGCTGCCGTAGCGGTTGATGTGCGCAATGGCTTCGTCCAGACCGGCCACCACCTTGATGGCGATGATGGGCGCGAGGTATTCCTCGTACCAGTCCTGCTCGGTGGCGTCCTTCAGATTCGCCCCCGGCACGGCAGCCAGGATCGCCTTGGCCTCGGCATCACAGCGCATCTCGACGCCCTTGGCGGCGAAGATGGCGCCGATGCGCGGCAGGAAAGCCGGCGCCACGCCGCGCGCCACCAGCAGGCTCTCACTGGCGTTGCAGGGGCTGTACTTGTTGGTCTTGGCGTTGTCGGCCACCGTGACGGCCATCTCCAGGTCGCACGGGTCATCGACATAGGTATGGCAGTTGCCGTCCAGGTGCTTGATCACCGGCACCTTGGCGTCGCGGCTGATGCGCTCGATCAGCGACTTGCCACCGCGCGGGATGATCACGTCCACGTACTGCGGCATGGTGATCAGCTGGCCCACCACCTCACGCTCGGTGGTCTGCACCAGTTGCACCGCATCGGCCGGCAGGCCACTTTCCACCAGGGCCTGCTGCACGAGTTTGGCCAGCGCCTTGTTGGACTCGATCGCTTCCGAGCCACCGCGCAGGATGCAGGCGTTGCCGCTCTTGATCGACAGGCTGGCTGCTTCGATGGTGACGTTGGGCCGGCTCTCGAAGATCATGCCGAAAACACCAATCGGCACGCGCATCTGGCCGACGCGGATGCCGCTCGGTTGCTGCTTCATGCCGATGACCTCGCCGATGATGTCGGGCATGGCGGCGAGCTGCTCGCAGCCCAGGGCGACGGTCTCGATCACCTTGGGGGTCAGGCGCAGCCGGTCCACCATGGGCGCGGCCAGGCCCGCGGCTTCGGCGCGGGCGATGTCCTTGGCGTTGTCCTGCCCGAGCGACTCGGCATTGGTGCGCAGCAGCGCGGCCAGCCGCTTGAGCGCTACAGTTTTGGTAGCTGCCGACGCTTTGGCCATGAGGGCGGAGGCCGCTTTGGCCTGCAGGCCCAGGGTCTGGGTGTATTCGGCGATGTTGAGCGCGTTCATGTGTTCATTTTCGCACGCCTGCCGTTTTGGCGTGCGGGCCTGCCGGCGCCGAGCAGTGCTGGCACAGCTGCAGGGCCAGCCGGTGCAGCGCCTGCCAGCCGTCGGCGGGCCAGTCGGGCTGCTTCAAACCCTTGACGATGCCGTCCACCTGGTGCGCCGCGTGCAGCAGATTGGCCAGCGCGGTCTCGCTCAGCCGCGGCAGCACCCGTTCGAACAGGCGTTCCTTCAGCCCCCAGATGCGCTGCTCGCGCAGCACCATGGGCAAGGGGCGCCCCTGCGCCACCGCATCCTTGACACGCTTGAGCGCGCGAATGTCCTCGGCCAGCGCGTAGTGCACCAGCACCTCGGCCTCGCCCTCGGCCTTCAGGCCGTCGAGCATGCGCTGCACGCGCGCCGCCTGCCCGGCCAGCACCGCCTCCGACAGCTTGAAGACGTCGTAGCGCGCTACGTTGAGCACCGCGCTCTCGACCTGCTCAAACGTCAGTTCACCCGCCGGGTACAGCAGGGCCAGCTTCTCGATTTCCTGGTGCGCCGCCAACAGGTTGCCTTCCACCCGGTCGGCAAAGAACTGCAGCGTGCGCTGGCCTTCCTCACCGGCCACCACGCGCTGATTCGCACGCGCCAGCCGTTGCGCAATCCATTGCGGCAGGGCATTGCGCTCCACCGGATCAAGCTGCACCGTGACACCGAAACTCTCGAGCGCGCCGAACCAGGCACCGCTCTTCGTTTGCTTGTCGAGACGCGGCAGCATGACCAGCGTGAGCGTGCTGTCGTTGCCCTGCGCGCCTTCCGCCAGCTGCTGCAACGCCACGCTGCCGTCCTTGCCCGGCTTGCCCGACGGAATGCGGATCTCGACGATCTGCTTGTCGGCAAACAGGCTCAAGCTGCCGCCGGCCGCCAGCACCTCGCTCCAGTCGAAGTGCGCGCCCGCCACGGTGTGCGAGGTGCGCTC
The DNA here is from genome assembly GCA_032118555.1 of Hylemonella sp. Classification (GTDB taxonomy): domain Bacteria; phylum Pseudomonadota; class Gammaproteobacteria; order Burkholderiales; family Burkholderiaceae_C; genus Hylemonella. Next base: position 67,429 of record JAULXO010000024.1, on the reverse strand, counting down.
GGTGTAACCCTGCGCCCGCGCCACCGCCCGGATGGCATCCGCCGCCTCCTGCTGCAGCAAGGGCTCATCGCCGTGCAGCGTGTACAGGCTCTTCAGCCCCCGTTGCAGGTGCGCTTCCAGCTGGTTGGCCGCGATCTGCATCGGCTCAGGTCTCCAAGCCCGCCCCGAAAGCGGGGCCAAATTCGCGGAACGCCGTGGAACCGGCTTGGCCGGGCCACTGGCGTTGTCCCCCTGGGGGGAAGGCGCGGCCGCGCCTCAGGGGGACTCCCATCGCGCTGGGGGGCTTCATATCTCTTTTACGGCGGCAAGTCGCCGCAGCAACTGCTGCACGATGTCCGTCTGCATGCTGCGGTAGAGCAGCGCCTCTTCGGTTTCCTTGGCCAGCACCGCCGATTCGTTGAAGCTGATGTCGCGTTGCTGCACCATCTCGGTCTCGGGGATCAGCTCCTTGCCCTGCGGCGTGCGCAGGCGGAAGCGGAAAGTCAAGCGCAGCTGGAACTCGCGCACCTGGCCGGCGGCGTTCATGCCGACCACGATCTTCTGGCGTTGCTCTTGCAGGATGTCGAGGATCACCTCGGCCTCCTTCTGCCGGGTCGCATCGGTGATCAACTCCACGCTGCCCACCGCCGCCAGATTACGCTTGAGTTCACTGCCCAGCACCGAGTTGGGCGCCACGGCGGTGTAGATCGACTTGAAAGCGAAGTTGGGCGCCTGCCGCAGCTGGAAGCCGCAGCCCGCCAGACCCAGCAACGCCAGTCCGGCAACACCGGCCGCGAAGGCACGGCGCGCGAGGGGGGGTGCAGGCCTGCGCATCACAGCACCACGTTGACCAGCCGGCCTGGCACCACGATCACACGCTTGACGGGCGCGCCCTCGGCCTGCTTGACCACCGCCTCGCTGGCCACCGCCAGCGCCTCGATGGCGTCCTTGCTGGCACCGGCCGGTACGCGCACCGCTCCACGGTGCTTGCCGTTGATCTGCAGCACCAGTTCGACCTCATCCTGCTGCAAGGCGCCCTCGTCGGCCTTGGGCCAGGGGGCGTCGAGCAGGTCGCCCAACACGCCGGCATAGCCGAGTTCGCTCCACAGCTGGTGCGTGATGTGCGGCGTGGCCGGGTACAGGCAACGCAGCAGGATGCCGAAACCCTCGTACAAGGCCACCACAGCACCGGCGCAGTCCATGGCCTTGAAGTCCTCCAGCGCGTTGAGCAGCTTCATGGCCCCGGAGACCACGGTGTTGTACTGCATGCGCTGGTAGTCGTAGTCGATCTGCTTGAGCACGGTGTGGATCTCCAGCCGCAGGGCCTTGGCCTCCTTGCCGAATTCCACGTCGTTCAGGCTCTTGGCGCCTGCCACACTGGCGTCAGCTGCTACGGAATCGATAGCAGACAGCTTGACACCGAAGTTCCAGACCCGGCGCAGGAAGCGGTAGCTGCCCTCCACCGCAGCGTCGTTCCATTCCAGCGTCGCCTCGGGTGGCGCGGTGAACATGGTGTACAGGCGCGCCGTGTCGGCGCCGTACTTCTCGATCAGCGCCTGTGGGTCGACGCCGTTGTTCTTGGACTTGGACATGGTGCCCACGCCCTCGTAGTCGATGGCCGTGCCGGCGGGCAAGTCGCCGACGGCGTTCTTCAGCTTGGCACCGACGATCTTGCCGCCCTCGTCCAGCACATGCTCGACGTCGTGGGGCCAGAAGTACTCCTTGCCGCCCTTCTCGGTACGGCGCGAGTAGATGTGGTTCAGCACCATGCCCTGCGTCAGCAGCTTGGTGAAGGGCTCGTCCACCTTCACCAGCCCCAGGTCGCGCATGACCTTGGTCCAGAAACGCGCGTACAGCAGGTGCAGGATGGCGTGCTCGATGCCGCCGATGTACTGGTCCATCGGCATCCAGTACTGCGCACCGTCCGCCACCATCTGGTCGTTGTTGGTCGGATCGCAGTAGCGCATGAAGTACCAGGACGAGTCGACGAAGGTGTCCATGGTGTCCGTCTCGCGTCGCGCGGGCTTGCCGCATACGGGGCAGGTCACACCGGCATGGAAGCCCTCGTGCTTGTGCAGCGGGTTGCCGGAACCGTCGGGGATGCAGTCCTGCGGCAGCACGACCGGCAGGTCCTTTTCGGGCACCGGTACCGCGCCATGTTCATCGCAGTGGATGATGGGAATCGGCGTCCCCCAGTAGCGCTGGCGGCTGATGCCCCAGTCACGCAGACGCCAGGTGGTCTTCTTCTCGCCCAGACCCCGCGTGCTCAGCGCGTGGGCCACGGCGTTGACGGCTTCCTGGTAGCCCATGCCACTGAAGCTGTCGGAGTTGATGGTCACGCCGTTGCCCTTGTCGGCATACCACTCCTGCCACTGGTGGTAGTTGTAGTCCTGGCCGTCGACGTCGATCACCTGACGGATCGACAGGCCGTACTTCAGCGCAAAAGCGAAGTCGCGCTCGTCATGCGCCGGCACGCCCATGACGGCGCCGTCGCCATAGCTCATCAGCACGTAGTTGCCGACCCAGACCTCGACCTGCTCGTCGTTCAGCGGGTGCTTGACGAAGAGACCGGTGAGCATGCCTTCCTTTTCCTTCAGCGCCAGTTCGGCTTCGGTCGTGCCACCCCGCTTGCACTCCTCGATGAAGGCCGCCAGTTTGGGGTTGCCCTTGGCCGCGTGCTGCGCCAGCGGATGCTCGGGTGCCACGGCGCAGAAAGTCACGCCCATGATGGTGTCGGCCCGCGTGGTGAAGACGTACATGCGGCCGTCGCCGATCAACTGGCCGTCCTCGCCCCGGATGTCGTGCGTGAAGGCAAAGCGCACGCCCTCGCTGCGGCCGATCCAGTTTTCCTGCATCAGGCGCACGCGCTCGGGCCAGCCATTGAGCGTGGCCTTGTCGTTGCCGATCTGCACATGGTCCAGCAACTCCTGGGCGTAGTCGGTGATCTTCAGGTAATAACCCGGAATCTCGCGCTTCTCCACCACGGCGCCGGTGCGCCAGCCGCGGCCGTCGATCACCTGCTCGTTGGCCAGCACCGTCTGGTCCACCGGGTCCCAGTTGACCACCTGGGTCTTGCGGTAGGCGATGCCCTTCTCCAGCATCTTGAGGAACAGCCACTGGTTCCACTTGTAGTAGCTGGGATCGCAAGTGGCGACCTCACGACTCCAGTCGATCGCCAGGCCCATGGCCTGCATCTGGCCTTTCATGTAGGCGATGTTCTCGTAGGTCCACTTGGCCGGCGGCACGCCGTTCTTCAGCGCGGCGTTCTCGGCCGGCAGGCCGAAGGCATCCCAGCCCATGGGCATCAGGACGTTGTAGCCCTGCATGCGCAGCTGGCGCGTGAGCATGTCGTTGATGGTGTAGTTGCGCACATGGCCCATGTGCAGCTTGCCGCTGGGGTAGGGCAGCATGGAGCAGGCATAGAACTTCTTCTTGCCGGCGGCCTCGGTCACCCGGTAGGCGTCGCGTGCGGCCCAGTGGCTGTGAGCGGCTTGCTCAACGTCGAGATGGTTGTATTTGTCTTGCATTTGGATTCACTCGGGGCAGCCCGGCGGCCGCAACCGCCCCATTTTAAGGATGCCCGGCCTCAGGGCTGCCGGGGCTGGGCGACGAAGCCGATGCGGCTCAGACCGGCCTGATGCGCCACATCCAGCACGGCCACCACCTTGCCGTAGGGCACGGCTTCATCGGCGCGCAGCTGGACCTCGGTCTGGGCATTTTTCTGTGCTGCCTCGCCCAGCCGCTGGCGCAGAGCGTCCAACGTCAGTGGCTGATCCTGGAGGTAGATCTGTCCGGCCTTGTCGAGCGCCACCTGAACCACCTGGGGCGTCTCCTGCGGCCGGGCCGCCTGGGCCTGCGGCAAGTCCAGCCGGAGTGAGCTGGCCAGCAGCGGCGCGGTCAGGATGAAGATCACCACCAACACCAGCATGACGTCGATCAGCGGCGTCATGTTGATGTCGCTCATGGGCTCGGGCCCAGTGGTACGCTCCAGACGGCCGAACGCCATGGCCGCCTCAGTGTCCCCGCTGCCCCAGCAGCAGCTCGCGCAGGTCGAGCGCGAAACCTTCCAGGTCCGCTTCGATCTGGCCGATGAAGCGGCCGTACACGTTGTAGGCCAGCACGGCCGGAATGGCCACCGCCAGGCCGGCGGCGGTCATGATGAGGGCTTCGCCGACCGGGCCGGCGATGCGCTCGATGGTGATCTGGCCGGCACTGGCCATGCCGACCAGCGCGTGGTAGATGCCCCAGACGGTGCCCAGCAGACCGACAAAGGGTGCCGTGGAACCCACCGTGGCCAGCAGCACCTGGCCGAACTGCAAGCGGCGCAGCACACTGTGCAGAGCGTCGCGCAGCACGCGGGTGAGCTGCTGCCCCCGCTCGCCAGCTGCCGCCAGTGTGCCGGCGGCCTGCACTTGCGTGGCTTCGATCAGCGGCAGCAGCAGGGCTTCGCGGTCGAAAGCGACGACCTTCAAGCGCGCTTCCTCCAGCGAGCCGGCCTGCCAGAACGCCGCCGTGGCGCGCACCGCATCACGACGGGCGCGTTGCAGCAACCAGCCCTTCCAGAAGATCACGACCCAGCTGGCCACCGACATCGCCAGCAGCAGCACGGCCACCGCCCGGCTGATGGCGTCGCCCTGCTGGAGCTGCTCGACCAGGTTCATTTCAGGCCCAGCACGTCGAACATGTCGTACAGACCGCTCTGGCGTCCGGCCAGGAAACGTACGGCGCGCAGGCTGCCCTGGGCGTAGGTGACGCGGCTGGACGACTTGTGCGTGATCTCGATGCGCTCGCCGGTGCCGGCGAACAGCACGGTGTGGTCGCCGACGATGTCGCCACCGCGCACCGTGGCAAAGCCGATGGACGACGGGTCGCGCTCGCCGGTATGGCCATAACGCTCGTAGACCGCGCAGTCCTTGAGGTCGCGGCCCAGAGCCGAGGCGATCACCTCACCCATCTTGAGTGCCGTGCCCGAGGGCGCGTCGACCTTGTGTCGGTGGTGCGCCTCGATGATCTCGATGTCGTAACCGGTGGACAGCGCCTTGGCCGCCATCTCCAGCAGCTTGAGCGTGACGTTCACGCCGACGCTCATGTTGGGCGAGAGCATGATGGCAATGTCCTTGGACGCGGCCTCGATCTCGGCCTTCTGCGCCTCGGTGAAACCGGTGGTACCGATCACCAGATTCACCCCCAGTTCGCGGCAGACCTTGAGGTGCGCCATCGTGCCTTCCGGGCGGGTGAAGTCGATCAGGGTGCGGGCGTTCTGCAGCCCGGCCTTGAGGTCGGCCGTGATGGCCACGCCGCTGGCGTGCCCCAGGAATGCAGTGGCATCGTTGCCGATGGCCGGGCTGGCGGGAACGTCGAGCGCGCCGGCCAGCGCGCAGTCATCGGCCGCCTGCACGGCCTCGATCAGCATGCGGCCCATGCGCCCGGAGGCACCGGCAATGGCGATGGGATGGGGATGAGGTACGGTCATGGCAATGCGGGATTAACGGGACGCCGGCTCCAGCGGCGGGTAGCTGGCCGGCAGCGGCGGCGGGACCGCAGGCGCCGCCGTCGCGGCGGGCACCGGGAACTTCTGCAGGCTCTCCGGGCTGGCTTCCAACTCCGGAACCTTGGCCGGACGGGTATTGCCTTCGAGCGAGGCGGCAAACTCGGTCTCGGTCGGCAGGCTGTCATCGGCCTCGAAGCGCTCCAGCAGGTCGCCCTTGAAGAAGACGGTGACGCGACGCGACAACGGCTCCGTCCCCTGGCGGCGGAAGGTGAAGACGTAGTCCCAGCGGTCCGCGTGGAATACGCTGGCCAGCAGCGGCGTGCCGAGGATGTCACGTACCTGGATGCGGCTCATGCCGGGCCGCAGCACGGCGACCTGCTCACGCGTCACCACATTGCCCTGGACCACCGTGATGCGGTAGGGTTTGATGGATTCGACCAGGCGATCGCCCGTGCCGTTGAGGTTGCCGCACGCGCTCAGGACCATGCCGGCGGCCGCAGCCGCCAAGACCAGCCCCAGGCGAGGGATGTCGCGAAAAGAAACGGACATGGAAGGAGGTGTAGCGATATGATCAGCCCATTGTAGCGGTTGAGCCCATTGCCATCGCCTGTCCGACCGTGGGAGAAACACCTCAGATGAACACCATTGAAGAACTGAAAAGCACCGGACTCAAGGCCACCGTGCCGCGCCTGAAAGTGCTGGAGATCTTCCAGAAGGGCACGCAACGTCACATGACCGCTGAGGACGTGTTCCGCGTGCTGCTGCAGGACCGTTCCGACGTCGGTCTGGCCACGGTCTACCGCGTGCTGACCCAGTTCGAGCAGGCTGGCATCCTGACACGCAGCAACTTCGAGGGCGGCAAGGCGGTCTACGAACTCAACGAAGGCCAGCACCACGACCATCTGGTGTGCCTGGACTGCGGCAAGGTCGAGGAGTTCTACGACGCCGAGATCGAGAACCGGCAGAACGCCGTTGCCAAGGCCAAGGGATTTACCATCGCCGACCATGCATTGAGCCTGTACGCCCACTGCACCAAGGACAAGTGCCCGAACCGGACTAAATAGTCGGCTGACGCGGCGGGTCCGCGGTCAGTTGGCCTCGCCCATGGCCTTGCGGTGGCGTTCGACGAACTCTTCGTAGGTGTCGATACCGCGCAGCTGCAGGATGGTGTTGCGCACCGCAGCCTCCACCAGCACCGCCAGGTTGCGGCCGGCCACCACCTGGATCACCACCTTGCGCACCGGGATGTCCAGCACGTCCTGCGTCAGCGGCTCGTAGGGAATGCGCTCATAGTCGCGCTCCAGCGTCTCGCGGCGCACCAGATGGACGATCAGCTTGAGGCGCATCTTGCGCCGCACCGCCGTCTCGCCAAAGATGGCCTTGATGTCGAGCAGGCCGATGCCGCGCACCTCCAGCAGGTTGCGCAGCAGTTCGGGGCAGCGCCCCTCGATCGTGGCCTGGTTGATGCGATACAGGTCGACGGCGTCATCGGCCACCAGACCGTGGCCGCGCGAGATCAGCTCCAGACCCAGTTCGCTCTTGCCCAAGCCGGATTCGCCTGTGATCAGTACCCCCAGACCCAGGATGTCCATCAGCACGCCATGCATCGAGGTGCGGTCGGCAAAGTGCTTGGACAGATAGCTGCGCAGCACGTCAATCACATAGGCCGAGGAGTCCGGCGTTGCGAACATCGGAATCTGCGCCTGCTCGCACATGGCGATCAGCGCCGGCGGTGCGGACTGGCCATCGGCCAGCACCAGCACCGGCGGCTCCAACGTCATGATGCGCGAGATACGCCGCTCGCAGTCATCCGGCGTGGCGTTGGTGAGGTAGGCCACCTCGCGCTCGCCGATGACCTGCACCCGGTAGGGATGGATGTAGTTGAGGTGGCCTACCAGGTCGGCGCCGGAGCGGGCGGCGCGCACCGCCACTTCATCGAAGCGGCGCTCGGAGGCGCCCAGGCCGGCAACCCACTCCCATTTCAGACGGCCGCGGAACTCCTCGAACAGGACCTCGGCGCTGACAACGGTCGGTCTCACGTTGCTCGTTCCGCCTCAGGTGGCCACCTGGGCCGATTGCCAGCCGGCGATCAGCCCGTGCAGGGCTTCGGCGCTGTCGCTGGCATTAAGCTGGCCGCGCAAGGCAGCATCGCTGAGCAGCTCGGCGATCTCGGACAATATCTCCAAGTGCCGCTGAGTCGCGGCCTCCGGCACCAGAAGAAAGATCAGCAGACTGACTGGCTGCTCGTCCGGCGCATCGAAGCCGATCGGCTGCGCCAGTTGCAGCACCGCCGCCATGGGTGACTTCAGGCCCTTGATGCGGCCGTGCGGAATCGCCACGCCGTGGCCCAGGCCGGTAGAACCCAGCCGCTCACGTGCGAACAGGCTGTCAGTCACCAGGGCGCGGCTGAGGCCGTGCAGGTTCTCGAACAGCAGCCCGACTTCCTCGAAGGCTCTCTTCTTGCTGGTGGCATCGACGTGCACCAGCACTTGCGAGACGGGCAGAATGGACGCGAGACGGTTCATGATGGTCGGAAGGCCGGATTATGCACACAAAAAAGCCGCGGGGATACCGCGGCTTTTGGGTCGAAGGCCAGTGCTGACTTACATCAGGCGCTTGGCTGCTTCGTGGTGATGGTCCTGCAGACGATCCTTGTGACGCACCACCTGACGGTCAAGCTTGTCAACCAGCTCATCCACCGCAGCGTACAGATCCTCATGGGAACTCTCCGCAAACAGATCACTGCCTTTGACGTGGATATTGCATTCAGCGCGCTGCCGTTTCTCCTTTTCCTTCTGCTTCTCAACCGTCAATAGCACCTTGACATCGACAACCTGATCAAAGTGCCGGGTGATTCGATCCAGCTTGGTCGTGACATAGCTGCGCAGGGCAGGGGTAACTTCGAGGTGGTGACCGCTGATCGTCAGGTTCATGAGTAGCCTCCTGTTGCTCTCGGAATGGAACATCGTCCGCAACACCAAGCCCCCCAACGACAGCGAACTTGCATGCTGAAGACGGTTTCACTATGCGCCCGCCACCGGGGAAAAGCAATCCCCTCGCTTGATTCTCCTCAAGGAGTCGGCGGTTATTGCGCGGGGCGCTGCGGGTCCGGCCCGAGCATCTGCGCCAGCGCGCGCACCCCGTTTTTCCAGGCCTGCCACGCGGGCTCGTCCAAGGGACGTGCCGCCTGCAGCCAGGTGCGCGCCACGAGCTCCAGTTCGCGCGCCTGACGCGACAAGGCGTGAAAGCCGAAGCTGCCGCCCGAGCCCGCCAGGCGATGCAGCAAGTCATGCACTTCGTGCAGCAGCGCCGGTGTCACATCGGCGCCCTGCTCGGCAAGGCGCAGCTCCAGCTCGGCCAGCGTCTGCGCGTGCCGGCGCGCGAACTCGGCGCGCAGCAGCGCCAGCTGTTCGGCAAAGGCCGGCGGGACGCCGTCCTCAGCCGCCACGTGCCCGGCTCCAGATCTGCGCCACCTGAGCGGGCAGCGACATCGGATCGAAGGGTTTGGCGATGACGTCCAGCGCTCCCATCGCCTGGTAATGCGCCACGTCCGGCGGCAGGACGCGCGCCGTCAGGAAGATCACCGGAATGTTCGCAGTGGCCGGGTCGGCGCGTAGCTTCTGCAACGTGCCCGGTCCGTCCATGCCCGGCATCATGACATCGAGCAAGATCAGGTCGGGGCCAAAGTCCTTCACCTCAGCCAGCGCCTGCACGCCGTTGTCGCACAGTCGGACCTCGAAGCCGCCCACCATCTCCAGCGCCAGCTTGGCCACCGCCTGGATGTCCGGCTCGTCTTCCACGTAAAGGATGCGCGCGAGTGTCATGCCCAGTAGCTCCTTCGCTGCATTACAGCATGGCCTTGCGCCCCTCGCGCTCGGCCGGCTCCTGCACCAACGGCAGCTCGAAGTAAAACAGGGAGCCCTGACCCTCCTGCGACTCGAAGCCGACGTGGCCGTGCATGCGCTCGACGAGTTCGCGACTGATGGCCAGCCCCAGCCCGGTGCCGCCTTTTTGCCGCGTGTTGGAGGCATCCGCCTGCGAGAACTTCTCGAAGATGCGCTGCTTGAACTCTTCCGGGATGCCCAGCCCGCGGTCGATCACTTCGACCCGCACCATCTCGCCCGTCGTGCGCACCACAACGTCAACCTGCGCTCCCTGCGGCGAGAACTTGGCAGCATTCGACAGGTAGTTGCCCAACACCTGCTGCAGGCGCCCGCCGTCCACCCGGACCCGGGTGGTGTCCGCCCGCTGCGCCAGCACCAGGGTGACGCCGTACTGCTGCGCGTAGGGTCGGGTGCTCTCGATGGCCTGTTCGACCAGCGGCATCAGCGCCTGCGTCTGCAGGTCGAAACGCATCTTGCCCGCAGCCAGCTTTTCCATGTCCAGCAGGTCGTTGATCAGCCGCGTCAGCAGCTGGCTGTTGCGGCTGGCGATGTCCAGCAACGGCAGCATCTTCTCCGGCAGCGGCCCCAGCGCGCCACTGCGCAGCAGCCCGAGCGCCCCGCTGATGGAGGTCAGCGGCGTGCGCAGCTCGTGGCTGACGGTGGCCAGAAACTCCGACTTCAGCTGCTCGACCCGCTTGCGCTCGCTGATGTCGGTGTTGGTGCCGATCATGCGCACGGCATAGCCGCGCTCGTCACGCTCGACCACGCGGCCACGGCTCTCGACCCAGATCCAGCGGCCGTCGCGGTGCAGCACGCGCTGCTCCGCAATGTAGTCAGTCTGCACGCCCTTGATCACCGCCATGATCTTGTCCAGGATCTGCGGCAGGTCGTCCGGTGCAACGACCTTGAGCAGCTCATGGAATGTCGTGGTCACCTCCCCGGGCGGCGCCCCGATCAGCTCCGCCCAGTGTGCGTCGAGTACGACCTGGCCGGTCAGCGAATTGGCATCCCACAGGCAGGTCCGCGCCGCGCCCATGGCCAGCTGCAGCCGCGCCTCGCTGCTGCGCAGATCCTCGTCAGCCTTCTTCCGCGCGGAGACGTCCATGGCAATGCCGAGCATGCGCAGAGGCCGCCCCGCCGCATCCCAGGACATCACGCGCCCGCGGCTCTCGACCCAGAACCAGTGTCCCAGCCGGTGCCGCACCCGATGCTCGGTAACGTACTCCGCCGACTCGCCGCGCAGCACCGCGCCGATGCGCTGCCGGATGATCCTGGCATCCTCGTCCGGCAGCATGGCGGCCAGCTGATCGAACGACATGCGAACCGCCTCGGTGGCATAACCGGCCAGTTCGTTCCAGCGTGCGTCGAGCGTGATGCACTGCGTCTGCAGGTCGGCATCCCACAGGCTGATCTTGGCGGCGTCCATTGCCAACTGCAGGCGCTCCTGGCTCTGGCGCAGGGCCAGGTCAGCCTGCTTGCGCTCCGTGATGTCCCAGGACAAGCCGATGTAGCCGCTCACCCGGCCGGCGTCGTCATGCAGCGCCGACACCGACAACATGACCGGCACCCGGCTCCCGTCCTTGCGCCGGTAGCTCCACTCGTGGGTGTCGGAGAGCCCCATGTTGGCCTTGGCCACAATCGCGTCACGCGCCTCGACCTCGCGCCCGAGCTCCAGCGCCAGCTCACCAGCACGCGCCTCCAGCTCCTCCTTGACGTGGAACAGCCGGGTGCGCTCGCGGCCGATGACTTCCTCCGCGCGGTAGCCCAGCAGCCGCTCGGCCGCCGGGTTGAAGCTGGTGATCAGCCCCTGCTGATCGGTAGAAATCACCGCCGCCACCGCGCTGTCGAGCAGCACCTTCTGGAACTTGGCCTGCCTGGACAGCTCGGCATAGAGCCGCTTCTCACGCCGGATCAGCAGGCGCTGCTCCATCTGCCGCACCACCTGCCGCCCCAGGGCGAGCAGCGCGCGCCGCTGTGCCAGCGTCAGGACATGCGGCACGCTGTCAACCACGCACAGAGTACCCACCGCATGGCCGCCGGGGGTGATCAAGGGCGCGCCCGCGTAGAAACGGATGGGGGGATCGGCAGTCACCCAGGGGTTGTCGGCAAAACGCTCGTCCAGCAGGGTGTCCGACACCTCGAACACCTCGTTGCCCTGGTAGATCGCGTGGCCGCAGAACGAGGTATCGCGGGCAGCCTCCTCGATCTCCAGGCCGATGCGGCTCTTGAACCACTGCCGATCGGCATCGACCAGCGACACGAGGGCGATCGGGGTGCCGCAGAGTTCTGCTGCCACCTCGGTGAAGTCGTTGAACTCGGCCTCCGGCGCCGTATCGAGGATGCGGTAGCGATGCAGCGCCGCCAGGCGATCGGCCTCGTCGGCGCCTATGGGTGCTGGTTTCATGGGTGACTCGTCTGCTGGTGGACCCGCCGGAAACCCCTGACTCTAGCCGAGGTCCCCCCAAGCACCCAAGCCCGCCCGCGCCGCCCGGCCGGGCGCTGTACCATCCAGCCCACACCGGCCGCATCCCGACATGGCGGCGCCATGCTGCGGTGCGATAATCCGCCCATCACCATTCTGGAGAACGCTCCTTGGAAACCTGCCCTAGTCGGTAGCTTCCAACTCCCTCTCGGCATCGGGGGTTGGAAGCAGAACCCCGCACCACCCCATCCGATGCATCACCACCCGAGGGAATGAGCCATGCTCAACATCTTTACGCTCGTCAATGGCCGACTCTTTCAGGAAGAGATCGAGTCGTTGGAAGAACTCTCCAGGTTCCGGCCGATCTGGGTTGACCTGGAGTCGCCCACGCTGGAAGAAAAGCGCTGGGTCAAGCAGTATTTCGGCCTGTCCATCCCGGAAGACGCGATGGACGAGGACATCGAGGAATCTGCGCGTTTCTATGAAGAGGACAACGGCGAGCTGCACATCCGCAGCGACTTCCTGATCGCCGACGAGGCCGAGCCGCGCACAGCGCGCGTGGCCTTCATCCTCAACCAGAAGAACGACGAACTCAAGAGCAAGGGCGTGCTGTTCTCGATCCACGACGAGGACGTACCGGTGTTCCGCCTGCTGCGCATGCGCGCACGCCGCGCCCCCGGCCTGATCGAAGACGCCAAGGAAGTGCTGCTCAAGCTGTTCGACGCAGACGCCGAGTACTCGGCCGACACGCTCGAAGGCATCTACGACCAACTGGAGAAGGCCGGCAAGCAGGTGCTGTCGGGCGACGTGACCGACGCCCTGGCCGGCGAAGTGCTGGGTGCCATTGCCCGCCAGGAGGACCTGAACGGGCGCATCCGCCGCAACGTCATGGACACGCGCCGCGCGGTCAGCTTCATGATGCGCAGCAAGATGCTCAACGGCGAACAGTTCGAGGAAGCGCGCCAGATCCTGCGCGACATCGACTCGCTGGACTCGCACACGGCCTTCCTGTTCGACAAGATCAACTTCCTGATGGACGCCACCGTCGGTTTCATCAACATCAACCAGAACAAGATCATCAAGATCTTCTCCGTGGCCAGCGTGGCGCTGCTGCCGCCGACGCTGATCGCCAGCCTCTACGGCATGAACTTCCAGTACATGCCCGAGCTGTCGCAGAAATGGGGCTACCCCTATGCGCTGGTGCTGATGGTGGCCAGCGCGCTGGTGCCGATGTGGTACTTCCGCAAGCGTGGCTGGTTGAAATAAGCCCCCCTGTTGGCGGCTCACTGCGTGTAGCCGCCCTCTCCCCCGGAGGGGGACAACGCCAGTGGACCGGCACAGCCGGATCCACGGCGTTTCCCGGTTAAGACACGTCAGAGGTTGGCGGTCGTTCAACGCGAGGGCAAATTGCGCACGAACTCGTCCATGATGGCCAGGGCGTAGCGGCTGGCGACGTCGCGCACGAACTTCGGGAAGTCGACGTGGGCAGTATCGTCGGCGCGGTCGGAGATGGTGCGCATGGCAGCAAAGGGAATGCCGTAGTCGTGGCAGACCTGGGCGACGGCGGCGCCTTCCATCTCAACTGCCAGCGGCGGATGGCCGGCGTCGCTCAGCGCTGCATGCAGCCGGCGCGCCTCTTCGGCCGCGGAGACGAAACGGTCGCCGCTGGCGATCAGGCCCTGATGCACGGCCTGACGGCCCGCCAGATTTCCAGTATGAAAATCAGCCTTCAGCGCCGTCACACCGGCACGTGCCGCTCTCAAAAGGAGAGCAGATAGGGCTGCATCGGCCGCAAAGCGTTCGCGCCCGTAGAGCGGAATCTGGTAGCGCGGAAACAGCGGCGAGGCGTCCATGTCGTGCTGCACGAACTCATCGGCCACCACCACGTCACCGACCTGCACGCCGGGACCGACGCCGCCCGCCACGCCGGTGAAGACCAGGCGCTGTGCGTCAAAGGCCTCGATCAGCGTGGTGGCAGTGGTAGCCGCGGCCACCTTGCCGATGCGCGAGAGCGCCAGCACCACCGGTTGCCCGTGCAGCTCGCCTTGCCAGAACTCGCGGCCGGCGCGCTGCACGCGCTGCGGTCGCTGCAACCGTTCCAACAAGCCCTGCTGTTCCTCGGCCAGGGCGCTGAGGATGGCCGTCGTCACCGGTGGCACCGCTCGCTTCGCTTACTTGGAATCGCGCAGTTCGCGGCGCAAGATCTTGCCCACCGGCGTCTTGGGCAACTCGGTGCGGAATTCGATCACCTTGGGCTGCTTGTAGCCGGTCATGTTCTCGCGGCAATAGGCGCGCACCTGCTCTTCGGTCAGGGCCGGGTTCTTTTTCACGATCACCAGCTTGACCGCCTCGCCCGACTGCGCATCCGGCACACCCACGCAGGCGCACTCCAGCACCCCCTCCAGGCGCGCCACCACGTCTTCCACCTCGTTCGGGTAGACGTTGAAGCCGCTGACCAGGATCATGTCCTTCTTGCGGTCGACGATGCGGAAGAAGCCCTTTTCGTCCATCACGCCCACATCGCCGCTCTTGAACCAGCCGTCGGCCGTCATGACCTTGGCGGTTTCGTCCGGACGCTGCCAGTAGCCGGCCATCACCTGCGGCCCCTTGATGGCGATCTCGCCCGGCTGGCCCTGCGGCACGTCGCGGCCCTCATCGTCGATGATCTTCATCCAGGTTCCCGGCAGCGGCACACCGATGGTGCCGGTGAACTCGGTGTTGGTGACCGGGTTGCAACTGGCCGACGGGCTGGTCTCGGACAGGCCGTAGCCCTCGCAGATGGGACAGCCGGTCTTCTCCAGCCACTTCTGCGCCACGGCGCCCTGCACTGCCATACCGCCGCCCACCGACACCTTGAGGTGGCTCCAGTCCACCTTGTTGAAGTCGGGGTGGTTAGCCAGGCCGTTGAACAGGGTGTTGACGGCCGGGAAGCTGTGGAAGACGTGTTTGGAGAGTTCCTTCAGCACGGCCGGCAGGTCACGCGGGTTGGGGATCAGCAGCAGCTTGCCCCCGGTACGCATGGACAGCATCATGCCCACGGTGAAAGCGAAGATGTGGTACAGCGGCAGCGCGCAGACGGTGGTGGCCTGCTCGTGGGTCGGCACCTTATTCATCACGGGCTCGTTCCAGGCCTGCGACTGCAGCACGTTGGCAATCACGTTGCGATGCAACAGCACGGCGCCCTTGGACACGCCGGTGGTGCCACCGGTGTACTGCAGCACCGCGACGTCGTCCGGCGCAATGTCGGGCTGCCGCAAGGAACCGCGCTCGCCCTGGGCTACCGCGTCGTTGAAGCGCACCGCACCGGGCAGGCTGTACGCGGGCACCAGCTTCTTGACCTTGCGCACCACGTAGTTGACCAGCGCGCCCTTGAGCAGGCCCAGGCGGTCGCCCATGGCGCACAGCACCACGTGCTGCACCGGCGTGGCGGCGATGCACTTCTGCAGCGTGTGGGCGAAGTTCTCGATGATGACAATGACCTTGGAGCCCGAGTCCTTGAGCTGGTGCTCCAGTTCGCGCGCGGTGTAGAGCGGGTTGACGTTGACCACCACAAAACCGGCACGCAACACCGCCGCCACCACCACCGGGTACTGCGGCACATTGGGCATCATGATGGCGACGCGGTCACCCTTGGCCAGGCCCAGCCCCTGCAGGTAGGCGGCAAAGGCACGACTCAGGCGGTCGGTCTCGCCATAGCTCTGCTCCTTGCCCATGAAGCTGTAGGCCGGTCGTGCAGCGTACTGACGGAAGCTTTCCTCCATCAGCGCGACAAGGGAGGGATAGGGCGAAGGGGGCAGGTCGGCGGGCACACCTGCCGGATAGCTGCTGAGCCAGAGGCGCTCGGTCATGGTCGGGTCTCCTGATTTATTGTCTGATCGATCCACGTAAAAAAGACCGTGCCGGGTATTCCAGCACGGTCGTGCTTTTTCTTCGACGAGCGGATTATGCCTTGTCAGCCCTTGAGCGCGCTCAAGACCTCGTCAAGCATCTTTTTCGCATCGCCGAACAGCATGCGGTTGTTGTCCTTGTAGAACAGCGGGTTGTCCACGCCGGCATAACCCGACGCCATGGAGCGCTTCATCACGATGGAGGTCTTGGCCTTCCAGACCTCCAGCACCGGCATGCCGGCGATGGGGCTGGTCGGATCATCCTGCGCCGCCGGGTTGACGATGTCGTTGGCGCCGATGACCATGGCCACGTCGGTGTCGGGGAAGTCCTCGTTGATCTCGTCCATTTCCAGCACGATGTCGTAGGGCACCTTGGCCTCGGCCAGCAGCACGTTCATGTGGCCCGGCATGCGGCCCGCCACCGGGTGGATGCCGAAGCGCACTGTCACGCCCTTGTCGCGCAGGGTCTTGGTAATCTCGTTGACCGTGTGCTGGGCCTGGGCCACCGCCATGCCGTAGCCCGGCACGATGATCACGCTCTTGGCCTCACGCAGCAGCTCGGCGGTCTCGACCGCGCTCACCGGCACCACCTCGCCCTGCGGCTGCGCCGCTTCCCCGGACTTGGCGGGCGCACCGCCGCCGGAGCCGAAGCCGCCGGCGATCACGCTGATGAAGTTCCGGTTCATCGCGTTGCACATGATGTAGGAAAGGATGGCACCCGACGAGCCCACCAGCGCGCCGGTCACGATCAGCAGGTCGTTGCTCAGCATGAAACCGGTCGCGGCCGCAGCCCAGCCCGAATAGCTGTTGAGCATGGACACCACGACCGGCATGTCGGCGCCGCCGATGGCCATCACCATGTGCACGCCGAACAGCAGGGCGATGATCGTCATCACGATCAGCGGCGTCATGCCGTCGGCCACCGTGGGCGCCTGGATGAAGGCACGGCCGAACCAGATCACCACCAGCAGGGCCACGAGGTTCAGCCAGTGGCGCGCCGGCAGCAGCAGCGGCTTGCCGCCGATCTTGCCGTTGAGCTTGCCAAACGCAATGAGCGAGCCCGAGAAGGTCACCGCACCGATCAGGATGCCGATGTAGATCTCCACCTCGTGGATGATCTTCTCGGCGCCCTGGTACTGGATGGAGGTATCGACATAGCTGGCAAAACCCACCAGACAGGCCGCCAGGCCCACCAGGCTGTGCATGAGCGCGACCAGCTCGGGCATCTGCGTCATCTTCACCACTTTCGCGGCGTAGAGCCCGATGCCGCCGCCGATGACCAGCGCACCGATGATCCAGGCGATGCCATTGGGGCTCACGCGCGGACCGAAGATCGTGGCCAGCACGGCCAGCGTCATGCCGATGATGCCGAACAGGTTGCCGCGGCGCGAGGTCTCCGGGTTGGACAGGCCACCCAGGCTCAGGATAAAGAGGATGGCGGCGCCGAGATAGGCCACCGTGGCGAGACTTTGGGACATGATCGTCTTTCCTTTCTTCTCGTTCTTATTTGCGGAACATGGCGAGCATGCGGCGCGTCACGGCAAAGCCGCCGAACATGTTGATGGCCGTCAGCACGATGCCGGCAAAGGCCAGCCAGCGGATCAGCTCGTCCGGCCGGCCGGCGGTGCCCGCCTCGGGCGGCGCGATCTGCACCAGCGCGCCGATGGCGATGATGCTGGAGATGGCGTTGGTCACGCTCATCAGCGGCGTGTGCAGCGCAGGCGTCACGTTCCACACCACCATGTAGCCGATGAAGCAGGCCAGCACGAAGACCGTGAAGTGGCCCAGGAAGGCCGCCGGCGCATAGGCGCCGATGAACCAGAACGCCACGGCAGCGACGGCAAAGATGATGGCCAGCGTCTTGGCGGGCAGCGGGCCGCTGCTGCCGTGGCCGTGGCCACCCTTCTTCTCGGCTGCAGGAGCGGCCGCCGGCTTGGGCGCCGGCGCCGCGACGGGTTTCAGCGGCGGAGGCGGCCAGGTGATGCTGCCTTCCTTCACGACCGTCAGGCCGCGGATGGCATCGTCTTCCATGTTGACGTTGATGACCCCGTCCTTGGTCTTGCACAGCTCTTCGGCCAGACGCAGCAGGTTGGTCGAGTACAGGGTGGACGACTGCTTGGATAGGCGCGAGGCGAGGTCGGTGTAGCCAATGATGGTGACACCGTGCTTGACCACCGCCTTGCCCGGCTCGGTCAGCTCGCAATTGCCGCCCTGTTCGGCCGCCATGTCGACGATCACGCTGCCCGGCTTCATGGACTGCACCATCTCGGCCGTGATGAGCTTGGGCGCCGGTTTGCCCGGGATCAGCGCGGTGGTGATGATGATGTCGACTTCGCGCGCCTGTTGGGCGTACATCGCGCGCTGCGCGGCCTGGAAGCCCTCGGACATGACCTTGGCGTAGCCGCCGCCGCCCGAGCCTTCTTCCTCATAGTCGACCTTGACGAACTCGCCGCCCAGCGACACGACCTGGTCGGCCACCTCGGCGCGGGTGTCGTTGGCGCGCACGATGGCGCCCAGGTTGGCGGCGGTGCCGATGGCGGCAAGACCCGCCACGCCGGCACCGGCGATGAACACCTTGGCCGGGGGCACCTTGCCCGCAGCCGTGATCTGGCCGTTGAAGAAGCGGCCGAAGGCATTGGCCGCTTCGATGACCGCGCGGTAGCCGCTGACACCGGCGGTAGAGGTGAGGGCGTCCATCTTCTGCGCACGCGACAGCGTGCGCGGCAGCGAATCAATGGCCAGCACGGTGGCGTTCTTCGCGGCCAGCTGCTGCATCAGCTCCGGGTTCTGCGCCGGCCAGATGAAGCCGATCAGCGTGGTGCCTTCGCGCATCAGCGCCACCTCGTCCGGGCTGGGCGCGCGCACCTTGAACACGATGTCCGCGGCCGCCCACAGCGCCGCAGCGCCCTGGATCACTTCCCCACCGGCCGCACGGTAGGCGTCATCACTGAAGTTGGCGCCCTCGCCGGCACCGGACTCGACGGCCACCTGGAAGCCGAGCTTGATGAGCTTCTCCACCACCTCGGGCACCGTGGCCACGCGCTTTTCGCCTGGGAAGATTTCCCGCGGCACACCGATACGTTGCGCCGGTTGGGTTGTGCCAGCTTCCATAAGTCATCTCCTGAACACGATTATTCTGACGGTCGTGTCGCCTATACCCCGCAGGGCAAGTCGCACGCGACCAGCAGCTTACCCGAGAATTACAGCCGCAACGGGATTGGGTTTCATAAGTATTTGGGCGCCATTCATAATTCCACGCCATGGACACACGATGGAAACCCAGCGTCACCGTGGCCGCCATCATCGAACGCGACGGCCGCTACCTGCTGGTGGAAGAAGAAACCCCTGAGGGGCTGAAGCTCAACAACCCGGCCGGCCACCTGGACCCGGGCGAATCCCCCGCCGAAGGCTGCGTGCGCGAGGCGCTGGAAGAAACCACCCACCGCTTCACGCCCACGCACCTGCTGGGCATCTACCTGTCGCGACTGCAACGCCAGCGCCCGGGCATAGCGCCGGAAGACATCACCTACCTGCGTTTTGCCTTCGCCGGCACGCTAGGGGAGGTGGTCCCCGGCGCGCAACTGGACCACGGCATCGTGCGCACGGTCTGGATGACACCGGATGAGATCCGCGCCAACACCGCGCGCCATCGCAGCCCGCTGGTGTTGCGCTGCATGGAAGACCACCTGCGCGGGCAGCATTATCCGCTGGAATTGGTCTACACCGACGCTTCGGTGCAGCGCCTGCAGGGCTGAGGCCGACGCGGTATCGCCGAGCTCAAACCCGCCCGGGCTACGCGCTGCGGCCCAAGCGTTGCCGCCGATGACACGAACCTCGACACGAACAGATCGTCTTTCGTCCCCGCCCCGACAAGGATCGGGCGACACGGGATAATTGCGCACTTATGAGCAAGTCAGGCAAACAGCGGGTGGTGGTGGGTTTGAGCGGGGGCGTGGACTCCGCGGTCAGCGCCTACTTGCTCAAGCAACAGGGCTACGACGTGGTCGGCATCTTCATGAAGAACTGGGAAGATGACGATGACAGCGAATACTGCTCCTCCAACATCGATTTCGTGGACGCCGCCAGCGTGGCCGACGTGATCGGCATCGAGATCGAGCACATCAACTTTGCCGCCGAGTACAAGGACCGGGTGTTTTCCGAGTTCGTGCGCGAGTACCAGGCCGGCCGCACGCCCAACCCCGACATCCTGTGCAACGCCGAGATCAAGTTCAAGGCCTTCCTCGATCACGCCATGCGCCTGGGGGCGGAGAAGATCGCCACCGGCCACTATGCGCGCGTGCGTCTGAACGAAACGACCGGCAAACATGAACTGCTCAAGGGGCTCGATCCGTCCAAGGACCAGAGCTACTTTCTGCACCGCCTCAACCAGGCGCAACTGAGCAAGACGCTCTTCCCGGTGGGCGAGCTGCACAAGACGGAAGTGCGCCGCATTGCGGCCGAGATCGGCCTGCCCAACGCCAAGAAGAAGGACAGCACCGGCATCTGCTTCATCGGCGAGCGGCCGTTCCGCGAGTTCCTGAACCGCTACATCCAGAAGGAACCCGGCCCCATCCGCGACGGCACACCGCCCGTTGGCGACAAGGCCTATGGTCGTGTCATCGGCAACCATGTGGGCCTCTCCTTCTACACCCTGGGCCAGCGCCAGGGCTTGGGCATCGGCGGCGTCAAGGCTAAAGGCGCGCAGAAGGGCGGCGGCGAACACGCGCCCTGGTTCGTGGCGCGCAAGGACATGGCAAAGAACACGCTGTGGGTGGTGCAGGGCCACGACCACCCCATGCTGCTGAGCCACACCCTGCATGCGCAGGATGCCAGCTGGGTCGCGGGTCAGCCACCGACGCCAGGCGAGCTGGCGGCCAAGACCCGCTACCGGCAGGCCGATGCTTCGTGCACGCTGGGCGGCATCGAGGGCCAGGCCTTCACGCTGACCTTCCCGCAGCCGCAGTGGGCCGTCACACCCGGACAGAGCGCCGTCTTGTATGACGGCGAGGTGTGTCTGGGCGGTGGCGTGATCGACGCGGCCGGCGACAAGCGCTCAGCCTGAGCGCTTGCTCCGGCCGCTCGGCTTGGCGCCAGCGTGGAGCTGCGCCACCGAGGCCACGAAGGCAGCGGCCACCCGGGGCAGCCGCCGATCAGTCCGCCACACAAGCAGCCACTGGCGATGGATGGGCAAACCGCTGACATTGAGGATGGCCAGACCCTCCTGCTCTGGCCGTGCGGCCAGGGCGTGACGGGACAGGATGGCCAGACCCAGGCCTGCCGCGACGGCGTGCTTGACGGCCTCATTGCTACCCAGCGACATGCGCACCCGGGGGACCATGGCATGACGGGCAAAGAACTCCAACGTGGCCTGTCGGGTACCGGAGCCCAGTTCGCGCATCAACAGGTTTTGCCGCGCCAGCTCGGCCAGCTTGCGTGGCCTGCCCTCGCTCCAAGGATGCCCGGCGGGGCCCACCAGCACCAGCGGGTTCTCCATGATCACATGGCTCTGCAGCTTGAGGTGGGCGGGCGGCATCATCATCACCGCCAGGTCGTCCTGGTCTTGTTCAAGCCGGCGCACCACGGCATCCCGGTTGTCGACCGCCAGATCGATCTCGATGCCCGGATGGGCGGCGCTGAAGGGCTTGAGCCATTGGGCGATGAAGTACTCCGTGGTGCTCACACCGGCGATGCGCAACGAGCCGCGCAGCAGTCCGTGCAGCGCGTCGACCTCGTCCTCGAACGCGCGCCAGCCGGCAAACATCTCGTCCACCGTCCGCAGCAAGGCCTGGCCCGCGTCGGTGAGACGCACGCCACGGCCTTGCGGTAACAGCAGATCCACGCCAACGCCGGCACGCAGCTCGCGCAGCTGCGCCGAGATCGTGGGCTGAGTGAGATGCAGCGCCTCTGCCGCGCGCGTCACACCACCCAGGTGGGCGACTGCCTGGAAGCTGCGCAGCTGCGCGAAGGTGGCACGCGGAGGGCGACCGAAATTCATAGACATTTGTCTATTCTATGTATGCCGATCTGCGATTAGACATCAATGTGTCACGGGACCACACTGGCGCCTGTGTTGCACCACCCGTGCGACACAACCAACGCCACTTTTCAAAAGAAACACCATGCAGCACAAGACCCCCATCACCGTCGCGTATGGCGACGGCATCGGCCCGGAAATCATGGCCGCCACCCTGAAAGTACTGGATGCCGCAGGCGCCCAGATCGCACCTGAAGTGATCGAGATCGGCGAGAAGGTCTACCTCGCCGGCAACACCGCGGGTATCGCGCCCGAGAGCTGGGCCAGCCTGCGCCGCACCAAGGTGTTCCTGAAGGCGCCCATCACCACGCCGCAGGGCGGGGGCTACAAGAGCCTGAACGTGACCATCCGCAAGACCCTGGGCCTGTACGCCAACGTGCGGCCCTGCGTGAGTTATGCCCCCTTCGTGCAGACCAAACACCCGAAGATGGACGTGGTCATCGTGCGCGAGAACGAGGAAGACCTGTACGCGGGCATCGAGCACCGCCAGACCGACGAAGTGTTCCAGTGTCTCAAGCTCATCACCCGCCCCGGCTGCGAAAAGATCATTCGCTACGCCTTCGAATATGCCCGGGCGCATGGGCGCAAGAAGGTCACCTGCATGACCAAGGACAACATCATGAAGATGACCGATGGTCTGTTCCACAAGGTGTTCGACGAGATCAGGGTCCAGTACCCCGAACTGCTGACCGAGCATTACATCATCGACATCGGCGCAGCACGCCTGGCCACGCGCCCCGAGATCTTCGACGTCATCGTCACGCCCAACCTGTATGGCGACATCATCAGTGACATCGCCGCCGAGATCACCGGCAGCGTCGGCCTGGCCGGCAGCGCGAATATCGGCGAGCATGTGGCGATGTTCGAGGCCATCCACGGCAGCGCGCCCGACATTGCCGGCAAAGGCATTGCCAACCCCAGCGGCCTGCTGCTCTCGGCCGTGATGATGCTGGTGCACATCAAGCAGGCGGATGTCGCCGCGCGCATCCACAACGCATGGCTCAAGACCATCGAGGACGGCATCTTCACGGCCGAGCTCGCCGGCAGCGCGCGGGTGGGGCGCCCCTTCGGCAGCATGGACTTTGCCGACGCGGTGATCGACCGCCTCGGGCAGCTGCCGCAGAAATTCATGCCGGTGAGCTACCAGGATGCGCCGTCTGAGGCGACCGCCAGCCCGGCGCCGGCAGCCGCGCCGCTATATGTCCGCAAGCCTGCTGCCAAGAAGGCCATCGTGGGCGTCGACGTCTTCGTCCACGCAGCCGACGTGTCGGCAGACTACCTGGCCGGCCGGCTGCAGACGCTGACGCACCAACCCAAGCCGGCCGGCTTCACCCTGCAGATGATCACCAACCGCGGCGTGAAAGTCTGGCCGGGCGGCTTCCCGGAGACGTTCTGCACCGATCACTGGCGTTGCCGCTTTGTGGGCACCGACGCGCAAGGCCAGCCACGGCACGTGAACCATGCCGACATCGTGGACCTGCTGCACAACCTGGTCAGCGACGGGCTGGACTTCATCAAAACCGAACACCTGTGCAGTTTTGACGGCGAAGCCGGCTACGCGCTGGGTCAGGGGCAGTAGAAGCGACAAGTTGCCGGGCGCACCGGTGTCGCCTTGACATTCGACAGTACTCATGGGCCGGGGTATGCGCCACCCCGGTAGCTTAGGATTGGCGACGATGACACCTGACTACCCCCGACCTGAGTCGAAACCGACCGCAGAACAGCTCGTACTGGTGCTGCCGATCAGGACGCAAGGTTCCACCCCTCGTGACACCGATGCCTGGATGGCCGTGTACGGAGAGCGCGTGATCGGCTCCATCGGCGGCGGCCATCTGGAGTTCGAGGCCATCGCCCGTGCCCGCGCCATGCTGGCAGGAACCGCGCCGATACCTGCCGAAGCGCAGCGCTATGCCCTCGGGCCCAGCCTGGGGCAGTGCTGCGGCGGCGTCATGTGGCTGCGCTTCGAAAGACTCACGAACGACGACCTCGCGCACTTGTCCGCGCGGCTCAAGCAGACCCAGCACCCTGTCGCCCTTTTCGGCGGAGGCCACGTCGGACAGGCGATCACACGCCTGCTGGCCCAGCTGCCCTTCACGCTGCACTGGATCGACAGCCGCGACGAGATTTTCCCCAGCGACACGCCGGCTCACGTCATCTGCGAGCACTCCGACCCGGTGCAGGCCGCGGTGGCCGAACTGCGGCCCGGCAGCGCCGTGCTGGTCATGAGCTTCAGCCATGCGGAGGACCTGGAGATCGTGGCGCAGTGCCTGCTGCGCGCACGCCAACACGACGACCTCCCCTTCATCGGCCTGATCGGCAGCCAGACCAAGTGGGCCACCTTCCGGCACCGGCTGGAGGCGCGTGGCTTCACAGCGGCCGACTTCGCGCGCGTGACCTGTCCCATCGGCGTGCCAGGCATCACCGGCAAACAACCCGAAGTGATCGCGGTGGCAGTGGCGGCGCAACTGCTGCAGTGCTTCGGGCCGGCCGCCGACTGAATCAGCGCGTGCCGGCCTGTTGCGCGAGCTGCCAGGCCAGGGCGTTGTGGCGGGCAATAAGCGCGCCCGTGTCCACGGTCGTGAGCTCGCCCTTGCGCACCACGACCTTGCCGTTGACGATGGTGTAGTCCGCGTTGCTGCTCGCGCACAGCAGCAGCGCGCCGACGGGATCGTGCACCGCACCACCGGCCATGGCCAGGGTGTCGGTGCGGTAGAGCGCAAGGTCAGCGCACTTGCCGGGCGCGATCTGGCCAATATCGCTGCGACCCAGAACCCGAGCGCCGCCGCGCGTGGCCAGCCAGAGCGCGTCGCGCGGCGTCATCTCGCCGGGGCCGGTGTCGCAGCCAAAGTGTTCGAGCGCCTTGCCCACACGCGCCAGTAGCATGGCCTGGCGCGCTTCGTTCAGCAGGTGGCCGGCGTCGTTGCTGGCACTGCCGTCCACCCCCAGCCCCACCGGCACGCCGAGGTTGACCAGCTTGCGCAGCGGCAGGATGCCGCTGGCCAGGCGCATGTTGCTGCAGGGGCAATGGGCGATGCCCGTGCCGGTCTTCGCAAACAGGTAACTGCCGTGCTCGTCAAGCTTGACGCAGTGCGCATGCCACACGTCTTCACCGACCCAACCCAACTCCTCCGCGTACTCGGCCGGCGTGCAGTGGAAATGCTCGCGCGTGTAGGCGATGTCGTGGTCGTTCTCGGCCAGGTGGGTGTGCAGACGCACGCCGTAGGCGCGCGCCAGCTTGGCCGATTCGCGCATCAGGTCCTGGCTGACCGTGAACGGCGAGCAGGGGGCCACCGCCACGTTGAGCATGGCGCCGGGCTTCGGGTCATGCCAGCTCTCGATCAGGCGGCGCGTCTCGCGCAGGATGAAGTCTTCCTTCTCCACCACGCGGTCGGGTGGCAGGCCGCCTTGGCTTTCGCCCACGCTCATGCTGCCACGCGTCGCGGTGAAGCGCATGCCGATGGTCTGCGCAGCCTCGATGCTGTCGTCCAGGCGCACGCCGTTGGGATAGATGTAGAGGTGGTCGCTGCTGGTGGTGCACCCGGACAGCAGCAGTTCGCCCATGGCCACCTGGTTGGACACCTTGACCATCTCGGGCGTCAGACCAGCCCAGATGGGATAGAGGCCCTTGAGCCAGGAGAACAGTTCGGCGTTCTGCACACCGGGAATGGCGCGCGTCAGGCACTGCACCATGTGGTGATGGGTGTTGACGAGGCCCGGCAACACCAGATGGTGGCGTGCGTCGATCACCTCGTCCGCCTGCGCCTGCAGGGCACGCGTGTCGCTGCCGGCCGGCAACACCTGCTCGATGAAGCCGTCGCGCAGAAAAAGCGATGCGTCCTTCAGCTCACGGCGTGCGTCGTCCTGGGTAGCCACGCAGGCCGCGCGATGGATGAGGAGTGTGGTCATGGTTTTGATTTTCGCACCGAGGTGCGGCCGGGTGCTGGAGTAGGGAGAACGAAAAAAAAGGGGGTGGCATGCCACCCCCGTCAATGGAGAACCTTCAGCCGAACGGGATCAGAACTTGTACGTCACCAGCACCATCGGGGAGGTGGCAGTACAGGTATTGGTGATGCCCGACGTCGTGGTGCCGTTCTTGCTGTTGTCGCAGCCGAACTTGTTGGCCCAGTAGTCGATGCCGACGCCGGCGCGCAGGCCGCTCTTCGGGCCGTTGATGTCGAACATCATGCTGGCGCGCAGCAGCACTTCGGTGGTGGTGTCGCGGCGGAAACCATCCTTGCCCTTGGGGCCGATGACATCCAGGAAGCCGTCGAACGAACCCAGCCCCGCCACCGGAATCGACCAGGCGCTGGTCAGAGCCAGGGCCGTGTCGAAGTTCACGGAACGATTGCCAGCCGCCGCCAGGCTGTTGTTGTTAGTCTCCTTGTAGGCTTCCAGGCCGACGGTCCAGAAGCCTGCCTTCACCGGCAGGTCCGCCGCCAGGCCAACACGCAGCTTGGCCGGCGCCGGCGCAAAGGCGGTGTTCTTGGTACCCAGGTCCACACGGGCCGTCAGGCTCAGGTCCTTGGCAAAGCCGTAGCCGGTGGTGTTGCCGGTCATGGCGCTGATGGAGAAGCTGCGCTTGTAGAAGCCATACCACTCGCTGGCGCCGGAGGAGGCGCCATTGGCCGGATCGCTGTTGTCCGACTTCAGGTGGTCAATGGAGAAGAAATTGGTGCCGAGCTTGTCGCCGCTGACGTGCGTGAAGTTGAGCACGTTCTTCGCGACCTTGTCGGAGGTGCCGGGTTCGGACTGCGCCGCATGGTAGCGGTAGCCGATGGTGTTGGAGCTCCAGTCGGCCGCGCTGACCGAGGAGGCCGCCGCGACAGCGACAGCAAGTACTGAGAGGTGAGCAGACAGACGCATGTTGTTTTCCTATTCATGAGTAAGACACGAGGCATCCGAAGAGATGCTCTATGGTCTTGCAATAAGCATGCCTGCTTGCTTTACTGCTCAGATTTTGAGAGCGAACCAAATCCGTTCAGCGGTGGCCGGAGCATTCAGCGGCGCACGCCCGTCGCCGCGCGCTGCCGCCACGGCATCGCGGATCGCCTCCCACACGCTCACGGCCAACATGAAAGGGGGCTCGCCCACGGCTTTGCTGCCGTGCACGTTGTCTTCGCGGTTGGCCTCGGGCCAGAAATCCACGCGCAGGTGCGCGGGCGCGTCGCCGGTAGCCGGGATCTTGTAAGTGCTCGGGGCGTGGGTCAGAAGCTTGCCTTCGGCACTCCACACCAGCTCCTCGGTGGTGAGCCAGCCCATGCCCTGGATGAAACCGCCTTCCACCTGACCCAGGTCGAGCGCCGGATTGATGCTGTGGCCGACGTCGTGCAGGATGTCGACAGCCAGCACGCGCACCTCGCCGGTGTGCGTGTCAATGGCCACTTCGGTGCAGGCTGCACCATAGGAGAAGTAGTAGAACGGACGTCCGCTGAGCGTGGTCTTGTCGTAGTGGATCTTGGGCGTACGGTAGAAGCCGTCGCTCCAGAGCTGCACCCGGTGGGCGTAGGCGGCACGAACCACTTCACGGAAGTCACGCGTCTGCCCCGCGGCATGCACCTGACCGGCAACAAACTGCACCTCGTCGGGGGCGCAGCCCGCCTGCCCGGCCACGAAAGCGGCAAGGTTCTCGCGCACCCGCTCGGCCGCGAACTGCGCCGCACGACCGTTGAGGTCGGTGCCGCTGGAGGCAGCGGTGGCACTGGCATTGGGCACACGTGCGGTATCGCTGGCCGTCACCAGCACCCAGTCGTAGGGCACGCCCAGAGCGTCAGCCACGATCTGGGCCACCTTGGTGTGCAGGCCCTGACCCATCTCGGTGCCACCGTGATTCACCAGCACGCTGCCGTCGTTGTACACATGCACCAGCGCGCCGGCTTGGTTGAACTGCGTGGCGGTGAAGCTGATGCCAAACTTCACCGGTGTGATCGCCAACCCTTTCTTCAACACGCGGTGGTCTGCGTTCCAGGCCGCCACCTCGGCACGACGCTCGCGGTAGCGCGAGGTGTGCTCCAGTTGCTGCAGCAGCGGCTGCAGGATGTTGTCCTCCACTTTCATCCGGTAGTGGGTGGTGTCACGCCGCTGCGCCGGTGTGCCGCCATCTGCAGGCGCGACCACTTCATCGCTGTACAGGTTGCGCAGGCGCACATCCAGCGGGTCCAGCCCCAGGTGGCGCGCGATATCACCGAGGATGGTCTCGATGACGATCACGCCTTGCGGACCACCAAAGCCGCGAAAGGCGGTATGGCTCTGCGTGTTCGTCTTGCAGCGGAAGCTGTCGATGCGTACATCGCCGAGATAGTAGGCGTTGTCGCAGTGGAAGATGGCGCGGTCGGCCACCGGGCCGGACAGGTCGGCGCTGAAACCGCAGTTGGCCAGCATGGTGAGCTGCAGCGCCGTCAGCCGGCCCTGCCCATCGAAGCCGGCCGTGTAGTCGTAGGCAAAGGGATGGCGCTTGCCTGTGATCATGAAGTCGTCGTCGCGGTCGAGCCGAAGCTTGACCGGGCGCCCGGTCTTGTGCGCCCCCAGCGCCGCCCACACCGCCAGATGGCCGGCCTGCGTCTCCTTGCCGCCGAAACCGCCGCCCATGCGCCGGCACTCCACCCGCACACGATGGCTGTCCAGCCCTAGCGCATGCGCCACCCAATGCTGCACCTCGCCCGGATGCTGTGTGCTGCTATGGATCAGCCACTGCTGTTGCTCCTGGGACACCGCGTAGGCGATCTGCCCCTCCAGGTAGAAGTGCTCCTGCCCGCCCACCTCGAAGCTGCCGCTCAGGGTATGCTCGGCGCGGGCCATCGCTTGCTCCGGGTCGCCGCGGCGCACCGTGACGGGCGGCAGCACATACCTCTGCGCTGCATGGGCGGCGCGCACCTCCAATACGGCGGGCAGCGGCTCGATGTCGAGCTGCACCGCCCGCGCCGCGCGGCGCGCCTGCATCACGCTGTCGGCCACCACCAGGCCGATCACCTGGCCCACATGCTGCACCGTGTCGCGCGCGAAGATGGGTTCGTCCTGCGCGAAAGTCGCGAGCAGCGGATCGCCGGGAATGTCGTCGGCCAGCACCACGGTGCGCACGCCCGGCAGTGCCCGCGCTGCGGTCACGTCCACACCGCGCAGCCGGCCATGCGCCAGCGGCGACAGGATGGGCGCGGCATGCAGCGTGCCTTGCAGCTCCGGCATGTCATCCACGTAGGGCGCCAGCCCCAGGAGCTGGGCCTGCGCGCTCTCGTGCGCCAGCGGCTGGCCGCAGGCTGGGATGCTGGGGTGCGCGCTCATGTCAGTGCCTCCAGGTGCACCGGTTCGCTGCCGTCGAACTCTGCCCAGTAACGCAGTAGCAGGCGCCCCAGCATGGCGCGGCGGTAGTCGGCACTGGCGCGCAGGTCCGACAGCGGCGTGAATTCCTGCGCCAGCGTTGCCGCGACGGCCTCGAAGGTCGCACGCGCCCACGGGCGGCCCATCAACGCAGCCTCCGTGGCACGTGCGCGCACCGGCGTTGCTGCCACGCCACCAGCGCCGATGCGCGCCTGCGCGATGCAGCCGTCCTGCACCTGCAGGCCCACGGCCAAGCAGACCGCCGAAATGTCGTCGTCCTGCCGCTTGGACAGCTTGTAAGCCCGCAAGCGCTCCGCGGCACCGGGCAAAGGCACCTCGATGCGCACGATGATTTCGTCCGGTGCCAGCACGCTGCGGCGATAGCCGGTGTAGAACTCGTCCAGCGGCAACCGCCGCTCGCCGCGCACGCTGGCCAGCACCAGCCGGGCCTCCAGCGCCAGTAGCAGCGGCATGCTGTCGCCGATCGGCGAACCGTTCGCCACGTTGCCGCCCAGCGTGCCGCTGGAGCGCACCGGCAAGCCGGCAAAGCGCTCGGCAAAACGCCGCAGTTGCGGCCGGTCGGCCACCAGCGCCGCAAAGGCGTCCTGCAAGGTCACCGCCGCGCCGATGGCGCAGACGGTTGCATCACGTCGGATCTCGCGCAGTTCCGCTACACGGGTGAGATCGATCACCTGCGCGTAGTCGCGGTGCTGCTTGGTGATCCACAGGCCCACATCGGTGCAGCCGGCCACCAGCTGCGCCTGCGGCCGCGCGGCACGCAGGTGCAGCAATGCATCCAGCCGGGTCGGCGCCGCGTAGTCCGGCGCGGCGGCCGGGTCCTCATGCAGTGGATCGATGGCGCGTAGCTGCGACAGCACAGCCGCTTCATCCACCTCGGTGCGCGGCAAGGCACCCATGCGCTGCGCCGCATCGAGGATGGGGCGGTAGCCGGTGCAGCGGCACAGGTTGCCCGACAGATCGGCCTGCGCGACTGCCCGGTCGATGGGCTCACCGGCCAGCACCCGGTTCTGGTACATGCCGAACAGGCTCATCACGAAACCCGGCGTGCAAAAGCCACACTGGCTGCCATGGTTTTCCAGCATGGCCTGCTGGCACGGGTGCAGGGCGCCGCCCGGGCCCGCCAGATCCTCGGCCGTCCACAGCGCCTGACCATGAACCGAATGCGCCAGACGGATACAGCTGTTGATCGCGCGATAGCGCAGCTTGGCCGCCCCCTGGTCGTGCGCTGCCTCGGCCAGCACCACAGTGCAGGCGCCGCAGTCGCCTTCGCCGCAGCCCTCCTTGACGGCTGTGCAGCGCAGGTCTTCGCGCAGCAGCTCCAGCAGCGTGCGGGCGGGCGGCACATCGCGCAGGCTGACGATCTCGCCGCGTCGGACGAACTGCAGTCGGTTTTCCTTCATTTCCATCTCCGGACGCACCCAGTCAAGCAAACCTCGTACCAGAATCACCGATCACATACTAATTTGTATGCGAAATTTGTATACAAAACTTGGCACAGTTATAGCTTAAGCTTCATCCCCCGCACACGCGACTCTCTGATATTGCAGGCTTTTTCCCTCATGAGCGCCCCCGCCGTGAACGACATTCCCCGCCTCGAACTTTCGGGCATCACCAAAAGCTATCCCGGCGTTGTGGCCAATCAGGATGTGTCGTTGCTGGTGCATCCGGGGCAGATTCATGCATTGCTGGGCGAAAACGGTGCGGGAAAGTCCACGCTGATGAAGATCGTGTACGGCGCGGTGAAACCGGACGCCGGCGAGATCCGCTACAACGGCGAGCCGGTGCGCATCCGCAACCCGCAGCAGGCCCGCGCGCTGGGCATCAGCATGGTGTTCCAGCACTTCAGCCTGTTCGATTCGCTGACCGTGGCAGAGAACGTGTGGATCGGGCTCGATCGCAGCTTGAGCCTGGCCGACGTCACGCGCCGCATTCGCGAAAAGGCGGGCGAGTACGGCCTGGAGATCGACCCCGAACGCCCGGTGCACACCCTGGGGGTGGGCGAGATGCAGCGGGTGGAGATCATCCGCGCCCTGCTGGGCGAACCGCAGCTGCTGATCCTGGACGAACCGACCTCGGTGCTGACGCCGCAGGCGGTGGAAAAACTGTTCGAGGTGCTGCGCCGGCTGGCTGCGCGGGGCTGCAGCATTCTTTACATCAGCCACAAGCTGCACGAGATCCGCACGCTCTGCACCGCCTGCACGGTCTTGCGTGCCGGCCGGGTCAGCGGCGTGTGCGATCCGCGCCAGGAGAGCAACGCCTCGCTCAGCCGCCTGATGATCGGCGCCGAGCCGCCGACGTTGCAGCGCCAGGCACCGCACACCGGGGCAGCCCAACTTGAGGTGCGGGCACTCAGCCTGCCGCGCCTCGACCCCTTTGGCACCGATCTCGACGACATCACCCTGCAGGTGCGGGCTGGCGAGATCGTGGGCATTGCCGGCGTCTCCGGCAACGGGCAGCGCGAGCTGCTGTACGCGCTGTCGGGCGAAGACCGGCGTGCCCCGCCCGGCAGCATCCGTGTCGCGAGCCAGGAAGCCGCGGCGCTGGACCCGATCGGCCGCCGCGCCCTGGGCTTGCACTTCGTGCCTGAGGAGCGGCTGGGCCGCGGTGCCGTGCCGAGCCTGGACCTGGCGCACAACCTGCTGCTCACGCGCAGCGAGGCCGTTGGCCCGCTGGGCTGGATTCGCAGCCGCCCGCTGGCAGCGCAGGCGAGCGCCATCGTGGCGCGCCTGCAGGTCAAGGCGGCTGGCGTGCAGGCCGCGGCACGCAGTCTGTCAGGCGGCAACCTGCAGAAGTTCATCGTCGGGCGCGAGATCGATGCCGCGCCGCGGCTGCTCATCGTCGCCCAGCCCACCTGGGGCGTCGACGTGGGAGCAGCGGCGCAGATCCATGCCGAGCTGCTGGCGCTGCGCGATGCGGGCTGTGCCCTGCTGGTGGTAAGCGAGGAACTGGAAGAGCTGTTTGCGCTGTGCGACCGCCTGCATGTGATGGCGCGCGGGCGGCTCTCGCCGTCGCTGCCGATGAGCGAGGCCACGACGGAGCGCATCGGCGCCTGGATGAGCGGACTGTGGCACATCGAGGTGCAACAGCACCTGCAAGACCTGGAGACCGCGCATGCTGCAGCTTGAGCCGCGCCCCCAACCATCGCCCCTGTGGCGCTGGGGTTCGCCGGTGCTGGCACTGGCACTGACGGTGCTGCTGGGCATCGCTCTGTTCGTTGCGCTTGGCAAGGACCCGCTGCGCGGCCTGCAGATGTTCTTCTGGGAGCCAGTGAAATCCGGCTACGCCTTTGGTGAGCTGATGGTCAAGGCCACGCCGCTGCTGCTGATCGCGCTGGGCCTGGCGGTGTGCTTCCGCGCCAATGTGTGGAACATCGGTGCCGAGGGCCAGTTCGTGATCGGCGCGGTCTGCGCCGGTGGTGTGGCCCTGCTCGCCGGCCCCGGCACCGGGCCGTGGATCGTGTTGCCGGTGCTGCTGGCCGGCGTGCTGGGCGGCATGCTCTGGGCCGGCATCACCGCGCTGCTGCGCGACCGCTTCCATGCCAACGAAATCTTGGTCAGCCTGATGCTGGTCTATGTGGCCATCCAACTGCTCAGCTTCCTGGTGCACGGCCCCTGGAAGGACCCCGGCGGCTACAACTTCCCGCAGACCCGTACCTTCGATGCCGTCACCCAGGTGCCGCGCCTGCTGCCGGGTTCGCGCATGAACATCGGCCTGCTGCTGGCGCTGCTGGGCGCCGGCGTGCTGTGGGTGTTTCTGTTTCGCTTGCGCGCCGGCTTTGCGCTGCAGGTCGGCGGCCTGGCACCGGCGGCCGCGCGCTACGCAGGCTTTTCCTCTCGCAAGGCACTGTGGCTGGCACTGCTGATCTCCGGCGGCACCGCCGGCCTGGCCGGCGCGCTGGAGGTGGTCGGCCCGATCGGCCAGCTCACGCCCTATGTGCCGGCCGGCTATGGCTTCGCCGCCATCATCGTGGCCTTTGTCGGACGGCTGCATCCGCTGGGCATGGTGCTGTCGACCATCCTCATGAGCATGTTCTACATCGGCGGTGAACTGGCGCAGTCGCGCCTGGGCCTGCCCAAATCCGTGACCGGGGTGTTCCAGGGCCTGCTGCTGTTCACACTGCTGGTGTGCGACACCTTGGTCAACTACCGACTGCGCTGGAGGAGCCGCTGATGGAAGCCTACGCGCTGCTGCTGGCCGCCACACTCAACGCCGGCACCGTACTTGCGCTGGCCGCGCTGGGCCTGCTGATCAACGAGAAGGCGGGCGTGATCAACCTCGGGGCCGAAGGCATGATGCTGTGCGCAGCGATTGCCGGCTTCGCCACGGTGGTGCACACCGGCAACGACTGGCTGGGCTTTGCCGCCGGCATGGGCGCCGGCGCCTTGCTGGCCGCCGCCTTCGGCTGGCTGGTGATCTGGCTCGGTACCAACCCCTATGCCACCGGCCTGGCGTTGAGCCTCTTCGGCGCCGGTTTCTCCGCCTTCGTGGGCATAGCCTACGTCCAGGCCAAGCTGCCGGAACGCGTGCAATGGGTGGTGCCCGTGCTGGGTGACATCCCCTGGCTCGGCCCGGCCCTGTTCCGCCAGCACCCGCTGGTGTACGCCGTCATGCTGTTCACGCTGGCACTGGCGTGGTGGCTGCAGCGCAGCCGCAGTGGGCTGATCCTGCGCGCCGTGGGCGAGTCGCCCGAGTCGGCCCACGCGCTGGGTCACCCGGTGCGCCGCATCCGCTTCGCCGCCGTGCTCGCCGGCGGTGCGCTGTGCGGCCTGGCCGGCGCCTACCTGTCGGTGATCTACACCCCGCTGTGGGTAGAGGGCATGGTGGCCGGCAAGGGCTGGATCGCGCTGGCACTGACCACCTTTGCCACTTGGCGTCCGGCACGCGTCTTGCTCGGTGCCTACCTGTTCGGCGGCGTGACCATGCTGCAGTTCCATCTGCAGAGCATGGGTGTCGCGATGCCGAGCCAGTTCCTGGACATGCTGCCTTATGTGGCCACCGTGCTGGTGCTGGTGCTGATCTCGCGTAATCCGGCCTGGATCCGCGTGAACATGCCAGCCTCGCTGGGCAAACCGTTTTCCCCTGGCGCCTGAGCGTCAACTTTTCTCAACCCACTGGAGAGGACTTCCATGACCGACCTGCACAAACGCAAACTGATCACCGCCGCCGCGCTGAGCGCCATGGCGGCCACCGCCCTGGTGGGCTGTGGCAAGAAGGAGGAGCCCACCCCTGCGGCAGCCGCCCCGGCTGCAGCCCCGGCGCCCAAGGCCGAGCCGCTGAAGATCGCCTTCGCATACGTCGGCCCGGTGGGTGACGGCGGCTGGACGTTTGCCCACGACAACGCCCGCAAGGCGCTGGAAAAGGAATTCGGCGACAAGATCGTCACCAGCTTCGTGGAGAAGGTGCCCGAGAGCGCCGATGCCGAGCGCGTGATCCGCGACATGGCGGGCCAGGGCAACCAGCTCATCTTCGGCACCACCTTCGGCTACATGGAGCCCATGCTCAAGGTGGCGGCGGACTTCAAGAACGTGAAGTTCGAGCACGCCACCGGCTACAAGACGGCCGAGAACATGCGCATCTACGACAGCCGCACCTATGAAGGCGCTTACATGGCGGGCGTGATTGCCGGCCAGATGACCAAGAGCAACACGCTGGGTGTGGTGGGCTCGATTCCGATCCCCGAGGTGATCCGCAACATCAACAGCTTCACGCTGGGGGCGCAGTCAGTCAACCCGAAGGTCAAGACCAAGGTGGTCTGGGTCGGTGAGTGGTTCAATCCGCCGAAGGAAACCGACGCGGCCACCGCGCTCATCAACGGCGGTGCCGACGTGCTGATGCAGAACACCGACTCCTCGGCCGTGCTGCAGACCGCTGAGAAGATGGGCAAACGCGGCTTTGGCTGGGACAGCGACATGACAGCCTACGGCCCCAAGGCGCACCTGGGTTCGGCCGTCATCAACTGGACGCCTTACTACATCAAGGCCACCCGCGATGCGCTGGAAGGCAAGTGGACCACCGGCGCCGCCTGGTGGGGCGTGAAGGAAGGTGCGATCGACATCGTGTCGCTGGCCGCCGACGTGCCGGAGGAGGCGAAGAAGCGCGTCGACGAGATCAAGGCGGGCCTGAAGGACGGCAGCTTCGTGATCTGGAAAGGCCCGATCCTGGGCCAGGACGGCAAGGAAGTGCTGAAGAAGGACGAAGTGGCCGATGACAAGTTCCTCGGCGGCATCAACTTCTACGTCAAGGGCGTGGAAGGCAAGATCCCCGGCGGCAAATAAGGCCGCCCAGCGCACTGCTGCCGTTCGGCGGCGGTGCGCCCGCGCACTTCCCCTCTCCCGACGAAAGGTCATGGCATGACTCAACCCTCCCAGACGCTGTCGCCGCGCCTCGTCGACCTGCTGCAGCGCATGCCCAAAGCCGAGCTGCACGTCCATATCGAAGGCACGCTGGAGCCTGAGCTGATCTTCCGTCTGGCCAAACGCAACGGCGTGGCGCTGCCCTATGCCAACGAAGCAGCGCTGCGTGCGGCCTACGCCTTCACCAACCTGCAAAGCTTCCTCGACCTGTACTACGCCGGTGCCAGCGTCCTGCTGACCGAGCAGGATTTCTACGAGATGGCCTGGGCTTACTTTGAAAAAGCCCAGGCCGACGGCGTGGTGCGGGCCGAACTGTTCTTCGACCCCCAGACCCACACCGCACGTGGCGTGCCCATGGGCACCGTGATCGAGGGCCTGAGCCGGGCCTGCTCGGATGCCCGCACGCAACTCGGCATCAGCGCCGACCTGATCTTGTGCTTCCTGCGCCACCTGTCGGAGGAAGAAGCCTTCGCCACGCTGGAAGCGGCGCTGCCCTGGCGAGCGCACTTCATCGGCGTCGGGCTGGATTCGAGTGAGCTCGGCCACCCGCCGGAGAAGTTCGCGCACGTGTTCGCACGCTGCCGCGAATTGGGCCTGCATTGCGTGGCGCATGCCGGCGAGGAAGGGCCGCCGGCCTATGTCACCGCAGCCCTCGATGTGCTGCAGGTCGAACGCATCGACCACGGCGTGCAGGCCGTCCACGACGACGCGCTGATGCAGCGGCTGGCAGCCACCCAGGTGGCGCTGACCGTCTGCCCCTTGTCCAATGTCAAGCTCTGCGTCTTCCCTGACCTGCGGCAGCACAACCTGCGTCGCATGCTGGAAGCTGGTGTGCGGGTCACCATCAACTCCGATGACCCGGCCTACTTTGGTGGCTACCTGTTGGACAACTACCTGCAGACCTTCGCCGCGCTGGGGCTGGAGGCCCGCCATGCGCGCACGCTGGCAGCCAACAGCCTGAGCGCCAGCTTTGCGCCGGCCGCGGACAAGGCGCGCTGGCTGCAGGAACTCGACCAGCTGTTCGCCGCGGCCGGCTAGCGGCGCACCCAGCGGGCTGGACGCGCCCGTCAACCCATGCGCGCCAGTAAGGTCTCCATGTCCTTCAGCATCTCGCCCAGTTCGGCCTTCTGCTGCTCGCCGGGCGCCAGGCGTTGCTCCAGCTCCTGTGCCATGAAGCAGACCGTCATGCGCAGGTAGGTGCTGTCCAGCGCCTTACGCACGGCACTGAACTGCTGGCCGATCTTCAGACAACCCTCGCCGTCTTCGATCATGCGCTGGATGCCGCGCAGCTGCCCTTCGGCGCGGCGCAGGCGGTTGAGGACGTCGGCGCGGGCCTCACTGTCGGTCAAGGCCGTGGGCGCGCAGCCTTCGGGCAAGGCCGGCACCTTGCCCGGCTTGTCCATCTTCGGTTTGGCTTTGGCGGATACGGGCATGGTGCGCCTCTTACTTGAGTTGCTGGCCAGTCACGTCGCGCACCGTGATGGCCAGCGGAATGCTCTGGCTCACGCTGCTGGCCACGGTGCAGAAGTCCTCGAACTGGGCCAGCACGCGGTCCAGGTGCTCCAGTTGCGCCGCCGGCACGCCGAGCGTGAGTTGCACGTCAAAGCCTTGCACCCGCAGCCGGCCCTGCGCGTTGCGGCCGACAGTGGCCGTCACTTCGCAGCTGATGGGCTCGGGCGCCTGCTTGAATTTGCGCAGCGCAAACAGCAACGAGTCCGACAGGCAGTTACCCACCGCCGCCGCCAGCAGCTGTACCGGCGTCGGGCCTTTGCCCTGGCCCAGCGGCGGATGCTCGTCGCCGAGCAGCTTCGGCACGTCGGTGCCAAAGTCGATCTCGAACTGGAAGTCCTGCTGCTGGCGCAGCGTGACGCGTGGTTGGCCCTCGCTCATGGCAGCGTCCTTACTTGGTCTTGCAGACGTCGCCACCTTCGGGCACGCCCAACTTCTTGAACAGGAAGGCCGGCGGGCAAAAGCCGGTGAAGCCGGACTGGAACAGGTTGAAACCGGCGAAGGCGGTCACGGCCAGGAACCACTTGCTCACGAAGATCGGGCTGCCTTCGACGCCGAGGGCCAGCGTCAGCATGACAACAAAGCCGGCCATGATGCGGATGTAACGTTCAACGGTCATTTTTAACTCCTAGTGGTTGGTTGGGGAAAAGGAAAACTCAGGTCGCAGCCAGGACGGCGCCATCGGCGCGTTCGTAGCGCTTGCGGTAGAAGGCGTAGTACAGCACCGGGATCACCACCAGCGTCAGCAGGGTGGAGACCAGAATGCCGAAGATCAGCGCGATGGCCAAACCGTTGAAGATCGGGTCATCAAGGATGAAGAAGGCGCCGATCATGGCGGCCAGGCCGGTCAGGGCAATCGGCTGGGCCCGCACGGCGGCTGAGCTCACCACGGCGTCCTTGAACGCCATGCCCTGTTTGACCTGCAGCTCGATGAAGTCCACCAGCAGGATGGAGTTGCGCACGATGATGCCGGCCAGCGCGATCATGCCGATCATGGAGGTGGCGGTGAATTGCGCACCGAGCAGGGCGTGACCCGGCATGACACCGATGATGGTGAGCGGAATCGGCGCCATGATGACCAGCGGCGTGCTGTAGGAGCGGAACTGCGCCACCACCAGCAAGTAGATCAGGATCAGGCCCACACCATAGGCAGCGCCCATGTCGCGGAAAGTCTCGTAAGTGATCTGCCACTCGCCGTCCCACTTGATGGCGTACTGGCGGAAGGTGTCCTTGGGCTGGCTGATCCAGTACTCGCCCAGCGCGCCGGTGCCCTTGAGCGCGGCCTCATCCAGACGGGGACGGATGGCAAACAGGCCGTAGAGCGGCGAATCCAGCTTGCCCGCCATGTCGCCGAAGACGTAGCTCACATGGGCCAGGTCCTTGGTGTAGAGCGGCTTGTCAATGACGTTGCGCTCCACCCGCACCAGTTCCGACAGCGGTACCAGCTGCCCATTGGCAGCACGCATCGGCAAGGCCAGCACCGCGTCCAGCCCCACCTGCGACTCACGCGGCAGCTGCAGGCGCACCGGCACCGGGTACTTGGATTGGGCGTCGTGCAGGTAGGCGGCGTCGGCGCCCGACAGCGCGGCCGAGACAGCCTGTGCCACCGAGGCCACCGGAATGCCCAGTGACTCGGCGCGCTGGCGACGCACGCGCAGGTAGGCGCGCGGGGCGTCTTCCTTCAGCGTGGTGTCAATGGCCACGATGTCGGGCGTCTGGCCGAAGGCCTGGGCAATGCGGGCGGCGAGTTGTTGACGGCCGGCTTCATCCGGACCGTAGACCTCGGCCACCAAAGGGCTCATGACGGGCGGGCCGGGCGGCACCTCCACCACCTTGACGCGCGCACCGTGCTTCTTGCCGATCTCTTCCAGCGCCGGGCGCAGGCGTTGCGCAATCACGTGGCTCTGGTCGCTGCGGTGCTTCTTGTCCACCAGGTTGACCTGCAGGTCGCCCTGCTCGGCTTCGGCACGCAGGTAGTACTGGCGCACCAGGCCGTTGAAGGTGATGGGCGAGGCGGTGCCGGCGTAGCCCTGCAGGTCCAGCACTTCGGGCTGCTGCGCCAGGAAGGCACCGAGCTCGTGCAATGCAGCTGCGGTGTCTTCCAGCGGCGTGCCGGCCGGCATGTCAACCATCACCTGGAATTCGCTCTTGTTGTCAAAAGGCAGCATCTTCAGCACCACCCACTGCACCACGGTCAGGCCAACCGACAGCATGAGCGCGGCCAGGATGCCGGCCAGCAACTGCCAGCGCTTGCGGGCGCTCTCCAGGAAGGGCGTGAGCAGACGGGTGAACAGCGTCTGCAGCTTGGCACCCAGGCCGGCGGCCGCGGTCTGCGCGGCATGCGCACCGTCGCCATGGCCATGCGCCTTCATCAGCTTGAGCGCCAGCCAGGGCGTCACGGTGAAGGCAATCGCCAACGACAGCCCCATGCCCAAGCTGGAGTTGATCGGGATCGGGCTCATGTAGGGGCCCATCAGGCCGCTGACGAAGGCCATCGGCAGCAGCGCAGCGATCACCGTCAGTGTGGCCAGGATGGTGGGACCACCGACTTCGTCCACCGCGCGCGGAATGATCTCACGCAAGGAGGCCTCGGGCGTGAGCTGCTGGTGGCGGTGGATGTTTTCCACCACCACGATTGCGTCGTCCACCAGGATGCCGATGGAGAAGATCAGCGCGAACAGCGACACGCGGTTGAGCGTGAAGCCCCAGGCCCAGGAGGCGAATAGCGTGACCATCAGCGTCAGGATCACCGCCGCGCCGACGATCACCGCCTCGCGCCGGCCCAGGGCAAAGCCGACCAGCAGGATCACCGAACCGGTGGCGAAGGCCAGCTTCTGGATCAGCTTGTTGGCTTTTTCGGCTGCAGTCTCGCCGTAGTTGCGCGTGATGCTCGCCTCGATATTCGAGGGGATGACGCTGTTGCGCAGCGCATCCACCGTGGCCTGCGCGGCCCGTGCCACGTCCACGGCGTTTTCGCCCGGCTTTTTGGTCACGGTGAGGGTGACGGCCGGATAGACCTGACCGGCCGGCGCCACACTGGCCTTGCCGTCCACCTGCGCCGCGCCCGGCGTGAACCAGACGTAGCGCTGCGGCTGCTGCGCACCGGCCTCGATGCGCGCCACTTCACGCAGATAGACCGGGGCGCCGCGGTGCACGCCGACGACCACGTCACCCACGTCCTGCGCCGAGCGCAGGAATTCGCCCGTCTCCACCGTCAGCGATTGCGGCGCCTTGCCGCTGTTGTCGAGCACGGCACCGGCCGGCATGCCGAAGTTGGCGGCGCCCAGCGTCTGCTTCAGACTCAGCACGTCGATGCCGCGTTCGCGCAGACGTGTCGGGTCCAGCCACACATGCACGGCCCGGCCCGGGCCGCCAATGGTCTGGATCTCGCGCGTACCGGGTACGCGCTTGAGTTCGGTTTCCACCGCATGCGCCACGCGCTCGAGTTCGTTGGCGGGCGTGCCATCCTGGCCCCACAGCGTGACGGCCAGCACCGGCACATCGTCGATGCCCTTGGGTTTCACGATGGGCGTGAGCGTGCCAAGGTCACGCGGCAGCCAGTCCTGGTTGGCGTTGAGCACGTCATACAGGCGCACCAGCGCCTCGGTACGCGGCACACCGACCTTGAACTGCACCGTCAGCACGGCCAGACCCGGACGCGCCACGGAATAGGTGTGCTCGATGCCGGCGATCTGGCTCAGCACCTGCTCGGCCGGACGCGCCACCATGTTCTGCACGTCCGTGCTGCTGGCCCCGGGAAAGGGGATCAGCACGTTGGCCATGGTGACGTTGATCTGCGGCTCCTCCTCGCGCGGCGTCACCAGCACGGCAAAGAGGCCGAGCAGCAGGGCGACGAGGGCCAGCAAGGGCGTGATGGCATTGGCTTGGAAGGCCGCGGCAATGCGGCCGGAGACACCGAGGCGCTCGGTCTTGGATTCAGGGTTGGTGGCGTCGTTCATGGCAACCTCAGCGTGCAGCCACGGCACCGGCCAGACCGGCCTTGACCGGGTCCAGTGCCACGCGGTCGCCGGCACTCAGGCCGGCCACGATCTCGATGCCCTCGGCACCGTGGTCGCCACCCAGGCGCACGGCACGCAGCACGAAGCCCCTGTCGCCGGCCACGTAGACGGCGGTCAGCTCACCACGGCGCAGCACGGCCGCAGCCGGCACCACCATACGGTTGGCCTGGCCGCCGACGAAACGCACCCGCACCTGCTGCCCCGGCAACAGGTTCTGCGTCACCTTGGACGAGAGCTCCAGGCGCCACTCCACGGTCTGCGACACCGGGTCGGCCGAGGGCTGGCTGCTGCGCGCCACCGGGCTCACCCACTCGCCACCCAGCTGCACTTCCACCTGCGTCGCCTGGCGTGTCACGTCGGCACGCGACGCCGGCACCTGCACCACGGCGCGCAGCGGCTGCGGCGCATAGACGGTGACGATGGGCGTGCCCGGCACCGCCAGATCGCCCGCTTCCACATGGGTCTGCAGCACCCAGCCGTCGTAAGGCGCTGTGACACGGGTGTAGCCCTGGCCGAGCGCAGCCTGACGTGCACCAGCAGCCGCCTGATCCCGGCCGGCCTGGGCCCCTTTGAACTGGGTTTCTGCCATGTCGAGTGCCGCCTTGCTGACAAAGCCCTTGGCCTGCAGCTCTTTCGTACGCTCGTAGTTAAGCTGGGCGTTGCGGAATTCAGCCTCGCTCTGGGCCACCTGGGCCTGGCTGCGCTGCAGGCCGACGGCGGCCTCGCGGTCGTCGATGGTGGCCAGCAGCTGACCGGCCTTCACGCGGTCGCCCATCGTCACCAGTCGCGTCACCACCCGGCCAGAAGTCTGGGCCGAGACCACGCTCTGCTTGACCGGCTGAATCACGCCGTCGATCTCGAAACCGGTAGACACCGCCTTGGCCTGGATCTGCACCGTGGGCACCTGCACAGCGCCCTGGGCCAGCGCGGACGACACCGCCACAGCCGCCAACCAAGGCATCAGCCGGCGTACCCGGGCCGCAGAAGCAAAAGAAGAATTCATGGCAATCTCCATATACTTGGGGGAGTATACATAAATACCCCCGGCAGTACAACACCCCCTGACAAAAAAGCCCCGTCAGCCATGGGGCTGCCGGGGCTCGGCGCGGACGATGCGGACCGGTCTGCTCAGAACGGAATGTCGTCGTCCATGTCATCGAAACCGCTCGACGCCTTGGCAGGCGCCTGGCGAGGCGCCGGCGCCGGGGCACGCGGAGCGGCCGGGGCAGCGCGACGCGGGGCCGGGCTGTCCTCGTCCGGGCCGCCCATGCCTTCGCGGCGGCCCAACAGCTGCATTTCGGTGGCGATGATGTCTACGGTGTTCTGCTCGTGGCCGTCCTTGTTGGTGAACTTGCCGTACTTCAGGCGGCCTTCGACGTAGATCGGCTGGCCTTTCTTGACGTATTCGCCGGCGATCTCGGCCAGACGGTCATAGAAGGTGACGCGGTGCCACTGGGTGTCCTCGATGGTTTCACCGGTGTTCTTGTCCTTGCGCCGGCTGGAGGTGGCCACGCTCACATTGGCCACCGCCTGGCCGGAGGGCAGGTAGCGGATTTCGGGGTCGCGGCCGCAGTTGCCGACCAGGATGACTTTGTTGACGGATGCCATGGGAAATTCCTCCAGATAATTCGGTCAATTATGGCGCCTTGCGCCCCGGCGCTTGCATCGGCCAAGCCACCAGCAGCCACAGGCCCATGGCCACCGCGCAGGCCACGAACAGGCCCTGCACGCCAGTCTCTTTGACCAACCAGCCGCCCAGCACACCGCCGACGAAGAAACCGAGCGACTGCAGGGTGTTGTAGACCCCCAGCGCCGCGCCACGCGCATGGGCGGGCGCCACGCGCGAGGCCAGGCTGGGCTGGCTGGCTTCCAGCACATTGAATCCGCAGAAGAAGACGAACAGCAGAACGGCGAGCATCGCGATGGTGGGCGCCTGCGCGCTCCACAACAGGCCGAGCTGCACCAGCCCGACCAGGCCGATGGCCGCCAGGAACACCGCGCGCAGGTAGCCGCGCCGCTCCAGCGGAAACAGGGTGGTGCCCATGACGACGAAGGACGCCAGCACCGCCGGCAGATAGATCTGCCAATGATCGTCCTTGGGCAAGCCGGCGTGCACCAGCATGGCCGGGATGGCCACCCACATCGCCAGCTGCACCGCGTGCAGCACGAAGACGCCGAAGTCCAGCCGCAGCAGGCCAGCATGCGTCAGCACCTCCGACAGCTTGCCGCGCGGCATGTCCTTGTGCTGCCGGGGCTCCGGCGGCACCCACCAGATCACCACCGCCACGCCGGCCAGAGCCAGCATGCCGGTAAGGGCAAACAGACCGGCCAGGCCGATGACATTCACCAGCAGAGGTGCGAGCAGCAGGGAGAGCGCGAACATCAGGCCGATGCTGGCGCCCACCAGGGCCATGGCCTTGGTACGCACGTCGTCACGCGTCTGGTCGGCCAGCAGCGCGGTGACCGCGGCCGAGACAGCGCCGGCGCCCTGCAGCGAGCGGCCGATGATCAGCCCGGTCAGGCTGCCGGCCAGCGCCGCCACGAAGCTGCCCAGGGCAAACACCAGCAGGCCGGCCACGATCACACGCTTGCGCCCCAGCCGGTCGGACGCCATGCCGAAGGGCAACTGCAACAGGCCCTGGGTCAGGCCGTAGATGCCCATGGCCAGGCCGACCAAGGCCGGGTCGTCGCCGCCAGGGTAGCGCGCCGCTTCCAGTGCGAACACCGGCAGCACGAGAAACAGGCCGAGCATGCGCAAGGCGAAGATGGCCGCCAACGACAGGCTGGCGCGCCGCTCCACTGGCGTCATGACGCTCGGATCGGCAGCAGACGAGCGGGAAGTGAGGGTAGAGGACACAGGCGAGCAATCCGTTCAGACAGGCCCGCCACAACCGGCGGGAAAGTCAACGCGCAAAGCGCCGATTGTCTCCGATCCGCCGCCGCGTCGCCGCCCGGGTGCGCAAAAGCCGGGCTTTCTCTATCATGGAGGGTTTTGTTGACGGCACAGACCTTGAACTCCACCCCAGACGGCGCCATGAGTGCGCCTGCCGACGAAGGCCGCTACCTCGCCCATGCCCTGCAGCAGCAGGCCATCCACATCCGCGGCGCGCGCACCCATAACCTCAAAGGCATCGACCTCGACATCCCGCGCAACCAGCTGGTGGTGATCACCGGGCTCTCGGGCTCGGGCAAGTCCAGCCTGGCCTTCGACACCTTGTACGCCGAAGGCCAGCGTCGTTACGTGGAGAGCCTCTCGACCTACGCGCGCCAGTTCCTGCAGCTGATGGACAAGCCGGACGTGGATCTGATCGAGGGCCTCTCGCCGGCGATCAGCATCGAGCAGAAAGCGACCAGCCACAACCCGCGCTCCACCGTCGGCACCGTCACGGAAATCCACGACTACCTGCGCCTGCTGTTCGCGCGTGCCGGTACGCCTTACTGCCCCGACCACAATCTGCCGCTGCAGGCGCAGACCGTGAGCCAGATGGTCGATGCCGTGCTGGCGCTGCCGGCCGACACCCGGCTCATGATCCTGGCGCCGCTGGCGCGTGAGAAGAAGGGCGAGTTCACCGAAGTCTTCGAAGACATGCAGGCGCAGGGTTATGTGCGCTTTCGCGTCGACGGCGTGGCCTGCAACTTCGACGAACTGCCGACGCTGAAGAAGACCGAGAAGCACGACATCGACGTGGTGATCGATCGACTCAAGGTGCGTGGTGCCGACGATGCCGATGCCGCCGCGCTGCGCCAGCGGCTGGCCGAAAGCTTCGAGGCGGCGCTGCGGCTGGCCAATGGCCGCGCCATTGCGCTGG
The DNA here is from genome assembly GCA_032118555.1 of Hylemonella sp. Classification (GTDB taxonomy): domain Bacteria; phylum Pseudomonadota; class Gammaproteobacteria; order Burkholderiales; family Burkholderiaceae_C; genus Hylemonella. The sequence goes on along the minus strand of JAULXO010000024.1, from coordinate 22,710 downwards.
AGATGGACACGAACGCCGAACACCTGTTCAACGCCAAGTTCGCCTGCCCGCTGTGCCACTACTCGATCAGCGAGCTGGAACCGCGCCTGTTTTCCTTCAACTCGCCCCAGGGCGCCTGCCCGAGCTGCGACGGCATCGGCCAGCAGGAGGTGTTCGACCCGGCGCGCGTGGTGGCATTTCCCTCCTTGAGCCTGGCCGGCGGCGCCATCAAGGGCTGGGACCGGCGCAACGGCTATTACTTTGCGATGCTGGAGAGTCTGGCCAAACATTACAGGTTCGACGTCGAGGACCCGTTCGAGTCGCTGCCGACCACGGTGCAGCAGGTGGTGCTGCACGGCTCGGGCGAAGAGGAAATCAAGTTCAGCTACGTGATGGACTCCGGTGCCTCGCAGGGCAAGAAGGTGAGCAAGAAGCACCCTTTCGAGGGCATCATTCCCAACCTGGTGCGGCGCTACCGTGAGACCGATTCGGCCCTGGTGCGTGAGGACCTGGCGCGGCTGCGCAGCAGCCAGCCCTGCCCGGCCTGCGCCGGCACCCGCCTGCGGCCCGAGGCTCGCCATGTGAAGATCGGCGAGGACGCGCAGGCCCGCGCCATCTACGAAGTCAGCCACCTGACGCTGCGCGAATGCTTTGCGTATTTCGACACCCTGCAACTGCACGGTGCCAAGGCCGAGATCGCCGACAAGGTGGTGCGCGAAATCCGGCTGCGGCTGAAGTTCCTCAACGATGTCGGCCTGAACTACCTGAGCCTGGACCGCAGCGCGGAAACCCTCTCGGGCGGCGAAGCGCAGCGCATCCGCCTGGCCAGCCAGATCGGCTCGGGCCTGACCGGCGTGATGTACGTGCTGGACGAGCCCAGCATCGGCCTGCACCAGCGCGACAACGACCGCCTGATCTCCACGCTGCAGCACCTGCGCGACATCGGCAACAGCGTGCTGGTGGTGGAGCACGACGAGGACATGATGCGCGCCGCCGACCACCTGATCGACATGGGCCCGGGTGCCGGTGTGCACGGCGGGCGCGTCGTGGCACAAGGCACCTACGCCGAGGTGCAAGCCAACGCCGAATCGCTGACCGGCCAGTACCTGGCGCGCACGCGCGAGATCGCGGTGCCACGCGCACGCACCCAGCCGCGCGACGAGGTACTGCGCATCGTCGGCGCCAGCGGCCACAACCTCAAGAACGTCAGCGTCGACATTCCGGTCGGCCTGTTCACCTGCGTCACCGGCGTCTCCGGCTCCGGCAAGTCCACGCTGGTGAACGACACGCTGTACGCCGCCGTGGCGCGCCAGCTCTACCGCGCGCACGACGAACCCGCGCCGGTGCAGGAGATCGAAGGCATCGAGCATTTCGACAAGGTCATCAACGTCGACCAGTCGCCCATCGGCCGCACGCCGCGTTCCAACCCGGCCACCTACACCGGCCTGTTCACCGCCATCCGCGAGCTGATGGCCGAGGTGCCGATGGCGCGCGAGCGCGGTTATGGCCCGGGGCGTTTTTCCTTCAACGTCGCCGGCGGGCGCTGCGAGGCCTGCCAGGGCGACGGCATGGTGAAGGTGGAAATGCACTTCCTGCCCGATGTCTACGTGCCGTGCGACGTCTGCCATGGCGCGCGCTACAACCGCGAGACCTTGGAAGTGCTCTACAAAGGCAAGAACATCGCCCAGGTGCTGGACCTGACGGTGGAAGCCGCCTACGCCTTCTTCAGCGCCGTGCCGGCGATTGCGCGCAAGCTGCAGACCTTGCTGGACGTGGGTCTGAGCTACGTGAAGCTGGGCCAGTCGGCCACCACGCTGTCGGGTGGCGAGGCGCAACGCGTCAAACTGGCGCTGGAACTCTCGAAGCGCGACACCGGGCGCACGCTCTACATCCTCGACGAACCCACCACCGGCCTGCACTTTGCCGACATTGACCTGCTGCTGAAGGTGCTGCACCAGTTGCGCGATGCCGGAAACACCATCGTGGTGATCGAGCACAACCTCGATGTGATCAAGACCGCCGACTGGCTGATCGACATGGGCCCGGAAGGCGGTGCCGGCGGCGGCACGGTGGTGGGCACCGGCACGCCGGAAGACCTGGCCGCCAACCCGGCCAGCCACACCGGGCGCTACCTCAAGCCGCTGTTGCCGGCGCTGGCCTGAGTTGCCTTGAATTGGGCGTCAGATTGGCACCCAGCCCATATGGGACGGGCGCATGACGCTACTGAATTTGTAGCATTATTGACGGACGCCCCAGGTCTTCGATGGCATCGACCACCATGCTGGTGCCAACCGCGATGAGCAGGATGTCGGTCGCCACGCGCACGAAGCGGTGCCCTGCCGGCGTCGCGTTTGATCTGCACTGTTGCGGGTAAAGCGCTGCTTAACCTTTAGCCGCTTCCAGCACGTCACGCGTGCGGAGCGCTTCGCGCCGGGCGGCAGCGGCAAAGTCCTCGCCGGCCGAGGCGTAGAGCACGGCGCGCGAGGAGCTGACGACGATGGGGGCCGTGGTCTCACCACCGGCAGCGCGCCAGCCGGCCTTGACGGTGGCCACAGCATCGCCACCCTGGGCGCCGACACCCGGGATCAGCAGCGGCACCGTAGGCGCCACGGCGCGCACGCGCTCGATCTCGGCCGGGTAGGTGGCGCCGACCACGAGGCCAAGCTGGCCATTGAGGTTCCACGGCCCTTGTGCCAGTGCGGCAATGTGCTCATACAGGCGCGGCTGGCCCGGCAGATCGGCCAGGTGCTGGTTCTGGAAATCGTCCCCGCCGGGGTTGGAGGTGCGGCACAGCAGGAAGGCCCCCTTGCCTTCGTATTGGAGGTAGGGCGCCACCGAGTCGAAGCCCATGAAGGGCGAGAGCGTCACCGCATCGGCACCATAACGCTCGAAGGCTTCGCGTGCGTACTGCTCGGCGGTGCTGCCGATGTCGCCGCGTTTGGCGTCGAGGATGATGGGCACCTGCGGCGCCACACGGCGCATGTGGCTGATGAGCTTTTCCAGCTGGTCCTCGGCGCGGTGCGCGGCGAAGTAGGCGATCTGCGGCTTGAAGGCGATCACCAAGTCGGCGGTGGCGTCGACGATGGCCGCACAGAAGTCGTAGATCTTGCGGCTGTCGCCCTTGAGGCCGGCCGGGAACTTGGTCGGCTCAGGGTCCAGCCCCACGCACAGCATCGAGCTGTTTTGGCGCTCGGCGGCGCGCAGCATGTCGAGGAAGGTCATGCCGCTATTGTAAGAAGCCGCCCCGGCACGCCCCCAGGCGCCAGCGAGTTCCCGGTTTGCGGCCACAATCGTGACCCATGTCCACCCTGAGCCGCCAACAGCTGATCGGTCTTGTTTTCATCACCCTGATCTGGGGCCTGAACTGGCCGGTGATGAAGATCGGCGTCACCGACTACCCGCCGCTGACCTTCCGCGTCATCTCCATGTGGTTGGGCCTGCCGGTGATGGCGCTCGGCCTGTGGCTGACCCGCTCACCGTTTCGCATTCCCCGCAGCCACTGGCGCGAGCTGTTCTGGCTGGCGGTGTTCAACATGTTCCTCTGGCACCCGCTCATCATCGTGGCGGTCAAGTCGCTCAGCAGCGGGCGTGCCGCCATCCTGGGCTACAGCATGCCGATCTTCTCCGCGTTGCTGGGCGCGCTGCTGTTCCACCAGCGCCTGTCGTGGCGCGGCTGGGGCGGTGTGGCCGCGGCGGCCACGGGCGTGCTGCTGTTGCTGTGGCATGAGTTCACCCACCTGGCCGGTCGCCCCATGGGCGTGCTGTATGCGCTGATCTCGGCGCTGGCCTGGGCCATGGGCGTGCAACTGATGCGGCGCACCACGCTGCCGGTGCCCACGCTCACCATCTCGTTCTGGATGACCGTCATGACGGCGGTGCTGGTCAGCGTGCTGGCCCTGCAGCTTGAGCGGCCGCAGTGGACCACGCCACCGCCGGCGACCTGGGGCGCCATTGTTTTCAACGCCGTTCTGATCTTCGGCGTGGTGCAGACGATGTTCCTGTCGCTGGCACGCCACCTGACGCCGGTGGCCTCGACCCTGAGCGTGATGCTGATTCCGGTGATCGGCGTCTTCAGCGGCGCGCTCTGGCTGGGTGAGCTGTTGCACTGGCAGGACTACGCGGCGGTCGGGTTGATGATGCTGGCGATTGCCTCGGTGCTGCTGCCGACGCAGCAACGCTGAATAAAAAACCCGGCCAAGGCCGGGTTGGGTTGACGCTTCGGGCGCTCAGAGGTCCAGTACCAGCTGCGGCGTCTTGGAACGCGAGCAGCAAGGCAGGAACTGGTCGTTGGCGGCCTGCTCCTCGGGCGTGAGGTAGCTGTCCTTGTGGTCGGGCACACCTTCAAGCACGCGCGTCAGGCAGGTACCGCACACGCCCTGCTCGCAGGACATCATGATCTCGACGCCGGCTTCCGCCAGTGCCTGCGTCACCGTCTTGTCCTTCGGCACCATGACGATACGGCCCGAACTGGCGAGTTTCACTTCAAAGCTGGCATCGCTGTCGGATTTCTCCACCGTGGCGCCAAAAAACTCGTAGTGCAACTGGTCTTCCGGCCAGCCTTGGGCGCGCGCGGTGTTCAGCACGGCGTCCATGAAACCCTTGGGGCCGCAGACGTAGAGGTGCGTACCGGCTTCGGGCTTGACCAGCAGCTTGGCCAGATCGAGCTTCTGCTCAGGAGCACCGTCGTCGAAGTGGAACGCCACCTGGCCGGCAAAGCTGGACTTGGCGATACGCTCGCGGAAGGCGGTGCGCTCGGGCGAGCGCGTGGCGTAATGCATCTCGAACGCCGCACCGGTGTTGGCCAGGCGCTCGGCCATGCACAGGATGGGCGTGATGCCGATGCCGCCGCCGAGCAGCAGGCTCTTCTTCGCGTCGTGCGCCAACGGGAAGTGGTTCTTCGGCGTGCTGATCTGCAGCACGTCGCCTTCCTTCACCTTGTCATGCACCGCCTGCGAGCCACCGCGGGAGGCGGGGTCGCGCAGCACGCCGATCAGGTAGCGGTGGGTTTCCTTCGGATCGTTGCACAGCGAGTACTGGCGCGTGATGCCACCGGGCAGCTGCACATCGACGTGGGCACCGGCGCCGAAAGCGGGCAGCGCGCTGCCGTCGGTCGCCACCAGTTCCAGCGTCACGATGTCCAGCGCTTCGGTGGCCTTGCGCGCCACACGTACCTGCAGGGTCTGGGCAGAACTCATCGTTTTCCTCAGGCCTGTGCTTTTTCTTCCGAGATCAGACGGTCGATGATCTTGCGCGACTGCACGCCACCGGCGTCGATGTTGAGCATCAGCAGAGCGCGGTCGGGGTAGTCGAGCAGGTTGCGCTGCTGCTTCTCCAGCATCTCCAGGTCTTCGCCGAAGATCTTGCCTTGGCCTTCGCGGATGGTGGCGGTCAGCGCCTTGTCCTTCGGGTTGAACTTGCGCGCCATGCCCCAGAAGTAGTGGATCGAGGTCTCGGTCTCGGGCGTGATGAAGTCAATCACCTTGCTGTAGACCTTCTTGTCGTTCGGTGCGTCGTAGCCGCCTTGGCCTTCCAGCGCCACGCCCACTTCGATGATCACGTTGCTCGGCGGCGTGAAGCGGCAGATCTGCCAGCGGTCCACCGTGACGTCGTCCGGCAGGTTGTTGCTGCGCAGCGCGGCCTTCCAGAAGGGCGGCGGCATGATGCCGTTCATGTAGCGCGCGGTCACGACCTCGTCGCCGTTGACCGTGGTCTTGCAGGGCGTCTCGTCGATTTCCTTCTGGCCGATGGAGGTGGAGTGCACATAGGTCTCGTGCGTCAGGTCCATCAAGTTGTCGATCATCAGGCGGTAATCGCACTTGATGTGGTACAGGCCACCGCCATAGGCCCATTCGGGGTGGTCGTACCACTCCAGCACCGGAATCTTGCTCTCGTCGGCCTTGGCGGCGTCGCCGGGCCAGACCCAGATGAAGCCGTAGCGTTCCACCACCGGGTAGGCCTTGATGGCGGGAAAGCCGCGCACGCGCTGGCCCGGCATGTGCACGGTCTTGCCGTCGCAACCCATTTCCAGCCCGTGGTAGCCGCAAACCAGCTTGCCTTCGCAGACATAGCCGAGCGACAGCGGCGCGCCGCGGTGCGGGCAGAAGTCTTCCACGGCGGCGACCTTGCTCTCTTCGCCGCGGTAGAACACGATGCGCTCGTTGCAGATCGTGCGGCCGAGCGGCTTCTCGTCGATCTCGTTGGACGTGGCGGCTACATACCAGGTGTTTTTCGGAAACATGGGCTACCTCGCTAGGTTCAGGTTAGTCGGATTCAGTCATTCCGTATACTGAATGTGATTCATTGTACTGAATGTGAATTGGCAATGAAAGACCCAAGACTAAGTGGTAACCCTAGGTTGCGCGGTTCCCCGACGGACGGCGAGCCCGAGCCGGGGCTCAGGCGCGAGTGCGGCGGGCCGGGGTCTTGGCCGGGCCTTCCGGCTTGCCTTGGCTGTCGTGCAGATGCACGAACTTGCGCAGCAGGCGCATGAACTCCTTCTGCTCCGCCGGCTCCAGGCTGCTCATGATGCCCTCGTACAAGATGTCGGCACCGGGCTTGAGCTCCAGCAGGACTTCCTCACCCACCGGGGTGAGCGACAGGCGGCGCTGACGGCGCGGCAGCACCTCGCGCAGGATCCAGCCTTTGGCTTCCAGTCGCGCCGCGATGTCGGCCGTGGTCGAGGTGTCGAGCGCAATCAACTGCGCCAGCGTCACCTGGTCGATGCCGGGCGCCTGGTGCAGGGTGCGCAGGATGGCGTACTGGATCGGGGTCAGGTGGCGGCCATGCACCTCATGGAACTTGGACACAGCGATCTGCTGGGCACGCCGGATCAGGTGGCCCGGTTCGCCGTAGATCTCCATCGACGGTTCTTTTTCCTTGTCAGCGGCTTGGCTCATGGTGGGCAGTCTTTCCTCTTCCCCGATTTTGCTTCAAGGCAGCAGGGCCTCCGCCGCACCGGGCTGGCCGTAGCGCTGCAGCACGCGGTAGCGCGCCGCGGCATCGCCGGTCGACTCCATCAGCACGTAGCCCGGCACGGACCAGCCCCAGGCCAGCCACTGCGCCGGCGGTTGGGCCGTCGCAGCCCGTCGCGCCAGCGTCAGGTGCGGGCGGTAGGGACGCTCGTCGGTGCGCAGGCCCGCCTGGCGCAGGCGCTGGCCGAGTGCGTCGTGCAACTGCTGCAACGTCGCCGGCGTGGCCATCGGCAACAGCACCGCCAGCCCGTGCGGCCACAGCGTGGGCGTGCCAAAGCGCAGCTCGAAAGGCTGCATCGGTACATCGAGTGCGGCCCGCAATTTGTCGATCCGAGGGCGGGGCACCGCACCGATGAAATGCAACGTCACATGCCAGTCCGGCGGCGCATAACGCACCGCCTCGGCATTCCAGCGCCAGGCGGCCGCGTGCTCGGCCAGGGCTGCCTGCACTGACGGCCCTGGACACAGGGCCAGAAACAGGCGGGCGCTGTCGGTCGGTGGCGTGCTGCTCATTCGGTGTGCGACACGCGGTAGCGGTGTTGCACGAAGTCGTCAAGACTGGTGGCAATGAAGACGGCGGTGGTCGGGCGCATGGATCACCTCCTTGAAGGGCACCGGCCGCAACGGCGCACGAGTGGGTCAGCGCGGCGCCTGCAGCTCGCCCTGTGCCGCACTGGGCGCCAGAGGCGCCGGCACCTGTGTTTCCAGCACCTCACGCACATCGTGGATGAAGTACTCGGTCTCCGCAAAGCAGGAGGTCGGCACGAACTTGTGCTGACGGTAATGCAGCACCACGCGCTTGCCGGCCAGGGCGTTGATCTTCTGCGCCACGGCGTCGTCGCGCACGCTGAACTCGAATTTCTCCGGGATGGCGCCGGGCATGGTCACCATGGCGATCTCGCCCTCCCAGGTCTTGCACAGCCAGCCCTTTTTGGACAGCTTCTGCACATAGCCGGCGCGTTCGCCTTCGGCGTAGCTCCAGCTCAAGCTCAGCCAGGTCCAGGCGGCCGCCAGACCCAGCAGCATGATCAGGCCGACGACGAGGGAACGCAGAAATTTAGGCATGTTGAAGTCTTCTCGCGCAGAACGTTTATCGCGCCGGCATACGTTGCACGGCGTCGAGCGCCAGGCACAGATCGGCCCAGGCCTTGGCCTTGTCCTGTGGCGTGCGCAGCAGGTAGGCGGGGTGGTAGCTCACGATCACCGGCACGCCCTGATACTGGTGCACCTGGCCGCGCAGCTTACCCAGCGGCACGCTGGCCACATCCGGCACCGTGGCCTGCAGCAGCGACTGGGCGGCAAAGCGGCCCAGCGCCAAGATGATCTGCGGCTGCAGCAGCTCGACCTGGCGGCGCAGGTAGGGCTCGCACTTCGCCACCTCATCCGGCTGCGGATTGCGGTTGGCCGGCGGGCGGCACTTGAGCACGTTGGCGATAAAGACGCCCTGGTCACCATTGGCGCCACGGTCCAGGCCGAGGGCCTTGAGCATGTTGTCGAGCAACTGGCCGGCCTGGCCCACAAAGGGTTCGCCCTGCAGGTCCTCCTGCTCGCCCGGCGCTTCGCCCACCACCAGCCAACGCGCCTGCCGGTCACCAACGCCGAACACCGTGTTCTTGCGGCTCTTGCACAGCCCGCAGGCCTGGCAGCCGGCCACGACCTGTTCGAGCGCGTCCCAGTCCAGCGCCGCAATATCAGCCGGCAGCGCAGCAGCCGTCAGGACCGGCGCCGTCGGCTGGGGCTCAAATCGGGATTCTGCCCTCGATGGTTGGCCACCACCAGCTATCTTTTCAGGAGCACTTGCTGGCGTGCCACCGCTCATGCCAGCGACCGCCACATCTGCGTGGGTCGGCGCGTCGTCAACGCTGGCCGGGTGCAGCGGACTCCAGACCCGCACACCCATCTCCTCCAGCATCGCGCGTTGACGCGCATCCAGTTCCAAGCTCATGGCGCCATTGTCCCTGATCGCCTACAGATGCAGGCTCATCACCACGGCGTCTTCGCGCTCGCCGCGGCCGGCCGGGTAATAGCCCTTGCGCTGGCCGACGCGGCGAAAGCCGTGCGCCTCGTAGACGCCGAGGGCGCGTGCATTGCTCACGCGCACTTCCAGCCACAGCCACTCGGCCCCCCGGCCGCGCGCCCAGGTGGCCAGCGCCTCGAGCATGACGCGCGCCCAGCCCTGGCGCTGGAACTCGGGGGCCACCGTGATGTTGAGCAGGTGCACCTCGTCCACGCCCTGCATGGCGACGAAGTAGCCCAGCAGCTCGTCGCCCGCCAGCAGCAGCTGGCCCTGATAACCGGAGTGGATGGCGTCGAGGAAATTGCCGCGCGTCCACGGATGCGGGTAGGCACGCTGCTCGATGCGCAGCACCTCGTCGAGCCGCTCGGGCGTGAGCGGCTCGAAGCGGGCTTCGACAGGCTGCGGGACGGCACTCATGGTGTGTGCGGGGTGGGTGCTCAGCGCGCCGCCTTCTCGGCCTCGCGCTCCAGCGTGGTCTTGGCAACTTTATCGCGGATGTAGCGCGGCAGGGCCTGCTCGGCCGGCACGGCGTGGCCGGCCGCCAGCAGCGCCGGCGCCAGCCGCAGCATGGCCGCGGCGGTGGGCAGCGCCTGCCAGCGTGGCACCGCAGCATCGACCGGCAAGCGTTCGCCGTACTCGGCAAACACATTGCCGGCCAGTGCCTGGCTCTGCTGCAGCAGCACGGCTTCGGGCTTGAGCAACGCGTAGTCGGCGCCCTGCGTCCAGGCCCCGTGCTGCCAGACGTAGTGCGCCGCATACAGCTCGTCCATGCGGGCATCGAGCAGGGCCAGCAGGCGCAGCTCGGCCTGTTGCGACGCCTGCTGCGCGCGTGCCTCCTCGGCCACCGCCAGCAGGGTGTCCACCGGCAGCAGCGGCACACCAACGCCAAAGCCCAGCCCTTGGGCCACCGCACAGGCGGTGCGCAGGCCGGTGAAAGAACCCGGCCCCTGGCCGAAGGCGATGGCGTCGAGATCGTCGAGCCGCAACTCGGCCTCGGCCAGCAGCACCTCGATGGCCGGGATCAATGCGCTGGAGGCCTGCGCCCCGCCGGCGCCGGTGTGCTGCCAGACACGTGGCTGGCCGTCCACCGGGCGTGTCACGGCGATGGAGATCAGTTCCGTACTGGTATCGAAGGCAAGCAGTTTCATATGACAAATCAGCCTTTTGCGCCGGCAGATGGGGCATTGTCAGCTCCCGAATTGATAGCAGCCGTCTTGCGCACGCCGAAGGTGATGCCCACCGTCACCAGCACCAGGCCGGCGATCAGGTTCCAGTACAGCGGCTCGCCGAGAAAGATCACGGCGCCCAGCGCCGACAGGCCGGGCACCAGCGCGGTGATCATGGTCGAACGCACCGGACCGAAGTACTGGATCATGCGCACAAAGGTAATGCCCGAGATCACCACCGAGCCCACACCCTGGAACAGCACCTGAAACAGCACCTCACCCAAGGGCGCCGTGGCCAGCTGGCTGTGCAGCACGCCCAGGCCCAGCAGCAGGGCATACACCGGCACATAGGTGAACAGCGCAAACACCGTGATCGCGGCGGTCGCGCGCACGGCGTCCAAGCCATGGCGGCGCGCCAGCACACTGTAGGCCGACCAGCACATGGCCGCCGTCATGAACAGCAGGTCGCCCTTCCAGACCTCGCCCCCCTCGAAGGCCTTGAGCAGGCTGGCGCCGCCCACCAGCAAGTCACCGCCGACGATGCACGCCAGGCCGACGGCGCGCGCGGGCGTGATGGGTGTGCCCAGCACCAGCAGCGCCAGCAACGTAGTCCACAGCGGCAGGCTGCCGGGCATCAGCACCGAGGCATGGGCCGCCGGTGCGTAGAAGAAGCCGGCATAGGCCAGCACCGCGTAGCCGAAGCCGCCAAAGACGCCGCAGGCGGCCGTGACGCGCAGGCCCAGCGGCGACAGGCCGAAGAAAGACGACGCACCGCCACTGGGCAGCAGCGGCGCACCCTGCGCGGCCAGGGCGCGGTCGCGCTGCACCAGCCAAGCGCCCAGCGGCAGCAGCACCAGGCTGGCGCCGACGATGCGCGCCAGCGCGATGTCGAACGGCGACAGCGAGCCTTGGGCCGACGCGCGGGCAATAACGATGAAAGCGGTCCAGATGGCGACGGTGATGACCGCCGCGCCGATGCCGACCGTGCGCGGCGACAGACCCTTGAGGAAATGCATGCCGCGATTATCGGCGTGCGGCGTTAGACTGTCCGCGCCATGCCTCTGTCACGCCTGTATCCCCCCATCCTCCGCCGCGGCCTGCTGGCCGCCGCCCTGCTGCTGATCAGCAGCCTGGCGCAGGCCCAGAACCGCCTGCCGGCCGACGTCAGCGCCGCGCTGGCGCGCGCCAAGGTGCCGCCCGAGGCCTTGAGCGCGCTGGTGGTGGACGTCGAAGGCCGCGCCGCACCGCGCCTTACCCACCGCGCCGGCATGCCGGTGAACCCGGCCTCGGTGATGAAGCTGGTGACCACCTACGCCGCACTCGACACGCTGGGACCGACCTACAGCTGGAGCACACCGGTCTATGTGGAAGGCACGGCACGCAACGGCACGCTCTACGGCAACGTCTACATCAAGGGCCAGGGCGACCCCAAGCTGGTGCTGGAGCGCCTGTGGTTGCTGCTGCGCCGCGTGCAGGGACTGGACATCAAGACAATTGCAGGCGACATCGTGCTCGACCGCAGCGCCTTCGACGTGGCCGCACCCGACCCGGGCGAGTTCGACGGCGAACGCCTGCGGCCCTACAACGCCGCGCCCGACGCGCTGCTGCTGAACTACAAGGCCGTGGTCATGACCTTCGTGCCTGACCGCACGGCCAACGCCGCGCACGTGAGCTACGACCCGCCGCTGGCCGGTGTGCAGCTGCCGACGCACGTGCCACTGATCGAGACTGACTGTGGCGACTGGCGTAGCGCACTGCGCGCTGACTTTTCCGACCCTTCACGCATCCGCTTTGCCGGCCGTTACCCCGCCAGTTGCGGCGAGAAGGTCTGGCCGCTGGCCTATGCCGACCCGGCGAGCTACGCCGCACGCGCCGTGGAAGGCCTGTGGCGCGAGATGGGCGGCCAGCTGCGAGGGCGGGTGCGTGAAGGCAAGGTACCTGGCGGGCTGGCACCGGCCTTCGAGCTGGCCTCGCCGGCGCTGGCCGAGGTGATCCGCGACGTCAACAAGTACAGCAACAACGTGATGGCGCAACAGCTCTTCCTGACCCTGAGCCTGGCGCAGCAAGGCGTCGGCAGCTACACCGCCTCGCGCGAGGTGCTGCAGGGCTGGTGGAAGGAGCGCTTTGGCGCCGACGACGTGCCGGTGCTCGACAACGGCTCCGGCCTGTCGCGCAGCGAACGCGTCACGGCGCAGGCGCTGGCACGGCTGCTGCAACACGCCTGGGCCTCGCCGCTGTTGCCCGAGCTCGCGTCTTCGCTGCCCATCACCGGGATGGACGGCACGCTGCGCCGCATGCGCAACCGCGCCGCCGGCAGTGCCCACCTCAAGACCGGCAGCCTGCGCGATGTGGCCGGCGTGGCCGGTTATGTGCACGCCGCCAGCGGCCGGCGCTATGTGCTGGTCGCCATCGTCAACCACGCCAACGCCAATGCCGCGCGTCCGGCCATCGAGGCGCTGATCGAATGGGCACAGAAGGACCGATAAGCGCGCCAGCCCCGCTGGCAGGCGCCGCGGCAGCCGCGCCGCCGGGTCGCCCGGACACGCTGCTGCACATCGTGCACCGGGTCCGGACCAGCGGCTTCGTCATGGGCTTTGCCGTCTTTGCCGCCCACCTGCGGGGCCAGGACTCTCCCTGGCTGGTCTGGGGCCTGCTGGTGCTGCAGTTCTTCGTCTACCCGCACCTGCTGCACTGGCGCGCCAGACGCGCCCCCCAGGCGATGCAGGCGGTGCTGGGCAATTTCCTGATCGACGCGCTGGCCATGGGCCTGTGGGCCGGCTTCATGGGCTTTCCGCTGTGGATCAGCTTTGCCGTGCTGAGCTGCAACCTGGTGTCGATCACGCTCTACGGCGGCCTGCGCTATGCGCTGCAGGCAATGGTGCTGTTCTTCTCTGGCGGGCTTCTCGGGTGGGCACTGAGCGACCAGGCGCTGCATCTGGAGACAAGCTGGCCGGTCACCATGCTGTGCATCGTCGGCCTGACGCTCTTCCTGCTCATGGCCACCAGCACCGCCTTCCACCGCAACCGCACGCTGCAGGCCACACGCGCCGCACTGCGCGAGAGCGAGCAGGCGTTGCACCATGCCAACGATTCGCTGCAGACCCAGCTGCAGGCCATCCATGTGCTGCAGGAAAAACTGAGCGAGCAGGCCCACCGCGACCCGCTGACCGGCCTGTACAACCGTCGCTACCTCGACGACACGCTGGCGCGCGAACTGGCGCGCTGCCAGCGCGAAGGCCTGCCGCTGAGCCTGATGCTGATCGACCTCGACCACTTCAAGCAGATCAACGACACCTATGGCCACCTGGCCGGCGACGAGGTACTCAAGCAGCTCGCCGCCATGCTGAGTGCGCGGGCGCGCACCAGCGACGTGGTCTGCCGCTTCGGTGGCGAGGAATTCCTGCTGCTGCTGCCGGCCATGACGCAGGCCGCAGCACTGGAGCGCGCGGAGCAGTGGCGCCAGGAATTCGCGGCCCACAGCATCCACTTCGGCGCGTTCCGCATGCAGGCCACGCTCTCGGTCGGCGTGGCCACCTACCCCGGCCACGGCACCACGCCCCAGGCCCTGATCCGCCGTGCCGACGACGCGCTCTACCGCGCCAAGACCGGTGGCCGCAACCGCGTGGTGGCGACCGAAACCCCGCCACCGCCCCCGAGCCAGTAGGCCCGCCCGCCATGAACGACCTCATCGGTTACCTTGCCGCCAGTCTGACCACCCTGAGCTTCGTGCCACAGGCCTGGCATACCTTCCGCACGCGCGACGTCCGCGGCATCTCGCTAGGCATGTACAGCGTCTTCACGCTCGGCGTGGCGCTGTGGCTGGTCTACGGCCTGCGGGTAGGCGCCTGGCCGGTCGTGGTCGCCAACGCCGTCACGCTGGTGCTGGCGTCGGCCATTCTCGTCATGAAGCTGGTGTTCGAGCGTCGCGCACGCTCACCGCGCCAAGGCTAGAACGCCAGCCCCATCGCCAACACCGTGCTGCCCATGGCCAGCGTGGCGGTCCAGCCCAACCAGCGCAAGCGCGGGCCGATCACGTGCGGCCCCATGATGTCGCGCCGCGCCGCCAGCAGCATCATCACGGCCATGATGGGCACCGAGATCACGCCGTTGAGCACGGCAGCCCAGAACAACGCGCGCACCGGGTCCACCGGCATGAAGCACAGCGCCACACCGCCCAGCGTGGCCAGCGCCACCACACCGTAGAAGCCGCGCCCCTCGCCGCGTTCGAGCCGCAGGTCCAGGCTGCCCTGCCAGCCCGCGGCTTCGGCCACCGCATAGGCGGCCGAGCCGGCCAACACCGGCACCGCCAGCAGGCCGGTGCCGATGATGCCCAGGCTGAACAGCAGAAAGGTCAACTCGCCGGCCAGCGGGCGCAAGGCCTCGGCCGCCTGGGCCGAGGTCTGGATGTCGCGCACGCCGGCAGCGTGGAGCGTGGCCGCGGTGCTGAGGATGATGAAGAAGGCGATCAGGTTGGAAAACGTCATGCCGACCAGCGTGTCCCACTGGATACGGCGCAAATGGCGCAGCACCTGCCCCTCGGTATGTACCGGCGGCGCCCCGTTGTGCACCTCTTCCATCTCCTGCCCGGCCTGCCAGAAGAACAGGTAGGGGCTGATGGTGGTGCCGAAGACGGCGACGATGGTCAGCAGCACGTCGCGGCTGGCCGGCAGTGAGGGCCACAGCGTCTCACGCGCGACCTGGTCCCAGTCGATGCGCAGCGTGAACACCACCGCCACATAGGCCAGCAGCGCAAGCGTGAGCCACTTGAGCCAGCGCACGTAGCTGCGGTAGCGCAGGAACACCTGCAGCAGCAGGCACAGCAGGCCGAAGGTCACCGCGTAGACCTGCGACGGACCGCCCACCAGCAGTCGCAGCGCTTCCGCCATGGCAGCGATGTCGGCCGCCAGATTGAGGGTGTTGGCCAGCAGCAGCAGGCCGACGATGGCGAGCAGCACCGGGCGCGGGAAGGCCTGCTTGATGTTGGCTGTGAGGCCGCGGCCGGTAATAAAGCCGATACGCGCGCTCACCAGCTGGATAGCTGCCATCAGCGGCAGCGTGACCACCACCGTCCACAGCATGGCAAAGCCAAACTGGGCGCCTGCCTGCGAGTAGGTGGCGATGCCGCTCGGGTCGTCGTCAGCGGCGCCAGTGATGAGGCCGGGGCCGAGACGGCGCAATTCCGTGTCCTTGCGCCCCCCGTCCCACGGGTTCATGCAGCCGCCCGTGTCAGCCGGTCGCGCACCCCTTCCCACGCGGCGGTCTCGGGTGGCGGCTCGATCCAGATCAGCTTGACGCCGGCGGCGTCGAACTCGCGCAGCACGGCGAACAGCTGCTGTGCTGCGGCCGCGGCATCGTCGGGCATGCGCCGGTACAGCACCTGGGCCGATGGCAGGCGCAGCACGCTGCGGGCGTAGACGGCAATCGTGGCCGGGCCAGCCAGGTCGCGGCCCAGCACGTCGAGTGCGGCCTGCAGCGCCTGGGCGTCCATCAGGCGCACTTTGGCGTTCGGCGCGTAGTGCGACTCCAGCGTGCCGGACGCGCGCGGGGCCGGTGCAGCCAATTCATTCTTCGCGCGCAAGGTCAGGCCACACGCTGCCTGCACCTGCGCGCGCGTGATCTGGCCCGGGCGCAACAGCACGGGCGCGCCACGCGTACAGTCGATGATGGTGGACTCGATGCCGACCGGGCAGGCGCCGCCGTCGAGCACCAGCAGGTCGTCACCGAACTCGTCGCGCACATGGGCGGCAGTGGTGGGGCTGACACGGCCGAACTTGTTGGCGCTCGGTGCGGCCACGCCGTGCACGCCCAGCGCGTGCGCTGACCGCAGCAGCGCCTGTGCCACCGGATGCGCGGGGCAACGCAGGCCGATCGAGTCCTGTCCCCCGGCAGCGGCGGCACCGACCTCGGGCCGGCGCGGCAGGATAAGAGTGAGCGGGCCGGGCCAGAAGGCCTGCATCAGTTGCCGGGCGAAGTCCGGCACGTCTTGCGCGAAGTAGTCGACGCCCGCGGCGTCGGCCACATGCACGATCAGCGGGTGGTCGCTGGGTCGGCCCTTGGCGGCAAAGATCTTCGCCACCGCGGCCGGGTTGGCAGCATCGGCCGCCAGGCCGTAGACGGTTTCGGTCGGCAGGCCAAGCAACTCGCCGCGCTGCAGCGCCTGCGCTGCCGCGGTGACGGCTGCCGGGTCGCGTCCGTCCAGGATCATCGCGCGCCGCGCCGTCAGAAGGGCTCGAGGCCCAGGATCTTGGCCGCCGCCAACGCGGTGGCGCGCACCTCATCCACCGAGGTGCCGGTGATGTTGAGGTGGCCCATCTTGCGGCCGGCCTTGGCGTCGAGCTTGCCGTACAGGTGCAGGTGGGTGCCGGGCAGGGCCAGCACCAAATCCCACGGCGGCGCGTCGTTGAAGGCCAGCCAGATGTCACCCAGCAGGTTGAGCATGATGGACGGGCCATAGGCACGCGGCTGCACCAAGGGCAGGCCGGCGAGGGTGCGCACCTGCAGGTCGAACTGCGACTGGTCGCAGCCGTCGAGCGTGTAGTGGCCACTGTTGTGCGGGCGCGGTGCCATCTCGTTGACGACCAGGCTGCCGTCCTGCAGCACGAAGAACTCGACACACAGCACGCCGACGTACTGCAGGCCTTCTGCTACCGATTTCGTAGCAGTCACCGCCTGTGCGGCAAGGGCAGAGGGCAGATTTCCTTCATACACCTCGGTCACCGCCAGAATGCCGTCGCGGTGCAGGTTGCGCTGCACCGGGAAGTTGACCATGCTGCCGTCCCAGCCGCGCGCCACGATGACCGAGCACTCGTTGGCCAGCGGCAGCATCTTTTCCAGCACGCAGGGCACGCGCTTGAGCTCGTCCCAGGCGGCCACCAGCTCGGCACGCGTCTTCACACGCATCTGGCCCTTGCCGTCGTAGCCCAGGCGCGCCGTCTTCAGGATGCCGGGCAACAGGTCATCGGTCACTGCCGCCAGTTGCGCGGGCGTCTCGATCACCGCATGCGGGGCCACCGGCACGCCGCAACGCATGAAGTGCGCCTTCTCCTGCGCACGGTCCTGCGCGATGGCCACGGCGTCGGCGCTCGGCGCCACCGGGCGCTGGGCCGCCAGCGCGCGCAGCGCGGCAGCCGGCACGTTCTCGAACTCGGTGGTGATGGCCGCGCTGTGCTGCGCCAGCTGCGCCAGACCCGCTTCGTCGAGGTAGCCGGTGGGCACATGGTGGTGGCTCACCAGACCCGCCGGGCTGGACGCATCCGGGTCGAGCACGGCGGTGAAGTAGCCCATGCGCTGCGCGGCCTGAACGAACATGCGACCGAGCTGGCCGCCGCCCATGACGCCCAGGGTGGCGGGCTGGCCGTTGACCCGGGTGCCGGGCAGGATGCGGGGGGGAATGGCGCGTTGACTCATATGGCGGGCGGCAGGTGCATGCCGCGCGCGGTGGCGGTCTGTTCGGCGCGGTAGGCGTCGAGCTTGGCGCGCAAGGCCGGGTCTTCGTTGGCCAGCATGGCGACGGCGAACAGTGCCGCATTGGCCGCACCGGCCTGGCCGATGGCAAAGGTGGCCACCGGAATGCCCTTGGGCATCTGCACGATGCTGTGCAGTGAATCGACGCCCTGCAGGTGCTTGCTGGCCACCGGCACGCCCAGCACCGGCACCGTGGTCTTGGCCGCCAGCATGCCCGGCAGGTGGGCCGCACCACCGGCACCGGCGATGATGGCCTTCAGGCCGCGGCCGGCCGCGGCTTCGGCGTAGGCGAACATGTCGTCCGGCATGCGATGCGCCGATACCACTTTGGCTTCGTGAGCGATGCCAAAGTGGTGGAGAATCTGGACTGCCTGTTGCATGGTGTCCCAGTCGGAGCTGGAACCCATGACCACACCAATGAGAGTTTTCATAATGTTGAGAACGGCGCTGGCCGCTGTGCCACAGCGCTGCGTCCCGCGAATGATCAGGACCGAATTTTACTTTTTTGCCCCGAGCTGCCCCAAATGATCGACATCACCACCGAAAACTTCGAAGCCGAGGTCATCCAGGCCTCCATGTCCGTGCCCGTGCTGGTGGATTTCTGGGCCCCCTGGTGCGGCCCCTGCAAGTCACTCGGCCCCATCCTGGAGAAGCTGGAGGAGGAGTTTGCCGGCCGCTTTGTGCTCGCCAAGATCAACTCCGACGAGCAGCAGGAACTGGCTGGCGCTTTCGGCATCCGCAGCATCCCGACCTGCGTGATGATGATGGGTGGCAAGCCGGTCGACGGTTTCATGGGCGCACTGCCTGAAGGCAAGCTGCGCGAGTTCCTGGCCAAGCACCTGCCGAGCGACGAAGCATTGCAGGCCCAGGCCGGCGCCGAGGAGGCGCAGGAGCACCTGGAGTCCGGTGACGTGGAAAGCGCGCTGGCGCGCATGGCTGCCGCCGTGGCGGCCGACCCCGGCAATGACGAGTTGCTGTACGACTACATCAAGCTGCTGATCGGCACCGGCCATCTGGCACAGGCGGCCGGTGCGCTGGCGCCGACGCTGGCGCGCATTCCGGTGCCGCTGCGCTTCGAGGGCCTGCAGCAGTGGCTCAACGCGCTGGAGTTCGTCAGCACCGACCCGCGCGGCCAGTGGACGCTGGCGCAGTTCGACCAGAAGATCGAAGCCAACAAACGCGACTTCGAGCACCGCTTTGCCAAGGCGCGCGTGCTGATGGCGCACAACGAATGGCTGGACGCGCTGGACGAGCTGCTGGAAATCATCATGCGCGACAAGAAGTGGGACGACGAGGCCCCGCGCAAGACCTTCATCGCCATCCTCGACCTGCTGACACCGCCCAAGCCCAAGGCCGGCCCCGAAGTGAGCGGCCAGAGCGCCGGCGGCATCGAACTCGCCGGCCACGCCACAGTGCAGGAAGATGAGCAGGCGGCGCTGGTATCAAGCTACCGCCGCAAGCTCAGCATGGCGCTGAATTGAAACACCCCCCGAGCGGCTGCGCCGCTCCCCCCTCTCTCGCCTGCGGCGGGAGGGGGGCGCACCCGACGGACTGGCGGAGCCAGTTCCGTGGGTGCTCTGATCCTGTTACCCGTGTCGCCTACGTTGTCAGGCGGGTCAGCGCTTCGCGGTACTTGGCCGCGGTCTTCTCGATCACGTCCGCGGGCAGCTTGGGCGCCGGCGCGGTCTTACCCCAGGGCTTGCCGTCCACCGTGGCGGTTTCCAGCCAGTCGCGCAGGAACTGCTTGTCGTAGCTCGGCGGGTTGGCGCCTTCCTGGTAACCCTCGACCGGCCAGTAGCGCGAGGAGTCAGGCGTCAGCACTTCGTCCATCAGCACCAGCGTGCCGTCCTTGTCGAGGCCGAACTCGAACTTGGTGTCAGCGATGATGATGCCCTTCTTGAGCGCGATCTCAGCCGCCGCCTTGTAGATGGCAATCGAGATGTCACGGATGCGGGTGGCCAGATCGAGGCCGATCATCTCTACCGTCTTCTCGAAGGTAATGTTCTCGTCGTGCTCGCCCACCTCGGCCTTGGCAGCCGGGGTGTAGATCGGCTCCGGCAACTTGGACGCGTTCCTCAGGCCGGCCGGCAGCTTGACGCCGCAGACCGACTGACTGGCCTGGTACTCGGCCCAGCCGCTGCCGGCCAGATACCCACGCACCACCGCCTCCACCGGAATCGGCTTCAGGCGCTTGACCAGCATGGCGCGGCCCTTGACCTGTGCCACCTCGTCCGGCTTGACCACGCTCTCCGGCGCCTCGCCGGTGAGGTGGTTCGGGCAGATGTGACCCAGCTGGCCGAACCAGTACAGCGCCATCTGCGTCAGCAGCTCGCCCTTGCCCGGGATGGGCTCGCCCATGATGACGTCGAACGCGCTGATGCGGTCGGACGCCACCATCAGGATGCGGTCGTCGCCAACGGCGTAGTTGTCGCGCACCTTGCCGCGTGCCAGCAGTGGCAGCGAGGTGAGGGAAGAGGTGTGCAGGGCAGAGGTCATGAGGCAGCCTGAAAAAGAAAAAGCCCGGCGCTGCACGCCGGGCCTGTGATTATCGCAAGAAGCGCCGCGTGGTCAGTTCACCACCTGGGCCAGCTCACCTTTGGCGTACTTGGCGGCCATGACCTGCAGGGTCGCGCCCTTGATCTTG
Organism: Hylemonella sp.; assembly: GCA_032118555.1. Lineage (GTDB taxonomy): Bacteria > Pseudomonadota > Gammaproteobacteria > Burkholderiales > Burkholderiaceae_C > Hylemonella. Next base: position 2,469 of record JAULXO010000024.1, on the reverse strand, counting down.
GCGGCCTGGCCTTCGCAGCCGAACTCCAGGTAGCGCGCCTTGCACACGGCCTTGGCGGCCTCGCGGGCCGGCTTGAGCCACTCGCGGGCGTCGAACTTGTCCGGGTTCTCGGCCAGGAACTTGCGCACCGCGCCGGTCATCGCCAGGCGGATGTCGGTATCGATGTTGATCTTGCGCACGCCGTACTTGATCGCTTCCTGGATTTCCTTCACCGGCACGCCATAGGTTTCCTTCATCTTGCCACCGTACTGGTTGATGATGGCCAGCAGCTCCTGCGGCACGGAGGAGGAGCCGTGCATGACGAGGTGGGTGTTGGGGATACGCTTGTTGATTTCCTTCACGCGCGAAATCGCCAGGATGTCACCGGTGGGCGGACGGCTGAACTTGTAGGCGCCGTGGCTGGTGCCGATGGCAATCGCCAGCGCGTCGAGCTGGGTGGCCTTGACGAACTGGGCCGCTTCTTCCGGGTCAGTCAGCATCTGGCTGTGGTCCAGCTTGCCGGCGGCGCCAATGCCGTCTTCCTCGCCGGCGTCGCCGGTTTCGAGGTTGCCCAGGCAGCCCAACTCACCTTCCACGGTGACGCCGACCTTGTGCGCCATCTCCACCACCTTGCGCGTCACGTCAACGTTGTAGTCGAACGAGGCGGGGGTCTTGCCGTCTTCCATCAGCGAGCCGTCCATCATCACCGAGCCGAAGCCCAGTTGAATAGCGCCTTCACAGACCTTGGGGCTGGTGCCGTGGTCCTGGTGCATCACCAAGGGAATGTGCGGGTAGGCCTCGCAGGCGGCCTGGATCAGGTGCTTGATGAAGGGCTCGCCGGCATACTTGCGGGCCCCAGCGCTGGCCTGCAGAATCACCGGGGCGCCGACTTCGTCAGCGGCGGCCATCACGGCTTGAACCTGCTCCAGATTGTTGACGTTGAAAGCCGGAATGCCGTAGCCGTTTTCGGCCGCGTGGTCCAGCAGCTCGCGCATCGAGACGAGTGGCATGAATAACCCCTAGGGAAGTTGGTAACTGGTTGGTAACTGGTTGGTAACTGCCAGCGATTTTACCCTCAGGGGCTGGCGGCACCAAGGCGCCGCCGGCCGCGCGCCGCCTCAGGAAACGCGGCAGATTTTCAGCATGTTGGTACCACCGGGCGAGCCCATCGGTTCGCCGCAGGTGATGACGTAGATGTCGCCCGGCTGCATGATGCCGCGCTTCTTGAGGTGCTCCTCGGCGTCGCGCAGGGCGGTGTCGCGGTCGGCGCTGGTGTCCATCAACAACGGCGTGACGTTGCGGTACAGCGCCATCTTGCGCTGCGTCGCGACCTTGGGCGTGAGCGCGTAGATCGGGATGTGCACGCGGTGGCGACTCATCCACAGGGCGGTGGAGCCGGAATCGGTCAGCGCCACGATGGCCTTGGCACCCAGGTGATGTGCCGTGAACAACGCGCCCATGGCGATCGACTGGTCGATGCGGCCGAAGGTCTTGCCGGAGAAGTCGGCGTCCAATGCCACCTCTTCCGCGCCTTCGGCGGCCACGCAGATGCTGGCCATCTCCACCACCGTCTCCAACGGAAACTTGCCGGCCGCCGTCTCGGCCGAGGTCATGACGGCGTCGGTGCCGTCGAGCACCGCATTGGCCACGTCGCTCACCTCGGCGCGCGTGGGCATGGGGTTGTTGATCATCGACTCCATCATGTGGGTCGCGGTGATCACCGTCTTGTCCATCTCGCGCGCCAGCGTGATCATGCGCTTTTGCAGCGCCGGCACAGCGGCGTTGCCGACCTCGATGGCCAGGTCGCCGCGCGCCACCATGATGCCGTCGCTGGCGCGCAGGATCTCCTCCAGCTTCGGGATCGCCTCGGCGCGTTCGATCTTGGCGATCAGGTAGGGTTTGTGGTTGAACTCGGCCGCTGCCACGTTGCAGAGCTGGCGTGCCATCTCCATGTCGGTGGCGTTCTTCGGGAAGCTCACCGCCACGTAGTCGGCCTGGAAGCTCATCGCCGTCTTGATGTCTTCCATGTCCTTGGCGGTCAGGGCCGGCGCCGTGAGGCCGCCGCCCTTCTTGTTGATGCCCTTGTTGTTGGACAGCTCGCCGCCCATGGTGACCGTGCAGTGCACCGCCTCACCCTTGACAGCGTCGACCTGCATGGTGATAAGGCCATCGTTGAGCAAGAGCATGTCACCGGCCTTCACGTCCCGCGGCAGTTCTTTGTAATCGAGGCCCACGGCATTGACGTCGCCCAGTTCCGTGCGGGTGGCATCGAGCACGAATTTCTGGCCGGTCTGCAGTTGCACCTTGTTCTCGGCAAACTTGCCGACGCGGATCTTCGGGCCCTGCAGGTCGGCCATGATGGCCACTTCGCGGCCGGCACGGGCCGCCGCGTCACGCACCAGCCGGGCGCGGTCGATGTTGTCTTGCGCCTTGCCGTGGCTGAAGTTCAGCCGCACCATGTTGACTCCAGCCCGGATCATCTGTTCGAGC
>JAULXO010000023.1:0-44138 GCA_032118555.1 Hylemonella sp. | reverse complement strand
TTCGAGCTTTCGCCTCATCCGCGCCATCAAGAACCGCTTCGGCGCCGTCAACGAGATCGGCGTCTTTGCCATGACGGAAAAAGGCCTCAAGGGCGTGACCAACCCGAGCGCCATTTTCCTGAGCCAACACGCCGAGCCGGTGCCGGGCAGCTGCGTCATGGTCACGCTGGAGGGCACGCGGCCGATGCTGGTGGAGATCCAGGCGCTGGTCGATAGCGGCGGCCCGTCGCCCCGTCGCCTGTCGGTCGGTCTGGAGCGTGACCGGCTAGCCATGTTGCTGGCGGTGCTGCACCGCCATGCCGGTGTGGCCTGCATGGACCAGGACGTGTTCGTCAACGCCGTGGGCGGCGTGCGCATCAGCGAGCCGGCGGCTGACCTGGCGGTGATGCTGGCCATCACCTCGTCCTTGCGCGGCAAGGCGCTGCCCAAGGGCTTCATCGCCTTCGGTGAAGTGGGGCTGGCGGGCGAGGTGCGGCCGGCGCCGCGCGGTCAGGAGCGGCTGAAGGAAGCCGCCAAGCTGGGCTTCAGCGTGGCCGTGGTGCCCAAGGCCAACGCGCCGAAGAAAGCCATCGAGGGCCTGACCATCCACGCTGTCGAGCGGGTGGAGCAGGCGCTGGAGGTGGTGCGCGCGCTGGCCTGAGGCCAGCGCAGCTATTGCAGTTGCGGCGTCAGTCGCGCACGATGGTGTCGCCCGCGTTGCGCACCTTGTCACCGACGATCAGCCCCGGGTCTTGCGCAAACTCGAAGCTGCGGCGGTTGCCGTCGTTGTACTGCACCGTCACGTGCCAGACCTTGTGGGTACGCACCTTCTCCTCGATCTTCTTGCCGGCGTAGGCACCGCCGATGGCGCCGGCAATCGTGGCCAGATCCTTGCCGCTGCCCTGACCGATCTGCTGGCCCAGCAGCGCACCCGCGGCACCACCGCCGATGATGCCGATGGCGCCACCCTCACCCTGTTTCTCCACCACGTTGACCGAAACCACTTTGCCGCAGTCGGGGCAGGTCACCTGGGTGGGCGCAGGCGTTGCCGTGGTGGCGGCCGGCGCCGCGCGGGTGGCGGTGCTGCTGGCAGTCATGCGTGTCTTGGCCTCGGCCAGTGCCTTGTCGTACTCGGTCTTGGCGTCGCGCCGGCATTGCAGGCGGGCGCTGGAAGAAGACTCTTCCGCACACAGCTTGAGGTCGCTGTCATAGCGGGTCTTGGCGGCCTTGGTGTCGGCCGTGTACTGGGCCTTGGCCTCGGCCGTCTGGGCGACGGCCACGTGAGACAGGGTGCCCAGCGCCAGGGCGCCGGCCAGAAACAGAATGGATCGTTGCATGGAAACTCCCGTGTTGATGCAATTCAGGGCCAAGAATAGCGTTGCCGGCACGCCGCACCAAGCGGGCGACGTGGCTGTCTTGACATGCATCAACCAGTCGGCAGGGCTTAGGCGCAAAATCGTCGGTAATCCCCCTGCCCTCAACGCCTCGGAACCTTCCCATGAACTGGCTGCGCAAACTTCCCGGCTCGCGTCGTGCCGCGACGGGATGGGAGTGGACGTTGTGGCGCAAGCTACCGCTGATCTGGCTGGTGGGCACGGCCTTGCCGCTGCTGGCGCTGGCGGCGCTGCACTGGCTGGTGGATGACTCCACGGCGGCCGGTCTGCGCCGGCTGCAGGTGGCTGACTACATCGTGTTCGGGCTGGTGCTGTTCCACTGGTCGCTGGTGGTCACGGCCGCCATCGGCTGTGTCATCGTGATGGTGATGAAAGGCCCGGCCTATGCCGCCGACAGCTACACCGTCTCGCACAGCGACCGGCCGCGCCAGGCCCCACCGCCGCCCGATGAACCGACCTGACCGCAGCATGCGGCTGCGTTAAGAAAAGCTTAATCCGGCCTGCCTACGATGAAGTCCATGGAGGTTCTATGGACACATTGACGTCGTGGCTGCGCATCGGGATTCTGCTCGGTGCCGCCCTGGGTTCCCTGGCGCAGGCCGCCACGCCGGCCGAGCAACTGGCCGGCTACGTGGCCCAGTCAGGTGCCGCCGCCCAGCCGGCGCGCGGGCAGCAGCTCTTCACCAGCCGGCACGGCCAGGAATGGAGTTGCGCCTCCTGCCACGCCAACATGCCCGGCGCGGAAGGCAAGCATGCCAGCACCGGCAAGACCATCGCGCCGCTGGCCCCTGCATTCAACCCCCAGCGCTTCACCGACGTGGCCAAGACCGAGAAATGGTTCAAGCGCAACTGCAACGACGTGCTGGGCCGTGCATGCACGGCCGGCGAGAAGGCCGACGTGCTGGCCTGGTTGCTGACGCTCAAGCCCTGAGCAGCACCCCTTGATACGAGAGAAAACGACCATGCGACGATCTGACTTCTACCGGCTCGCGCTGGCAGGTGTGCTGCTGGGCGCGGCGCTTGCGCAAGCTGACGACGGCGGCGCCCGTGTTCCGCTGCTGCCCAAGTACCAGCAGGAATGTGCCGCCTGCCACGTGGCCTACCCACCGGGCATGTTGCCCGCCGCCTCCTGGCAACGGCTGACGGGCGGGCTCGACAAGCACTACGGGACCGACGCTTCGCTCGACGTCGCCAGCGTGCGCGAGATTGGCGGGTGGCTGCAGATGCATGCCGGCACCTACAAGCGTGTGCGTGAAGTGCCGCCGCAGGACCGCATCACCGAGTCGGCCTGGTTCGTGCGCAAGCACCGCGGGGTGGATCCGCTGATCTGGAAGCACCCCGCGGTCAAGAGCCCCTCCAACTGCACCGCATGCCATACCCGAGCCGACAGCGGCAGCTTCAAGGAACGCGAAATCACCTTCCCCAAGGGGCTGGACGAGCGCTTTCGCCGCACCTGGCGTGACTGAACAATGGAGAAGACCATGACTGCGATGACTTCACTGAATGAGACAGGCGCCACGGCCCGCCCGGTCAGCACACCCACGCGCCGCGTGGTGGACGCACCGACCCGCATGTTCCACTGGCTGTTCGCCCTGAGCTTTCTGGGCGCCTACATGACGGCCGACGGCGAGCGCTGGCGGTTGCTGCACGTCACGCTGGGCTACACCATGGCCGGGCTGCTGGCGTTCCGTGTGATCTATGGCTGGGTTGGTCCGCGGCCGGCGCGCCTGTCGCTGCTGCTGCGCAAGCTCGGCGGATGGCCGCAGTGGGTGCAGTCCGCGCTGTCGGCCGTGCGCGGCATGGGCACCGGCACGGTGAACTGGCGGCAGGGCCAGTACCTGCTGATGGCACTGGCGGTGGTGAGCTTGCTGGCCCTGGTGCTGCCGCTCACCTTGTCCGGCTACGCCACCTACAACGAATGGGGTGGCGACTGGCTGGAAGAGCTGCATGAACTCGTTGGCAATGCCTTCCTGCTGGTGGTGCTGGGGCATCTGGCGCTTATTGCCGCAATGAGCGTGTTGCGCCGCAAGAACATGGCCATGCCTATGATCAGCGGTCGGGTGGAGGGCCGTGGCCCGGATCTGGTGTCGCGCAACCATGCTTGGTTGGCCGCGATGCTGCTGGCCGCTGTGCTGGCCTTCTGGGCCTGGGAATGGCAGCAGTCACCGAACGGGCTGATTTCCGCGACCACCTGGAGGCAGTCGGCGTCGCACGGCCACGATGACGACTGAGTGCCGTGCGGTGGAAGAATAGCGTCTATTGAACAAGGGCCGAGACCAGACATGCGCATCCTGCTGGTGGAAGACGATCCGTTGCTGGGTGACGGCCTGCGCGCCGGCCTGCGCCAGCTCGGCTTCCAGGTGGACTGGGTGCGCGATGGCGAGGCCGCCGAGCGTGAGCTGGCCTCCGGCGTCTATGCCGCCGGTGTGCTCGACCTGGGCCTGCCGCGCAAGGATGGCTTGGACGTGCTGCAGGCGCTGCGTGCGCGCGGCGTGGTCACGCCGGTGCTGGTGTTGACCGCACGCGATGCGGTGCCCGATCGCATCCGCGGCCTCGACCTGGGCGCGGACGATTACGTGGTGAAGCCGGTCGACCTGCATGAGCTGGGCGCGCGGCTGCGCTCTCTGGTGCGGCGTGCCCACGGCCAGATGCAGGACAGCCTGCGCAGCGGCGCCGTGGTGCTGGAGCCGGCGGCGCGCCGCGTCAGCCTGAACGGCCAGGCGGTGGCGCTGTCCACGCGGGAGTTCGACCTGCTCCATGCCCTGATGCGCAACGCCGGACGCGTCCTGTCGCGCGAACAGCTGGAAGAGCAGCTCTACAGCTGGGGGCATGAGGTGGACAGCAACGCAGTGGAGGTGCACATCCACCACCTGCGCCGCAAGCTGCAGCCGGAGCTGATCCAGACGGTGCGCGGCGTCGGTTACGTTGTGCTGCGTGATACGGAGGCCGCATGAACGGCTTGCGTTCACTGCGCTCGCTGCAGGCGCGCCTGCTGGTGCTTGTGCTGGGGCTGGTCACCGTGGTCTGGCTCGGCGCCGCGTTGATGACCTGGCTCGATGCCCGCCATGAGCTCGACGAGCTGCTGGACGGCCACCTGGCCCAGGCCGCGGCTTTGCTGGTGGTGCAGCAGGGTGGCGAGATGGACCATGACGGCGATGACGAGGTGGCCGATGCGCCCTCGCTGCACAAATACGCGCCGCGGGTGGCTTTTCAGGTTTTCCATGAGGGACAACTCACCATGCGCTCCGCCAATGCGGGCCTGACCCCGATGGCCGACATCCACCGCGGCTACACCACCGTGCGCCTGGGCGATGGCGTTGCGTGGCGGGTCTTTGCCGCGCAGGGCCATGAGCGTGACGTGCAGGTCTATGTGGGCGAGCAGATCGCGTCGCGCCGCGCCATCCTGTGGGCCGTTCTGCGCAGTGTGCTGTGGCCGATGGTGTTCGCCTTGCCGCTGCTGGCGCTGGCCGGCTGGTGGGCGGTGTACCAAGGCCTGTTGCCCTTGCGCCAATTGAGCGATGCCCTGCGTCGCCGGCGCCCGGAGGCACTGGAGCCGGTGATGCTGCGCGATCTGCCGTCGGAGATGCAGCCGCTGGTGCAGGCGCTCAATGGTTTGTTCGAGCGCATCGACCGCATGGTGGCTTCCGAGCGCCGCTTCACGGCCGATGCCGCGCATGAGCTGCGCACGCCAATTGCCGCCATCCGCGCCCAGGCCCAGGTGGCGCTGTGCGCCGGTGCCGATGATGCGCAGCGCCAGCCTGCCTTGCAGGCCACGCTGGCCGGTTGCGACCGCGCCACCCGGCTGGTCGAGCAGCTGTTGACGCTGGCGCGGCTGGAGGCGGCGCCGGCCGGGGACACCGCCCCGGTGGAGCTGGGTGAACTGGCACGCCAAGTGACGGCCGAGCTGGCGCCGCTGGCGTTGGCGCGGCGACAGACCCTGGCCCTGGAGGCGTCCGCACCGTGTCGCGTCACTGGCAACCCGGTGCTGCTGGGTGTGCTGTTGCGCAACCTGATCGACAACGCGATGCGCTACAGCCCGGACGAGGCGCAGATCCGGGTGACGGTGGCGCCAGCACCGGATGGGGCGGTGTTTCGCGTGGAAGACAGCGGCGCGGGCATGTCCGAGCCGGACATGGCACGCCTGGGGGAGCGCTTCTTCCGCGTGCCCGGGCATGAACGGCCGGGCAGCGGCCTGGGCTGGTCCATCGTCAAGCGCATTGCGGCCGTGTCGGGGGTGCAGGTGCAGGTGCTGCGCTCAGACGCCCTTGGCGGCTTGGCGGTCACGGTCCGCTGGGCCGGCATGCCTGCGACCTCGGGCTGAACGGGGCGTGGCCTGCCGTGCGTCAAAATCGCGGCATGCAAATCCAGAAAATCCTTGTACCGTTGCTGAGCTTGGCACTGGTGATCGCGGCTTACCGCGCCTACGGCTGGGCCGGTGTGGCGGTCGCCACCGGCGCGCTGGTCATGTGGCTGCTGCTGCATTTCACTCGCATGCTGCAGGTGCTCAAGCGTGCTGCCGACCGGCCGCTGGGCTTTGTCGACAGCGCGGTCATGCTCAATGCCAGGCTCAAGCCCGGTATGACGCTGCTGCACGTCGTGGCCATGACGCGCGCGCTGGGCGTACTCACCAGCCCGAAAGACAGTCAGCCCGAGTTGTTCCGCTGGACCGACGGCTCGAACTCTTCGGTGACCTGCGAGTTCCTGGGCGGCAAGCTGGTGCGCTGGGATCTGCAACGCCCGGCCCCAGCCGAGGCCGACGGCGTCCCGGCCACGCCGGCCCCGTAAAATCAGGCTTTTACCCGCCGGCAGGCTTTTGCCTGCGCAAGCCCTGCAAGGAATGAACCGATGAGCTCCCTGACCCCCTCGATGTCCGACCGTGACGGCAAAATCTGGATGGACGGCCAGATGGTGGACTGGCGTGACGCCAAGATCCACGTGCTGACCCATACCCTGCACTACGGCTGCGGCGCCTTCGAGGGCGTGCGGGCCTACAACACCGTCAATGGCACGGCCATCTTCCGCCTGCAGGAGCACACCGAGCGCCTGTTCAACAGCGCCAAGATTCTGCGCATGAAGATTCCGTTCACCATGGAGCAGGTCAACGAGGCGCAGAAGGCCGTGGTGCGCGAGAACAAGCTGGAGAGTTGCTACCTGCGCCCGCTGACCTGGATCGGCGACAAGAAGCTGGGCGTGAGCCCGAAGGGCAACACCATCCATCTGATGGTCGCCGCCTGGGCCTGGGGTGCCTACCTGGGCGAGGAAGGGCTGAAGCGCGGCATCCGTGTCAAGACCTCCAGCTACACCCGCCACCACGTCAACATCACCATGACGCAGGCCAAGGCGGTGAGCAACTACAGCAATTCCATCCTGGCCAACATGGAAGCCACCGATGACGGCTACGACGAGGCGCTGCTGCTCGATTCGTCCGGTTTCGTTTCCGAAGGCGCGGGCGAGAACATCTTCATCATCAAGAACGGCGTTATTTACACGCCGGACCTGTCGGCCGGTGCCCTCAACGGCATCACCCGCAACACCATCTTCCACATCGCCAAGGACCTGGGGCTGGAGATCGTGCAAAAGCGCATCACGCGCGACGAGGTTTACATCGCCGACGAGGCCTTCTTCACCGGTACCGCTGCTGAAGTGACGCCGATCCGCGAACTCGATCGCGTGGAGATCGGCATCGGTTCGCGCGGCCCGATCACGGAGAAGATCCAGAACGCCTTCTTCGACATCGTCAACGGCCGCAATCCCAAATATTCCCACTGGCTCACGAAAGTTTGAGGGCAAGAAGATGAGCAAGCAGACGGTTGAATTGCTGGCCAAGGACCTGAACCACCAGGGCGGTGTCTACTGCCCCAATCCGCAGGCCGATATGAAGCTCTGGAACAGCCACCCCAAGGTCTACCTGGATGTGGCGCGTACCGGCGAGGCCATGTGTCCTTACTGCGGTAAGGTCTACAAGCTCAAGGCGGGTGAGCATTTCGCTGCCGGACATTGAGCCACCCCCGAGTCGACCTGTGGTCGCCTCCCCCTCCAGGGGGCGCTGCCAGCGGCCCGGCAGAGCTGGCTCCGCGGCAGCCCACGCAATCGGCATGATCGTCGCGTGACCTCCTCACTCATCATTGCTCCGCAGTGGATCGGCGACGCGGTCATGACCGAGCCGCTGCTGCGCCGCTTGGCCGCGCGCGGTGAACGGCTGACGGTCGGCGCGCTGCCTTGGGTGGCGCCGGTCTACCGCGCCATGCCGCAGGTGGCCGAGGTGATCGAATTCCCCTTTGCCCATGGCGGCTTGCAGCTCAAGGCGCGGCGTGTGCTGGCGCGCGAACTGGCGGGCCGCTTCGACATGGCCTATGTCTGCCCCAATTCGCTCAAGAGCGCGCTGCTGCCCTTCCTGGCCAGCATTCCGAAACGCGTGGGCTACCTGGGCGAAGCGCGCGTGGGGCTGCTCACGCACCGGCTGAAGAATCCCCCGAAGGCCCAACGCCCGCCCATGGTCGCCTTCTACTCGGCGCTCAGCGGCGAGGCCGGTATCGAGACCGACCGGCCGCGCCTGCAGCTGGAGGCTGCGGCGATCGACACCGTGCTGCAACAGCAGGGGCTGGTTCGCGGTGGCTACTACGTGGCTGTGCCGGGCGCCGAATACGGCTCGGCCAAGCGCTGGCCGGCGTCGCGTTTTGCCGAACTGGCGCAGCAACTCGATGCCCCGGTGCTGCTGCTCGGTGCCGGCAAGGAGGCTGCGCTGGGCGCCGAGATCGCTGCGCTGGCCCGTGGTGCCGACTGCCGCAACCTCGCCGGGGCCACCACACTCACCGAGGCCTTTGCCCTGATTGCCGCGGCGAGGCGCGTGGTCACCAATGACACCGGCCTGATGCACGTGGCGGCGGCGCTGGACGTGCCGCAGGTGGCGCTGTTCGGCTCCAGCAGCCCGGAGCACACGCCACCGCTGAGCGACCGCGCCCAGGTGATCTGGCTCAAGGCCGACCCCGCCTACCAGCCGGCGCTCGACTGCGCGCCGTGTTTCGAGCGCGTGTGTCCGCTGGGCCACCTGCGCTGCCTGAACGACATCACGCCGCAACGCGTGCTGCAGGCCCTGCAGCCGCACGCATAAAAAAAAGCCACCGGTAAGGGTGGCTTTGAAAGTCCTCGAAAGGACGTCGTTGGGATTCTGTGATGCCGCGTCGATCTGCCCACTCTGCTGGCGGCAGGATCGACCGGCCTCTTCTTGACTGTGACAGCAGTTGGGAGAACTGTACCGATCAAGAGGCGGCGCGCCTATCCCACAAATGGGGGATATGGCCGCGTTTTTAGTCCATCCGGCGACATGTCGCCGCAGATGGGCGGGTGTGTCGACAGGGCGGCGGGGTGGGGAGCCCGCCCGGGCTCAGCCGGCCAGGGGCAGTTCCACCACGAAGCAGGCGCCGCCGCCCGGGTGGTCTTCGCAGCGCACACTGCCGCCATGGCGGGTGACGATGGATTTGACCAACGCCAGCCCCAGGCCGACGCCGCCATCGCGCTCAGAGGCACCGGGCAGGCGGAAGAAGGGCTCGAAGATGCGCTCGCGCTGCGCCGGCGGCACACCGGGGCCACGGTCGCAGACGCGCAGGACGGCCAGGCTGTCGGTCTGCGTCAGCGCCAGCCGGACTTCGCCGGCCGCGTGGCGGCGGGCGTTCTCCAGCAGATTGCGCACCACGCGTCGCAGCAGCCGGCCCACGCCCGGCACCACCAGGCTGCTGCAGCCGGGCGGCACGTCGAGTTCGGCGCCGGTCTGGGCACATTCCTCGGCGCACAGGCCGACCAGGTCCACCGGTTCGCGCGTGCCGATATCGACCGTGCTGGCATCCAGCCGGCTGGCCAGCAGGATTTCCTCGATCAGCTGGTCCAGTTCCTGGATGTTGCGCGCAATTTCCGTGCGGGCGGCGGCGCTGGGGTGTTCACCCATCAGTTCCAGGCCCATGCGGATGCGGGTCAGCGGCGTGCGCAGCTCGTGCGAGGCATTGGCCAGCAGGGCTTTGTGCGACAGCAGCAGCGCCTGCACACGGCCGGCGGCGATGTTGAAACGCCTTGCCAGGAAGGCCACTTCATCCTGGCCATCTTCCGGCAGCCGGCGCGCCAGGTCGCCTGCGCCCCAGCGTTCCACGCCCTGCTGCAGCGTCTCCAGCCGCTTGGTCAGGCGCCGCACGATGGGGTAGGCGCCCAGGGCTACCGCCACCGCCACCAGGCCGAACAGCCAGACGATGTCCAGCGGCGGGCTCCAGGGCGAGGGCGGCGGCGGTGGGCCGCTGCCGTGCATGCCGCCGGGCCGGTAGCCCGGGCGCGGCAGCTGCACATAGAGCGTCTGGCCATCGCGCGTGGGCACCTCGAACTCGATGCCCTGCTGCCCGCGCATGCGCTCCGCGCGCGTCACGGCCTGGCCGATGATCTCGCCCTGCGCGTTACGCAGCACGATCTCGCGCCCGGGGCGCTGGGCGCGTTCGCGCTCGGCGTCCATGCGCCAGAGCCAGCCGAACAGCAGGGTCAGCAGCACCACGGCCGCCACCACGGCCAGCCAGATGCGCAGGTAGAGGCGCTGGGTCCAGGGCGTGCTCATAGGACGAGCGCCTCAGTCTTGCTGGCGCGCAAAGACATAGCCGACGCCGCGCACCGTCAGGATGCGCTTCGGGTTCTTGGGGTCGGCCTCGATGGCGGCGCGGATGCGGCCCATGTGGACGTCGATCGAGCGGTCGAAGGCTTCCAGCTCGCGGCCGCGCACCGCTTCCATGATCTGGTCGCGTGTCAGCACGCGCCCGGCGCGCTCGGCCAGTGCCACCAGCAGGTCGAACTGGTAGGAGGTGAGTTCGCAGGGCTGGCCGTTCACGGTGACGGTGCGCGCATCGCGGTCGATGGCCAGCGAGCCGAAGCGCAGCTGCTGGCCGGTCGGCGTGCCGTTGTCGCTGCGCCGGCGCAGGATGGCGCGGATGCGGGCCAGCAGCTCGCGCGGCTCGAACGGTTTGGGCAGGTAGTCGTCAGCGCCCATTTCCAGGCCGATGATGCGGTCCATCGGATCGCCCTTGGCCGTCAGCATCAGGATCGGGGTCTGCGCCAAGCTGCCCGGCAGGGCGCGCACGCGGCGGCAGACTTCCAACCCGTCCATGTCGGGCAGCATCAGGTCGAGGATGACGAGTTGCGGCGGTCCCTCGGCGCCCTGCAGCCGCGCCAGGCCGGCGGTGGCGTCCGGCGCGTGGCTGACGGTGAAACCTGACTGCGCCAGGTACTCGCCCACCATGGCGGCCAGGCGGGCGTCGTCTTCGATCATCAGGAGGTGCGGATTCATGCGGGACATCCAGGACAGCGGGCCTTGATCATGCCGGCTGTGCATCGCCTGCGCTTGAAGCGGCGGTAAAGATAGGTAAACCCGATGCGCCAAATGCTATCAAAAACATAGCTTGCAGCGCTTTCCCCGTAAGGTCTTCATGCCGATTTGATGCGTGAAGCCAGCCAGACCAGCAGCAGCACCGGCAGCCCGAGCAGGGCGGTGGCGGTGAAGAAGTGGGTGTAGCCGAAGGCGTTCACGTAGTCGCCGGAAAAGCCGGCCACGAACTTGGGCAGCAACAGCATCATGGAGCTGAACAGCGCGTACTGCGTGGCCGAGTAGCTGATGTTGGTCAGGCTGGACAGGTAGGCAATGAAGGCGGCCGAGGCGATGCCGCCGGCCAGGTTGTCGGCCGAGATGATGGCGATCAGTGCCGTCACATCGTGGCCATGCCCGGCCAGCCAGGCGAACAGCAGGTTGCTGGCCGCGCTCAGGGCGGCGCCCAGCATCAGCACCCGCATCACGCCCAGCCGCATCGCCAGCGCGCCGCCGACGAAGGCGCCGACCAGCGTCATGATGACGCCGTAAATCTTGGTCACCGCCGCCACTTCGTCCTTGGTGTAGCCCATGTCGACGTAGAAAGGGTTGGCCATGATGCCCATCACCACGTCGCTGATGCGGTAGACCGCGATCAGCGCCAGGATCAGCGCCGCGTGCCAGCGGTAGCGTTGCAGGAAATCGGTGAAGGGCTCGACCAGCGCGCCGCGCAGCCATTCGCCCAGGTTGCGCGCCGGTGGCAGTTCGCGGCGGGCCGGCTCGGCACTCAGCAGCACCGTCAGCACCCCCGGCAACATGCTGGCGGCCATCACCAGGTAGGCAGTCTGCCAGGCGGCGTTCTGGTAGCCCGTGGCGTCGACCTCGGCGCGCGCCGCCAGCCACAGCACACCGGCGCCGGCCCAGATCATGGCCAGGCGGTAGCCGGTCTGGTAGGCCGCCGCCAGCGCTGCCTGGCGTTCGCTGCCGGCCGACTCGATGCGAAAGGCGTCCAGTGCAATGTCCTGTGTGGCCGAGCCGAAGGCCACCAGCAGCGCGCACCACACCAGCGGCTGCAGCCCCTGTTGCGGATCGCTCACCGCCATGCCGACCAGGCCCGCCATGATGACGGCTTGGGACAGCAGCAGCCAGCTGCGCCGGCGGCCGAGCCAGTGCGTCAGACCCGGCAGCGGCAGACGGTCCACCAGTGGCGCCCAGGCCCACTTGAAGGCATAGGCCAGGCCGACCCAGCTCAGGTGGCCGATGGTGCTGCGGTCGACGCCGGCCTCGCGCAGCCGGAAGCTCAGTGTGCCCAGCACCAGCAGCAGCGGCAGGCCGGCGGCAAAGCCCAGGGAAAGCATGCGCAGTGTCGGCGGCTCCAGGTAGACGCGCAGGGTGGCAAGCCAGGAGCTCTTGATTTGGCTGGGTTCGGTGGCACTTGAGGACATGCAGGAATAATAAGCGCAGCCCTGTTTCATTTGGACCATGGACACACGCCCCGTCATTCGCGACACCTCGACGTTGTATCCGCGCCGCTGGCTGGCGTGGGGCCTTGTGCTGGGCGTGCTGGCATTGCCTTTGCAGGCACGCGAAGGCGTGGAAGTCGGCAAGAACTCGGCCTTCAGCCAGCTGGTGCCGGCTGCGGAGGTGGAGCACAGTGCAGCCCAGCAGTACGAGCAGCTGCTGGCACAGGCCCGCGCCAAGAAGGCGTTGGCACCGCCCGACCATCCGCAACTGCAGCGCCTGCGAGCCATCGCGCGCAAGATCATTCCGCATGCGCTGGCCTGGAACCCACGGGCGCGCGACTGGCGCTGGGAGGTCAACCTGATCGGCTCGCCTCAGGTCAATGCCTTCTGCATGCCGGGCGGCAAGATCGTGTTCTACACCGGCATTCTGGACAAGCTGCAGCTCAGCGACGACGAAGTGGCCATGGTCATGGGCCACGAGGTGGCGCACGCGTTGCGCGAGCATGCGCGCGAGCGGATGGGCAAGAGTGCTGTCACCCATGGTGCTGCGCGCATCGGCGGTGTGCTGGCGGCCGGGTTGCTGGGGATCGATCCGCGGCTGACCGACACGCTGGCGCGCGGCGGTGCCAACCTGCTGACACTGGAGTTCAGCCGCGAAGACGAGTCCGAGGCCGATCTCGTGGGCATGGAACTGGCCGCGCGTGCTGGTTATGACCCACGCGCCGGCATCAGCCTGTGGCAGAAGATGGGGGTCGTCAGTCAGGGCGGGCCGCCGCAATGGCTGTCCACCCATCCGTCGAGCAAGACGCGCATTGCCGAGATCGAGGCCAGCCTGCCCAAGGTCTTGCCCTTGTACGAGCGGGCGAAGAAGTAATACGCCTACGTTCCACCAACGAAGGGGTTGGTCTGGCGTTCGCGGCCGAAGGTGCTTTCGGGGCCGTGGCCGGGGATGAACACGGTGTCGTCACCCATGGGCCACAGGCGCTGGGTGATGCTGTCGAGCAGCTGCTGGTGGTTGCCCTGCGGGAAGTCGGTGCGGCCGATCGAGCCGGCAAACAGCACGTCGCCGACAAAGGCGCGTTTGGCCTCGGGCGAGTGGAACACCACATGCCCCGGGGTGTGGCCCGGGCAGTGGCGCACGTTGAGCGTGCAATGACCGATGCTGACGGTGTCGCCGTCGTGCAGCCAGCGCGTCGGCGTGAACGGTTCGGCATGCGGCAGGCCGAAGCGCTGGCCCTGCATGGGCAGGCCGTCGATCCAGAACTGGTCGCCCGGGTGCGGGCCGATGATGGGCAGGTCCAACTGTTGTGACAGTTCCGCCGTACCGCCCGCGTGGTCGATGTGGGCATGGGTGAGCCAGATCTGTTCCAGCGTGACGCCCAGGCGTTTGACGGCGTCCAGCAGCACGTCGAGGTCGCCGCCCGGGTCGATGACGGCGGCTTTCTTGGTTTCGTCACACCAGACGATGGAGCAGTTCTGTTGGAAGGCGGTGACGGGGATGGTGGCGTAGCGCAGCATGGTGATACGGTCTGGGGTTTACCCGCGGATCAAAGCACTATACATTCCATAGCCGTAGGGGTGCTGTGCCGGGCCCGCAGACGGTCCGGCCGTACCCGGGTTGACTGCGTGCCCATGCCTGCAGTGGCCGGCAAGTTCAAGCATACGCGGGGAGTTTTGATGCAGTCTGCCCAGACGTTGGGTCCGTTGGAGGAGCAGGACAAGCAGCGCAAGCTGGCCGTCGGCGGCGTATTCGTCATGATGGTGCTGAGTCTGCTGCTGTGGACCGGACTGCTGGACGTCGACCTCCCGGCCCGGCATTTTCTGCCGCTGCACACCACGCTGGAAATCGCCTCCATCATGGTGGCCATGCTGGGCTTCGGCATCGCGTGGCATGCCTATTCGGCCGAGCGGCCCGGCAACATCGTGCTGCTGGGCGCGGTGCTGTTCGGCACCGGCCTGATCGATTTCGGTCACACGCTCTCCTATGCCGGCATGCCCGACCTGGTGACACCATCCAGCCCGCAGAAGTCCATCGCGTTCTGGTTGGCGGCCCGGTGGTTGATGGCTCTTGGCCTGCTGGTGATCGCGCTGCGCGCCTGGCAGCCCCTGAAGCGTCCGCAGACGCGACATGCGCTCATGAGCGGCGTGCTGCTGTACGTGGCGCTGGTGTACTGGCTGATTCTGTTCCGCCCGCAGGCCGTGCCGGCGTTTTTCGTGCCGGGGCAGGGGCTGACCGACCTCAAAGTGCGGCTGGAGTTCGTGCTGGTGGCAGTCTACGGTGTCGCGGCCTGGCTGTTCTATCGTCAGGCGCGGCAACAGGGCAAGGCTTATGACCTGTTTGCCGCCGCCGCCATTGCGGCGCTGGCCGAGGTGTTCTTCACCCGCTACACGCGCGTCACCGACCTGATCAATGCCAGCGGCCATGTCTACAAGATCGTCGGTTACTACTTCATCTACCGCGCCGTGTTCGTCGACAGCGTGCGCCTGCCTTTCGAGGCGTTGCACACCGCGCTCGGGCAGGAGCGGCAGCGCTCGGCCGAACAGCATTCCTTCGTGCGCACGCTCGACCTGCTGGAGGAGGCGGTGCTGGAGCTGGACCGGCGTGGGCGCATCATCAGCGCCAACAGCGGCTGGTGGATGCTGCTGGGCACGGTGCCCACGCCCGACACCAGCCTGCTGGCACAGCTCCACGATGAGGACCGCAGCGCCTTCGAACTGCATCTGATCGGCCTGTTCTCGGGCCAGAAGGACGAGTTCCGCGGTCGCTACCGCATCCAGACCCAGGCCCGTGCCGAGCAGTGGATGGAGTGCCGCTTTGTGGTGGAACGTGACGACGACGGCGAGGTGATCGGGGCGCGCGGCGTGCTGCGCGACATCACCAAGAGCTACCTGCAGGAACGCCACATCACCTACATGGCACTGCATGACGCGCTGACCAGTCTGCCCAACCGTGTGCTGCTGGAGGACCGCATCCGTCAGGCGATCCAGCAGGCGGCGCGCACCGGAAACCGCGTTGGCGTGTGCTTCATCGATCTCGACCACTTCAAGAACATCAATGACGCCTACGGCCACAAGGCCGGCGACGCCCTGCTGCTGTCGCTCTCGCAGCTGCTCAAGAACTGCCTGCGCGACGGCGACACGCTGGCGCGCCTGGGCGGCGATGAGTTCGTGGTGCTGCTGCCGGACCTGACCTCCGCCGATTCCGTGCGCCAGGTGGCGCAGAAGATGGTGGAAGCCATGCGGCAGACCCTGATGCTCGACGACCTAGCCATCAACGCCACATTCAGCATGGGTATTGCGGTCTACCCCGACGACGAGAGCAGTGGCGACATCGACGGTCTGCTGGCCCAGGCCGACCGCGCCATGTTCTATGCCAAATCGCAGGGACGCAACAACTTCCAGCTGTTTGCCGACATGTCCAGCAAGGGACTGGGCAAGAAGGAGCTCTACATCCAGACCCGGCTGGCCCAGGCCATCCGCGAACAGCGCATCGCCGTCTGGTTCCAGCCCCTGGTGGCGGCGCAACTGCAGGCCGATGGCCGGCCGCGGCTGGTGGGGGTGGAGGCGCTGGCGCGTTGGCATGACCCGGACCTGGGCTGGATCTCACCCGGCAGCTTCATTCCCATGGCCGAGAACCTGGGCCTGATCGGCGAGCTCGGGCATCTGGTGCGACGCCAGGCGTTCGAGCAGTTCCGCGTCTGGCGCCAGACCCATCCTGGGCTCACGCTGGCCATCAACATCTCCAAGCGCCAGTTGTTCGCGTCCGACTTCATGCACATGTTGCAGGCCGATATCGAGCACTACGGGCTGGATCCGCGCGCCGTGGTGCTGGAGGTCACCGAATCGGTGGCGCTGATGGATGTGGAGTTCGCCGAAGACCGGCTACGCCAGCTCTCCGCGGCGGGTTTTACGCTGGCCATCGACGACTTCGGCACCGGCTACGCCTCATTGTCGCAGCTGCATGAGCTGCCCATCGGCGAGCTCAAGATCGACATCTCCTTCGTCCGCCGGGTGCACAGCACCGAAGGCCTGCGCATGACGCAAGGCATCATCAGTCTGGCGCAGGCGCTGCGTCTGCGCACGGTGGCCGAGGGGGTGGAGGACGAGAGCACAGCCGAAGTGCTGCGCCGGCTCGGTGTCGACGTGCTGCAGGGCTACCATTTCGCGCGCCCCTGCCCGGCCAGCGAACTGAGCGAGCTGCCGCTGTTCAGCCAGCGCGAACCGCTGTCCGGCTAAGGCAATACCCATCAGCTTGCGGCTGCCCTGCCATAAGCGCCAGGCACGGCGAAAGCCCGCACAATTGCACCCATGAACCTGACCGCTGCCGAAACCGCCTTCCGCCTGCTGCCCGCTGACGACGGGCAGCGCGAGATGCTGCACAACGAAGTGCATGCCCGGCCGCCGGCGCGCATCCGCCTGCCGGCGCTGGTGGTCTACGTGGCGGTGCTCAACGAAGGCGTCACGCGCGAGCAGGAGTGCGCGCATCTGCGCCGCCTGCCAGGTCAGCAGGCGCTGACGGTCGAGCAGATGCAGGGCAACTTCCTGCGGCTGCGCTTCGAGGGCTACACCGTCAAGTGGGAGCGCCATACCGAGTTCACGCGTTATTCCATCGTGCAGCCATTGCCGGCCGGTGCGGCGCTCGGTGCCGGCAACCCCGAGCTGCTGTCGGCGCTGGTGGTGGCGCCCGAGTGGCTGCATGACATCCCGGGGCGCACCATTGCGGCCGTCAAGCTCGCCATGGTGCATGGCGACCTGAATACCCCCGAGGCGACCATGGCGCAGGCGCGCCGCTGGTTCGGCGACCACACGGTGGTGGCCTCGGTGCTGGGCAACAACGGCCACTCCTGGGCGGTGACCGACTTCCTGCTGCGCGACAGCGGTTTCGAGCGCATGCTGGTGATCGCGCCGCCCGGCACGTCGGAAACCCGTGCCGGCCGTACCTCGCAACGCCTGCTGGAGTTCGAGACCTACCGCCTGATGGCCTTGCGCGGCCTGCCCGTGGCCAAAGCGCTGGGGCCGATCTTGGCTGCGGCCGAGAACCAGCTGGCCGACATCACCGCCCGGCTGGAGCACAAGACCGCCTCCGACCAGGAGCTGCTCGACACCTTGGTGTCGCTGGCCGCTCGTATCGAGCGCGCCACCGCTGAACACGATTACCGCTTCTCCGCCACCCGCGCCTACGACACGTTGGTGCAACAGCGCCTGGCCGAGCTGCGCGAAAAACCGGTGCCGGGCACGCAGACCCTGGGCGAGTTCATGCAGCGCCGGCTGTCACCGGCGATCGCCACGGTGGCGGCCACGGCGCAGCGGCTGGCCTCGCTGTCGGAGCGGGTGTCGCGCACCAGCGCGCTGCTGCGTACCCGCGTGGACATTGCCACCGAAGTACAGAACCAGCAGTTGCTGGAAAAGCTCACCCGCGGGCAGGCGCTGCAACTGCGCCTGCAGACCACGGTGGAAGGGCTGTCGATCGCGGCCATTTCCTACTACGTGGTCAGCCTGCTGCTGTACGGTGTCAAGGCCGTGAAGGCCGCTGGCGTGCCCTTGAACGTGGAGATCGCCACCGGGGCCTTGATCCCGCTGGTGCTGTGGGGCGTGTGGCGCACCACGCGGCGCATCCACGCCCGGCTGCACGCGGGCGACTGACGCGGCGCCCAGGGTGTCTGGCGACGACTGCTGACGCCGCTGTCCTGTCGGTTTGCTGTCAATTTGGCAGTTCGAACTGCCAAATTTGACCTCGATCAGCCCTCAGACTGCCTGGCTGGATTGGACGGTTCTTTCCAAGTGCTTGATATTCAAGGACTTTTCTGCCAACCCCGATCTGGCACGGATGTTGTTAATGCATAGACGCCCAGGATGGCAGGTGTGCTGTCGATTGATCCATGGGCACACGCTTTTTCCAGAACGGAACACATCGCCATGGACATGTTAGGCCTGTACCCCACGTGGTTTGAACCCGGGCTGGGCAGCGGCTGGATCGTCGGCGTGATTGCCACGGTCCACGTGCTGTTTTCCCACACCTCGGTTGGCGCCGCGATCTTCTTCGCCTTCCTGGCGAACTACGCCCACCGCCACCAGCGTCCCGATCTGCTGGAGTTCATCCGCCGTTACGGCCTGTTCCTGCTGGTGTTCAGCTATGTGCTGGGCTCCATCACGGGTCCGGGCATCTGGTACTCGACCACGGTGGCCAGCCCGCGCGGCATCTCGGCACTGATCCACAGCTTCGTATGGATGTGGGCCACCGAGTGGGTGTTCTTCGTCATCGAGGTGGTCGGTGTCTACATGCTGGTCTATCTGGCCAGCCGGCTCGACGCGCGCACCCACCTCAAGGTCTCGGTCATCTTCGGCCTGACGTCCTACACCACCATGCTGGTGATCGTGGGCATCCTGAGCTTCATGATGTGGCCGGGGCAGGCCGGCTGGTACGAGAGCGGCGGCGTGCTCAACGCCTTCTACGGACCCAATACCTTCGCCCAGTTGGGCATGCGCAGCGCCTTCATGTTCACCATGACAGCGGTGGTCGGCGGCATCGTGGCGGCGCGCTTCACCGACGCGGCCTTCAAGAAGGACGTGGCGCGCAAGCTTGCGTGGCTGGGCATCGCTTCGGCGGTGGCCGGCGCGGCCATGTTCCAGTGGTACCTGCAGACCCTGCCCGAGACCGCCGCGCTGGTGCTGGCCAACCGCCTGCCTGAGTGGTTCCAGCCCGCCATCATGGGCATCCTGGGCGCCACCGTGGCCTACTTCGCCATGACGCTGCTGCAGCCACGCACCCTGGTGGCCGGCGGTGCGGCCGCCATGACGGTCGCCGTTCTCGTCTTCGGCCTGTGGCCGGAAGAGGTGGCGCGGGAGTCGATCCGCAAGCCCTGGGTGGCCGGCCAGTACGTCTATTCCAACCAGGTGATCGGCCGCGATGTACCAGGCATGGGCGTGCGCTCGGAGATCCCGAAGATCGAGGCGCACGGTTTCCTCAAGACCATGGTCTTCCTGCCCGAGCACCTGCGCACCATCACCGACGCCAATCGCGTCGAGGCCGGCCGCGTGCTGGCACTGGCCACCTGTTCCAACTGCCATTCGCTGAGCCCGACCGGCATGCGCCCGCTGCGCAACTACTTCAGCGCCGGCAGCACCGCCCCGGAGATCGCCGAGTACCTGCAGGCCGCGCTCGCCACCGGCAACACGCTGTACATGCCGCAGATCCCGCTCAGGGACGACGAGGCCCTGGCGCTGGCGAGCTTCATCGGCACGCTCGGCCTGCCGCCGGGGCGCACCGTAGCCGGCCCGGCCACTTCCACGGCGGCGCAGACCGCCGCCCTGATCAAGGAGTGAAGACATGACCCCCGAGATGCTCCTCGCGCTGCGCGACCCCGCCGGCATCCCCTCGCACCCGCTGGTCTTTCTGGTGCTGGGCGTGCTCACCTTTGCGCTGCACATCGCCGCCGTCCAGGTCATGCTGGGCGCCGGTGCGCTCACATTGCGCGGCGCCTTCAGCGTCAGCGCCCACTGGCGTCGCCTCGCGGCTGCCATGCTGACCACGGCCAAGATCGCGGTCTCGGTGGCCATCGTGCTCGGTGTGGCGCCGCTGCTCTTCGTGCAGGTGGTCTACGACCCCTTCTGGTACACCTCCAATGTGCTCTCCGCCTGGTGGGTGATCGGCTTCATCGTCATCCTGATTGCCGGCTACATCGCCCTCTACGTCTTCTACTGGAAGAACCATGACATCGTGGCCGATGGCGGGCGCGGCGGCTTCTGGATGGTGGCCTCGCTGGCGCTGCTGCTGGCCGTGGGCTTCATCGTGCACAGCCTGACCAACCAGATGCTGTTTCCCGAGCAGTGGCTGGCCTGGTATGCCCCGGGCGGCGTGGTGCAGCCCGATGGCCATCAGCTGCATTACTGGAACCTGCCGCGCTTCGGCTTTTTCATCGCGCTGGCCGCGCCCGTGACCGGCGCCTGGCTCTACGCCTACCGCCGCTACCTGCAGAGCTCGGCCCAGCCGGACGCGGCCTACATCGCCTGGCTGGCGCCGCTGGCCCAGAAGCTCATGCTGGTGGGCGGCGCGGTGGCCGTGCTGCTGGGCGCGGCGTGGATGGCCACGCTGCCGGCCAAGATGGCATGGTTCGCGCTGTCGCCCTGGTCGCTGATCGCCCTGCTGGCGCTGCTGGCCACCGTGGCGCTGCCACTGCTGTTGCGCCAGCGCCTTGACCGGGGCTGGTGGGGCTACGCCATCTTCGGCGCGGGTGCGGTGGCGCTGATCATCGTCGGTGCGGCGCGTGAGGTGCTGCGCTATGTCACGCTGGCCGGCGCGCACGGCTACGACGCGCTGGACTATCGCATCAACATGGACTGGTACAGCACGGCGCTGTTCTTCAGCACCTTCGGCGTGCTCGGCGCGGTGACGCTGGGCTACCTGCTCACCGTCGCCTGGCAGGCCGGGCAGACGCACGGAACCTACACCCCGAGTCCAGCCGTCAACCGTCTGGGCACCGTGGCCATCGGCCTGCTGGTGATCTGGACGCTGGTGTATTTCGGCGTCGGCTTCTTCGTACAGGTGCGCTGATCATGACGACCCATCGACTTTCCTGCCTCGCTGCCTTGCTGCTCGGTCTGGCCGGCACCGCCGGCGCGCAGCCCCCCAAGCCGGCCGCTGCGCCACCCGCCGTCAGCGGTGAGGCCATGGCGCACAGCTGCGCCGCCTGCCACGGTATCCAAGGGCGGCTCGGCGACGAGTTCTTCATGCCGCTGGCCGGTATGCCCGAGGCGCAGTTCGTCGCCACCATGCAGGACTTTCGCGACGGGCGCCGACCCGCCACCCTCATGGGTCTGGTGGCACGCGGCTTCAGCGATGCCGACCTGCAGGCCATGGCCCGCTATTTTTCCCGCATTCAACCGGAGAAGGCCAAGTGATGAACGGTTTCGATCCTTCACGCCGGCAATGGCTGGCTGCAGGCGCAGCGCTGCTGTCGACCTGTGCGCTGCCCGTCTGGGCGCAGACCCCGGGTGCCGGCGGCGGAGCGCGCATCGTCATCATCGGCGGCGGCGTCGGCGGCGCCACGGTCGCCAAGTACCTCAAGCTCTTCGACCCCACGCTGCACGTGACGGTGATCGAAAAGAGCCCGGTCTACGTGCGGCCCTACGGCTCCAGCGAGGTGCTCAACCGGCATGCACGCATGGAGGACCTCAACGTCAGCTACGACGCGCTGCGCAGCCGCTACGGTGTCGAGTTCGTGTTCGACACCGTCACCGGCTTCGATCCGCAGGCGCGCACGGTGAGCACGGCGGGCCGTCAGAAGATCGGCTATGACCGGCTGATCGTCGCGCCTGGCATCCAGCTCATGTACGGGGCCTACGCCGGCTACAGCGAGCAGGTGGCCAACACGGCCGTGCCCTCGGGCTGGATCCCCGGCGCGCAGACCGCGCTGCTGGCACGCCAGCTGCAGGGCATGCGCCAGGGCGGCACCTTCGTGCTGGCCGCGCCGCCTAATCCCTACCGCTGCCCGCCCGGCCCCTACGAGCGCGCGGCCCTCATGACCGAGTGGTTCCAGCAGCACAACCCGCGCGCCAAGGTCATCATCGTCGACCCCAAGGACAGCTTCGTGACCGACGAGACCATGATGCTGGGCTGGAACCGCCTCTACAACTTCAACCTGCCAGAGGACTACGCGAAACGCATGTCGGCGCAGGTCGAGGTGAAACAGCACGCCATGCCCGGCATGCTGAGCTGGGTGCGCGGCAAGGATGGCGGGCGCACGCTGAAGATCGATGCGAAGAAGATGGCCATCGAGACCGAGGCCGAGGTCATCCAGGCTGACGTGATCAATGTGATTCCGCCCATGAAGGCCGGCCAGGTGGCGATGACGCTTGGCTTGGCCGACGGCAGCGGCTGGTGCCCGGTGCACCGGCGCAACTTCGCCTCGACGCTGCAGCCCCATGTGCATGTCATCGGCGACGCCAGCATTGCCGATGCCATGCCCAAGTCCGGCTTCTCGGCCAACACCCAGGCCAAGGTGGTGGCGCGCGCCATCGTCGAGGAACTGGCTGGCCGCCCCGCGCCCGAGCCGCTGTGGGAGAACACCTGCTACGCGCTGGCCGGCAAGGACTACGGTCTGTTCGTCGCCGACGTGTTTCGTCTCATCGACGGCAAGATCGTTCGCACCAACGGCAAGGAGCGCTACCTGCCGCTGAACGCCACACCGGCGCAGATCAAGCTCGGCGCGCGCTACCAGCAGGCCTGGTTGCGCACCTTCACCCAGGACTGCTTTGCCTGAGGGAATCCCACCATGACCCTGACCTCACGCTCCCTCCCGCTGGCGCTGGTTGCTCTCGTGCTTGCACTTGGCCCGGCCGGCCTGCACGCCTCGGAACCGGTCGCCGCCAAACCGGCTCAGCCCTGGACACCGGCCACCCTGCGCCAGGCGCTGGCGCAGCTCCCCGCCGGCGAGGCGGCGCGTGGCGAGAAGGTACACGTGCAGTTCATGTGTGCGTCCTGCCATGGTGAGCGCGGCGTCGCGCCGACCCTGAACTGGCCTCACCTGGCCGGCCAGAAGGCGGCCTACACGGCCAAGATGATGCTGGACTACCAGAGCGGCCTGCGCCGCGAGGGCCGGCGTGCCGAACTGATGCACGACATCGCCGTCATGCTCACGCCGCAGCAGATCGCCGACGTGTCGGCCTACTACGCGGTGCAGCCGTTGCCGAAAGAGACGCACTCGCCGCGCCCGCAGGGGCAGACGGGCGCGAAGGACATGGACGCGCGCCAATTGGTGCGCAAGGGTGATCCGGCCCGCCTCGTCACGCCCTGCGCGAGCTGCCATGGCGTCGTCGGCCAGGGCGGTAACCGCGAGGCGCCCGCGCTGGCCGGACAGAACCCGCTGTACTTCGTGCGCACCATGCTCGACTACCAGAGCGGCGTGCGCCACAACGACAGCGCCCGTGGCATGCGCGTGTTTGCACGCAGGCTCACGCGTGGCGAGATCGAGGCGCTGGCGCGCTACTACGCCGACCTGCCCGTGAGATAAGCCGTCACGCCTTGCTCCTGTCCGGGCCGCCGTGCTGCTGCACCGGCCGGGGTATCCCTATCCTTTGTCCGTCTGCCGAGCAGACATTTTCTGGAGTTGTCATGAAGAAATCCCTCTGGGTCGGCGCCGCCGCCCTCACCCTGTCCCTGGCTGCCCAGGCCAATGAATTGCTGGTGACCATCGATACCGGCAGTGCCATGGCGCAAGGCGCCGCCCTGGTGCTGGCCGGGCAGGCACTGGAGCAGAAGGCCGCCGTACGCGTGCTGCTGTGCGACGCCGCCGGTGACATCGCCGTCACCGGGTCCCAGCAGCCCGTGCTCAAGCCGCGCAACGTCACGCCGCAGCAGATGCTGCAGGGCCTGATCAAATCCGGCGCCAAGGTCGAGGTCTGCGCCCTCTACCTGCCCAATACCGGCCGCCAGCCCGGCGACCTGATCGCCGGCGTGACCCCGGCCAAGCCGGCCGACGTGGCGGCCTACCTGCTCAAGCCCGGCGTGCAGACGCTGGGCTTTTGAAGCCGCCCATGCATCCGGCAAGCATTTCCCTGCAGTGGCTGCGCCGCATGTCCTGGTTGGAGGGTGGCACGCTGTTGCTGCTCGTGCTGGTGGCCGTGCCGCTCAAGCGGCTCGCCGGCTGGCCCGAGGTAGTCAGCGTCATGGGGCCGATCCACGGCGCCGCTTTCCTGCTCTACGGCGGCATGGTCTTGCAGGCCCTGGGGCGGCGCCGCATCGGCAGCAAGGACGCAGCACAGCTGCTGCTGGCGGCCTTCGTGCCTTTTGGCGCCTTTCTGCTGGGTGGCTTGTTCCGCAAGCTGCAGCGGATCGACGCCGGGCGGATGACCGACCCCAAGGCAGGGATTTGATCGATCGCATTGACGCACCCCCCCCGGGGGTATATGGTCTGATGGCCGTTTACGCCTCACTCAAGGAGTCCCTATGGCAGATGAACCCCAAGGATGTGCACGCGTGACCGGCGCCGTTGTCGGCGCCGAGTCCACGAGTACGCAGTCCCCGTCCGAATCCACCGCACCACAGGAGGTATCCAGGATGTCAGTCCGCGTCGGGCAGAAAGCCCCCGATTTCAACGCGCCCGCGTATTACAAGGGCAAGTTCACCAACGTCAAATTGTCCGATTTCGCCGGCAAATGGGTGATGCTCTGCTTCTACCCCGGCGATTTCACCTTCGTCTGAGCGACAGAAGTGTCCGCGGTCGCGGCGCAATATGACAAGCTCCAGAAACTCGGCGTGGAAGTGATCTCGGTCAGTGTGGACAGTCACTTCGTCCACAAGATGTGGGACGACCACGAGCTCAGCAAGATGGTCAAGGGCGGCGTGCCCTTCCACATGGCAGCCGACCAGGCTGGCCACGTGGGCCGTGCCTACGGTGTCTGGGATGAGACACAGGGCATCGAGATGCGGGGCCGTTTCATCATCGATCCGGAAGGGATCATCCAGGCCATGGAGGTGATGACGCCCCCGGTCGGGCGCATGCTTGCCGAGACTGTGCGTCAGGTCCAGGCATTCCAGCATGTGCGAGCCACCAAGGGCGCGGAGGCCACGCCAGCAGGCTGGAAACCGGGCAAGCTCACGCTCAAGCCGGGCCCGGACCTGGTCGGCAAGGTGTGGGAAGTCTGGAATCCTTCGATGGAAGACTGAGGGCGCGTTGCCCCTGTGCTCGGACCCCGCCCGCAAGGCGGGGTTTTTACTTTCCGGACCGTTCAGATCTGGCCCAGGGCCTTGAGCTTGCGGTAGAGCGAGCGCTCGCTGATGCCCAGCTTGGCCGCCAGTTCGGCGCGGCTGCCGCGGTGGTCGGCCAAGGCCTGCAGCAGCAGGCTCCGTTCCATCCCGGCCAGCGATTCCGTTGCCGTCGCGCCGAGTGCGATGGGCGCGCTCGGCGGTGCCGGCACGGTGCGTCGCCCGGCATCCAGAGCCTGCTGGATATTGTCGGCGTCCATGACGTCGCCATCGCACAACAGTGCCGCGCGTTCGAGCAGATTGCGCAACTCACGCACATTGCCCGGAAAGTCGTGTGCCTGCAGCAGCCACAGGGCATCGGGGGCCAGTCGCAGCGGGCGCGTCGGCGCCACCCGTTGCAGCAGCGCTTCGGCCAGCAAAGGGATGTCGTCACGCCGCTCGCGCAGCGCTGGCAACTGGATGGGGAAGGTGCTCAGGCGGTAGTACAGGTCTTCGCGGAAGCGTCCTTCCGCCACCATGCGGTCCAGGTTGCGGTGCGTGGCGGACACCACGCGGATGTCGGCATGTCGCAGCTCGGTGCTGCCCACGCGCCGGTAGGTGCCGCTTTCAAGCAGGCGCAACAGCTTGACCTGCATGGTCAGCGGGATGTCACCGACCTCATCCAGGAACAACGTGCCGCCGCTGGCCGCTGCCACCAGACCATCCTTGGCCGAGGTGGCGCCGGTGTAGGCGCCGCGCTCGTGGCCGAACAGCTCGGACTCGAACAGCGTCTCGGGCAGGCTGGAGCAGTCCACCGCCACCAGCGGACGCGCTGCACGCCCGCTGGCTTCGTGCACGGCGCGTGCCACCAGCTCCTTGCCGGTGCCGGATTCGCCCAGCAGCAGCACGGTGGCCTGCGAGGGGGCCACGCGCGCGACCAGCGCCAGCATGTGCTGGAAGGCGGCCGAGCGGCCAATCAGGTTTTGCGCGTGGGGCTGCCCGTTGGCCATCGGTAGCGGGGCCATCTTCTCGATGTAGTAGGCCTGTTCGCCGCTGGCGTCACGCAGGGGCACCAGCTCGATGTTCACGTACTCCTCGCCCTTGGGCGTGTGGTGCAGGTGCAGCACACGCTCGCGCTGGCCACTGGTGCGCGACCTCGCCAGCGGGCAGGACTCGCCCGCCTGATCGCACGGCACGGAGAAATGGTGCGAGACCTCGTAGCAGGTGCGCCCGACCACGCTGCGGCCGGGGCTGAACTGCTGACGGTAGGCCGCGTTGGCCCCGAGGATGCGGTAGTGGCGGTCGAACAGGATGTGCGGCTCCGCCAGTCCTTCCAGGTAGGACATCAGTTCAGGCAGGGGTTGAGACATGGCCTCTTTCATTCTGTCGCAGTGTAGGCCATAACTGCCAATTTCCGCCAGAAACTGCCATTTCTGGCAGAGATGATGCGTGAGGCGTGCGGCTCGATAGGGCAAGTCATTGATTTGCAATGACTTTTCAACTAGGCCTGCGCTGGCGCGATTTATGCAAAGTGGGTACGCAACGTCCCTCAACCATGTCATTGCACGACCAGACCCTCATTCGCAAGCTCGTGATCGCCGTGGTGATCAAGCTGCTGGTCCTGTTCGCACTGTGGTGGGGCTTCATCCGCGAACAGCGGGTGGACGTGGACGGCGTTTCGGCGGCCGACCACGTGCTGGGAGCGTCGCAGGCCAAGGACAAGGAGTGATTTCATGATCTCGGAACAACTGGTGGACCTGTCGCGGCTGCAGTTCGCGGCCACGGCCATGTACCACTTCCTCTTCGTGCCGCTGACGCTGGGCATGGTCTGGCTGCTGGTCATCATGGAGAGTGTCTACGTGATGACGGGCAAGGTCATCTGGAAAGACATGACGCGCTTCTGGGGCAAGCTGTTCGGCATCAACTTCGCGCTGGGCGTGACCACCGGCATCACGCTGGAGTTCCAGTTCGGTACCAACTGGGCCTACTACTCGCACTACGTGGGCGACATCTTCGGCGCGCCGCTGGCCATCGAAGGCCTGATGGCTTTCTTCCTGGAGTCGACCTTCATCGGCCTGTTCTTCTTCGGCTGGGACCGGCTTTCGAAGACGCAGCACCTGATGGTGACGCTGCTCATGGCCATCGGCACCAATCTGTCGGCACTCTGGATCCTGATCGCCAACGGCTGGATGCAGAACCCGGTGGGCGCCGAGTTCAGCTACCAGACCATGCGCATGGAGATGGTGGATTTCTGGGCCGTGGTGTTCAACCCGGATGCGCAGGCCAAGTTCGTGCATACCGTGTCGGCCGGCTACGTGACCGGTGCCATGTTCGTGCTCTCGATTTCCTCTTGGTACCTGCTCAAGCGCCGGGATGTGGAATTTGCCAAGCGCAGCTTCCGCGTGGCGGCGGCCTTCGGCCTGGCTTCGGTGCTGAGTGTGATCGTGCTGGGCGACGAGTCCGGCTACACCGTGGGCGAGGCGCAGCAGACCAAGATGGCGGCGCTGGAAGCCATGTGGGAGACCAAGCCCGCGCCGGCCGGCCTGACGCTGGTGGCTGGCATCAACGAGGCGGCGCAGAAGAACGACTGGGAGATCGAGATTCCCTGGGTCATGGGCCTGATCGGCACGCGCTCGATCAGCAAGGAGATCCCCGGTATCCATGACATCAAGGCCAAGAACCGGGAGCGCATTGTGCGCGGCATTGTGGCGGTCAACGCGCTGGAGGCGCTGCGCGCCCGGCGCGATGACACCGTCGCCTTGAAGGTGTTTGAGCGTCACAAGGCCGATCTGGGCTTTGGCCTGCTGCTCAAGAAGTACGTGGCGGACGTCAACGAGGCGACCCCCGAGATCATCGAGCGGGCGGTGAACGACACCGTGCCGCGCGTCACCCCCATGTTCTGGGCCTTCCGCATCATGGTCGGCCTGGGCTTTGCCATGCTGGCGCTGTTCGCCCTGGCGTTCTGGAGCACGCTCAAGACCGCCTGCACCCAGAAGCCCTGGCTGCTCAAGTGGGCCTTGTGGATGCTGCCGGCGCCCTGGATTGCCTGCGAGCTCGGCTGGTTCGTGGCCGAGTACGGCCGCCAGCCCTGGACCATCTATGGCGTGCTGCCCACCCACCTGAGCGTGTCCACGCTGAGTGTGGAGAGCCTGTACGGCTCGCTGGCCGGTTTCATCGGCTTCTACACCCTGCTGCTGGTGGTCGAGATGTTCCTGATGGTCAAGTTCGCCAGCCTGGGGCCGGGCAGCCTGGGCACGGGGCGCTACAGCAACGAACCGGCGCATGCCTGAACAGGAGGAGGTGCAACATGATCGACTACCCGACCCTCAAACTCATCTGGTGGCTGTTGGTGGGCGTGCTGCTGATCGGCTTTGCCGTCATGGACGGTCATGACATGGGCGTGGGCACGCTGCTGCCCTTCGTCGGCCATGACGACGTGGAACGCCGCGTGGTCATCAACACCGTGGGGCCGCACTGGGACGGCAATCAGGTCTGGTTCATCACCGGTGGCGGCGCCATCTTCGCGGCCTGGCCGCTGGTCTATGCCACCGCCTTCAGCGGCTTCTACTGGGCCATGCTGGCCGTGCTGTGGGCGCTGTTCTTCCGGCCGGTGGGTTTTGACTACCGCAGCAAGATCCACAACGCCACCTGGCGACGCACCTGGGACTGGGGGCTGTTCGTTGGCGGTGCCGTGCCGCCGCTGATCTTCGGCGTGGCCTTCGGCAACCTGCTGCAGGGCGTGCCCTTCCAGTTCGACGGCTATCTGGTTTCCACCTACACCGGCAGCTTCTGGCAGCTGCTCAACCCCTTTGCCTTGCTGGCCGGGGTGGTGAGCAGCGCCATGATCACCCTGCATGGCGGCGCCTATCTGGCGCACCGCACTGAAGGCGTGATCCAGACGCGTGCCGTCAAAGGCGCCGTTGCCGCGGCGCTCGTCATGGTCGTGGCCTTCGTCGCCGCTGGCGTATGGCTGCAGTCGATCGACGGCTATCGCATTACCTCGACCGTCAACCCGGCGGCACTGCCAGACCCCATGGCCAAGACCGTGGTGCGCGAAGCCGGGGCCTGGATGGCCAACTATGGCCGGGTACCGCTGCTGTGGCTGTTGCCCGCGCTCGGTGTCGTCGGCGCACTGGCCGCTGCCGCGTTGCTGCTGGCGCGGCGTACCTTGACCGCCTTCGTTGCGTCGGCCCTGGCGCTGGTTGGGGTGATCGGCACCGCCGGTGCGTCGATGTTCCCGTTTGTCATGCCGTCCAGTACCCACCCCGAGGCCAGCTTGACCGTGTGGGACAGCGTCTCCAGCCACCTGACGCTGGGCATCATGTTCTGGGCCACGGTGGTTTTCATGCCGCTGATCGTGCTGTACACCGGCTGGGCCTACCGCGTCATGCGCGGCAAGGTCACGGCCGCCTACATCCGCGAGAACGAGCACGGCGCCTATTGAGCCCACCTTATTCCCGACAGCCCTGGAGAACACCATGAACCCGTCCCTGCCCTGTACCGCCTGCACCACGCTGGTGGCAACGAACGACGACGAACGCCGCCGCATGCTGCGGCTCACGGCCGTCGCGGCCGGCGCCGCGGCCGTGGCCACCGCCGTGCCCTTTGTCTCCAGCCTGGCCCCGAGCGAGCGCGCCAAGGCGCTGGGCGCCAGCGTGGAGGTCGATATCAGCGACCTCGGCCCGGGTGAGATGAAGACGGTCGAGTGGCGCGGCAAGCCGGTGTGGATCATGCGACGCACCCCGGAGATGCTGGCCGCGCTGTCGGCGCACGACGCCGAACTGGCCGATCCGGCTTCGAAGAAGGAGCAGCAGCCCGACTATGCGCGCAACCCGCAGCGCGCCATCCGTCCTGAGGTGTTCGTGGCGGTGGGCATCTGTACCCACCTGGGCTGCTCGCCCACCTCGCTGCCCGCGGGCACGGCCAACCCCAGCGTGGGCGCGGACTGGCCCGGCGGCTTCTTCTGCCCTTGCCACGGCTCGACCTTCGACTTGGCCGGGCGCGTCTTCAAGAACAAGCCCGCCCCGACCAACCTCGAAGTGCCGCCGCACCGCTACTTGGCCGACAGCAAGCTGCTGATCGGCGAGGATGAGAGCGGCGCGGCCTGACGTAGCAACGCAAGGAGAACATCATGTGGTATTTCGCCTGGATCCTGGGGGTGGGCTTCGCGGTCCTGCTCGCCATCCTCAACGCCATGTGGGGCGAGAACGAAGCGGCCCGCGCAGCGAGCCGGGGCGATGCGCCGTGAGCGACCCCCTGGCGCCACTGCCCGCGCCTGGCGCTGACGAGGCCGGCGTGCCGACGGCGGGTGGCCGCATGCATCTGCCGTGCCTGCTGGTCGGGCTGGCCATCATGGTCGGCGGCAGCGTGTACCCGGTGCTGTTCGCAGCCGCCGATGGCCGCGCCGATCACGGCCTGGCAACCGCCTTGTTCTGGGCCATGAGCGCCGGCTTCGTGCGCGGCGTCGGCTTCATGCCGCGTGCACAACCCTGGCGCCTGCTCTTCTCGGGCTGGGCCTGTGCGGCCGGCCTGTTGCTGGCCGCGGGGCTGCGCTGGGGGGGCTGAAGTGTACTTCCGCATGCTGTACGACGAGGCCAGCGGCGAGCTGAGCTACCTGCTCGCCGATCTGGACACGGGCGATGCCGTGCTGGTGGATCCGCGCGGTCGTGATCTGCCGCTGCTGCGCGCGCTGTTGGCCGAGCATGCGCTGCAGTTGCGCTGGATTCTGCGCACCCATCACCACGACCATCGGCAGCCGCAGGAGCGCACCCTGCTGGCCACCCTCGGGGCGCCGCTGGTGCAGGGCGAAGGCGGCGCCGGCGTGCGCGCGGTGGTCGATGGCGAGCAGTTGTCATTCGGCTATGAGTCTGTGCGCGTGCTGGCAACGCCCGGGCACACCGCCAACGATCTGAGCTTTGCCTGGCGTGACCGCCTGTTCATCGGCGGCGTGCTGGCTGTGGATGCCTGTCCGCACCAGCCCGCGCCGGCGCTGCCGCAGGCGCTGTGGGACACGGTGACGCAGCGCATCCACACCTTGGCCGACGAGACCTTGCTGTTCGCCGGCCATGCGCGCCAGGCTCGGGCTGTCAGCACCGTGCTGGAACAGCGCCGCTGGCATCCCTGGTTTGCCGGCCTGACGCGTGACGAGTTCCTGGCCCGGGTCCAGGAACTGGGCCACGAGTCGGCTACCCTATCAACTTCCTCACTCAGTTCCGCTGCATGAACACTCCCGCCCGCATCACCGTCATTGGCGCCGGCTTCGGCGCGCTGTCCACCGTGCGCGAGCTGCGCCGGCGCGACGCCCAGGCCGAGATCACCCTGGTGGCGCCGCGCGCTGAGCTGCACTACCTGCCCGGCATCATCTGGATCCCGGCCGGGCTGCGCACCCGCGAGCAGCTGGTGGTACCGCTCGCCAACTTTTTCCGGCGCATGGCCGTGCGGCATGTGCAGGCCGAGGTGACGGGCCTGCGCGAGGGTGGCCGCGTGGTCGACACCACGGCCGGAGAAGTGCGCAACGATGCGCTGGTGATCGCCAGCGGCGGGCGCTTCATCAAGAAGCTGCCGGGGATCGAGCATGCGCTCACGCCCTGTGAAGGCATCACCGTGGCCGAGCAGATCCGCGACCGCGTGCGTGCCATGAAGGGCGGCACCATCGCGGTGGGCTTTGCCGGCAATCCGAACGAGCCCAGTGCGGTGCGCGGCGGGCCGATGTTCGAATTCCTGTTCGGCCTAGACGAGCAGCTCAAGCGCGAAGGCCGGCGCGACCAGTTCGAGTTGGTGTTCTTCAATCCGGCCAAGGACCCTGGCAATCGCCTCGGCCCCAAGGCCGTGCAGCACCTGCTGGCCGAGATGTCACGGCGCAGCATCCGCACCCACCTGGGCCACAAGATGGTGCGCTTCGAGGCTGACAAGGTGGTGACCGAGGGCGGTGAGTTCGCGGCCGACCTGATCCTCTTCATGCCCGGCATGACGGGCAACGCCTGGTTCGACCAGACCGAGTTGCCGCGCTCGCCGGGCGGACTGCTCAAGGCCGATGCGTATTGCCGCGTGGAGGGCTCTGACCATGTCTACGTGGTGGGCGACTCCGGCAGCTTCCCCGGCCCTGACTGGATGCCCAAGCAGGCCCACATGGCCGACCTGCAGGCCGCGGCCGCGGCGCAGAACCTGCTGGCCGGCCTGCGCGGCCAGGCGGCCACAGCCACCTTCAAGGTGGAGCTGCTGTGCATCATCGATGCGCTGAGCCAGGGTACGCTGGTGTGGCGTACGCCCGAGCGCAACATCATCCTGCCGCCCATGCGCCTGCTGCACTGGGCCAAGCGCTGGTTCGAAGGGCTGTACCTGCGCAGGTACCGCTGACGAGGGGTGGCGCCTGAGACGCCAAGCGGCTCAGAGCAACTGCTCGTAGTCGATGGTCACCGGGGCGTGGTCAGAGAATTTCTCGCCCTTGTAGATCGCCTCGGTGCGCGCCCGCTCGGCCAGCGCCGGTGTGGCCAGGTGGTAGTCGATGCGCCAGCCCACGTTCTTGGCATAGGCCTGGCCGCGGTTGCTCCACCAGGTGTAGGCGGCATCGGTGGCATCGGGCTGCAGGCGGCGGTAGACGTCCACCAGGCCGCCCTCGTCCAGCAGCTTGGTCATCCAGGCGCGCTCCTCGGGCAAGAAGCCGGAGTTCTTCAGGTTGCCCTTCCAGTTCTTCAGGTCCATCTCCTTGTGCGCGATGTTGACGTCGCCGCAGAGGATGAACTCACGCTCGGACCGCAGTGACTGGAGGTGCGGGTAGATCTCGTCGAGGAAGCGGAACTTGGCCTGCTGGCGCTCCTCGCCCGAGGAGCCGCTGGGGAAGTAGCAGCTGATGAGCGAGAGCTTGGCCCTTGGCGTGTCGAAACGCAGCTCGACGTAGCGGCCTTCGGCGTCGAACTCGGGCGAGCCGTAGCCGATGCGCACCTCGCTGGGCTCATGACGCGTGTAGATGCCCACGCCCGAGTAGCCTTTCTTCTCGGCGAAGTGGAAGTAACCCTGCAGGCCCGAGAGCTGCTCGAAGCGCCCGGCCACGTCGGCCGCCTGGGCCTTCACTTCCTGCACGCAAATACAATCCGGTCTGGTGGCGTCGAGCCAGGCTTCAAGCCCCTTGCTGGTGGCAGAACGGATGCCATTGAGGTTGAGGCTGCTTAATTTGAACAAGGAATTTCCCATGTCGGAAGGTGTGGCGTCTACAGCGGGGCAGGACCAGCTGGCCCAGGATTTCGTGCAGTTTGCCGTTGATTGCGGCGTGCTGCGCTTTGGTGAATTCAAGACCAAGGCCGGGCGCATGAGCCCCTATTTCTTCAACGCGGGGCTGTTCGATGACGGCGCCAAGCTCGGCCGGCTCGCCGAATTCTATGCCCGGCGCATCCTGGCGTCCGGCATCGAGTTCGACATGATCTTCGGCCCGGCCTACAAGGGCATTCCGCTGGGCGCGGCGCTGGCGGTGGAGCTGGCCCGCCGTGGCCGCAACGTGCCCTTTGCCTACAACCGCAAGGAAGCCAAGGACCACGGCGAGGGCGGCACCCTGGTCGGCGCACCCCTCAAGGGCCGGGTGCTGATCGTCGACGACGTGATGTCGGCCGGCACTGCGGCGCGCGAGTCGATCGCGCTGATCGAGGCGGCTGGCGCCACACCGCATGCGGTGGTGATCGCACTGGACCGGCAGGAGATGGCGACCGAGAATGGCCAGGATGTACCTTACAGCGCGGTGCAGTACGTACGCCAGCGCCTGGGCCTGCAGGTGGCCGCCATTGCCAAGCTGGCCGACCTGTTGCAGTATCTGCAGCAGCACAGCAGCGCCGGGCTGGCGGCCGACCACCAGCGTGTGCTGGCCTACCGGCAACGCTACGGAGTCAACGAAGGCTGAAGATGATCAGGGCGACGGTGCTGGCGCCGATCAGCGCGCTGATGGTTCTACAGGCGCATGCCGCAGAGATCTACACCTGCGTCGATCGCCACGGCCGCCAGCGCACCGCCGACCGCCCGATCCCTGAATGTGCCGACCGTGAACAGCAGTTGCGTAACCCCAGCGGCACGGTGCGTGCCACCATCGCGCCGACGCTGAGCGCCGAGGAGCGGGCGCGGCAGGAAGAGCGCCAACGCGTCGAGGCCGAGCAGCAGGCACGCCTGCGCGAGGAACGGCGCCGTGAACGCGCCCTGCTGCTGCGCTACCCCGACCCGGCGGCGCACGACAAGGAACGGGCCGAAGCACTGGCGCAACTGGCTGCGGTGCGTCAGGCCGGCGCAGCGCGCCTGGCTGAACTGGTGGGCCAGGGCGAACGCCTGCAGGCCGAGATGGAGTTTTACCGCAAGGACCCGGCCCGCGCACCGTTGGCGCTGCGGCGGCAGATTGAGGAGAACAACCGCAGCCAGGCGGCGCAGCAGCGCTTCCTGGCGGAGCGGGATGCCGAGCGTGACCGCGTCAATGCGCGGTTCGATGCCGAGCGGGAAAGGCTCACCCGGTTGTGGGCTTTCCAGCGCGGCGAGCCGGCGGGCCGTGCACAATAGTTGCGACCCACGCGGCGAGCCGGACCGCACGATGGTCCGTCGGGTTCGCATAACCCTGCCTGGTTCGACCCGGGCGACGAGGAGATGGCATGCGCTTGCTATGGGGATGCCTGGTTACCTTGCTGCTGGCCGCCTGCGGGCGGCCAGCGGAGGACGCTTATGTGCCGGTGCTCGGGGCTGAGCCGGCGCAGGCGGCGCGTGAACTGCGCGTCGGCATCCACCCGTTGCACAACCCGCAGCGGCTGATGGAGGTCTATGGCCCCATCGTTGACCGCCTCAACGCGGTCATTCCCGAGGCGGATATCCGGCTGGAAGCGTCGCGCAACTACGAAGAGTACGAACGCAAGCTCTACGCCGGCTATTACGACTTCGCCATGCCCAACCCGTACCAGACCGTGCTCTCGCTCAAGCATGGCTACCGCGTGATCGCCAAGATGGCCGACGACGATGATTTCTGCGGCCTGATCCTGGTGCGCCGCGACGGGCCGGTGAAAACCGTGGCCGACCTCAAGGGGCAGACGGTGGCCTACCCGGCGTCGACGGCGCTGGCCGCCACGTTGCTGCCGCAGTACTTCCTGCAGCGACAAGGGCTGGATGTGAACCGTGATATTCGCAACCTGTATGTCGGCTCGCAGGAATCCTCCATCCTCAGCGTGCAGCGCGGTCATGTGGTCGCCGCCGCTACCTGGCCGCTGCCATGGAAGGCCTTCAGCCAAGAGCATCCTCAGCTGGCGGCGCAACTGGAAGTGCGTTGGCAGACCGAGCCCCTGCAGAACAACGCTTGGGTGGCCCGCAAGGACGTGCCGGAGCCGTTGGTACGGCGCTTCACCGCCGAGCTGCTGGCGCTCAAGGACAGTGATGAGGGGCGGCAGATGCTGCGGCGTCTGCCGGTGTCTGCCTTCGAGGCTGCGGACGACGGCTCCTACGAACCGGTACGGCGTTTCCTGGCCGACTTTTCCCGCCGGGTCCGGCCGGTCGAGCACTGAGCATGCAGGCGCTCAAGCTGCTGCGTCGCATCAAGCACCTGTGGGCCGGCTCCATCCGGCGCCAGCTCACTTGGTCGTTTGCACTGGTGTCACTGCTGGCCGTGCTGGCTTCGGGACTGTTTGTCTACCAGCACCAGCGCAGCTTCCTCTACAAGCAGGGCGTCGTCCAGGCGCGCAACCTGGCCCAGTCACTGGCAGTGAGCAGCGCGTCGTGGCTGGTGGCCAACGACCTTGCGGGTCTGCAGGAGGTGACGCAGGGTTTTGCGGACACCGACAATCTCAAGTTTGCGGCCATCGTCTCCCGGCGGGGCGAAGTGCTGGCGTCGACCCGGGCGGATCAGGTGGGGCGCTACTTCACGGACGAGGTGAGTCTGCGCTTGTTGCGCGCGCCGCCGCAGCCGCTGGAGCTGGTGTCGCAGGACGACCTGATCGACGTGGCGGTGCCGATCCGCAGCGGGCAGCGTCATGTGGGCTGGGCCCGCATCGAGATGAGCCAGGCGACGGCGAACGAGAACCTTCGGCACCTGACCTGGGTGGGGCTGGTCTTCGCCATGGTGGCCGCGGTGGTGGCCGCCGTGGTGGCGGAGCTGCTGGCCTGGCGCCTGTCGCGTCCGCTGGGTCAACTGGTGCGCGTTGTGGGCGATGTGGTGGAGGGCGGCAGCAGCCTGCGCGCCCCGGTGGCCGGCGGCGACGAGATCGGCCGCCTGGCGCGCGACTTCAACCGCATGCTTGACGTGCTGGAGGCGCAGCAGGCGCACCTGGCGCAACGCAACACCGAACTGGCCATGTACAACCAGGTGCTGCAGCGCATTGGCCAGGGCGAGCCGCTGCCGGCGGTGCTGGAGCAACTGGCGCTGCAGATCGAGAACCTGACGGCCGGCACGCTGTGCGTCGTGTCGATGCTGGATCGTGAGGGCCGACAGCTGCAGGTGATGGCGGCACCCTCGGTCCCGCCCCCGCTACGTGCGGCGCTGAACGGGCTGCCGGTCGGCGTCGGGCAACCGTCGGCCGGCGTGGCTGCCAAACTCGGCGTGCGCGTCGTCACGCTGAGTATTGAAGAGGACGCCGGCAGCGAACCGCTGCGCGCGCTGGCGCATGCGCACGGTGTGCGCTCCAGCTGGTCGCAGCCCGTGCGCGACAGTGCATACCGCGTGTTGGGGGTGCTGACGCTGATGCGCCGTAAAACCGGCGCACCCCAGGAGGGTGAGGTTCAGCTGATCGAGCGCAGTGCGCAGTTGGCCGGCCTGGCCATGGAGCGTCACTGGCAGGAGGAGGGGCAGCGCATTGCCGCCACCGCGTTCGAATCGCAGCAGGGCATGTACATTATGGATGCCGACCGGCACATCCTGCGCGTCAACCGCGCCTTCACCGAGATCACCGGCTTCGCCGCTGACGAGGTGATTGGCCAGCCGGCGGCCATCCTGCGCTCCGGTGATGAGGATCCGGCTACCTTCGAGGCCATGTGGCACAGCGTGGCTCAGACCGGCACCTGGCAAGGCGAGATCAACAACCGGCGCAAGGATGGCACGCGCTACCCCAAGTGGCTGAGCCTGACGGCGGTGCGCGACCGCGCCGGCGTGATCAGTCACTATGTGGCCGGCTTCTTCGATGTCACGCAGCGCAAGCTGGCCGAAGCCGAGATTGAGCGGCTGGCGTTCTACGACCCGCTGACCAGCTTGCCCAATCGCCGCTTGCTGCTCGACCGTCTGCAGCTGACGCTGGCGGCCTGCCAGCGCAAACAACAGCATGGTGCGTTGCTCTTTCTCGACCTGGACAATTTCAAGGCCCTGAACGACACGCTCGGCCACGACAAGGGTGACGAGTTGCTGCGCCAGGTGGGCCGGCGCCTGTCCGAGCATGTGCGTACCAGCGATACCGTGGCGCGGCTGGGGGGTGACGAGTTTGTCGTCATGCTCGACGACCTGAACGCCGCGCTGCCGGAGGCTGCACGTGAGGTGGAGGCCATCGGCGACAAGCTGCTGGACATGCTGCGCCAGCCTTACGACCTGGGCGGCACGCCCTACCACAGCAGTGCCAGCATCGGGGTCGCCCTGTTCGGCGCCGAAGGCGTGACGTTGGAGGAGCTGCTCAAGCGCGCCGACCTGGCGCTCTACCAGGCCAAATCGGTCGGCCGCAATACGCTGCGCTTCTTCGACCCGGAGATGCAGGCGGCGGTCACGGCGCGCATGGCGCTGGAATCCGACCTTCGCGTGGGTCTGCAGCAGGAGCAGTTCTGGCTGGCCTACCAGGCCCAGATCGACGGCGTGGGGCGGATGACTGGCGCTGAGGTGCTGCTGCGCTGGCAGCACCCCCAGCGCGGCCTGGTGTCGCCGGCCCAGTTCATTCCCTTGGCCGAAGAAACCGGCCTGATCCTGCCGCTGGGGCGCTGGGTGCTGGCGCAGGCCTGCCAGCAACTGGCGCGTTGGGCCAGCGAGCCGGGCACGGCGCACCTGACGCTGTCGGTCAACGTCAGCGCGCGTCAGTTGCGCCAGGCCGATTTTGTGCGCGAGGTGTTGCAGCTGCTGCAGTCCGCAGGCGCGCCGGCCGGGCGCCTCAAGCTGGAGCTGACCGAGAGCCTGCTGCTGGAAAACGTGGAGGATTGCATCGCCAAGATGAGCGAGCTCAAGGCGCACGGGGTGGGCTTCTCGCTCGACGACTTCGGTACCGGCTACTCCTCGCTGAGCTACCTCAAGCGCCTGCCGCTGGACCAGCTC
Source organism: Hylemonella sp. (assembly GCA_032118555.1). Taxonomy (GTDB): domain Bacteria; phylum Pseudomonadota; class Gammaproteobacteria; order Burkholderiales; family Burkholderiaceae_C; genus Hylemonella. Next base: position 6,064 of record JAULXO010000023.1, on the reverse strand, counting down.
AAGATCGACGGCAGCTTCGTACGCGACGCGCTGGTCGACCCGAACGATGCCGCCATCATCCAGGCCGTCGTGGCGCTGGGGCGCAGCCTAGGGCTGGCTGTGATCGCTGAGGGTGTGGAGACGGCGGCGCAGCGCGACTTCCTGGCACGCCAGGGATGCCACGCCTGCCAGGGCTATTACTTCGGGCGCCCCGGGCCGATCGAGGCGCTGGCGCCCCTGCTGACCGCCCCGACCTGAAGGCTGGCGCTCAGCCCTGCAGCTTGGCGCGCAGCAGGTCGTTCACCTGCTGTGGGTTGGCCTTGCCTTTGCTGGCCTTCATGACCTGGCCGACCAGCGCGTTAAACGCTTTGTCCTTGCCGGCCTTGAACTGGGCCACGTTGTCGGCGTTGGCGGCGATCACCTCGTCGATGATCTTCTCCAGTGCGCCGCTGTCGTTCATCTGCTTGAGACCCTTCGCTTCGATGATCTCATCGATATGCTTGAGCTCGCGGAGAGCGCTGAGGCCGGCATCTACCTCGCCCGGTTGATCGCCAAATACCCATTCGGCCGCCTTCGGGGTCCAAAGGTGGTCAAACACCTGCCTTGCAGCGTTGTTCGAGATGGTGCCGTCGCTGATGCGCGTGATCAGTGCCGCAAGCTGCGCCGCGCTCACCGGCGCCTGCTCGACGCCGATCTCGTCGGCATTCAGGCGGCGTGACACCTCGCCCATGATCCAGTTGCTGGCCAGCTTCGGCTGGCCACAGGCTTTCGCTGCAGCCTCGAAGTAGGCGCCCATGGCCTTGCTCTGCGTCAGCGTGGTGGCGTCGTACTCGGGCAGGCCGTAGTCGGTCACGAAGCGTGCCGCCATGGCACGTGGCAGCTCCGGCATCTCGCTCTTCACGCGCGCAATCCATTCCTCTGCGATGACCAACGGCGGCAGGTCCGGGTCGGGGAAGTAGCGGTAGTCAGCCGCATCTTCCTTGGTGCGCATGGCACGGGTCTCGCCGGTGTCGGGGTCGAACAGCACCGTGGCCTGCTGGATGGCGTGGCCGTCCTCGATCTGCTCGATCTGCCAGCGCACTTCAAAGTCGATGGCCTGCTGCATGAACTTGAAGCTGTTCAGGTTCTTGATCTCGCGCCGCGTGCCCAGCGGCTGGCCCGGCTTGCGCACCGAAACATTGGCGTCGCAACGGAAGCTGCCTTCCTGCATATTGCCGTCGCAGATGCCGATCCAGGTCACGATCTTGTGCAGCTCCTTGGCATAGGCCACGGCTTCTTCACTGGAACGGATGTCGGGCTCGGTCACGATCTCCAGCAGCGGCGTGCCGGCGCGATTCAGGTCGATGCCCGAGTGGCCAATGAAGTCCTCGTGCAGCGACTTGCCGGCGTCTTCTTCCAGGTGCGCGCGTACCAGACGCACGGTCTTCTTCTCGTCGCCGAGGAAGAAGCTCACCTCGCCGCCTCGCACCACCGGGATCTCGAACTGGCTGATCTGGTAGCCCTTGGGCAGGTCGGGGTAGAAGTAGTTCTTGCGCGCAAAGATGCTCTTCGGCGCGATGTGTGAGCCGATGGCCAGGCCGAAGCGGATGGCGCGTTCGACCGCGCCCTGGTTCATCACCGGCAGCGTGCCGGGCAGTGCCAGGTCGACGGCACAGGCCTGGGTGTTGGGCTCGGCACCGAAGGCTACTGATGCGCGGCTGAAGATCTTGCTCTGGGTGGAGAGCTGGGCATGCGTCTCGAAGCCGATCACGACTTCGTAGCCCTGGACGAGTTTGTTGCTCATGTCAGAAACCTCCCGGGGTGCGGAGGTGGAAGTCGGTGACCTGCTGGTAGCGGTGCGCCATGTTCAGCAGGCGCGCTTCCTGCAGGTAGTTGCCGATGAGCTGCAGGCCGACCGGCATGTTGCCGGCGCCGAAGCCCACCGGCAGGCTCATGCCGGGCAGGCCGGCCAGCGAGCCCGGCAGGGTGTAGATGTCGGCCAGGTAGTTGGCCACCGGGTCATCGGCCTTCTCGCCGATCTTCCAGGCCACCGTGGGCGCGACCGGGCCGGCGATCACGTCGCATTGCGTGTAGGCCTGCTGGAAGTCGTCGGCAATCATGCGGCGCAGTTTCTGCGCCTGCAGGTAGTAGGCGTCGTAGTAGCCGTGGCTCAGCACATAGGTGCCGATCATGATGCGGCGCTTGACCTCGTCGCCGAAGCCTTGCGCACGCGTCTTCTTGTACATGTCGAGCAGGTCGGCGTAGTCCTTGGCGCGGTGGCCGAACTTTACGCCGTCGAAGCGCGACAGGTTGGAGCTGGCCTCGGCTGGCGCGATGATGTAGTACACCGGGATGGCCAGCTCGGTACGCGGCAGCGAGATCTCGACCAGCTTGGCGCCCAGCTTCTCGTACTCCTTCAATGCGGCGTCGATGGCGGCGCGCACGTCAGGTGCCAGGCCGGCGCCGAAGAATTCCTTCGGCAGGCCGATGCGCAGGCCTTCGAGCGGGTTGTTCAGCTTGCGCGTGAAATCCTCGGCCGGTACATCCAGCGAGGTTGAGTCGCGGTCCAGGTCGGGGCCGCACATCGCCGACAGCAGCAGGGCGCAGTCTTCGGCGCTGCGCGCCATCGGGCCTGCCTGGTCCAGGCTGGAGGCGTAGGCGATCATGCCGTAGCGTGAGGCACGGCCGTAGGTGGGCTTGATGCCGGTGATACCGCAGAACGCGGCCGGCTGGCGGATCGAACCGCCGGTGTCGGTGCCGCTGGCGGCCGGGGCCAGACGCGCAGCCACGGCGGCGGCGCTGCCGCCGGAGGAGCCGCCCGGGATGCGGCTGGTGTCCCAGGGGTTGCGCACCGGCGCCGGGGCGCTGTGGCCCAGTGCCGGCACCGCCACGTTCTCGTTGGCCGAGCCCATGGCGAACTCGTCGCAACTGAGCTTGCCCAGCGTCACGGCACCTTGCTCCGCCAGACGGGTGACCACCGTGGCGTCGAACGGTGAGCGGTAGCCGGCCAGCATCTTCGAGCCGGCGGTGGAGACGAAGTCTTTCGTGACGAAGATGTCCTTGTGCGCGATCGGTACGCCGGCCAACGGCCCAGCCGTCCCGGCGGCCAGGGCGGCGTCGGCCGCACGTGCCTGGGCCAGTGTGGCCTCTTCATTCAGGTCGACGAAAGCGCCGAGGGCCTCGTGGGCGCGTACGCGCGCCAGGAAGTGCTGTGCGGTCTCGACCGCGGATACCTTTTTCTCGCGCAGCTGCCGGGCCAGTTCGGCGATCGACAGCTGATGCAAATCGTTGTTGGAGCTAGTCATGTTTTCAGGATGCAGTGGCTTAGGCGCGGAACGCCGTGGAACCGGCTTGGCCGGGCCACTGGCGTTGCCCCCTGCAAGGGGGGTGGCGTAGCGAACGGAGGGAGCGGAGCCTGGGGGTGCGCAACATCACTCGATCACTTTCGGGACCAGGAAGAGGCCGCGCTCGACGGCCGGGGCGCTGCGCTGGTTGGCTTCGCGCCGGTTGGGCTCGCTGGCCACGTCTTCGCGCAGACGCAGCGCGGCCTCGCCACAGGCGGCGGCCATGGTCGGGTGGGACAGGGGTTCGATGCCGCTGGTGTCGACCGCGCGCATCTGCTCCACGATGTCAAAAAAACCGTTGATCTGGGTGAGCATGCGCTCGCTTTCTGCAGGCTGGAGTTCCAGGCGGGCGAGGTTGGCGATGCGCGCGATATCGGCGGACGTCAGAGACATGGCGGGTCAGGGGTTGAAACCGCATGTAAAGCAACCTGAAAGAGGGGCTGCGGCAAGCGGGTTATTCACAGGGGATGGAGTATTATCCCGCCTTTGATGCCTTGCTTGTAATTTCGAGGAAAACAGGGCGTTTGGGACGATTTTGAACCGTAATCCGGCGACGACGGGCCGAAGTGCCCGCCGTGCCGCAGAGAGGACCTGTAATGTTTGGAGCTTTCCGTCGGTACTTTTCCACCGACCTGGCGATTGACCTCGGTACCGCCAACACCCTGATCTTCGTGCGTGACAAGGGGATCGTGCTCGACGAACCTTCCGTCGTCGCCATCCGCCACGAAGGCGGCCCGCAGGGCAAGAAGACCATCCAGGCCGTCGGCCACGAGGCCAAGGCCATGCTGGGCAAGGTGCCGGGCAACATCGAGGCCATCCGCCCGATGAAGGACGGCGTGATCGCCGACTTCACCGTCACCGAGCAGATGCTCAAGCAGTTCATCAAGATGGTGCACCCGCGCGGCATGCTCAAGCCCAGCCCGCGCATCATCATCTGCGTGCCCTGCGGCTCGACCCAGGTCGAGCGCCGCGCCATCCGCGAGTCGGCGCTCGGCGCCGGCGCCAGCGAGGTGTACCTGATCGAGGAGCCGATGGCCGCTGCCATCGGCGCCGGCTTGCCGGTGTCCGAGGCCTCCGGCTCGATGGTGGTGGACATCGGCGGCGGTACCACCGAGGTGGGCGTGATCTCGCTGGGCGGCATGGTCTACAAGGGCAGCGTGCGCGTCGGCGGTGACCGCTTCGACGACGCCATCATCAACTACATCCGCCGCAACTACGGCATGCTGATCGGCGAGCCCACCGCCGAAGCCATCAAGAAGCAGATCGGCTCCGCCTTCCCCGGCTCCGAGGTGAAGGAAATGGAAGTGCGCGGACGCAACCTGTCCGAAGGTGTGCCGCGCAGCTTCACCATCTCCTCCAACGAGATCCTGGAGGCCCTGACCGACCCGCTCAACAGCATCGTCTCGGCCGTCAAGAATGCGCTGGAGCAGACGCCGCCCGAACTGGGCGCCGACATCGCCGACCGCGGCATGATGCTCACCGGCGGCGGCGCGCTGCTGCGCGACCTGGATCGCCTGCTGTCGGAAGAAACCGGCCTGCCGGTGCTGGTGGCCGAGGACCCGCTGACCTGCGTGGTGCGCGGTTGCGGCATCGCACTGGAACGCATGGAGCGTCTGGGCAGCATCTTCACCAGCGAATAAGCCACAGGTACAGCGATGCCCCTCGGTACGCTGGACAGGACGCCACCGCCCTTCTTCCGGCAGGGCACGTCGGCCCTGTCCAAGCTCATGGTGTTCAGCGCGCTGGCGCTGTTCCTGATGGTGGCCGACACCCGCTTCCAGGTCACGCAGCCGCTGCGCATGGCGGTGGCCACGGCGCTCTATCCGGTGCAGTGGCTGGTCATGCGGCCGGTGGCGTGGGCCGAGGCCGGCGGCAGCTACTTCGAGTCGTTGCAGTCGGCGCAGGCGGCGCAGGCGGCGGCGAGCCGCAAACTCGGCCTGCAGTCGCAGCGCGCCAACCAGGTGGAACAGCTGCTGCTGGAAAACGACCGCCTGCGCAAGCTGCTGGCGCTGCGCGAACGCTTCGCCACCAGCGGCCAGGCCGCGCAGGTGCTGTACGACGCCGCCGATCCCTACACCCGCAAGGTCATCATCGACAAGGGCGTGATGAACGGCGTGACAGCCGGCTCGCCGGTGCTCGACGAAGCCGGCGTGCTGGGCCAGGTCACGCGTGTCTACCCGCTGCTCAGTGAGGTGACCCTGGTGACCGACCGCGACCAGGCCATCCCCGTACTCAACACCCGCACTGGCGCCCGCGCCGTGGCTTTTGGCGACCCGGGCGCGCATGCCGGTGCGCTGGAGCTTCGCTTCATGGCGGCCAATGCCGACGTGCAGGTGGGTGATCTGCTGACCACCAGCGGCGTCGATGGCGTCTACCCGCCGGGGCTGCCGGTGGCGCGGGTCGAGAAGGTGGAGCGTCGGGTCGAGTCGGCATTCGCACGCATCTATTGCACGCCGGTGGCGCTGGCGGCCGGTGCCAGCCATGTGATGGTGCTGCAGCCGATCTCGAGCCAGATCCCCGACAAGCCGGCGACGGAGGTGAGCGTCGACGCCGGCAAGAAAGGCAAGCACAAATGATCATGCGTCCCGGCCAGCAACTGCTGCTGCCTGCCAATCCGCTGTTCATCTGGAGCAGCGTGGTCGTGGCACTCCTGCTCAACATGCTGCAGAACGTCGGCCTGTGGGGTCGCGCGGCCTGGGCGCCGGACCTGCTGGCGTTGACACTGGTGTTCTGGGGCGTGCACCAGCCGCTGCGCATCGGTG
>JAULXO010000022.1:0-3179 GCA_032118555.1 Hylemonella sp. | reverse complement strand
TGACCTTCCAGCCGTACAGCATCCAGATCGAGCCGCACGACTACATGGCCGAGGTGTTCGACGCCATTGCGCGTGCCAATACCATCCTGATCGACTTCTCGCGCGACGTCTGGGGCTATGTGTCGCTGGGCTATTTCAAGCAGAAGCTCAAGGCCGGCGAAATCGGCTCCTCGACCATGCCGCACAAAGTCAACCCGATCGATTTCGAAAACGCCGAAGGCAACCTCGGCCTGGCCAACGCCTTGCTGCGCCACCTGAGCGAGAAGCTGCCGATCTCGCGCTGGCAACGCGATCTCACCGACTCCACCGTGCTGCGCAACATGGGCGTCGCCCTGGGCTACGCCGTGCTGGCCTACCAGTCGCTGGCCACTGGCCTGGGCAAGCTGGAGCTCAACAACGAACGCCTCGCCGCCGACCTGGAAGCCTCCTGGGAAGTGCTGGCCGAGCCCATCCAGACGGTGATGCGCCGCTATGGCGTGCAGGGTGCCTATGAAAAGCTGAAAGAGGTCACCCGTGGCCAGGCCGTCACCGCCGAAGACTTGCACCGGCTGATCCGCAGCCTGGAGATTCCCGACGCGGACAAGCAGCGCCTGCTGGCCATGACGCCGGCCACCTACACCGGCAAGGCGGCGGAACTGGCAAAACGGGTGTAACCCTCTTTCCCCTGAGGCGCTGTGCGCCTTCCCCCCCGCGCATCCTTCGGTGGCGGGGGGACAACGCCAGCGGCCCGGCGGAGCCGGTTCCGCGGCGTTCTGCGGCAAATCCCCCCTCACTCTCACAGTTCGTCATGGCGCTCAAATCCACGGTCTTCAAGGCCAACCTGTCGGTGGCCGACATCGACCACGGCTACTACGCCGACCATGCGCTGACGCTGGCGCGGCACCCGAGCGAGACCGACGAGCGCATGATGGTGCGTCTGGTGGCGCTGGCCTTGCAGGCGCACCGGCTGCAGACGGTATGCGGTGGCGACGGCACGCTGGCCTTCGGCGCCGGGCTGTCCGATCCGGACGAGCCCGACGTCTGGCTGCGCGACTTCACGGGCCAGACCCGGCTTTGGATTGAAGTCGGGCAACCGGAGGACAAGCCGCTGGTCAAGGCCTGCAGCAAAGCCGATGCCGTGGTGGTCTACGCCTTCCACCACGCCGCCGAAGTGTGGTGGCGCGGCATCGAGTCCAAGCTCACGCGGCTGGACAGGCTGGAGGTCTGGCGCGTGCCGACCGAGGCTGCGCAGGCCCTGGCTGGCTTGGCCGAACGCAGCATGCAGCTGCAGGCCACGATCCAGGAGGGCGCCCTGATGCTGAGCAACGGTCAGCAGACCATCGAGGTCGAACCGCTGCGCTGGAAATAGGCGTCGGCCGCGCGGTGCCGCCTCAGGCGGTCGCCGCCTGCGGTATAGCCGCCCGTTCGGCCGTATCGCCGCTCGCACGTTCCGCGTAGCGGTTGAAGCGCCAAGCCTGTCCTTCGAGCGTGATGCGCCGCCAGGTCTGGCGTTTCTCGGCCGGGCGCATCTCGGTCCAGAGTTGCACTTCGTCGAAGGTGCGGCCGCAACCCTTGCACATCTCATCACCCTGGCTGGTAGAGCAGATGGCAATGCAGGGCGTATCCGGCGTGCTCTCGTACCACGCCAGCCAGGCTGCCATGGCGGCGGTCGGCATGGAAAACTCGTCCGCCTCCTGCTCGCGGTAGAACACCATCAGCGCGTAGACCTCCGCCAGCGCGCGCACCTCGGCCACCAGCGTGACGCCGTCAGGTGAAGGCTTCTTGTCGCGCCAGTGGTTGATGGCCGCCTCGATGTCGGTGATGTGGATTCCAGCCATGGGAGGGGATGCGCAGGGGGAGACGGATGATAGCGTTTTTGCCGACCGGCCCGCGCACCCGCAGCCACGGGCAATTCCTCAAGCGTCACAGGGTTGTTGCCGTCCGTGGTCCAATCGTCCGTCCGAAGGGGAGTAGCTCCCGAATGCTGTGGCCCACCGGCTGCCGCAGGTGTCAGCAAGTCGTCATCACGAAGATCACTTCCGGCTTGCTGGGCAGCGGCGATCCCGCCTTTGCCGAGCAAGACCTTCGACTGCAACCTGCGCCCGGGTTGCGTCGAAGCACCCCTTGATTCCGGTGAGTCATGAACCGCTCCGACGTGCCTGGTCGATGCGCGTCCCGACCCGACCACCCGGAGTAGTCATGGAACTGTTTCCGCGCCAAGCTAGTCTGCCTGCCGGCCAGCCGCCTGAACTGCCGTTTCTTTCCCCGCCCCCAACTCACAAGGATTTGATCATGGACAAGATCATTGTGTACTTCGACGATGCCGCGTTCGCACGCCGTCAGCTCGCGCCGATGCGCACCAGCACCGCCGCACCCGCGCAGGGGACACACTGGATTCTGGTGGCATGCCCGCCGCGCATGGCGCGCCACATCAGCAAATGGGGCAGCCACAGCGCGCGCCAGAACTGGCGCGCCAAATGGGCCGACAAACTGTTTGCCGAGATCGCGCCCGAGATGCAGGCCAACGGCGACCGCGTCACGAGGGTACTGGCCAACGGTCCGCTGGTGGAGGTGACGCAGACGCTGCAGCAACAGCATGGCGCAGCCCAGGTGCTGGACGCCCGGCGGCCCAAGTTCGGCCAGGACCTGCAGCCGGTCACGCCGGATCAGACCCCCAGCGGGCAGGCAAGATGGTCGGTGCCCGGCGCCATCGTCGGCATGAGCGCGGCGCTGGTGCTGGCGGTCGAATAGGCGCCCCAACTTCGCTGCGCTTGCTGGCGTCGGTGCTATGCTTGCCGGCCATGAAGCTCATCGTCAAATGGCTGCTGAGCGCGACCGCCTTGCTGGCGGTCGCCGCGCTCTACAGCGGCGTGGAAGTGCAAAGCTTTGCCGCCGCCTTGGTGGCGGCGTTCGTCATCGGCCTGTTCAGTGTCGTGCTGCGCCCGCTGCTGATCGTGCTGACCCTGCCGGTCACGCTGCTCACGATGGGACTGTTCCTGTTTGTCATCAACGCCGTGCTGTTCTGGGCCGCCGCATCGGTGCTGGACGGGTTTCAAGTGCAGGGTTTCGGCGCGGCCCTGCTGGGCTCGCTGATCTACTCCGCGTTCGGGCTGGTGATCGATTCAGCGCTCGAGCGCCTGTTCCCTTACCAGTGACTCCAGCTGGCGCGTACGGGTGTCGATGATCGACGCCTCGATGTG
>JAULXO010000021.1:10266-50198 GCA_032118555.1 Hylemonella sp. | reverse complement strand
CCGCACCTTCGGCCTGCAGTTCTCGCGCGTGCAGTTCACGGCCGACCTCATGCCCAGCGACCTGTCGGGCGTGTCGGTCTACGACCGTGAACAGGCCAGCTTCGTCTTCCACCCCGGCCCCATCTTCGCCCAGGTGCTGCTGGCCGACGAGATCAACCGCGCCAGCCCCAAGACACAAAGCGCGCTGCTGGAGGCCATGGAGGAACGGCAGGTCAGCGTCGAAGGCGAAACGCGCGCGCTGCCGGCGCCCTTCTTCGTCATCGCCACGCAGAACCCGCACGACCAGCTCGGCACCCACGCCCTGCCCGAATCGCAGCTCGACCGCTTTCTCATGCGCATCTCGCTCGGCTACCCGGATCGCGCGGCGGAGCGCGCGCTGTTGGCGGGCCACGACCGGCGTGCCATGGTGGAAGCTCTGCCCGCCCTGCTCACGCTGAGCGAGCTGCAGCAACTGCAGGCCCAAGTACAGGCGGTGCACTCCGCCCCGCCCCTGCTGGACTACCTGCAGGACCTGCTGGCCGCCACCCGCTCGGGCCGCTGGTTCGTGCAGGGCCTCTCGCCCCGCGCCGGCCTGGGCATCCTGCGCGCCGCACGCGCACAAGCGCTGCTGGCCGGGCGCGACTACGTGGCCCCCGACGACCTGCAGGCCATCCTGCCGCAGACCGCGGCGCACCGCCTCACGCCCGTGAGTTCGTCCGGCCGCGGCGCCGTGGAGCAGGTGCGCGCGCTGCTGGACGACGTGCCGTTGCCGTAGTCATGGCTCCCCCCCGAAGCGCCTTCGGCGCCTCCCCCTCAAGGGGGCGCCACCCGTGGCCCGGCGAAGCCGGCTCCACGGTGGCCCGCGTATGGAACCCGGTGGCTATCGTGCGTGCCAGATTTCAGCGCTGGTGGCAGGCGCGCCTGCCGCGGCAGGACGTACTGCTGCTGACCCAACGCAACGTCTACATCCTGCCCAGCCGCGCCGGCCTCATGCTCGCCGCCACCCTGCTGGTGCTTCTGGTCGCGTCCATCAACTACCAGCTCAACCTCGGCTACCTGCTCACCTTCCTGCTGGCCGGCAGCGCCATCGCCAGCATCCCCGTGGCGCACGGCACGCTGCGCGGCCTCACGCTCAGCCTGGCCCCGCCCGAACCCACCTTTGCCGACCGCCCGGCGCGGCTGCAACTCACGCTCACCAACCCCGGCAAACGTCCGCGCCACAGCATCGGCATCAGCCTGCCTGGCAGCGGCCACCGGGTCTGGTGCGACGTGCCGGCGCAGGGCAGTACCCAGTTGGAGTTGCTGCTCGACGCCCAGCCGCGCGGCCGCCATGCCCCGCCGGTAATCACGCTGGAAACCCGCTTCCCGCTCGGCCTGTTCCGCGTCTGGGCCCTGTGGCGCCCGGCCGCGCCGCTCTTGGTCTACCCGGCGCCTGAAACGCCCGCCCCGCCCCTGCCCGCCGGTGAGCCGCGCAGCACCGGTGCCACCAGCACGCGCCCAGCCAGCAACGGCGAGTTCGACGGCGTGCGCCCCTACCGCCGCGGCGACCCGCTCAAGGCCATCGTCTGGAAGAAGGCGGCCAAGACGGACGAACTGGTGAGCCGCGACAGCCAGCAGACTCAGGCGGTTGAGCTCTGGCTTGACTTGGCGGCAACCGGCGGCGGCTCGGTGGAGCAACGCTTGTCACGCCTGTGTGCCTGGGCGTTGGCGGCGGACGAGGCGGAGGCGGACTTTGGCTTGCGGCTGCCTGCGCTGGAACTGCCACCGTCGCATGGCGAGGGGCACAAGCGGCGGTGTTTGGAAGCGTTGGCTTTGTATTGATGGACCTGACCGGGCCGGCGTGCCGGGTCTCGCCCCGGCGAGCGACTCACTTTCTACTGCTTCGCCAAGAGAATGTAGGCAAAGAGAAAGCGAGCCGGATTCGTCGGCCCCGCGCTGCTCGGGCCGAGCGGGAAGCGCAGAAACACACTGCTCTCGATCTTCGCTGCGGCCGGTCTTGACCCGATGCCAGTGACGGGTTGGCAACACGCAGCGCGGCGACGCGCGCCCTGCTAACCTGCGCGACATGTATGAGCAACCGCTACCGACGCAAATTTACCAAGAGACTCGCGTCGCATTTCTGACCCAACATGGCAAGGAACGCCTGTTGCGCGCCCCGCTGGAGAGCGCGCTGGGCTGCGAACTGCTGCACACCGACCAGTACAACACAGACCTGCTGGGCACCTTCACCAACGAGATCAGCCGGCGCGGCAGCCAGGCAGATGCTGCCCGCCACAAGGCCGTCATTGGCATGAGCCTGCTCGGAACGGCGGTCGGCGTTGGCAGCGAGGGCTCCTTCGGCCCGGACCCGTTTGGCGGCCTGAGCGCCTGGAACGTGGAGATGGTGGTCTGGCTCGACCGGGAGCGACAGATCGAGGTCACGGGTCTGGCGCAAGGCTTTGCCATGAACCTGCAGCGTACGGTCCGCTCCGTCGAAGAACTCGAACAGTTCGCGCTGGAGGCTGGATTCCCGGCCCATCATCTGGTGGTGCGCCCTGGCGATGACTCCCGCGAAACAATCGTCAAGGGCATCCGCGATCCCGACACACTGCGAGCGTCCTTTCTGGCGGCCTTGCAGGCGTCGACCGGACAGGGCGTGGTTGTCGAAAATGACCTGCGGGCGTTCTGCAACCCGACCCGGCAGGCGATGATCAGCCGTGCCGTCGACGATCTCATCCGCAAGCTGCAGTCGGCCTGCCCGCGGTGCCAGGCACCGGGGTACTGTGTGACCGAGCACAAGCCCGGCCTGCCATGCCGCGCCTGTGGATCACCCACCCGGCTGGCAAGGACCCGGCTGATGCAGTGCGCCCGCTGCGGTCACCACGAAGAGACCATGGCAGGGATTCCGCAACACGCCGACCCGGCCAACTGCGACGTCTGCAACCCCTGAGCGGCCGCCGCACGCCTGCCGTCGCGGGCCAGCGCCGCAGCGTCAGGGCGACCAGTAGCCAGGACTCGGCAACTCGTTGAACACCTTGCGCAACTGTTCGCCCCAGCGGTCGCGCAGCGAGGTGAAGTAGGGGTCCTTGGCGTCGATCTGGGTGCGGCGCTCCACTTTCAGCGCATCCTTCTCATAGCAGAGCAGGTCCAGCGGCAGGCCGACCGAGAGGTTGGACTTCATGGTGGAGTCCATCGAGATCAGGCAGCACTTGGCCACTTCGTCGAGCGACAGTTCACTGCCGATGACACGGTCCAGAATCGGTTTGCCGTACTTGGATTCGCCGATCTGGAAGTACGGCGTCTCAGGAGTGGCTTCGATGAAGTTGCCGGCCGAATAGATATTGAACAGGCGCGGTTCCTCTCCCTTGATCTGACCGCCGAAGATCAGGCTGACGTTGAACTCGATCTTGAATTCCTTCAGCGCTTCGGCGTCGCGCTCGTAGACCTTGCGCACCGCCTCGCCCACCAGCTTGGCGGCGCTGAACATGTTGGGGGCGCTGGCCAGGCTCTTGGTCTCGCTGCCCTCGGCATGGCTTTCCATCTGCACCTTCAGGCCGCTGGCCACCGACTGGCTGATGGACAGGTTGCCCGCGGTCAGCAGCACCATGACGCGCTCGCCCGGCACCTCGTACACATGCATCTTGCGGAAGGTGCTGATCTGGTCCACCCCGGCGTTGGTGCGCGAGTCGGACAGAAAAACCAGCCCGGCTTCGTTACGGACGGCTACGCAATACGTCATGGCTTGTGTTGTCTCCTGCATGGACTTGGCAGTGTAGCGGCACTGCCAGCCCCCTCTGTTCTGTTTATTGTTCTGCTTATTGGTCGGCCGCGACCTCGCTGCCCTGCACCGCCACGCGCACCGACAGCGCTTCACCGCCGCCGCCGACGTGGATGCCACGCATGGGGCTGGCGTCGGCAAAGTCGCGGCCCACAGCCAGGCGGCACAGCTCGGGGCCGGCCATGCGCTGGTGTGTGACGTCAAAGCCCACCCAGGCGCCCTGGCCGCCGCGGGCCTGCGGCAACCAGGCTTCGGCCCAGGCGTGCGAGGCGGCATGGGTGGCGTCGGTCAGCAGATAGCCGCTGACGTAACGCGCCGGAATGCCGCGCGCGCGGCAGCAGGCCAGGAACACGTGCGCCATGTCCTGGCACACGCCCTGCCCTTGTTGCAACACCTCGGCCGCAGTGTGAAAGACGTCGGTGACGCCCTGCACGTAGGCCACGCGGCCGAAGATGGCATCCACCAGGGCTTGCAGCGGCTCAGGGCCGGCAAGCGTGCTCCACACCGTGTCGCCCAGCGCCTCGGCGGCCAGGGCGTCGATGGCGGTGTCGGCTTCGGTCAGGCGCGTGGGCAGGGCAAAGGCCAGCGGCGGCACGGCCGAGTCGTGCGGCAGCAGCAAACCACGCTCGTCCGACGTCTCCACCTGGCCCTGCGCCACCACGCGGATCACGTCGTGCTTGTCGGTCAGCGAGGTAACGAAGACCGCGTTGCCATAGGCATCGGTCTGCGCCCAGCGCCGGCCCGGCGCGTCGATTCGCCAGTTGAGCACGCGCTGGCCACCGTCGGCACGTGGCCACAGCCGCATGTACTGCAGGCTGTAGCTGGCCGGCACCGCGTAGCGGTAGAGGGTTTCGTGGCGGATGTCGAGCAGCATGGTGTTCTCCTGGCTCAGCCGATCGGTAAAAGGAAATCCTGCGAGATGCGGTTGCCCAGGTCGGCCGTGCCGTCGAGGAAATCGGTCAGCACCTCGTGCAGGCCGCGCGCGGCGATGTCTTCGATGCGGCTGTAGCGCAAGCGCGAGTACATGGCACCGGCACAACGCAGCGTCTCCTGCGAACGCGCGTTGGCCACCAGCCCGAGGATCTGGTACACCTCCTTCATGCAGGCGTGCAGCGAACGCGGCATGTCTTCCCGTAGGATCAGCAGCTCGGCCACGCGCTGGGGCGTGATCATGTCGCGGTAGACCTTGCGGTAGATCTCGAAGGCCGAGACCGAACGCAGCAGCGCGCTCCATTCGTAGTACTCGCCGTCGGCGCTGCTCTGAGGCGCCAATTCGTCGAACTTCACGTCCAGCAGGCGGGCGGTGTTGTCGGCCCGCTCCAGGAAGGTGCCCAGACGGGTGAAGTGGAAGGCCACGTCCTGCAGCATGGTGCCCACCGTCACGCCGCGCGACAGGTGCGAGCGGAACTTGACCCATTCGAAGAACTGGGTCAGTTCGCTGCCCTGGATGCTGCCGCGCGGCAGCGCCTGCACCGAGTCACGCGCCTCCAGCCAGGTGGTGTTGACGGTTTCCCACACCTCGGAGGTCACGGTGCCGCGCACGGCATGGCAGTTCTCGCGTGCGGCGCGCAGGCAGGACAGGATGGACGAGGGGTTGTCCTGGTCCACGCTCATGAAGCGCAGCACGTTGCCGGCGGTGATGGCACCGTATTTGGCGCGGTAGGCCTCTTCCAGGCCGTTGATGCCCAGCGCGGCGCCCCAGTAGCCGCCCTGGGCCGTGGGCACCTGCAGCGACATGCGGTAGCTCACCTCCAGCATGCGGGCGATGTTTTCGGCCCGCTCGGTGTAGCGGGACATCCAGTAGAGATGGTCGGCGGTACGGGATAACACGATCTATTCCTCCAGTACCCAAGTGTCTTTGGTGCCGCCGCCTTGCGACGAGTTCACGACGAGCGAGCCCGCCTTGAGCGCCACGCGCGTCAGCCCCCCGGGCGCCATACGCACATCGCGCCCAGAGAGCACGAAGGGCCGCAGGTCGATGTGGCGCGGCGCGATGCCGGCCTCCACAAAGGTCGGGCAGGCCGACAATGCCAGCGTGGGCTGGGCGATGTACTTGTCGGGGGCCGCCTTCACGCGGATCCGAAAGGCCTCCACCTCGGCCTTCGTCGAGGCCGGGCCGACCAGCATGCCGTAGCCGCCGGCACCGTGGGTTTCCTTCACCACCAGATGCTCCATGTTGGCCAGCACATAGCTCAGTTCATCCGGCTTGCGGCACTGGTAGGTAGGCACGTTGGCGATGATGGGTTCTTCCGACAGGTAGAAGCGGATCATGTCAGGCACATAGGGGTAGATCGACTTGTCGTCCGCCACGCCGGTGCCGATGGCATTGGCCAGCGTGACGCGGCCGGCGCGGTAGACCGACAGCAGGCCGGCCACGCCGAGCGCCGAGTCGGCGCGGAAGGCCAGCGGGTCGAGGAAGTCGTCGTCGATGCGGCGGTAGATCACGTCCACGCGCCGCGGGCCCTGGGTGGTGCGCATGAAGAGCGTCTCGTCGTGGACAAAGAGGTCCTTGCCCTCCACCAGCTCCACACCCATCTGCTGCGCCAGGAAGGCGTGCTCGAAGTAGGCGCTGTTGAAGGCGCCGGGCGTGAGCACCACCACCGTGGGGTCGTCGATGCCGGCCGGCGCGGCTTGGCGCAAGGTGTCGAGCAGCAGGTCGGGGTAATGGTCGACCGGACGCACGCTGTAGCGGCCAAACAGCTCGGGAAACAACCGCATCATCATGCGCCGGTCTTCCAGCATGTAGGAGACGCCCGAGGGCACGCGCAGGTTGTCTTCCAGCACGTAGTACGCCGCCTCCCCGCCGGGCAGCGAGGCACGCACGATGTCGATGCCGGCAATGTGGGCGTAGATGTCGTTGCGCACCGCCACGTCCTGCATCTCAGGCCGGTACTGGGCGTTGCAGAACACCTGCTCAGGCGGAATCAGGCCGGCCTTGACGATGCGCTGGCCGGAGTAGATGTCGTGGATGAAGGCGTTGAGCGCATTGACACGCTGGCGCAGGCCGCGCTCCAGCAACTCCCATTCAGCGGCCGGGATGATGCGCGGAATGATGTCGAACGGGATCAGGCGTTCCTTGCCGGCGTCTTCACCATAGACCGCGAAGGTGATGCCGGAGCGGTGGAAGGCCGAATCGGCCTCTGCACGCTTTTGGGCGATGTGGGCCGCCGGCATCAGCGACAACCAGTCCTGGTATGGGGCGTAATGCGCTCGCGTGCCCCCGTTTGGGGTATGCATTTCGTCAAAGATGTTCTTCATGGTGCGCGGCCTTTGCTTGCATCATGCTCTCTGCAAGGGCCATGCCCGAAAATGAACCATCTGGAACGCCGGCCCGCCCGTCGGGCGCGGCACCGCTCAGTTGGGTGTGGCCGGCGGGTTCCAGCGCCGCGGCTCGAAGCGGAACAGCTTCGGGTCGGCCGCATCGACTGTACCCTTGACCCAGCCCATGAAGGGCGAGCCGTAGGTTTCCACGCGCGTGAAGTTGGGCACGGTGTGGCCGGCCGCATCGCGCAGCGGCTGGTTGATCTGCTGATGGTGCGAGTCGCCATGCACCAGCACCACCTGGCCGGCAAAGGCCTGCGTCTCGCTGCGCAGCTGGTCGATGAAGTCGCGGTAGCCCGGCGTGGGCTTGCCCTCGGCAGCGGCCTCGAATTCCGGGTTGGCCTGGATGATGACCATCACGCCAGCCAGCTGGCGCGTGCGGGCCAGCGCAAAGGCCTGCGCCAGCCAGGCCTGGTTGGCGGCGCTGCGCTCGAGAAATTCGCGCACCGGGCCACCGCTGCGTGCGGTGCCGTGGTAGTTGTTGTCGCTGCCCGGCAGGTTCAGGCCGACGAACAGCGCGCCGCCGGCCTCCCAGCGCACGTTCTCGCGGTAGGCGGCAAAACGCGCATCCGCGCTCTGGCGTTCCAGCGTCATGCGCCGCTGGCCCAAGGCCGTGTCGCCGGCAAAGAACAGTTCGCGCAGCTTGGCCAGGCGCTCGGCTGGATCGAAGCCGCCGTTGTTTTGCCGATGGCAGTCGGTCCATTCGTTGTCGCCAGGCACGAAAACCAGCGGATGCACGGACGCCTGGAACACGGCCAGGATGTCCTGGAACACGGCGTCGCTGCACACGCTGCTGCCGTTCTTGATGTCGCCGTCGTGCACCACGAAGGCCAGCGGTTCACGGCCCATGGCGGCCAGCAAGTCGGGCAGCTGCTCGCGCTCCCAATGGCTGTAGGGCGTGTCGCCGAACAGGCCGAAGGACAGCGGCTGGGCCGCCAGCGTGCCGGCCCAAGCCAGCCAGGCGGCCAGAAGGACAGAGCGTTTCATGGCGGGGCGTACGGCCAGCAAATCAGGTGGACGCAGGACCGGCAGCGATCTTGCGCAGCGCATCCTCGAACACCGCCGCCGGCTGGCCGCCGGAGATCAGGTACTGGCGATTGATGACTACTGCCGGCACCGAACGGATGCCGGACCCCTGCCAGAGTTGTTCCGCCTGCCGCACTTCCAGCGCGTAGTCCTCGCTGGCGAGGATGGCATGGGCCTGGTCTTCGTCCAGCCCCACGGCCGCGCAGCAACGCGCCAGCACGTCGGGGTCGGACACGTTCTCGGCGCGGCCGTGGTAGGCCGCGAGCAGTTCTTTCTTCAGGGCGCGTTGCTGTTCGGCGCCCTGCAGGCCCGCCCAGTGCAGCAGGCGGTGGGCGTCGAAGGTGTTCCAGATACGGCCGCGCCCTTCGGGCTTGAAGGTGAAGCCGACTTCGGCACCGCGCTGGCGGATGGTCTCGCGGATCTGCGCCTGCTGCTCGGGCGTGGAGCCATATTTCTCGGTCAGGTGTTCGGTCATGTCCTGCCCGCCCGGACCCATGGTGGGGTTAAGTTCAAAAGGCTGGAATTGCAGCGTGGCGCTGACCTCGCCCTCCAGCTTGGACAGCGCCTGCTCCAGCGCACCCAGGCCAACGGCACACCAGGGGCAAGCCACGTCGGAAACGAAATCGATTTGCAGTGTTGTACTCATGCGTTCATCCTAGGCCATCCGGCGCTTTCTCGCCCGCGCAGGTGCTTTACTGCCAACGCGGCTTTCATCCCGCCACAGGCTCAGCCACTTCAGTACTAACGTTGAGGTAGCGCGCCACGAAGGCACCCACCGCGCTGACCGGCAGTGGCAGCCAGACCGTATGACCGGAACCTGGCGCCACAGCGACCGCCTGGCCCTCGGCGTTCTCCATGCGGTCGAGCTCGACGTCCACGTTGCCCCCGGGCTGAATGATCTCCAGCCGGTCACCGACCGCGAACTTGTTGCGCACATTGACCTGTGCCAGACCGCGCGCGGCATCGAAAGCCACTACATCGCCCACATACTGACTGCGGCCGGACTCGGAGTAGCCGCGCAGGTAGTTCTGCGTCTCCTGCGGCTGGTGGCGTTGGTAGAAGCCCGAGGTGTAACCGCGGTTGGCCAGCCCCTCGAGCTGGCCGAGCAGCGCCGGGTCAAGGCCACGGCCGGCCACCGCATCGTCGATGGCCTGGCGATAGCTCTGCACCGTGCGCGCCACGTAATACGGGCTCTTGGTGCGGCCCTCGATCTTGAGCGAATCGACACCGATCTCGACCAAACGCTGGATGTGCTCGATGGCGCGCAGGTCCTTGGAATTCATGACATAGGTGCCATGCTCGTCTTCTTCGATGGGCATGAACTCGCCGGGGCGGTTGCTCTCTTCCAGCAGGTAGGCAATGGAGTCGCGCGCTTCCTTGGGCAGGGTATCGCCACCGGAGCCGCAGGACGGGCCGCAGCTGCCGGCGCTGCGCGCGGGCGAGAGCACGTCGCCGCTGGCATCCACCGGCGCCGCATGCGTCTTGTAATCCCAGCGGCACGCGTTGGTGCAGGTGCCCTGGTTGGCATCGCGGTGGTTGAAATAGCCCGACAGCAGGCAGCGGCCGGAATAGGCGATGCACAGCGCGCCGTGCACAAAGACTTCGAGTTCGGTGTCCGGGCAGTCCTGCCGGATCTCGGCCACCTGGTCCAGTGACAACTCGCGCGACAGGATGATGCGCTTGACGCCCACCTTGGCCCAGAACTTCACCGAGGCCGAGTTGACCGTATTCGCCTGCACCGAGAGGTGGATGTCCATCTCGGGCCAGTGCTCGCGCACCAGCATGATCAGGCCGGGGTCGGACATGATCATGGCGTCCGGCTTGAGGGCGATGGCCGGCGTCATGTTGGCGATGTAGTTCCGCACCTTGTTGCCGTGCGGAAAGATGTTGGACACGAGGAAGAACTTGCGGCCCAGCGCGTGCGCGCGGTCGATGCCCTGCTTCAACAACTCCAGATTACCGAACTCGTTGTTGCGCACGCGCAGCGAGTAGCGTGGCTGGCCAGCATAGATGGCGTCCGCGCCGAAGGCAAACGCCGTATCCAGCATGGCGAGCGAGCCGGCCGGTGCCAGCAGTTCCGGAGCCTTGCGTGTCATTTCTGCTCCGCGGCCAGTCCGGCCAATCCTGCAATGGCCAGGGCGTAGCCGTTGACGCCGAAGCCGGCCATCACGGCCTTGGCCACCGGCGAGATGTACGAGTGGTGACGGAACGCCTCGCGCGCGTGAACGTTGCTGATGTGCAGCTCGATCAGCGTCACGCCGGCGCCCTTGATGGCGTCATGCAGCGCGATGCTGGTGTGCGTGTAGGCACCGGCGTTGAGGATGACGCCGGCCAGCTTGCCCTTGGCCTGCAACTTGCCGGCCTCGTGAATCCAGTCGATCAGTTCGCCTTCGTGGTTACTCTGGCGGAAATCCAGCGCCATGCCGTTGGCAGCACAGGCGCGCTCACACAGGGCCTGCACATCGGCCAGCGTCTGCGAACCATAGACGGCAGGCTCTCGCGTGCCGAGCAGGTTGAGATTGGGGCCATTGAGGACGAGGATGGTTTTCATGGGGAATTCCCTAGCCGGAACGGTGCAGATCGTCGAGTGGCCAATTGTGCCACTGGGCTACCATCGCCCCATCACCCGCAGGAGACGCGCCGCATGGCCACCCCCAAGCTCAACGAACTCGACGCCACCCAGGCCATGGTGCTGCTGAACCAGCGCGAGATCAAGGCCGAAGACCTGGTGATCGCCTGCCTGGAGCGCATCGCCGAGCGCGACGACGACATCCACGCCTTCGCCCACCTCGACGCCGTCAACGCGCTGGCCCAGGCGCGGGCGCTGGACGCCGGACCGGTGCGCGGCCCGCTGCATGGCCTGCCGCTGGGCGTGAAAGACATCTTTGACACCACCGACCTGCCCACCAGCTACGGCTCGGCCCTGTACGCCCACTACCGCCCGGTGGCCGATGCCGCGACGGTGGCGCTGTGCCGCGAGGCCGGCGCCGTGATCATGGGCAAGACCGTCACCACCGAGTTCGCCTACTTTGCGCCCGGCCCCACCGTCAACCCGCACAACCCGCTGCACACACCGGGCGGCTCCTCCAGCGGCTCGGCGGCCGCCGTGGCCGACCGCATGGTGCCGCTGGCCCTGGGCACGCAGACAGCGGGCTCCATCATCCGCCCGGCCGCGTTCTGCGGCGTGGTGGGCTACAAGCCCAGCCTGGGCCGGGTGCCGAGCGCCGGCGTCAAGAGCCTGTCGCCCAGCATGGACGTGATCGGCAGCTTCGGCCGCAGCGTGAGAGACGCCGCCCTGTTGGGGGCGGTGCTGACCGGCGATCTGCGCCTGCTGCAGGAGCAGGCGCCCGGTGCACTGCGCATCGGCCTGTTTCGCTCGCCCTGGGGCATGGACGCCGATGCCGACACCCAGGCTGCCTGGGCCGAAGCCACGCGCGTGCTGGCCGCGCACTCGGACGCCTGTCAGGACGTGGCCATGCCGCAGGCCTTCGACGAACTGGTGCAACTGCAGAAGGACGTGATGAGCTTCGAGATGGCACGCTCGCTCAGCTTTGAGCGGCTGCGCCACCGTGAAGCCCTGAGCCCGCAGTTGCAGAGCCTGCTGGACACCGGCATGGCGATCTCCGGCCTCACGCACGCCGCCAACCTGCAGCGCACCGCCGAGTGGCGGCTGCGCATCGACAGCTTGTTCGAGCGCCACGACGTGCTGCTCACGCCCAGCACCATCGGCGAGGCACCCGAAGGGCTGACGGCCACCGGCGACCCGCTGTTCTGCCGCAGTTGGTCGCTGCTGGGCCTGCCGGCGGTTCACCTGCCCTTTGCCACCGGCCACCAGGGCCTGCCGGTGGGCCTGCAACTGGTGGGGCGCCATGGCGACGACCACCGGCTGCTGGCGGCCGCGCACTGGATCCATGAGCGGCTGACGCGCTGAGGCGCAGCAGCGGCCTTCAGCCTCGCGGGTGGCGCAGGCGCCAGACCTGCCAGGCACTCAACGTGGCCAGCACGGCGCTGAGCAGCGCCACCCAGAACACGCTGCCCAGGCCGAGACGCGCACTCAGCACACCCCCACCCAACCCGGTCAGCACGCCCGGCAGGCCGTAGCCCAGCACGGCGTACAGCGCTTGGCCACGGCCACGCTGCAGACCCGGGAAATGGTGCGACAGCAGCGCAATGCAGGCCGTGTGGTGGGCCGCAAAAGTCAGGCCGTGCAGGGCCTGCGCCAACAGCAACACCGGCCACAGTTCGGCCCACGCGGCCGTCAGACCCATGCGAAGGACCGCGGCGGCGGCGCACACCACCAGCCAGCCGCTCAGACTGAAGGCCGGTAGCCAGCGGCTCTGGGTGAAGAACCAGACGATCTCGACGACCACCGACACCGCCCACAACAAACCGATCATCGTCTTGCTGTAGCCCAGCGCATCGAGGTAGAGCGAGAAGAAGATGTAGATGCCCATGTGCGACAGCACATGGAAGAACACCGCCACAAAGAACCAGCGCACCGGCGGCTTGCGCAGCAAGGGCCAGATCGGCTGCTTGCGTTCATGCGCGGGCACCGCCTCTTTCAGGTCCGGCAGCCACCAGACGCTGGCCACCACCGCCAGCAGCGACAGCACCGTCCAGGCCGGAAAGTGCGCCATGCCGAAATGCTCGAACCAGGCGCCGGCGGCAAACACCGTGACAAGAAAACCGAGCGAGCCCCACAGGCGCACGCGGCCGTAGCGTTTGGCGTCAAAGCTGCCGCCGGAACTCACCAGGTGCGCCATGGCCGCCTCGCTCATGGGCATCATGGCGCTGGTGTGCAGGAACATCAGCCCCAGCACGGCCGCCAGCCACCAGAAGCCGCCGGGGATCCACAGACCGCAGGAGATGACGAGCGCCGCGCTGGCGCCGTAGCGCAGCAGCTTGACGCGTTCACCGGTGTGGTCGCTCAGCCAGCCCCAGGCATAGGGCGCCACCAGCCGGGTGGCCGACTGCACGGCGGTGAGCAGGCTGATGGCCACCAGCCCCAGGCCCAGATCCTTGAGCCACAGCGGCAGGTAGGGATTGAAGAAGCCGATGTGCGCGAAGTAGCTGGCCGACAGGGCCGCGAACGGCACCAACTGCCGGCGGGAGGCGGGCACTTAAGTCTTCTCGCTCCAGAGCACGCCGCCGGTGGCCCAGTCGGAGCGCTTGATGTCGTACAGCAGCACGTCCACCGCCTCGGGCTTGGTGCCCAGGGTCTTGACCACGGCCTCGGTCAGGGCCTTGACCAGTTCACGTTTCTGCTCGGGCGTGCGCCCTTCCATCATTTCGACACGCAAGGTGGGCATGGGAAATCCTTTTCAGTTGATCGAGCCGGGAATGGGACCAACGGCCAGCTTCACATCGCCGCACTGGGCGCGGTGCTGCAACGCATGGTCCATCACCACCAGCGCCAGCATGGCCTCGGCAATCGGGGTGGCGCGGATGCCGACACAGGGGTCGTGCCGGCCCTTGGTAATCACCTCGGTGGCCTGGCCCTCGACGTCAATCGAGGCGCGCGGCACCAGGATGGAGCTGGTGGGCTTGATGGCAATCGACACCTCCAGGTCCTGCCCGGTGCTGATGCCACCGAGCACGCCGCCGGCCTTGTTGCCCTTGAAACCCTGCGGCGTCAGGCTGTCGCCGTGCGTGCTGCCCTTGTCGGCCACGGCCGCGAAGCCGGCGCCGATCTCCACACCCTTGACCGCGTTGATGCCCATCATGGCGTAGGCGATGTCGGCGTCGAGCTTGTCAAACAGTGGCTGGCCCAGGCCGACCGGCATGCCGGTGGCGGTGACGCGCAGGCGCGCGCCGCAGGAGTCGCCCGACTTGCGCAAGGCCTCCACATAGGCCTCCAGCGCCGACACATCGGCCATCGGGGCGAAGAAGGGATTGTTCGGCACGTGCTCCCAGGACTCGAAAGGAATGGCCACCTCGCCGATCTGCGTCATGCAGCCACGGAACTCGGTGCCGTAGTGTTCCTTGAGCCATTTCTTGGCCACCGCGCCGGCGGCCACCATGGGCGCCGTCAGGCGTGCCGAGGAGCGGCCGCCGCCGCGTGGGTCGCGGATGCCGTACTTGTGCCAGTAGGTGTAGTCGGCATGGCCCGGGCGGAAGGTCTGCAGGATGTTGCCGTAGTCCTTGCTGCGCTGGTCGGTGTTCTTGATGAGCAGGCAGATCGGCGTGCCGGTGGTCTTGCCCTCGTAGACGCCGGAGAGGATCTCCACCGCGTCGGGCTCATCGCGCTGGGTGACGAACTTGGAGGTGCCGGGGCGGCGACGGTCCAGGTCGGGCTGGATGTCGGCTTCGCTGAGCAGCATGCCGGGCGGGCAGCCGTCGATCACGCAGCCGATGGCCGGGCCGTGGGATTCACCGAAGTTGGTGACTGCGAAAAGATTGCCGAAGGTATTGCCACTCATGGGATTGATTATCCCAGACAGTATTCGGCTCCCCCACGCTTGCCAACTGTGTCGCCGCTGCCCCCGCGCAGGCCAGCCCTGCGCTACGCTGGAAGTGGGGCCGCAGTCGCCTTGGGGCGGCCCGGCGGCGACTGAGGTAGGCTCACATCAGGCCTTGGCGGCCGGCTCGTCTTCTTCCGGCCAGTCGCGGATGTAGGCCTTGAGCATCTTGTTCTCGAAGTTCTGCGCGTCGACCACGGCCTTGGCCACGTCGTAGAAGCTGATCACGCCCATGAGCATCTTCTTGTCCATCACGGGCATGTAGCGGGCATGGCGGTCGAGCATCATGCGGCGCACCTCGTCCATGTCGGTTTCCATGGTGCAGGTCAGCGGTGCGTCGTCCATGGCAGTGCGCACCAGGGTCGTGCCGATGACGCCGCCGTTCTTCACCGCCTGCTTGATCACCTCGCGAAACGTCAGCATGCCCACCAGATCGCCATGGTCCATGACCACCAGCGAGCCGATGTCCTTGTCGGCCATGATTTCGGCAGCACTGCCCAGCGGCTCATCGGGGGTGACAGTGTACAGGGTATTGCCCTTGACGCGCAGGATGTCGCTGACTTTCATGGTGTGCTCCTCGTGACTCTCAATCAAGGGCATGGAATATAGCCCATGGCATCATTGAACCCATAAGAAGGCGTCCGGTCAAGCAGGTTTGCACCCCGGCACGCTGCCGAACAACGATCACGGAGACCTCCATGCCCGGCTATTCCGACCCTGGCTTCGACACCCTGGCGCTGCATGCCGGTGCCGCGCCCGACCCCGCCACCGGCGCGCGCGCGGTGCCGATACACCTGACGACCTCCTTCGTCTTCGAGTCCAGTGAACACGCGGCCTCGCTCTTCAACCTGGAACGCGCCGGCCACGTCTACAGCCGTATCAGCAACCCGACCAACGCGGTGTTCGAACAGCGCATGGCGGCGCTGGAAGGCGGCATCGGCGCCATTGCCGTGGCCAGCGGCCAGGCCGCGCTGCACCTGAGCATTGCCACCCTGATGGGCGCCGGCGCGCACATCGTGGCCAGCACGGCCCTGTATGGCGGCAGTCAGAACCTGCTGCACTACACGCTGCGCCGTTTCGGCATCGAGACCACCTTCGTCAAGCCGGGCGACATCGACGGCTGGCGCGCCGCGGTGCGGCCCAACACCAAGCTGTTTTTCGGTGAAACGGTGGGCAACCCGGGTCTGGACGTGCTGGACATCCCAACGGTCAGCGCCATTGCACACGAGGCCGGTGTGCCGCTGCTGGTGGACTCCACCCTCACCTCGCCCTGGCTCATCAAGCCCTTCGAGCACGGCGCCGATCTGGTCTACCACTCGGCCACCAAGTTCCTCAGCGGCCACGGCACGGTGATTGGCGGTGTGGTGGTGGATGGCGGCAGTTTCGATTGGGATGCTTCCGGGAAATTCCCCGAGTTGAGCCAGGCCTACGACGGCTTCCACAACATGGTGTTCACCGAGGAGTCCACCGTGGGCGCCTTCCTGCTGCGCGCGCGGCGGGAAGGGCTGCGCGACTTCGGTGCCTGCATGAGCCCGCACACCGCCTGGCTGATCCTGCAGGGGCTGGAGACACTGCCCCTGCGCATGGCACGCCACATGAGCAACACCGAGCGTGTGGTGCAGTTCCTGGCCAGCCAGCCCTTTGTCTCACGTGTCGGCCACCCGCTGCTGGAAAGCCACCCCAGCCATGCGCTGGCCAAGCAGCTGCTGCCGCGCGGCGCCGGCTCAGTGTTCAGTTTCGATCTCAAGGGCAACCGTGAGCAGGGCAAGGCCTTCATCGAGGCGCTCAAGCTCTTCAGCCACCTGGCCAACGTGGGCGACTGCCGCAGCCTGGTGATCCACCCGGCCAGCACCACCCACTTCCGCATGAGCGACGAGGCGCTGGCCGGTGCCGGCATCTCGCAGGGCACGATCCGCTTGTCCATTGGCCTGGAAGACCCGGACGACCTGATCGACGATCTGAAGCGGGCCTTGAAAGCAGCAGAGAAGGTATGACCCCCCTGTGCCGACCTGCGGTCGTCTTCCCCCGAGGGGGACGCCACCAGCGGCCCGGCAAAGTCGGTTCCGCGGTGGCCGCAGGACGAAGGCACAGCATGTCCACCGATTTTTCCGACCTCAAACTGGAAACACTGTCATGGAACTGATCGTCAACGGCGCCAAGACCTATTGCTATACCGGCGGCAAGGCGTTTGACGCCGCCAAGCCCACCGTGGTCATAGTCCACGGCGTGCTCAATGACCACAGCGTCTGGATCCTGCAGAGCCGCTACCTGGCCCACCACGGCTGGAACGTGCTGGCCGTGGACCTGCCCGGCCACGGCCGCAGCGGCGGCGAAGCACCGGAGACGGTGGAGCAGGCGGCGGACTTCATAACCGCGCTGCTCGATGCCGCCGGTGTGCCGCGCGCCGCGCTGGTGGGCCATAGCTGGGGCTCGCTGATCGCGCTGGAAGCGGCTGCGCGCCTGAAAGACCGCGTGAGCCACCTGGTGCTGGTGGGCACCGCCTACCCCATGAAGGTGTCACCCGCCCTGCTGGACGCCTCGCTGAACCAACCGGAACAGGCTTTGAAGATGATCAACGTCTTTTCGCGCAGCACGCTGGCTGCCCCGCCTTCGGCGCTCGGCCCCGGCACCTGGGTCTATGGCGCCAGCCTGGCGCTGGGGCGACGCGTGCTGCGCAGCAACTCCAAGGTGAACGTGTTCCACCGCGGCTTCCAGGCCTGCGACCGCTATGCGAATGGCGAACAGGCCATTACGCAGATCAGCTGCCCCGTGCTGTTCCTGCTCGGTGGCCAGGATCAAATGACATCCCCTAAGGCGGCGCAGGGCCTGATTTCCAAGGCGCGCGAGGCCGGCAAGACGGTGCAGGTCGCCAGCCTGCCGGTAGGCCACCACCAGATGACAGAGGCGCCGGAAGAAACGCTGTTTGCGGTCCGGGACTTTCTACGGCGCTGAGCACCCGCAGCCCTGCGCCCCGCCGATGGGGCGACGCGGTCGACGGACACCGCAGCGGGCTAGCAGGCGACGTTGACCATGCGGGCGGCGATGGAGTTGGGGGTGGCGAAATTCCAGCTCATCGGGCCGTGCTCGAAGTGCACCGGCTTGCCTGCGCCCATGGGCTGCGGGTGGTCGGATGAGTAGAGGCGGCGGATACGACGCCCGACGCAATCGACCTCCAGCTGGTCCTTGGACGACGCGTAAGGACCGCCCGGCCCTTGGCGCATGACCAGGTGGTCGCGCAGGACCCAGATCACCACGTTGCCGCCAGCCTTCTTCGGCACCGGCGTCTCGATGTAGATCACCGACTGCTCGTTGCGCGCCAGCAGGACCCAGTCGGCCCAAGCCGGCGCGGCACCGAGCATCAACAGCAAGGCGAGGAAAAGGGTTCTGGACATGAGATCAACCGGAGGCTGTGACGGCGCACAGCATACCAGCCGGTCACGCGGACGACCGGGGCGCCCCGCGCGCAGTTGCATGGCCGCGCAGGCGCGGCCTACACTCTCACCACAACAACATGAGGAGTCACGCCATGAACAGCTCGACCGCCCCCGCCGATCCCAAGGCCTTCAACAGCTTTGCCGAGTTCTACCCCTTCTACCTCGGCGAGCACAGCAACCGCACCTGCCGTCGCCTGCACTTCGTCGGCAGCAGCCTGGCCCTGGTGTGCCTGGCCATGCTGCTGGCCACGGGCAAGCCGCAGTACCTGCTCTACGGTCTCTTGTGCGGTTACGGCTTCGCCTGGCTCGGGCACTTCGGTTTCGAGAAGAACAAGCCAGCCAGCTTCAAGCGCCCGCTCTACAGCTTCATGGGCGACTGGGTCATGTACGCCGACATCTGGCGCGGCCGGATTCCGTTCTGAATTTTGAATAGAAAACGGCGTTTGCGCCCGTCCCACGGGCGCGAAGCGCTATCTTGTTTGTAGCGCGTCGGCCAGGGTGGAACTGGCCTTCATGCCGTTGATGGTCATGAAGGCGGTGCGCGGCGAAGGCGCCAGCAGCAGTCGGTCGACCAGCGGCCCGAGGGACGCACTCTCCGGGTCCACCAGCAGCACGTAACGGCCGTCGCCGTCTTCCAGCCGCCCCACCCAGTCCAGCGCCAGCAGGGTGCCGAGCACCGCCTCCAGCTGCACCGGGTCCACCCGCAAGGCTCCGGCCAGTGCCTGGGCACTCAGGCCGCGGCGCCCGGCCTGGCCGCTGGCCAGCAGCTGAGCCAGTGTGTCGAGCGCCAGCGTGAACTCCCAGCCGGGCGTACCGCTGCGGCGCGAGGCGCCCATCAGCAAGCTGGGCAGGTAGGCGGTGATGACCGCGCCCAGCAGCACGATCACCCACACCACGTAGATCCAGACCAGCAGGATCGGCACCGTGGCAAAGGCGCCATACACCGCCGAGTAGGTGGGCACCGCCTTGACGTAGATGGCCAGCACCTTCTTGGCCACTTCAATGCCGGCGGCGGCAAAGAGGCCGCCGGCCCAGGCATGGCCCCACTTCACCTGCGTGTGCGGCACGTAGTAGTAGGTGGCGGTCATGCCGCCGGCCACCATGAGGAACTCCAGCAGATCGAGCAGGAAACGCAGGCCACCGGGCAGCACGCCCACCAGGCCGCGCGAGGCCGTCAGCAGGTAGGAGGTGATGGCCAGGCTGCCGGCCAGCAGCAGCGGACCGAGTGTGATGGCGGCCCAGTAGATCAGCAGGCGCTGCCCCAGCGGCCGCGGACGGCGCACCCGCCAGATGGCGTTGAGCGTGCGGTCGATGGTGAAGATCAGGCTGAGCGCGGTGATGAACAGCACCGCGAGGCTGACCGAACCGAGCCGGCTGGCCTTGCCGGCGAACTGCGTCAGGTAGCCCAGCACCTGGCGCGCGATGTTGTCAGGCACCAGGCTTTCCACCAGCCACTGCTGCAGCACCAGCTGCAGTTTGCCGAACATCGGAAAGGCGGTGAACACCGCCAGCGCCACGGTGATGAGCGGCACCAGCGCAATGGTGGTGGTGAAGGTCAGGCTGCTGGCGGTGAGGCCCAGGCGGTCTTCGCGAAAGCGTTCGCGCAACGTGAGCGCGGTGGTTTTCCAGGGGAAGTGCGACAGGTTGCCGAGGAGTTCCTGCAGTCGGGTGGCCAAGCTCATCCCGCTATGATGCCACCTCCATGCAAGCAATCGACAAGAATGTGCGGCGCAGCCGCGTGCTCGCGGCAGGCAGCCTGCTCGGCCTGATCGCCCTCGGCTTGGCCTGGGAGTTGTGGCTGGCGCCGCTGCGTCCGGGTGGCTCCTGGCTCGCCCTCAAGGTGCTGCCACTCACCCTGCCGCTGGCCGGCCTGCTGAAGAACCGCATGTACACCTACCGCTGGCTCAGCCTGCTGGTCTGGCTCTACTTCACTGAAGGCGTGGTGCGTGCCACCACCGAGTCCGGCCTCTCGGCCAGCCTGGCCATGCTGGAAGTGCTGCTGTGCCTGATGCTGTTTGCCGGCTGCGCGCTGCACGTGCGCGTACGCCTGAAGGCGGCCAAGGCCGCCCCCGCCTCGACATCCGAATCTGTTACGCCATGAGTTCACACCAAGACCTGCTCGAACAGCTGCGCCGCATCGTCGGCCCCGCCAATGTCCTGACCCACGACGACCCGACCACCGACCTGACGGCCTGGGAACTCGACTGGCGCCGCCGTGAGCGCGGCCGCGCCTTGGCGGTGGTGCGCCCGGCCAGCACCGACGAGGTGGCTGCCGTGGTGAAGGCCTGCGCCGCGGCGCGCGTGGCCATGGTGCCGCAAGGCGGCAACACCGGCATGGTGGTCGGCTCCACGCCCGACGCCAGCGGCCAGCAGGTGGTGCTGAGCCTCACCCGCATGAACAAGGTGCGCAGCCTGGATGCCGGCAACCTGACCATCACGGTGGACGCGGGCTGTGTGCTGCAGACGCTACAGGAGGAGTGTGAAAAGGCCGGTTTCCTGTTCCCCTTGAGCCTGGCCTCGGAAGGCAGCTGCACCATCGGCGGCAACCTCGGTACCAACGCCGGCGGCACCCAGGTGGTGCGCTACGGCAACACGCGCGAACTCTGCCTGGGCCTGGAAGTGGTGACACCGCAGGGCGAGGTCTGGAGCGGCCTGACCGGCCTGCGCAAGGACAACACCGGCTACGACCTGCGCCACCTCTTCATCGGCTCGGAGGGCACGCTGGGCGTGATCACCGGCGCCGTGATGAAGCTGTACCCGATGCCGAAGGCGCAGCTGACCGCCTTTGCCGCTGTGCCTTCTCTGGAAGCGGCGGTGCAGTTGCTCGGTCTGGCGCACCAGCACTTGAGCGCCGGCCTGACCGGCTTTGAGGTCATGGGCCAGTTTGCCCTGAGCCTGGTGGCCAAGCACTTCCCGCAGCAGCGCGTGCCGTTCTGGCAGGAATCACCCTGGTGTGTGGTGCTGGAGAACTCGGACAACGAGTCGGAAGCCCATGCGCGCGACTGCTTCGAGCGCCTGCTGGAAGCCGCCATGGAGGCCGGCTGCGTGACCGATGCCGTGGTGGCCGAGAGCATGGCCCAGGCCCACGCGCTGTGGCACATCCGCGAGAGCATTCCGCTGGCACAGGCTGAAGAAGGCCTGAACATCAAACACGACATTTCCATCAACGTCTCGCGCATCCCCGCGTTCGTGAACGAGACCAATGCCCTGCTGCTGGAGCGCTTTCCTGGCGCGCGGCTGGTGACCTACGGCCACCTGGGCGACGGCAACCTGCACTACAACGTGCAGGCGCCGGAAGGTGACGACCAGGCCCGCTTCCTCAACGAGGAGGAGGCGCCAATGAACGAACTGGTGTACGCCGTGGTGGACCGCTATAACGGCTCGATCTCGGCCGAGCACGGCATCGGCAGCCTGAAGGCCGACAAGCTGGTGCACCACAAGTCGCCGGTCGCTTTAGGCATGATGCGCGCCATCAAACAGGCGCTGGACCCGCACAACCTCATGAACCCGAACCGGGTGCTCAAGGGCTGAACGGCCCATCAGCCCTTGACGTAGCGCGTCAGCGCGGCCTGCGTTTCCGCCGGCACGTTCTTGAACTGCAGGCCGTTGACAAAGCCCATGCGCTGGCCGCTGTAGGTGCTGTGCGCCACGCGGGCGGAAAGGACCACTTTGAACTGCGTGCCATCTCCCTGAGGCAGGCTGAAGCCCACGTTGCAGGCCGTGGACGCCGCCAGATTCAGGTCGGATACCACGCTCATGCCGGTGGTACTGATGTCCACCGAGCGCACTTCCATCTCGGGGCGTCCCGTCGGCGTGAAGCGCACGCGCACACTCAAGGGTTTGCGTTCGGTCTGACGGCGTTCGCCGTCATCGGACGACGCGGTGAGAATGGCGGACATCGGTGATCTTCCCTGAAGCTATTTTTTGGAATGCTGACAATGCCGACTCCGACTATACGGGAGCCGGATGACACTTTTGTCCGAATTCGACGGTGCCACCCGGACCCAGGCGCGACTTGTAGGAGAATCTCCACGCTATGACCACCCGTCCCATCCGATCCCAGTACGAAGACTTCATGCGCCACGTGTACACCACGGGTGTGGCCAAGACCGACCGCACCGGCACCGGGACGCGCAGCGTGTTCGGTCACCAGATGCGCTTTGACCTCAGCGAGGGCTTCCCGCTGGTGACCACCAAGAAGGTGCACCTGAAGTCCATCATCTATGAACTGCTGTGGTTCCTCACCGGTTCGAGCAACAACAACTGGCTGCGCGAGCGGGGTGTGACCATCTGGGACGAATGGGCCAAACCCGACGGTGACCTGGGTCCGGTCTACGGCGTGCAGTGGCGCAGCTGGCCGACGCCGGACGGCGGCCACATCGATCAGATCGCCGAAGTCATCAAGACGCTCAAATCCAACCCGGATTCGCGCCGCATCATCGTCAGCGCCTGGAACGTCGCCGAGCTGAACAAGATGGCGCTCATGCCCTGCCATGCCTTCTTCCAGTTCTACGTGGCCGACGGCAAACTCAGCTGCCAGCTCTACCAGCGCAGTGCCGACATCTTCCTCGGCGTGCCGTTCAACATCGCCAGCTATGCGCTGCTCACGCACATGATGGCGCAGCAGTGCGACCTGGGCGTGGGCGACTTCATCTGGACCGGGGGCGACTGCCACATCTACAGCAACCACCATGAACAGGTGGAGTTGCAGCTGAGCCGCACGCCACACCCCTACCCGACGCTCCACATCAAGCGGCGACCGGCGTCGATCTTCGACTACCAGTACGAAGACTTCGAGGTGCTGGACTACCAGTGCCATCCGGCCATCAAGGCGCCGGTGGCTGTGTGATCAACCGCCGCCAGCTGCTGGCCCTGATCGCCCTTACGCTGATGTGGGGCGTCAACTGGCCGATGATGAAGTACTCGCTGCGCGAACTCTCGCCCATGTACTTCCGCGCCCTGACCATGAGTTGCGGTGCGCTCTTCCTCTACAGCTGGTACCGCGCGCGCGGCGTGCGCATGCTGCCGCAGGGCACGGAATGGAAGTCGGTGGTCAGTATCGGCATCCCCAACATGCTGGGCTGGCACACGTTGTCCATCCTGGGGGTGAAGGAACTCGCCTCGGGCCGCGCCGCCATCCTGGGCTTCACCATGCCGGTCTGGACGGTGCTGATCGGCGTGCTGTTCCTGGGCGAGCGCTTGACACGCCGAGTGGCCTTTGCGGCCGTGGCCGTGCTGGCCACGGTTGCCTTGCTGACCTCGGGCGAGTTCACGGCGCTGAGTGGCCGACCCTTGGGCATCGTCTGGATGGAGATCGCGGCCGTGTGCTGGGCTATCGGTACGCTGATGGTGCGCCGCGCCCATCTCACGCTGCCCATCGAGACACTGACGATCTGGATGATGATCCTCACCGCCGCCTGCCTGTGGCTGATCGCCTTCGTGACCGAGCCCTGGCCACGTTGGCAATTCACCGCCGGCATGTGGGCCAGCCTGGCCTACGGCGCCTTCATCAACTACGGCTTCGCCCAGACGCTGTGGTCCGGGCTGGCGCGCCACCTGCCGCCCGCCACCAGCGCCATGAGCATCATGGCGATTCCGCTCATAGGCACCTTGAGCGCGACGCTGATCGTCGGCGAATGGCCGCACTGGCAGGATTTTGTCGCCATCGCCTTCGTCATGGCGGCCATCGCGGCCGTACTGCTGCCGTCCCGTCCGCAAGGAAAAACCGCATGAAACTGCACCTGATCTACGCCCGCGCCGCCAATGGCGCCATCGGCAAGGACGGCGTCATGCCCTGGCACCTGCCGGAGGATCTGGCGCATTTCAAACGCACCACGCTGGGCTGCCCGGTCATCATGGGCCGCAAGACCTGGGAATCGTTGCCACCGCGCTTTCGTCCCCTGCCGGGGCGCACCAACGTGGTGGTGACACGCCAGCACGACTGGCAGGCTGAGGGTACCCACGTGGCGCACGCGCTGGACGAGGCAATGCGCCTGTGTGGTGATGTGAGTGATGCCTGGATCATCGGCGGTGCCGACATCTACCGCCAGGCCCTGCCGCTGGCCAGCACGGCCGTGGTCACCGAGATCGAAGCCGACTTCGAGGGCGATGCCTTTGCCCCGGAACTCGGCCCCGCATGGCGGGAGACGCAGCGCGAGCGCCATGTGGCCGCCAACGGCCTGCCCTTCAGTTTTGTGACTTACACCAACACAGCAATCTAAAGGAGTCTTTCATGTCCGGAGGCGGCTTTCACGTGCATGGCCCGCACGACCACGAACTCGAACACGCTGCGCAAGGCCATGGCGACCACGGCAGTGGCATGACCAATCAGATCGCCATGTTCACGGCCATCATCGCCACGGTGGGTGCCATCTTCGCCTACATGGGCGGCGCCACCCAGGCCAATGCGGGCCTGTACAAGAACAACGCAGCGATCAAGAAGACGGAAGCCTCCAACCAGTGGAACTACTTCCAGTCCAAGAGCACCAAGCAGTCGCTGGCCGAGGTCTCGCGCGACCTGACGCCCAGCCCGGTGGAGAAGGACAAGTACCAGGCCAAGATCGACCGCTACGAGAAGGAAAAGAACGAGATCAAGGCCGTCGCCGAGAAGCTGGAGGCCGAGGCCAGCGCGTGGGACAAGCAAAGCGACGAGCAGATGCACCAGCACCACCGCTGGGCCCAGGCCACCACCGTGCTGCAGGTGGCCATCGCGCTGGCCGCCATCGCCCTGCTGACGAAGAAGAAATGGCTGGAGTACGCCATGTTCGCCGGCGGCGGCATTGGCGTGGCGATCGGCGCCCTGGCCGCCCTGCATTACTGACCGCAGTTGATCGCGAGCCGGGACTCGGTGCGGCGTCGGTCCCTTGCGCGACGAATCCGGACGCAGCTACGCCGTATGACGTATGGCCTAGGCCGAACCTAACCGGCATAGTTCAGTAACCCTGAGTGCAACCGGGGCAGCCGCGACGACTCCTTGGAGCGGCGCACCGCCCCGATACACTTGCTGCTTCCCGTTGTCGCATGCACTTCCGTTTTCTGCTCCGCCTCCTGCTGCTGTTCGCATTTTTCAATGCGACGCTGGTCAGCGCATGGCACGTGCATCACCATGAAGGGGCGGAGTGCAACCGAAGCGAGCCGGCATCGTCGGCCGCGGCACTGGAGGAGCTCTGCCACGCGGAGTCCGACCAGGCCGAAGAGGCTGCCTGCCTGGCCTGCGTGCTGCAGGCGCAGATGGGCGCCTTCGTCCTTGACGCCCACGGGAAGAAGCTGTCCGTGGCGCCGGTCGAGGCTGTGCCGCCGTGCGATGCCACGCAGCCCGTAGACAAACGGCAGACGGCCTTGCGCCGTTTCGCGGCACGGGCGCCGCCTGCACCGGTCAGCGCCTGACACGTCTTGTCGCATCCCCCGGTGGCACCGCGCCGCAGGGGACGCCGCTGCGACATCCTCTTTTTTTCCAAGCTCGCACCCGAGCGGGCATGGATACTGCTTTTAAGTTTCCGAACATGAAACTCCTCTTTGCACACGGGGCACCTACCCCTCGTCGCCCCATCCTCCTGGCCATCGCCGCCTTGCTGAGCCCGCCCCTGCTGGCCCAGACCAACGGCAACGCGGCCGCCGAACTGCCCACGGTCGACATCGTTGGGCGGACCGATTCCGGCACCTACCACGCAGATGAGGCCGCCGGGGCCAAAACCGAACTGCCCTTGCGCGAACTGCCGCAGTCCGTACGCACCGTGACACGACAGGCCATCGACGACCTGGGCGCCACCAAGCTCGACGACGTGCTCGACTATGTCGGCGGTGTTTCACGCCAGAACAACTTCGGCGGTCTGTGGGACAACATCGCCATCCGCGGCCTGCCCGGCAACGAAAACACTGGCATGGCCACCCTGCTCAACGGCTTCTCGTCCAACCGAGGCTTCAACGCCCCGCGCGATCTGGCTGGCGTGGAGCGCATCGAGTTCCTCAAGGGACCGGCGGCGGCCCTGTATGGCAACAGCGAGCCCGGTGGCACGCTCAACGTCGTATCCAAACGCCCGCTGTGGAAATCTGCCCATTCGGTCGAAGGCTACGTGGGCAGCTACGGCCTCAAGCGCACGGCCCTGGACAGCACCGGCCCGCTGAGCGAGAACTTCGCCTACCGCCTGAACCTCGCCGCCGAAGACCGCGACAGCTTCCGCGACCACGTCCGTGCAAAGCGCGAGGTGCTGGCGCCGGCCTTTACCTGGAAGCTGGGCCGCGACACCGTGCTGGACTACGTGGGCGAAGTGCTGCGGCACAGCACCCCGCTGGACCGGGGTGTGGTGGCCGTCAACAACCAGCTCGGCGTCGTGCCACGTAACCGTTTCCTGGGCGAGCCGGCAGACGGCGATCTGACGGTCCGCAACCAGACCCACCAGTTCAGCCTGAGCCACGAATGGAGCCCCACGTGGCGCAGCCGCTTCGGCCTGTCCTACCGCGAGACCTCACTCAACGGCTTTTCGACCGAACCGACCACCCTGCAGGCCAACGGCTCGCTGACGCGCCAGCGTCGTTACCGCGACTACGCATCCAACGACCTGGCCGTGCAGGCCGAGCTGCAAGGCACCGTGTCAACAGGTGCGGTGGAGCACGAAGTGCTGCTTGGGGTGGAGAACTACCGCTTCCGCATGGACACGCTGATGCTGCGGGTCAATCCCAGCGGCGGGGCGCCCTATGCCATCAACATCTACGACCCGGTGTACGGGCAGGCGCAGCCGACGCCGCTGGCCAACACCGACACCCTGGAACACCAGTACAACACGGCGTTTTATGCGCAGGACGTGGTCAAGCTCGCGCCCGCATGGCGGCTGATCGCCGGCCTGCGCGTGGACAACTACCAGCAGACGCTGGAGAACCGCCGCAACGGCACAACCACCCGCCAGAGCCCGTCGGCCGTTTCGCCGCGCCTCGGCCTGAGCTGGCTGCCCGGCCCGCAGTGGACGTTGTACGCCAACGCCGGCACCGCCTTCCGGCCCAACACCGGCTCGGACGTCAATGGGCAGGCCTTCGACCCTGAGCGATCCGAAGCACTGGAACTGGGCGCCAAATGGGAAAGCGTGAACAAGCGCCTCGGTGCCACGGCAGCGCTGTTCGACATCCGCAAACGCAATGTGCTGACCACCAACCCGGCCAACACGAGCTTCTCGGTTGCCGCCGGCGAGATCCGCAGCAAGGGCATCGAGTTCGATCTGGCGGGGCAGGTCACTAACCGCTGGCGCATCAACGCCAGTCTGGTGATCAACGACGTGGAAGTCACCAAGGACAACACGCTGGAAGTCGGTGGCCGCCTGCTGAACGTGCCGCGCATCAACGGCAGCGTGCTGGCGGTATACGAGAACGCTTTGGACAACGGCCAGTTGTACGGCATCGGCGGCGGTTTTACCCATGTGGGAGAACGTCTGGGGCAGGCGCGCACACAGGCGCAGGCCAATGCCGGCACCGCCGCATTCGAACTGCCGAGCTACACCACGGCCAAGCTGGTGGGTTACTGGCGCATCAGCCCCAAGCTGCGCATGACCGTGGATATCGACAACCTGTTCGACACCACCTATTACACCAGTTCCTACAGCAGCGTCTGGGTCACACCGGGTACGGCGCGTACCCTGACGGTCGGCCTGCAGGCGAAGTTCTGACCATGCCCATGCACTTGTTCCCTTCGAAGCACCGCCGCCAGCTCCTGCAAGCCGGCGCCGCCGGCCTGGCCTGTGCCGCCGCCCCGGCGCTGCAGGCGCATGCCGTGCGAGGGCCGTTGCAGATCGTCGGCCCATGGGAAATCGGCGGGCTGCAGCCCGCCGTCAGCGGTCATGTGTTCACCCGTCTGCAGATCGCCGAGACGCTGCTGGGCGCGCACGACAGTGGCCAACCGGCGCCGGCCCTGGCCCAGCGCTGGGAAGTTTCGGCCGACGGGCTGACCTGGCATTTCGTCCTGCGGCCGCAGGCAAGGTTCCATGACGGCACGCCGGTGGACGCCCCCAGCGTGGTGCGCAGCCTGGACCTGGCGCGCAAGGCACCAGCGCTGCTGAGCACCGCACCCATCGCAGCGGTGGAGGCCATCGCCCCCCGCACCGTGCGAATCCGCCTGTCCGCCCCCTATGCCAGCCTGTCCGCACTGTTGGCCCACAGCAGTACCCTGGTGCTCGCGCCGGCCAGCTACGACGCCCAGGGCCAGGTGCGCGGCATCATCGGCAGCGGTCCTTACCGGATCGCGACCCTGACGCCCCCGACCTCGCTGGAAGCCGCTGCATTCGATGCCTACGACGGGCCGGCGCCGGCCGTCCAGCGGGTGCGCTACCTGTCCGCCAGCCGCGCCGAGACACGGGCCTTGATGGCCGAAGGCGGGCAGGCGGATCTGGCCTACAACCTGGACCCCGCCAGCCTGCAGCGCCTGCGTCTTCGGCGCCATCTGCAGATCGCCACCGTCACCCTGCCGCGCACCGCAGTGGTCAAGGTCAATGCCCACCTGCCGGCCTTGCAGGATTTGCGCGTACGCCAGGCGCTGAGCCTGTGCATCGACCGCAGCGGCATCGCCCGTGCCATCCTGCGCGACCCGGAACTGGCTGCGCAGCAGCTGCTGCCGCCCACCCTGCCCGATTGGCACGACCCCACCCTGACGCCGTTGCGCTGCGACCCCGATGCGGCCTCCCGATTGCTGCGCGACGCTGGCTGGCAACGCCACGGCGACGGCCTGCGCGACCCGCAAGGTCAACCGCTGCGTCTGGCACTGCGCACCTTTCCGGATCGCCCGGAGCTGCCGATCATCGCCACGGCCCTGCAGGCGCAGTGGCGCGAGGCCGGCATTGCCGTCGACGTGCAGATCGGCAACTCCGGCAACATTCCTCTGGGACACCGCGACGGCAGCCTGCAGCTCGGACTGGCAGCACGCAACTACGCCAACCTGCCGGACCCGACCGCCACGCTGGCCCAGGACTTCGGACAGGGCGGCGGCGACTGGGGCGCCATGGGTTGGCAGAACCCGCTGGTCAGCCAGCACCTGACCGAGCTCATGCGCGGACGCATGGGGGCAACGCGTGCGGCGCAGCTGCGCCGTCAGGTGGTGGGCGTATTGCACGCCGAACTCCCGGTGATTCCCGTGGTCTGGTACCGCCAGCAGGTGGCCGTCAGCCGGCGTATCTCGGGTGTGCGTCTGGACCCCCTGGAACGCTCCTACCGAATCACGGACATGCAATGGACCTCATGAAAAAGCCCCTCGCTTCGGTCTGGTTGCGCCTGCTGGCCCGCCGGGCCGTGCAGGCGCTGGTACTGGCCCTGGTGGTCGGCACCGCCTGCTTCATCATCACCCGTTCCCTGCCGGGCGACATGGCCACGCGCATCGCTGCCAGCCGGTATGGTTACGACCTGGTCAGCAATGCGGCGGCCGATGCAGTCCGGACCGAGCTCGCACTGGCACAACCTGCGTGGCGAGCCCTGCTGGACTGGTGGCAGCACATCGCGCAGCTGGACCTGGGCGTCTCACTGGTCAGTGGCGAGCCGGTCTGGGACGAAGTCAGTTATCAGCTGGGCGCCACGATGTACCTGGCTGCGGCAGCGGTGCTGCTGGCCGCGCTGCTGGGCGTTCCCCTGGGACTTGCCGCCGGACTGCGGCCCGGCGGCAAGCTCGATCGCCTCACCCTGGGTCTGACGGTACTCTTGCGCGCCACGCCGCCCTTCATGCTGGCGCTGCTGCTGATGCTGGGCCTGGCCGTGCACTTCGGCGAGCTGCCAGTGGCAGGCCACGAAGAAGGCTGGAGCGTGCTGTTGCCTGCATTGACACTGGCCCTGGGCCTGGCTGCAGGCCTGGCACGCGTCACGCGCGGCGCCTTGCGGGACGTGGTGTCGTCCGCACCCTACGAGTTTGCGCGCACCAAAGGCCTGACGGACATGCAGGCCCTCCTGCACCACGGCCTGCGCCCCGTGGCACTGCCTGCAGTGACCTACCTTGGGGTGCACGCGGTCTTCCTGGTCGAGGGCGCCGTGGTCATCGAGACGCTGTTCGCCTGGCCGGGCATCGGCCACGCACTGGTCCACGCAATTTTTGCGCGCGACGTCCCGATGATCCAAGGTACGGCGTTGTGCATGGGCCTGTTGTTCGTGAGTTTCAACCTGCTGGTCGATGGGGCCAGTCTGGCACTGGACCCACGGCAACGCCACCGTCGCGAGGAAGCGGGATCCGCCACATGAGTGACGTCACACGCACCCCGAATCGCCCCGCTGCCTGGCGACAGCGGCTGGGTTGGACGGTCCTCGCCCTCGTGGGCGTGTTCGCCCTGCTCGGCCCCTGGCTGATCGGCATCGACCCCGCACGACAGAACCTGGCGGCCAGTCTCACGCCGCCCGGTGGCCGGCATTGGCTGGGCACCGACCTGCTGGGGCGCAGCGTGCTGGCCCGCCTGGCGGAAGCCGCCCAGCTCTCGCTTGGCCTGGCGGTGCTGTCGGCGCTGAGTGCGGCGCTGCCCGGCGTGGCGCTGGGCGTGACCGCTGCCTGGCGCGGCGGACGCATCGAACGCGTCCTCGTGATGCTGGCCGATGCGGTAATGGCAGTGCCGGGCCTGCTGCTGGTACTGCTTTGCGCCGCCTTTGCGCCCGGCAGCTACATGGCGCTGTACGCAGGGCTGTCGTTGTCGCTGTGGGTGGAGTACTTCCGCATGAGCCGAGCCGCCAGCCGCCCGATTCTGGCCGGTGATGCCGTGCAGGCCTCGCGCCTGCTCGGCTTCAGTCCCCTGTACGTGCTGCGGCGGCACCTGTTGCCCGAACTCGCGCCGATGCTTGGCACCCTGCTGGCGTTCAGCGCGGCCCAGGCCGTGCTGGCTTTGGCGGCGCTGGGCTTCATCAGCGTCGGACTGCAGCCGCCCACGCCCGAGCTGGGACTGATGATGATCGAATTCCTGCCGCATTACGAGGAAGCCCCCTGGCTGATCATGGCACCGGTGAGCCTGTTGATGCTGACGGTGCTGGGCATGATGTGGCTGGCCCCCGAGAGAGCACCCGCATGAGTAACACGTCTGTGCTGCGTGTGGACGGACTGTCCGTCCACGTCGGCGCGCGCGCCTTGCTGCGCGACATCCACTTCGAACTGCCAGCCGGCAGCTGCCTCACGCTGGTGGGCGAAAGCGGCGCGGGGAAATCGCTGCTGGCCCAGGCCATCATGGGCAATCTGCCCGCAGGTTTGCATGCGCAGGGCGACGTCACGCTCCAGGGCGTCCGCACGCCAGCGCAGAACGGGCAGGCACGTCGCCCGCTGTGGGGCCGGGCCTTGGCGCTGTTGCCGCAGGAGCCCTCACTGGCGCTCGATCCGCTGATGCGCCTCGCGCCCCAACTGGCCGAAGTGCATCAACGGGTGGGCGGCCGTTCGGCAAGCCAGGCCCGTGCTGCGGCGGCGGAGACCTTGCGGGCGGTCGGCCTCGGCGACGCGGCCCGTCACTATCCTTGGCAGGTCTCCGGCGGCATGGCACAACGTGCCACCGCCGCCATGGCCTTGGCCGGCGGGGCCCGCGTGCTGCTGGCCGACGAGCCCACCAAGGGCCTGGACCGGTACTGGCAAGACCAGACCATTGCCTCGTTGCAGGCGCTCATGCAAGCCGGGGGGGCCGTCATCGTCATCACACACGACCTGCGGGTGGCCCGGGCCCTGAGAGGCCAGCTGATGGTGCTCAAGGATGGTGCGGTGGTCGAACAGGGCGACACCGCCTCTGTGCTGCAGGCACCACAACACGATTTCACGCGCCGGCTGGTGGCGGCAGACCCGGCCCGCTGGCCCCGTCGCCCGGCGCCGCCTTTGGGCGACCAGGTCCTGCAAGCCACGGGTTTGCGCAAATGCTTCGGCGAACGCGTGCTCTTCGACGGCCTGGATCTGTC
Source organism: Hylemonella sp. (assembly GCA_032118555.1). Classification (GTDB taxonomy): domain Bacteria; phylum Pseudomonadota; class Gammaproteobacteria; order Burkholderiales; family Burkholderiaceae_C; genus Hylemonella. Next base: position 18,351 of record JAULXO010000021.1, on the reverse strand, counting down.
GCTGCAGCGGGGGGAACGGCTGGTGATCCAAGGCCCCAGCGGCATCGGGAAAAGCACGCTGGGCAATGTCCTGCTCGGTTTGCATCCGGCCGATGCCGGGGCAATCACCCGCGCGCCCGGTTTGCCGATGTCGGGCCTGCAGAAGCTCTTTCAGGACCCGGGGGCGTCGTTTGCCCCCCGCGCGACACTGGAACGGAGCTTGCGCGACGTGGCGGCACTGCACCAGCAGCCCTGGGCCAGCGTGCTGCGTACGCTGGACAAACTGCGGCTACCCCATACCTTGTTGCGGCGTCATCCCCACCAGGTCTCGGGTGGCGAGCTGCAACGCATGGCCTTGGCCCGGGTGCTGCTCGCGAAGCCTGCCCTGATCTTCGCGGACGAGCCGACTTCCCGGCTGGACCCCATCACGCAACAGGAAACCCTCGATGTGCTGCTGGACGAGACGCAAGAAGCCAACGCTGCTCTGCTGCTGGTCACGCACGACGAGGACATTGCGCGCGCGGTCCACACCCGCCTGTTCTCGCCCTGGACCGCATTGCCCACGTCTCAGCCCTGAACCCAGGGTACCGAGCCACAGGCATCCATCTGCCCTGACAATAAGACCCGGCCGCCAACCCAGTCGGCCGCGGGCCGACCTCGGCATCTGTACTATCTTCGAAAAAAACGCCCACCGATGAAACTCGCCACCTGGAACATCAACTCGCTCACCGTGCGGCTGCCGCAGGTGCTGGACTGGCTGGCAGCCAACCCGGTGGACGTGCTGGCGCTGCAGGAGCTCAAGCTCACCGACGACAAGTTTCCGTTTGATGCCTTCGCGCAGGCCGGCTACCGGGCCGAGTGTTTTGGCCAGAAGACCTACAACGGCGTGGCCCTGTTGTCGCGCACACCGCTGAGCGCGCCGGTGCGCAACATCCCCGGCTTCGAGGATGAGATGGCGCGCGTCATCAGCGCCACGGTCGCGACCGCTGACGGCCCCTTGCGTGTGGTCGGCGCCTACTTCCCAAACGGCCAGGAACCGGGCTCGGACAAGTTCGCCTACAAGATGCGCTGGCTCGACGCCTTGCGCGAGTGGCTGCGCGCGGAACTGGTCACCCATCCGCGCCTGGTGCTGATGGGCGATTTCAACATCACCTTCGACGACCTCGACGTCTGGGACCCGGTGGGCCTGAAGGACACCATCCACTGCACCGAAGAAGAGCGCACGCACCTGCGCGCACTGATCGGCCTGGGCCTGATGGATTCGGTACGCCTCTTTCCGCAGCCGGAGAAGAACTACTCCTGGTGGGACTATCGCAACATGGCCTTCCGGCGCAAGCAAGGCTTGCGCATCGACCACATCCTGATCAGCGAACCGCTCAAGACCCAGGCCGTGGCCTGCGCCGTCGACGTCACGCCGCGACGCAACGAGCGCCCGAGCGACCACGCGCCAGTGGTGCTGGAACTGCAAGGGCTCTGAGCCCCCACCGGGCGCGCCGCATGTCCACACTGGCCTACGCCCTCTTCCCCTCGCCCTTGGGTGTTTGCGGCATTGCCTGGAATGCGCATGCGCTGACCGGCGTGCAGCTACCGGAAGCCGACGAGGCCGCCACGCGCCAGCGCATGACGCGCCGGTATCCCGAACTCATGGAGAACAAACCGCCGTCGTTTGTACGGGATGCCATCGGCGCGATCACGGCCCTGCTCGAAGGCCATCCTCCCGAGCCACGCGACCTCACCGACCTGCCGCTGGACATGGCGGACGTGCCGCCCTTCCACCAACGCGTCTACGAACTCGTGCGGCGCATCCCGCCCGGCCAGACGCTGACCTACGGAGAAGTGGCGCAGCGACTGGGCGAACCAGGCGCTGCCCGCGCCGTCGGCCAGGCGCTGGGGGCCAATCCCTTTGCCCCGGTCGTGCCCTGCCACCGCGTGCTGGGCGCGCAGACGGGCAGCGGCGGTTTCTCGGCCCATGGCGGGCTGGCGACCAAGCTGAAGATGCTGGAAATCGAGCGCGCGCGCTTCGGCGCCCCCGGCCTGTTCGATTGAGGCCAACCCCGGCATTCATCCGGAGACGCCGTGGAACGGGCTTTGCCCGGCCACTGGCGTCGTCCCCCTTCGCGAAGCGGAAGGGGGAAGCGGCGCAGCCGCTCAGGGGGTTGCCCCCTTACTCCTCCAGCCCGAGTTCCTGGATCTTGCGCGTGATGGTGTTGCGGCCGATGCCGAGCTTGTGCGCGGCCTCGATACGGCGACCCTTGGTATTGGCCAGCGCGGTCAGGATGAGCTTGCGCTCGAACCGGCGAGTCAGTTCGTCCCAGACGTCGTGCCGGCCGCTGAGCAGCAGGGCTTGAGCCTCGGCCTCCAGCCCGCCTTCCCAGCCATCGGGCAGCGGCTGGACAGCGGCCACGGCCGACTGCTCCGACGAGGGCACGGACAGCGCCGACGGCGCGGCATCGGCCGGTACCGCGGCGACCGTCGCCGTAGCCTCGCCGCCCATCACCTCGGGCGGCAGGTCCTTGGGCTCGATCACCTGCGCCGGCGCCATCACGGTCAGCCAGTGGCAGATGTTCTCCAGCTGGCGCACATTGCCGGGAAAGCTGAAGCGGCTCAGGCGTTCCAGCGCAGCGTCCGAAATGCGCTTGGGCTCGACACCGAGCTGGCGCGCGCTCTGCTGCAGGAAGTGGCGCGCCAGCATGGGCACGTCTTCGCGCCGTTCGCGCAGGGCCGGCAGGCGCAGGCGGATCACGTTCAGGCGGTGAAACAGGTCTTCGCGGAACACGCCTTCCTTGACGCGCTGCTCCAAGTCCTGGTGGGTAGCGGCGATCACGCGCACATTGGCCTTGACGGCGCTGTGGCCTCCGACGCGGTAGAAGTGGCCATCCGACAGCACGCGCAGCAGGCGCGTCTGCAGGTCGAAGGGCATGTCACCGATTTCATCGAGGAACAGCGTGCCGCCTTCGGCCTGCTCGAAGCGGCCGCGCCGCATGGTCTGCGCGCCGGTGAAGGCGCCACGCTCATGGCCGAACAGCTCGCTTTCCAGCAGGTCCTTCGGGATGGCCGCGGTGTTGATGGCCACGAACGGCCCGTTGGCGCGCGGCGAGTGTTTGTGCAGGGCGCGCGCCACCAGCTCCTTGCCCGAACCGGACTCGCCGGTGATCAGCACCGTGACGTTGCTCTGCGACAGGCGACCGATGGCACGGAACACGTCCTGCATGGCCGGCGCCTGCCCCAGCATCTCGGGCGCGCTGTCGATGCTCTCCTGCGCCACCTCCTCGCGCTGACTCTCTTCCACCGCGCGGTGGATCAGCTCCAGTGCCTTGGGCAGGTCGAAGGGTTTGGGCAGGTACTCGAAAGCGCCGCCCTGGAATGCCGACACCGCGCTATCCAGATCGGAAAACGCCGTCATGATGATGACCGGCAGGCCGGGCAGGCGCGCCTTGACCTTCTCCAGCAACTCCAGTCCGGAGCCGCCCGGCATGCGGATGTCGCTCACCAGCACCTGCGGGCCTTCGGCGTCATCGTCCAGTGCCGCCAGCACCTCGCGCGGGTTGGTGAAGCTGCGTGTGGGCAGTTGTTCGCGCAGCAGCGCCTTCTCCAGCACGAAGCGGATGGACTGGTCATCATCAACGATCCAAATCGGCTTCATGTCGTGGCTCACCTCAGGTCAGGCCGCCGGTCAGGGCAGCGGTATCAACAGCTTGAAATCGGTCCGGCCCGGCTCGCTGTCGCACTCGATCAGGCCATGGTGCTGCTGCACAAACGTCTGTGCCAGCGTCAACCCCAGGCCGGAACCGCCATCGCGCCCCGACACCAGCGGGTAGAAGATGCGGTCCTTGATCGAGTCCGGCACGCCGGGCCCGTTGTCGATGACATGCAATTCCAGTGCCAGCTTGTAGCGTTGCTTGCCGAAAGTGACCTGGCGGGCGATGCGGCTGCGGAAGATCAGTTGCGCATCGCCGGCCGCCATCCGGTCGCCCAGCACCTGACAGGCGTTGTGCGCGATGTTCAACACCGCCTGGATCAGCTGCTCGCGATCACCACGGAATTCGGGAATCGAGGTGTCGTAGTCGCGCACCACCCGCAGACCCCTGGGAAACTCGGCCAGGATGAGCGAGCGCACGCGCTCGCACACCTCGTGGATGTTGACGTCGCCCACCACGTGCGGGCGCCGGTGCGGCGCCAGCAGCCGGTCCACCAGCGTCTGCAGGCGGTCGGCTTCGTGGATGATGACGCGCGTGTACTCGGTCAGCTGGCTGTCGATCTCCATCTCCAGCAGCTGCGCCGCACCGCGGATGCCGCCGAGCGGATTCTTGATCTCGTGCGCCAGGTTGCGGATCAGCTCCTTGTTGGCCTGCGCCTGATCAAGCAGACGCTCCTCACGCTCCTGCCGCGCCTGCTGCTCCAACGGCAGCATCTCCACCGCCACCTCATCGGCGTGGTCGGTCTGCGTCACGATCACGTGCACCGGCAGCATGTCGCGGTTGGGACGCTTGAGCCAGGCGTCGTAGCGCAGGGCGGCGAAGTCGTTGCTCTGCACGCCGGCCAGGGCGTTGCGCAACACCTGCGGCTCGGTGAAGGCGGCGCCGAAATCGGTGCCGACGATCAGGCGGCGCGAACTGCCCAGCGCGTCTTCAAGCGCGGCATTGGCGAACAGCACGGTACCGTCGCAATGCACCACGGCCACCAGCGTGGCCAGCAGGTCAAAGGTCTGGAAACGGGATGAGGATGAGGTGGGCTTTTTCAAGCCGCCTATTTTGACGCAGTTGGCGCGCTGACCCGACCCAGTTCACGCCGGATGCCGGCAATGTCGCTGTCAGTGCGTTCCAGATCGGCCTTGAGGGCCGCCACGCGGTCGAGGTATTTCTGGTGATTGCGCGTCTCGGGGCCGAGTTTTTCCGGCTCACCGTTGTTGTACTCCTTCAGCAACTCTTCACGCCGGGCCTCGGCCTTGCGCAGCTCGGACTCCAGGATCAGGCGGGCATCGGAATCCCGGGTGCGCTGCTCGGCGGTGTCGATGCGCGAACCGGTCTGGGCCGCCGAGGCCACACGCACCGGTGCCGGACGAGGACTCTGCACCACGGTGACATTGCCGCCGTCGAGGAGCTTGCAGCTGCCTTTCTGCGACTCGGAAATGGTGTTGGTGTACTCGTTGCCGCAACGGTAGATGCGGCCCTGGGCATGGCCATCTGCTACGAAAAAAGTAGCAGCCAACGGAATCAACAAGGCGTATTTCATACTCACTCTCCGCGCACCGGGGTGCTGGATGGGCCTGACAGTATCTCTCAACAGCAGTGAAATTTGCATGACCGTAACACTCTGAAAAGAAAAAGGACGGCCGCAGCCGTCCTTTTGGTACGACACACTGTGGTTCCCCACAGTGCCCAGTCCCCCGATTACAGGGAGTAGTACATGTCGTACTCGACCGGGTGCGGCGCCATGCGGAAGCGCGTGACCTCGCCCATCTTCAGCTCGATGTAGGCGTCGAGCATGGAGTCGGTGAACACGCCGCCCTTGGTCAGGAAGGCGCGGTCCTTGTCCAGATACTCGAGCGCCTGATCCAGGCTGTGGCAGACGGTGGGCACCAGCTTGTCCTCTTCCGGGGGCAGGTGGTACAGGTCCTTGGTGGCGGCTTCGCCCGGATGGATCTTGTTCTCCACGCCGTCCAGACCGGCCATCATCAGGGCCGAGAAGCACAGGTAGGGGTTGGCAGACGGATCCGGGAAGCGCGCCTCAATGCGGCGGCCCTTCGGGTTGGCCACGAACGGGATGCGGATCGAAGCGGAACGGTTACGCGAGCTGTAAGCCAGCTTCACCGGGGCCTCGAAGCCGGGCACCAGACGCTTGTAGCTGTTGGTGCCGGGGTTGGTGATGGCGTTCAGGGCGCGGGCGTGCTTGATGATGCCGCCGATGTAGTACAGGGCGAAATCGCTCAGGCCAGCATAGCCGTCGCCGGCGAACAGGTTCTTGCCGTCTTTCCAGATCGACTGGTGCACGTGCATGCCAGAACCGTTGTCGCCAGCGTAGGGCTTGGGCATGAAGGTGGCGGTCTTGCCGTAGGCATTGGCCACGTTCCAGACCACGTACTTCAGGACCTGGGTCCAGTCGGCACGCTCGACCAAGGTCGAGAACTTGGTGCCGATTTCGTTCTGGCCGGCGCCGGCCACTTCGTGGTGGAACACCTCGACCGGGATGCCCAGCGATTCGAGGATCAGCACCATCTCGGCGCGCATGTCCTGCGTGCTGTCGACCGGGGGCACCGGGAAGTAGCCGCCCTTGGTGGTGGGACGGTGGCCGCGGTTGCCGCCTTCGAGCTGCTTGCCGCTGTTCCAGGGCGCTTCGTACTCGTCGATGGCGAACATCACATTGCCGGGCTCGTTGCTCCAGCGCACGCCGTCGAAGATGAAGAATTCGGGTTCCGGACCGAAGTAGGCGGTGTCGCCGATGCCGGAGGCCTTCAGATAGGCTTCAGCGCGCTTGGCGATGGAGCGCGGGTCGCGGTCATAGGCCTTGCCGTCGCTGGGCTCGACCACATCGCACTGCAGGAACAGGGTGGTCTCTTCGAAGAAGGGGTCGATGTTGGCGGTGTTCGGGTCGGGCATGAGCTGCATGTCCGAAGCCTCGATGCCTTTCCAGCCGGCGATGGAGGAGCCGTCGAAGGCGTGGCCCGAAGTGAACTTGTCTTCATCGAAGTGCGACACAGGCACGGTCACGTGCTGCTCTTTGCCACGGGTGTCGGTGAAACGGAAGTCAACGAACTTGACTTCGTTGTCCTTCACCATCTTCATCACGTCTGCGACGGTCTTGGCCATCAGATTCTCCTGGTTGGAAGGTTGGTTGAAAGTTTCAGGGGCTTGAATGCAGGTTCTGTGCCAAAGCGGCATCCGCATGGTTGCGCCGAACCCCGTATTTTGCCCTCGGATTGCCCTGGTTTAAGGGCCTGTCGAAATCAATTCTCGATTCCGGCACCACAAGCGCACCAAACATGTGCAATCAATCTGCACCAAATATGTGCAGCATTAATTGCGCACCATTTCAGGGCCGAGGCGGGCATCCAGCTGCCGCAACCCCGCCAGCAGGTCGAGGTAGGCCTGGGCCACCCGCGTCGGCTCGCCCTTGACCCCGAGTTCAATATGGCGGCCATGTTGCGGGTGATCGACGCTGGGCAGACTGAAGACCTTGACGCCGTGGAAGCGGCGCTCAATCTCCTCCATCAGCGGCATCAACGTCGCTTCCAAGGATCCGTAGACGATGACCGACTGCTCGACCCAAGCCGCCTGCCGATGCAGATGGCGGTAGCGAGTGTCCAGCACCCATTCGATCATCGGCCATGCCATGACCGGGAAGCCGGGTAGAAAGTGAACGGCGCCGCCCGCAGCACCCCGGCAGCTGAAACCGGGGATCTTGTTGTAGGGGTTGGGAATGATCTCGGCACCTAGCGGGAACACCCCCATGTTGAGCCGGTGCACGTTGTCGGATCGCTCGGGCTCATAGGGCACGCCCTGCTCGCGCGCCACGTCCTGCATGCGCTCGCGGATCAGCACTTCTGCCTGCGGGTGCGCCATCAGTTCAACGCCCAGCGCGCGCGCCGCGCACTGGCGCGTATGGTCGTCCGGCGTGGCGCCGATGCCGCCGCAGGAAAACACCACCCCGCCCGAGGCGAAGGCACGCTGCAGCGTGGCAGTGATTCGATCCGGATCATCTCCGACATAGTCGGCGTACGCCAGCTGCAGGCCACGGGCGTGCAGCAACTCGATCACCTTGGGCAGGTGTTTGTCGGCACGTTTGCCGGAGAGAATCTCGTCGCCAATGATGATGACGCCGAAGTCAGGCGCCGGGCTGGGCATCGTTGTGGGGCTCATGGGGCAAGGCCGGCGCGGCGCCGGCATCAGGCGGCAATGCAACCGCCACGGTTTCGACAGTCGGCGCCACCCGCGCCGCTTCGGCGCGCAGTGCCTGCAGCGCAGCCAGACAGAAGTGCGCGAACCACAGCGAGGAGAAAGCGAACACGAAGGTATAGATCCAGATCGCCAGCGGCACCAGCAGCGGTGCGAACACAATGGCCATGGCGCCCACGGCCCAGACCCCGCCGCGCAATTGCGCGGTGAGCTC
>JAULXO010000021.1:0-10256 GCA_032118555.1 Hylemonella sp. | reverse complement strand
GCACCCAGGTAGCCGGTCAGGATGCCTATGGCCAGCATCCACAGGCGATGGCGGCGCAGCAACTCGGCGCGCTCCTCGCGGCTGGCGTGCTCGGCCAGCGTGTCATAGGCCATGACACGGTAGGTCAGCCAGCCCCACACCAGCGGCGGCAGCACCACCACCAGTGGTGGGATCAGCCACAGCGGCATGGACACTACCAAGGCCAGCGCGGCCAGCAGCGAGGTGCCCAGCGCAAACACCAGCCCGCGCCAGAAGGTGCCGCCGTGACGACGTTCCAGGCGGGGGAAACGCAGCTCTGCCACCAGCGTCACCAGCGCCGGCGTCATGAAGGCCGCCACCGCCAGCAGCGACAGGATGATGACGACCGGCAGCGTGAACATGAGCAGCACCAGCGGCGCCACCACACTGCGCAGGTTGCCGGCGCCCACGCTTTCGAGCCAGCGCATCAAGCTCTCCAGCAGGGCCAGCTCGCCCAGCCAGACCTGCACGGCGTACACCGCCGGCTCCCAGTAGAAGTAGACCAACCCAGCCGACAGCACCACCAGCAGCACCAGCGGCAGAAAGGACAGCGCGATCACACGCGGCCGCAGCGTGTAAACCAGAGCCCGCCAGAAGGAGTCCAGAAACAGGTTCATGCCGCGAAGCATACCGTGGATGGCATGACGGCGTCGTGACCGTGGGGCTCAGGCGCGCCCGACGAGCCGCTTGAGTCCCAACCACTGCTGCGACCAGAAGCCGCGCCCGTAGTCCCGCCCCTGCTCCACCTGGTCGCGCACGCCGGTGGGGTCATAGCGCAACTCGAAGTTGGCGGTACCGAACAGCATGTCCCACCAGGGCAGCAGCACGCCGAAATTACTGCCTCCGAGCGCCTGGCGCGGGCTTTCATGCCCGATGCCGATGGCGTGGTGCAGGCGATGGAAACGCGGGCTGACCCACAGCCGCTCACCCCAGCGACCGAAGGACAGGCGCAGGTTGGCGTGCTGGAAACTCTCACTGAGCTGGGTCAGCGCGACAATGGCCACAAACTGCGCCGGCGCCACCCCGATGAGCTGCGCCACCGTCACCACGATCACATCGCGCAGCAGGTCATCGAGCAGATGGTTGCGGTTGTCGCTCCACATCGTCATCTGGCGCTGCGCGTGGTGCAGTGCATGCAGGCGCCACCACCACTCGAAGCGGTGCTGGCCGCGGTGGATCCAGTAGTCGAGGAAATCAAAGGCCAGCAGGTACAGCAGCAGGCTGACCAGTGGCTGGTCGGTCACGCCGGGCCACAGGTCGTCCAGGTGCCAGGTCGGCAGCCCGGCCACGCGCAGCAGACCGAACAGGTCGTCGAGCAGCGGCGTCAAGGTAAAGAACAGCGCGAGACGAAAGAGCCCGAGGCGGTGGATCAGCGTGTACAGCACATCGACCCGGATGGCCGCCCGGTCGGTGACCGGCTCCACCGGGCGCCAGCGCTGCAGCGGACCGATGACGGCCAGCAGCACCACCAGCTGCAACAGGCCGATCAGCAGCCAGCCGGTGGCACTGTAGGCGTCGGCCAGCCGGTGCCCGAGGCCAAGGGCGAAGGCCAGCGGTTCCACCGCGGCCTCGAACAGCGCCGCCTGCAGATCGGAAAACCCGTTGGCCAGCGTCTCCATGCCCTACCTCAGCGGCTTCTGCGGCATCCCCCGTGCCGCGATCCAGCCACGGTAGTCCGGGTGCTCGCTCAGCGTACGGAAGCAGAAGCCGCGCGCCTTCAGCCCCATCAGCAGCGGCTCCAGCACGTTGGGCGCCCAAGGGTCCTTGCGCGACCAGATGCCCAGGTGGGCCATCAGGATGTCGCCGCCGCGGATGTCGCGCAGCGCCTGCTTGAGCAGCGCGGCGTTGCTGTAGCGTTCGCTCGGCAATTCGTCGCCCAGAAAGCCAGCGGGCGACCAGCCCACGTGGGCATAACCGCAGGCACGCGTCGCCGCCAGCAGCGCCGGCGAGGTCTTGCCACCGGGGGCGCGGAACAGCGGCAGCGCTGGGCGGCCGGTGAGCTGATGCAGGCGGTCGGCCGCGGCTTGGATCTGAGCGCAGTACTGCGCCGCGTTCCAGACCATCTCACGCCCCTCTTGCTCGCCCGCCGAGGGCCGGACGCGAAAACGCATGGTTCCACCCTGCGCCGGTACATCGGTGCGCCAGTAGACATGGTCCAGCGTGTGCGAAGCGAACTCATGCCCCTCGGCCGCGCGTGCGCGCCACCAGGGCGCCCAGTGCTCGCCCAGGCTGCCGTCGCCGACCCGGCTGCGCTCCTGGGCGGCGAAGAAGGTGGCCCGCACCTGCTGGCGCCGCAGCACCTCGGCAATCAGCTCGGCCACGCCCATGTGGCCGGTGTCGAAGGTCAGATACAGCGGTTTCTTGCAGTCATTCGGGGCGTTTTCACCCGCTGCATGGGCGCCAAATGCTACCAAAACGATAGCAACGAACAGGCTGCGCAGAGGCTTACTGGCGCGGTGCATGATCAAGCGTCCAGACGCCGTGCGGCGATTTGCCGACCCGAACCTGGCGCACCACCTCGCGCGTGGTGGTGTCAACCACGCTGAGCTTGCCGGCCCAGCGCGAGGCCAGAAAGATGTACTTGCCATCGGCCGACAGGTCCATGCAGTCCGGACCGCTGGGGCCAGGGAACTGGTCGACCACACGCATGGTCTGGTAATCGATCTTGCTGATGGTATTGGCCACCCGGTTGCTCACCAGCACATGGCGCTTGTCGCCGACAGCGCGGAACGCATGCGCCCCTTTGCCGGTGGGGATGTAGTGCGCCAGCCGGGCCGTCGGCCCGGAGACGTCATACACCTCCACGCCCTCGCCGCCGGTCAGGCCGATCAGCAGGTAGCGGTCGTCGGGCGTGCCAAACACGTCGGCCGGCAGCGGGCCGGTCTTGCGTCGCCATTTGAGAGTCTGTGTCGGCAGGTCGATGGCCACCAGTTCGTCGCTGTCCTGCATGGTCACGTAGGCCGTCGTGCTACGGCTGTCGATCCAGACATGGCTGGGCGTCTTGCTGCTGGCGATGCGCTTGACGAGGCTCAGGTTGCTGCCGTCCCAGCGGTAGACGTCGACGTGGTTGAGGCGGTTGCCGGCAGTGACGAACCATTTCATGTCGGGCGAGAAACGCAGCTGGTAGGGGTCGAGGATGCCGCGCACGGTGCGCTGCACCTCCGCTGTGCGCGGGTCGACGAAGGTCAGCGAGTCGCCCATGGCGTTGGCAATGATGAGCGACTTCTCGTCCGGCGTCAGGTACAGGTGGTGCGGCTCCTTGCCGGTGTTCAGGCGCTTGACCTCTTTCCAGCTGGCCGGGTCGATGACGCTGACGCTGGCGTCCAGCGAGTTGAGCACGAAGATCGGCCGCGACTGGGCCCACACCACGGACGCAGGGCCACCGGCCATCAGGCACAGCAGCAAGGCACAGACAAAACGGATCGAAAGACGCACAGCGGACCGGAGAACAGGACAGCCCACCAGTGTAGCTGCCGGCACGAACCGCCAGCTTACGGGGCAACCCGGGTGCCGCCGATGGTTGACTGGCATCAAGACCCAGACGCCCGTGGGCACGATGGCATCACCCGGCCGCGCTGCCGGTGATGCGGGCCAGGTCGGCCGCCTCCAGCCAGCGCCACTGGCCCGGCGCCAGATCGGCCGGTAGCGTCAGGCCGCCGATCTGCGAGCGATGCAGGCCCTCGACCCGGTTGCCCACCGCCGCCAGCATGCGCTTGACCTGGTGGTACTTGCCTTCGGTCAGTGTCAGACGCAGGTGGTGGCTGTCCACCGCCTCGCAGGCGGCGGCGCGCACCGGCTTGGGGTCATCGTCCAGCACCACGCCTTCCAGCAAGCGCTGCACCTGGCGCGCGTCCAGCGGGTGCTTGACCGTCACCTCGTACACCTTGGGCACATGGTGGCGGGGCGAATTCATGCGGTGGATGAAGGGGCCGTCGTCGGTGAGCAGCAGCAAGCCGGTGGTGTCCTGGTCGAGCCGGCCCACCGCCTGCACACCCTGCACGCTGCCCTTGGCCGGGCGCTGGCGCAGCGGCGGTGGTAACAGGGTGTAGACACTGGGCCAAGTGGACGGTTTTTGCGAACACTCGGTGCCGGCCGGCTTGTGCAGCATCAAGTAGGCCTTTTCGCGGTAGATCCAGTCCTCGCCGCGCACCCGGAAGCGCAGACCATCCGCTTCGAATTCCATAGCAGACTGCGCACAATCTACGGGCTCGGAGGCATGATCTGACGCATATACCTGCACATGACCCTGCTGGATCAGGCCGGCACAGACGCGCCGCGTGCCGAAGCCCTGCGAATAGAGGATGTCTTGCAACTGCATGGCGCCGAGTATCGCAAACAGCACCGCACCCGCCGCAGCGCCATGGCCCCGAGGCGGACTCAGTGGGTGAACTGGGTGTCCGGGAAATCGCTGGCAATCGCGCACATGGCGTCGACGTTGTCCAGCACCCAGTCGACGATGGCCGGGTCGAAATGCAGGCCGCGCTGCTGGCGCAGGTAGTCCAGGATCTGCTCCAGCGGCCAAGGCTCCTTGTAGCTGCGCCGGCTGCCCAGCGCATCGAATACATCGGCCACCGCGCCGATGCGGCCGTAGATGTGGATCTGCTCGCCCTTGAGGCCCAGCGGGTAGCCGCTGCCATCCCATTTCTCGTGGTGCTGGCCGGCCAGAACGGCGGCGGCGCGCAGGATCTCGCGGTCCGAGCGCGCCAGCATTTCGCGGCCGATCTCGGCGTGCTGGCGCATCACCTCCCATTCCTGCGGCTCCAGCTTGCCCGGCTTGTGCAGCACGGCGTCCGGAATGCCGATCTTGCCGAAGTCGTGCAGCGGCGCGGCGATCTTCAGGATGTCGGCCTCGCGTTCGGGCAGGCCGATACCGCGCGCGATCAGGCTGCAGTACTCGGCCACGCGACGCACGTGCTGGCCGGTCTCACGCGAACGCGTCTCGATGGCTTCGCCCAGCATGTAGACGATGTCACGCTGCGTGCCTTCGATCTCCTCGTGCAGCAGCGTGTTCTCGTAGGCGATCGACACGTTCTGCAGGAACAGCTGAATCAGGCTGGAGTCGTCGGGCGACAGCGGCCGCAGGCTGCGGAAGTAGATGACGTTCTCCTTGCCACCGTGGGCCTGGAAGTAGCCCCAGTATTCCCCCTCGCGCACCAGCGGTCGCCGCGTGCTGAGCACGGTGGCCACGTCGGCCATCATCGGCTCCGGCAGGTTGCGCGCGGCATCGTTGCCGACCAGCTCGGTGAAGCGCCCAGTAGCGGCCACCACGGCCAGCTGCCCACCCTCGCGCCGCAGCGCCAGGCTGTCGCACTTGAGCAGTAGCGCATCGCGCTCCAGGAACAGCAGCGCCACCAGCTGCTCCAGCACACCCTGCACGAAGTGTCCCAGATCGCGCGCGCGGAAGATTTCGGCGGTGGCGTGGATCACGCGCCGCAGGCCGACTCGGTTGGCGTCCAGCGCCTGCAGGTCGCGCCAGGAGCGCAGGCTGGTCAGGATCGTGCTGTAGAGCTTCTGCGCCGACAGCTCGGACTTCTCCTTGTAGTCGTTGATGTCGTACTCGCGGATCACGGCGCGCTCGGGCGCTTGGCCCGGCTGGCCGGTGCGCAGGATAAGGCGGATCAGGCGGTTCTTGTGCACTTCGCGGATGGTGCGGATCAGCTCCAGGCCGGCGTGCTCGTGCTCCATCACCACGTCCACCAGCGCCACGGCCGTGTCGGGGTGAGCACGCAGCAACCGCTCACCTTCGACGGCCGAGAAGGCGCCCAGGAACTCCAACCCCCGACCGTCGAACTCGAATCCCGCCAGCGCCAGCCGCGTCACCTCATGCACGCCGCGGTCGTCGTCGATGATCATGACCTTCCAGCCAGGCTGGGCGAGCGGCGGTGCGTCGGCCGCGTCGGCCTCTTGCGCAAAAATCATGTCGCCGTCTGCGTTGTCTGCGTCTTTCATGCGTCCTCGCTCTGCGATGGCACCGGAAACCGGATGCGGAAAGTAGCCCCCTGCCCTGCATTCTTGACCAGATGTATCCCCCCTGCCAGCGTCCCGGACACCAGATTGAAGACGATGTGCAGCCCCAGCCCGCTGCCGCCGGTGCCGCGCCGGGTGGTGAAGAAGGGGTCGAAGATGCGGTCCTGGATTTCGGCCGGGATGCCCTTGCCGTCGTCTGCCACATCAAGCTCGATATCCTGCCCCACCTGCTCGGCCCGGATGCGGATCGTGCCGGGCTGATCCGGCGCATAGGCGTGGACAAGTGCATTGAGCACCAGATTGCTCAGTATCTGGTAAATCGCCCCCGGATGCGTGCGCAGCACCAGCTGCCCGTTGCTTTCGTTGAGCACCTCCACGCGGCTGCTCTTGAGGCGCGGCTTGAGGCTGACGATGATCTCGTCGATGTACTCGTGCAGATTGATGACGCGCCAGTCGTCGCTGGACTGGTCCACCGCCACCTGCTTGAAACTGCGGATCAGCTCGGCCGCACGCAGCAGGTTGGTGACCAGGATGTCGCAGCCATTGAGGCCATGGCTGATGAAGCGCTCCAGCGTCGAGCGCTTGAGCGTGTTGTCCTCAAAGGCCCGGCGCAGGCTCCTGAACTCCTCCTGCAAGGTAGTGGCAGAGGTGACACCGATGCCCAGCGGGGTGTTGATCTCATGCGAGATGCCGGCCACCAGCCCCCCCAGCGATGCCATCTTCTCCGACTGCACCAGTTGCGCCTGCGTCTCGCGCAACGAGGCCAGGGACTGACTCAGCTCCTGCGTGCGTGCCAGCACGCGCTGCTCCAGCGTCTCATTGAGTTCGCGCAGGGCCAGCTCGGCCTGCTTCTGCTCGGTGACGTCCTGCAGGGTGCCACCGACCCGCACCGGCTGCCCCTGGTCGTTGCAGTGCACCGCGCCGCGCAGGTGGGCGTACTTCATACGCCCGCCCGGGAACATCAGCCGCATCACCACTTCGAAATTGGAACAATTGGCCAACGCCGCGCTACGCCGCTGGCGCAGCAGCTCGCGGTCCTCCGGGTGGATCATCGCCGCCACCTGGTTACGCGGCACCCGGCCGTCGGTGAGTTCAAACTCGTGGATGCGCAGCGCCTCCTCCGACATCAGGTAGTCGTCCTTGGCGAAATCGAACTCCCAGTGGCCAAGCCTGGCCAGGCGTTGCGCCTCCTTCAGGCGCGCTTCGCTTGCGCGCAAGGCCAACTCGGCCAAGGCCTGCTCGGTCAGGTCCTGCACCGTGCCCAGCACGCGCACCGGCTGGCCCTGCACGTCGCAGTGCACCGCGCCGCGCACCTGCACGTACTTCGTGCGGCCGTCGGCGAACACCAGGCGCACCCGGGCGGAGTAGGTGCCGCCAGGATGCATGGCTGCCAGACGGGCACGGCGCAACTCAGCTGCGTCTTCGGGCAGCACGGTGGCCGCCATCGCCTCGCGCGACACCCGGCCGTCGGGCGCCTCCAGCTCATGGATACGCTGCGCCTCTTCCGACAGGCGGTATTCGTTGGTCTTCAGGTCGAGTTCCCAGCTGCCGATGCGGGCCAGGTGCTGCGCCTCCTGCAGCAAGGCCTCGCTCTGGCGCAGCGCCTCCTCCGCCAGCTTGTTCTGCGTGATGTCGCGTTCGATCGAGATGTGCTTGACCAGCTGACCGGCTTCGTCGTAAACCGCCTGCACATCGATGACGGCCCAGTAGGGCCTACCACTCTTGTGGTAGTGCACGATCTCGGTGCCGAAGCGCTCACCGCGGGTAATGCACTCCTGGATGAAGGCATAGGTGCTGGCATCCGTCTGCGGACCGTTGAGCACCTCGCTCGGGCGTCTGCCACGCACCTCATCCAACGTGTAGCCACTCATGCGCGTGAAGCCGTCGTTGACCCAGGTGATGCGGGTAGTGGCGTCCATGATGATCACGCTGTTGTCAGTGCTGGAAGCTACCAGCGCCAGCTCACGCGCCTCGGCCTCACGCTCGCGCAGGGCCTGCTCGGCCAGCTTCTGCTCGGTGACATCCTGCATGGCGCCCAGGATGCGCACCGGATTGCCGTGCACATCAGGCTGTACGGCCGCCCGCAGCTGGACATGCTTGATGCGGCCGTCCGGCATGCGCAGGCGCATCTGCATTCCGTAACCGCCCAGGCTGGCCAAGGCCTCGGCACGCAGGCGGCGGTTCTCGACCAGATCGTCCGGATGGATCAGCGCCACCACCGCCTCGCGCGACACGCGCGGCTGGCCGGGGTCGAATTCGTGGATGCGCAGCGCCTCTTCCGACAGCAGATACTCGTTGCTCGCCAGGTCCAGTTCCCAGTGCCCCACGTGCGCCAGCTGCTGTGCTTCTCGCAGACGGGCTGCGGTGTGGCGCAAAGCGTCCTCGGCCTGCTTGCTTTGCGTGATGTCGCGCTCGATCGCGATGAACTTGACCAGCCGACCGCTCTCGTCATGCACCGGCTTGACGTCCAGCGCCAGCCAGTAGGCGCGGCCAGTCTTGTGGTAATTGAGAATCTCGGCCTCGAACCCTTCGCCGCGGTCCAGGTGTTCACGCATCCGCCGGCGCACCGCCGGATCGCTGTCCACCCCCTGCAGCAGGCGACCCGGCTGCTTGCCAAGCACCTCGGCCAGCGTGTAGCCGGTTGTCTTCTCGAAGCCCTGGTTGACCCACAGGATCAATCCCTGCGCGTCGGTGATGATGACCGCGTTGTCGGTTCGTGCAGCTACCAGGGCCAACTCCCGGGCCTGCGCCTCGCTGGCTCGCAACGTCTCCTCAGCGGCCTTGCGCGCGCTGATGTCGATGCAGACCAGCAGGTGCCGTACCGACTCAGCATGCCGAAACCCGGTCAACACGGCTTCGCAGATGCGCCGGTCGCCGCCGCGCGTGCGCAGCACGAGTTCGAAGCGCCCGGCACCATTGGCGGCAACCGGCGCATCCTCAATGCGCGGCAGGCCCGGCGCCTCACCGTAGACCAGCACACGCCAATCGGCCAGCTGCTGCAGTTCGGCGTCCGAGTAGCCCGACAGCTGCGCCATGGCCGCATTGGCGTACACGATGCGCCCCCGTTCGATCAGCAGCACCCCTTCGCCGGCATCCGACTGAGCCCGCAACAAGGCCTTGTAGAAGCTGTTCTCGCCGGCCACCTCGTCGTAAAAGGTCAAGGCCAGCGAGGCGGCCAACACCAGGATCGCCATGAGGCCGACAAACAGGCCGATGGTATTTCCACTCAAGCCACTGCCTGCCACCGTACAAACCGCATCCGGCGCAAACTCGGCCGCCGCCATGCCCATGTAGTGCATGCCGGCAATCGCCAGCCCCATGACCGTTGCGCCGCCTGCGCGGCGCCAAACCGCCCGGTGCGCCTCGCTGCGCTCACGAATGACCAGCTCCAGCGCCCCCCAGCTGGCCCCCACGGCAATCAGCGCCGAGAGCATGAGACGGTACGGGTCATAGACGATCGGCGGCGACATCTTCATCGCCGCCATGCCGCTGTAGTGCATGGCCACGATGCCGGCCCCCATGAGCAGAGACGCCAGGAAGCGGGTGGCAGCCTCCACCTGCGGCCGGCTCAGGACATACAGCGCAATGGCCGACGCCAGGACCGCCGGCAGCAGAGAAAAGGCCGTGGTCAGCGGGTCATAGGCCACCGGCACCGGCAGGTGCAGCGCCAACATGCCGACGAAATGCATGGCCCAGATGCCAATGCCCAGGGACAGCGCGCCACCGGCAACCCAGTAGAGCCGATCGGTCGAACAGGCCCACCCCAGACGGGAGGCCAGTCGCAGCGTGGTGTAGGAGGCGAAGATGGCGATGAAGACCGAGAACGCCACCAGTTGCCACTGGTAGGCGTAACTCATGAGCCCCCCCCCCTGCCCTCATGCCTCGACCCGATGGCTGGAACAGAGAACGGCCCAACGTGTTGCACTGCGTTCATGAAGCGACGACCATGGCTGAAATGACAGATTTATCATTTCACTATACCGTCAAGACCCATCGGCCGTAAACCCGGCGATGGCGCCTTGCCCCCGTCCGTCGCGCCCAACCCACGCCGGCAGCGGCGGGCTCGCCCAGCCGCCATACCGCGGCGGCCAAGAAAAAGCCGCCAACCTTTCTCGGGTGGCGGCTTTTGTCAGGGTGGATGGTGGTGGAACACGGAACCGAACCCGCGTCCGCTTTCAGAACCAGATAGTAATGCATGGGCAGTGAGGGCGTGAATTCGACGATTTGGCCGACCGGGCCAGATTCCCCGCCCTCGCCGCCCTCACGCGCTT
>JAULXO010000020.1:0-17735 GCA_032118555.1 Hylemonella sp. | reverse complement strand
TAGGTCAGGCCCACCAGCACGCTGCCGCCAACCAAGTTGCCGGCGATCACCGGCAGCAGGTTGCCCAACATGCCGCCCCAGGTCACCGGCACGGTGGCACCCAGCGGGCCGAAGTGCTGCAGCAACATGGCCAGCGGCATCAGGTACATGTTGGCGATGCTGTGCTCGAAGCCGGCCGCCACGAAGGCCATGATGGGCGGCACCACCGCCACCGCCTTGTCCACCACACTGCGCCCGGCCATGGCCATCCAAACCGCCATGCACACCAGCACATTGCACAGCACGCCGCGAAAGAAGGCCTGCACGGGTGACAGGTCTTGTTTGGCCAGTGCGATCTTCACCACGGTTTGCCCGACGGCGCCGCCGTTGAGTCCCGTGTGGCCACTGGCGTACACCAGCAGCGCCAGCCCGGCGGCGCCCACAAAATTGGCCGCGCAGACCAGTACCCAGTTGCGCAGCACATCGGCGCTGCTGATGCGGCCGTCGGCCCAGGCCATGGCCAGCAGGTTGTTGCCGGTGAAGAGTTCGGCCCCGGCCACCACCACCAGCAGCAGACCCAGCGAGAACACCAAGCCGCCGCCGACGGCGCTGGCGGCAAAGCCTAGCGTGGCGTCCGACTTCACCAGCACGAACAGCATGGCGCCCAGGCCGATGAAGGCGCCGGCCAGCATACCCAGCATCAGCAGCGGCAGTGTGGGCAGGCGGGCCTTGGTGACGCCGACCGACTCGATGCGCTGGGCGATCTGCGCTGGCGCGTAGGCGTCAGAACCAAACAGTTCATGGGTGTCGGCCATGGCGATACTCCTCGGCGGACTTGGACTTATACTAACCGCCAGCGCCGATTTGAACCCGATTGCGGGCGCCGGAACCCTGGAGTTCCGAAGTTCAGCTAAAGAGGCAAGTGGCTCGACTTTCCGAGACCCGGCCCCGCTGAATGCTGTGCCGGGTTTTGTTTTTGGTCCTTGTCATGTTGATTGCCCAGCCCCGGTCGATGCAGTTTGATGCCGCCCTGCCCCTGCAGAGTGGCGCGAGCATCCGCGGCTACACCCTGGCCTACGAGACCTACGGCACGCTCAATGCCGACAAGTCCAACGCGGTGCTGATCTGCCATGCCCTGAACGCCTCGCACCACGTGGCCGGCGTCTACGAAGGCCAAGCCAAGAGCGAGGGCTGGTGGGACAACATGATCGGCCCCGGCAAGCCGGTCGACACGAACAAGTTCTTTGTCATCGGCATCAACAACCTGGGCTCGTGTTTCGGTTCCACCGGCCCCATGCATGTGAACCCGGACACCGGCCGCGTGTACGGTGCCGACTTCCCGGTAGTGACGGTGGAAGACTGGGTCAACGCGCAGGCCCGGCTGCTGGACGGTCTCGGCATCCAGACGCTGGCCGCCGTCATGGGTGGCAGCCTGGGCGGCATGCAGGCGCTGAGCTGGACGCTGCAGTACCCCGAGCGTGTGCGCCACGCGGTGGTGGTGGCGAGTGCGCCCAACCTGAACGCCGAGAACATTGCCTTCAACGAAGTGGCGCGCCGCGCCATCGTGACCGACCCGGATTTCCACGGCGGCCATTTTTACGAACATGGCGTGATCCCGAAACGTGGCCTGCGTATCGCGCGCATGATCGGCCACATCACGTACCTGAGCGACGACGTGATGAACGAGAAGTTCGGTCGCCAGCTGCGTGAAGGGTTGGAGCTCAAGTACAGCACGCAGGACATCGAGTTCCAGATCGAGAGCTACCTGCGCTACCAGGGCGACAAGTTCAGCGAGTACTTCGACGCCAACACCTACCTGCTGATCACCCGTGCGCTGGACTACTTCGATCCGGCACGCCAGCATGCGGGCGACCTCAGCCGTGCGCTGGCGGCGGCCCAGTGCAAGTTCCTGCTGGTGAGCTTTTCCACCGACTGGCGCTTTTCGCCGACACGCAGCCGCGAGATCGTCAAGGCGCTGCTCGACAACCGGCGCGACGTCAGCTACGCCGAGATCGATGCCCCGCACGGTCATGATGCCTTTTTGCTCGATGACCCCCGCTACATGAGCGTGGTGCGCTCTTATTTCGATAGCATTTCGAAGGGGTCCAGGGCATGAGCGAACGCAGCACGATGGAGGCCATCGCCGAGCTGGTGCCGCCGGGCTCGCGCGTGCTCGACCTCGGTTGCGGTGACGGTGCGCTCTTGGCCCACTTGCAGGCCACGCGCGGCTGCAGCGGCTACGGCATCGAGATAGCCGACGCGAACGTGCTGGCCTGCGTGCAGCGCGGCGTCAATGTGATCCAGCTCAACCTCGACGAAGGCCTGTCGATGTTCGGCGACCAGAGCTTCGACGTCGTGTTGCAGATCGACACGCTGCAGCACCTGCGCAATGCCGAGGTGGTGCTGCGCGAGACGGCGCGCGTCGGGCGCACCGGCATCGTGGCCTTCCCCAACTTCGCCCACTGGCCGAACCGGCTGAGCGTGCTGCGCGGCCGCATGCCGGTGACGCGCCGTCTGCCCTACCAGTGGTACGACACGCCCAACATCCGCGTCGGCACCCATGCCGACCTGGAGCTGCTGGCGCTGCGCAACGGCCTGAAGATCCTCGACAGCTTCGGCATCCACCACGGCCGCACCGTGCGCTTCCTGCCCAACCTGCGCGCCAGCACGGCGGTGCTCAAGTTCTCGAGGTAGACGAAGCACCCCCCGAGCGGCTGCGCCCGGGGCCTCGCCCAGAGGCCGAGGCTCTTCGACTTGTCCAAGCCTGCGCAGGCAGGCTCGTAGCCGCAAGTCTCGCCCCCTCAAGGGGGGCGCACCCAGCGACCTGGCCAAGCCGGTTTCGCGGGTGCCTTGGTCGTACACCTCGGAGCTCGTCGACTGTGAGGTGTGGCGCTCAGGCGTTGAGGTCAGCGCCGCGTGTTTCCGGCAGGAAGAACCAGCCGACCAGCAGCGCCATGACAAGCAGCGCCGTCGGGTAGCCCAAGCCCAGCAGGACGCTGCCCGATTTGTCGGCGATCAAGGTCATCATGTAGGGCGACAGGCCGCCGATCCAGCCGGCGGCCAGGTTGTGCGGCAGGCCGACGGCGGTGTAGCGCGTGCGGGCCGGAAAGAGCTCCGACAGCAGCGCCGTCTGCGGCCCGGTGACCAGAGCCACCGCCAGCACCGGCACCAGCAGCAGCGCCAACACGGCCCAGGGCTGCTGCGCCAGTTGCTGCAGGCCGATGTAGACCGGCACGATGGACACCACGCCCAGCGCCAGCCCGGCCAGCACCACCGGGCGCCGCCCTGCGCGGTCCGACAGCGCACCGGCCAGGTAGGTGAGCGGGAACAGGCACAGGGTGGCGCCCAGCGTGACCCAGCCGACAAGCACCGGGTCCATCTTCACCACCGTCTTCAGATAGACCGCGGCATAGACCTGCGAGCAGAAGAACAGCAGGCCACCGCCGGCCGACACGCAGAAGAACAGCAGCGCCATGCGGCCCAAGGTGTGACGGTCGCGCAGGCAGTCCAGCAGCGGGGTCTTGGCCACCTGTTTCTGCCGGTTGAGCGTCGTGAACACCGGCGACTCGTGCAGGGCCAGGCGCGCCTTCATGCTGGCCAGCAGCAAGACGGCGGAGAACAGGAAGGGAATGCGCCAGCCCCAGGCCTTGAAGTCGGCCTCTGTGAGCCAGGTCTGCAGCAGCACGATCTGGAAGGTGGAGGCCAGGATGCCCAAGCCGCCCATCCACTGCAGCACGCTGGTCAGTGCACCGCGGCGTTCGGCCGGGGCGTGTTCGGCCAGGTAGACGTTGGCGCCGCCGATCTCGCCGCCCATGGCCAAGCCTTGGACGAGGCGCAGGGTCAGCAGCAGCCCCGTTGCTGCCCAGCCCCACTGCGCGTGGGTGGGCAGCAGGCCGACCAGAAACGTGGCCACACCCATGATGCCGATGGTGGCAATGAAGACCTTGCGCCGGCCATGGCGATCACCGAAAGAGCCGAACAGCGCGGCACCCAGCGGACGCACCACCATGCCCATGCCGAAGGTGGCCAGGCTCCAGAGCAGGCCGGCCACCGGGTCGTCAGCCGGGAAGAACAGCACGGCGAAATGCACCGCCAGGGTGGCGAACGTTAGGAAGTCGTACCACTCGATGAAGGTGCCGAAGCAGGCGGCAAGCGCCACCTTGCGGTAGCGGGCATCACTTTGGCGCGTCGCGGCGGCGGCGGGAAGACTCAAGGGGAACCTCGATGGTGCAGGGTCGGGGAAGAAGATGCCAGGACGTCAGGGGTCACGGCCGATCGCCTAATATAACGTTGAAGAAACGCACGTTGCGCAAAGGAGTTCCCATGAACGCGCCCCTTCCTGCCCATGCTCTCCAGCCTGAACAGGCGTTGGCCGAAGTGACCCGTGCCTGGGACGAAGACATCGTGCGCCAGCTCAGCGACTACATCGCCATTCCCGCCAAGTCGCCCATGTTCGATCCGCAGTGGGCCGAGCATGGACACATCGAGACCGTGGTGCGCAACGCCGCGGCCTGGGTGGAGGCGCAGAAGGTCGAGGGGTTGAGGCTGGAGATCATCCGTCTGCCGGGCCGCACACCAGTGCTGTTCTTCGAGGTGCCTGCGTCTGGTGGCGCCGCCGGTGTACCGACGTCAGCGCACACCGTGCTGATGTACGGTCACCTCGACAAGCAGCCTGAGTTCAGCGGTTGGCGCAACGACCTGGGTCCCTGGACGCCCAAGTACGAGGACGGCAAGCTCTACGGCCGCGGCGGCGCCGATGACGGCTACGCCGTCTACGCCAGCATCGCCGCCATCCAGGCGCTGAAAAGCCAGCGCGTGGCGCATCCGCGCATCGTCGGCCTGATCGAGACCTGTGAGGAAAGCGGCTCCTACGACCTGTTGCCCTACATCGATGCGCTGCGCGCGCCGGGGAACAACCGGCTGGGCGATGTGGGGCTGGTGGTCTGCCTCGATTCCGGGGCCGGCAACTACGACCAGCTCTGGCTCACCACCAGCCTGCGCGGCATGGCCAGCGGGGTGCTCAAGGTGGAGATCCTGACCGAGGGCGTGCATTCGGGCGACGCCAGCGGCGTGGTGCCGTCGAGCTTTCGCATCCTGCGTCAGGTGCTGGACCGGCTGGAGGACAGCGCCACCGGTCGTCTGCTGCCCGCGAGTTTCCATTGCGAGGTGCCGCCGGAGCGCATGGCGCAGGCGCGTGCCACCGCCGACATCCTGGGCGAGGAACTCTACAAACGTTTCCCTTGGGTGCACTACGACTGCGAGGGCGACAGCCGCGTGGCCCTGCCCATGACCACCGACCCGCTGCAGGCGTTGCTCAACCGCACCTGGGTGCCCACGCTCAGCGTCACCGGCGTCGAAGGCATCCCGGACTTGCAGAACGCCGGCAACGTGCTGCGGCCCTACACCGCCTTCAAACTCTCGTTGCGCCTGCCGCCGCTGGTGGACGCGGCCCAGGCCGTGCAGCAGCTCAAAACCGTGCTGGAGGACAACGCGCCTTACCAGGCGCGTGTGACCTTCCAGGGCCTGAGTTCAGCCACCGGCTGGAATGCGCCCGAAAGTGTGCCCTGGTTCGAGCAGGCGCTCCACGCCGCCTCGCAGAGCTACTTTGGCGCGCCGTGTGGCTACATCGGCCAAGGCGGCACCATTCCGCTGATGAATATGTTGTCGCAAGGGTTTCCGCGGGCGCAGATGATGGTCTGCGGCGTGCTGGGCCCGAAGAGCAATGCGCACGGACCGAACGAGTTCCTGCATGTTCCCTACGCGCGCCGGCTCACGGCAGCGGTGGCGCAGGTCATCGCCGGCATGCCCTGAAGGTCCGGCGCTTGACGGACTCGACGCTTTCCACCTTCGTCGCCAGCGACGGCGAGAACATCGCCGTCCAGGACTGGCCGCTCGACTATGGCCGCCCGTTGCGCGGCGTCGTGCTGCTGGTGCATGGCCTGAGTGAGCATGCCGGCCGCTACGACCATGTGGCGCGGCGGCTCAACGACTGGGGGTTTGCCGTGCGTGGTTATGACCACTACGGGCATGGCGAATCCGACGGTGTGCGCGGCCGCCTGCCCGACGGGCAGCGCCTGCTGACGGACCTGGCCGACGTGCTCGACAGCACGCGCGCGCGCATGGACGCAGCGACCCCGCTGATCCTGTTCGGCCACAGTTTGGGCGGGCTGGTGGCGGCACGCTTTGTCGCCATGCAGTTGCGGCCGGTGCAGGGGCTGGTGCTGTCCTCGCCGGCGCTGGATGCCGGCCTGTCGCCGTGGCAAAAGCTGTTGCTGGCGGTGCTGTTGCGTGTCGCGCCCGACCTGTGCGTGCGCAACGGCCTCGATCCGCGCCGCTTGTCGCACGACCCGGCGGTGGTGCAGGCCTACCGCAACGACCCGCTGGTGCATGACCGCATTTCGGCCCGGCTGGCGCACTTCATCGTCGACGCCGGCGCTGCCACGCGGGCCTGTGCACCGCATTGGCCCGTGCCGACGCTGCTGCTGTATGCCGGCGACGACCATCTGGTGGACCCAGCGGGCAGCCGAGCCTTCGCGGATGCAGCACCGCCGCAGGTGGTGCGCGCGCAGTGCTTCGAGGGCTACTACCACGAGATCTTCAACGAGCGCGATCCCGCGCCGGTGTTTGCCAGTCTGCAGCGCTGGCTGGACGAGCGGTTCTGACCGTGCCGCTCGCCTGGCTCAGGCTGGCGTTGCGGCGCGGCGGCGCAGCGCCAGCCACAGCAGTGCCAGCCCGGTCAGCGCCACCGGCACCAGCGAGCCGATGTTGAGCAGCTGCCAGCCCTGCGTAGTGACCAGCGCACCGGAGGCGAAGGAGGTCAGCGCCATGACGGCAAAGACGGCGAAGTTGATGGCCGCCTGCGCGCGGTCCTTCTCTTCCGGCCGGTAGGCCTGCAGCGCCAGCGTGGTACTACCGGTGAAGAGGAAGTTCCATCCGACGCCCAGCAGGAACAGCGCCACCAGGAACTGGTGCAGGTCCACCCCGGTGAGCGCAATCGCAATGCACAGCGCGTTGAGCAGCACACCCACGCCCATGATGGGCAAGGTCCCGTAGCGCTTGATCAGGTGGCCGGTGAAGAAACCGGGTGCGAACATGCCGATCACGTGCCACTCCAGCACCAGCGCGGCATCGTCGAAGGGGTAGCCGCAGACCTGCATGGCCAGCGGCGTGGCGGCCATCAGCAGGTTCATGACGCCATAGCCCAGCGCCGCACTGGCGGCGGCGACAAAGAACATCGGCTGGCGCACGATCTCCCACAGGGGGCGGCCGCCGCTGGCGCCCTGCTGGGCGGCGGGCACGGCCGGGAAGCGCACGAACGCCATCAAGCCCATGGCCAGCAAGGCCACCACCGCCAGCGCCAAGTAGGCGCCGGTGAAGGGGGTGGCGAGCAGGCTGCGTGTGTACTTGGCCAGATTGGGGCCGGCGATGGCGCCGATCAGCCCACCGGCCAGTACCAGCGAGACGGCCTTTTCACGCAGCGCCGGCGCCACCAGTTCGGCGGCGGCAAAGCGGTAGAGCTGGCCGTTGGCGCTGTAGTAGCCGGCCACCACGGTGGCGGCCACCAGCAGCCAGAAGTTGCGGCTCCAGGCGGCATAGGCGCACAGCAGCGCGGAGAGCAAGGCCACCCCCAGCCCGATCTGGAACGAGGCCTGGCGCCCGTAGCGCGCCTGCGAACGCGCCACCAGGCCGGTGCTGAGCGCCCCGCCAATCACATAGCCCATGACGGGCAGCGTGGCCATCCAGCCCAGCGGCGCCAGGCTCAGGCCGACCAGGCCGTTGATGGCGATAAAGACGACGTTGTTGGTGAGAAACAGGCCCTGGCAGACCGCCAGCAGCCACATGGATGGGTTCATGGTGAGGTCTTCAAAGACTTAACGTCAGCGCCGCCAGGGCGGCCAGCGGCGCGGTTTCGGCGCGCAGGGTGCGCAGCCCCAGCGTGACCGGCAGGAATCCCTGTGCCAGGGCCGTGGTCTCCTCGGCAGGGCTGAGCCCGCCCTCCGGGCCGGAAAGGAAGGTGGCCGGCCCGTGCGGCACCGCCGTCATGGCCTGCGCCAGTGGCTGGCTGCCAGCCTGCAACGACAGCAGCAAACGCGCGCCAATGGCGGGTGTGTGCTGCAGCCAGTCGTTCAAGGTGATCACCTCACGCACTTCGGGCACGCGGTTGCGGCCACACTGCTCGCAGGCGGCGACGGCGATGCCTTGCCAGTGGGCGCGCTTCTTGTCGGCGCGCTCGCCCTTGAGCCGCAGCACGCTGCGCTCGGCCAGCAGCGGCTGCAGGCTGGTCACCCCAAGTTCGGTGGCCTTTTCCACCAGCCAGTCCATGCGCTCGTTGGCCGGCATGCCGATCGCGAGGTGGACCTCGCGCGGAGCTTCGCGCTCTACGCCCGCATGAGCGCCGATTTCCACCTGCACGTCGCTACGCCCCATGCGTATGACGGTGGCGGCGAACTCGCCGCCGGCGCCGTTGAACAGCGTGAGCGTGGCGCCCGGCTGCAGCCGCAGCACCTGCACATGGCGTGCGGCACCGGGCGGCAGCTCGATGCGTGCGCCGCTGGCAAGTGGAGCAGGACAGAAGAAACGCGGCATTGCTATGAAATAAATAGCTGTCGGCGCTGATTGGATAAGCCCAAGAGGCCGAATTGATATGAGGGAGGCTCAGACCCGGCCGAAGGCATAGCCGCTGGCTTCGGTGATGCCCTCGACCTCATCCACCAGGCGCAGCAGCGGCTTGAGCTCACTGTAGCGCGCGCAAGTGGCGCGGATGTAGCCGATGAAGCGGGGTGCGTCGGCCAGGTAGTGCGGCTTGCCGTCGCGCAAGGTCAGGCGCGCGAAGATGCCGGCCACCTTGAGGTGGCGCTGCAGGCCCATCCACTCCACGCCACGGTAGAACTCGCCGAAATCGTCACCCACCGGCAGGCCCGCCTTGCGCGCCTGCTGCCAATAGCGGATGGTGACATCGAGCACGAAGTCTTCTTCCCAGCTCAGGAAGGCGTCACGCATCAGGCTGGCAATGTCATAGGTGATGGGGCCGTAGACGGCGTCCTGGAAGTCCAACACACCGAGACGCGGCTCGGTCGGGTCACCCGGGATCATGAGGTTGCGCGGCATGAAGTCGCGGTGTACGTAGACTGCGGGCCAGGCCAGGTTGCGTTCGATGATGAGCGCGAACATGCGGTCCAGCGTCTCGCGCAGCTTGCCCTCTATCGCCACGCCGCGGTGGCGTGCCAGGTACCAGTCGGGAAACAACTCAAGTTCACGTCGCAACAAGGCGGTGTCATAGGGCGGCAGCACGTCGGGCCTGGATGCCTGCTGCCAGGCCACCAGCGCATCGACCGCGCGCAGGTACAGCGGCAAGTTGGCGGTGGGGTTTTGCTTGTCGATGGCCTGCATCATGGTCTGCCCGCCGAGGTCGGACAGCAGCATGAAGCCCTTGGCCTCGTCCCAGGCCAGCACCTGCGGCACGTTCAGGCCGGCGTCCTGCATCAGCTGCGCCACCTGCACGAAGGGCCGGCAGTTCTCCTTGTCTGGCGGTGCGTCCATGATGATGCGGCTGCCGCCGGCAGCATCGATGCGGAAATAGCGCCGGAAACTGGCATCGGCGGAGGCTGGCCGCAGCGTGGCGCTCAGGAGTTGCTGGGGCTGTTCCAGGGGCTGCAGCCACTGGCGGAAGGCGGCCTCGCGCTCGGGTGAGGGCCAGGCAATCACGGTGGCGGACATGGCGGGGGTGCCGGGGCGTGCATCGGTTGGGGTCATGGATAATCCATTCTACAAACCCTGCCCCCGTTACCGCCCGCCGTATGCCGAATGCGCCCGATGTGTCCGATGCGTTTCCCGATGCGTGACCTGATTGCCAGGTCGCGCGGCTCCGTGTCTGGCGCGCCTTCCTTGCTGCCCCGGCTGGCCTTGCTGACGGCGGCCTTGCTGCAGGCCGGCTTGATCAGTGCACAGGAGGCGGCAACCGCTCCGGCGGCCGGCGTGCCTTTGCGCACCAGCCCGCGGCTGCAGGAGCAGATTTCGAGCGAGCAGCGCAGCCAGTTACCGACCTTTCTGTTCGGGGACGTCCTGAGTGGCCGGCCTGACCTTGACGTGACGCTGCAGGGGCGGGCGGAGTTTCGGCGCGGCGACACCGTGATTCGCGCCGACCGGCTGGAGTACTACCAGCCCGATGATCTGGCCAAGGCGCGCGGCAATGTGCGCATCAACCGCGCCGGCAATGTGTTCGAAGGGCCACAGCTGGAACTCAAGGTCGACGCCTTCGAGGGTTTCTTCACCCAGCCGGACTATCGTTTTCTGGCCAACCAGGGGCATGGCCAAGCCGAGCGGGTCGACTTCCTGGACGACAAACGCGCCAGCATCCGCAACGCGACATTCACCACCTGCCAGCGCCAGCCCGGCCCCAGCTGGATGCCGGACTGGATGCTGCGTGCGGCGACGCTGAACATCGACAACGAGGATGAGGTCGGCCAGGCAGACGATGCGCAACTCAGCTTCAAGGGCGTGACGCTGCTATCGGTGCCGTCTATCAGCTTTTCCCTGAGCGAGAAGCGCAAGTCCGGCCTTCTGCCGCCGGTGCTGGGCTTTGACAGCATCAGCGGCACGGAAGTGACCGTGCCCTACTACTGGAACATCGCCCCCAATCGCGATGCGACGCTCTACCCCACGCTGATGAGCAAGCGCGGCATCAACTGGGGCGGCGAGTTCCGCTACCTGGAGCCGACCTACCGCGGCCAGTTGCGGCTGGACTACATGCCGAACGATCGTCTGCGCGAGAAAGACCGTTGGGGTTCGAGCTTCCAGCACCAGGGTGTGATCCAGACCGGCTCGCCGACCCTCGGCAACCTGGGTCTGAACCTGAATCTGAACCGCGTCAGCGACGACGACTACTGGCGTGATTTCCCGCGCGGCACGGCTTCGCTGACGCAGCGGTTGCTGGCCAACGACGCAACAGTGAGCTGGGCGCGCGGCAACTACTCGGCCACGCTGCGTACGCTCAGCTGGCAGACTTTGCAGACCCCGGGCGCGACGATCACCCCGCCGTACGACCGCTTGCCGCAGCTGGCGGCGCGCTATGCGCAACTCAACGCCGGCGGTTTTGACGTCTCGCTCGATGGCGACTACACGGCCTTCGAGGCCGACCGTCGCCTGACGGGTCAGCCCAATACCCAGCGTAGCCTGCTGCTGGCCCAGGTCAGCCGGCCGTGGCTGGGGGCGGCTGGCTACATCACGCCCAAGCTGCAGCTGCACACCCGCACCTACCAGTTCGACACCGCGCTGGCCAGCGGTGCCACCACGGCCACGCGCACGGTGCCGACCTTCAGCCTCGACTCCGGCCTGGTGTTTGAACGTGATGCGGGGCTGCTCGGGCGCGCCTTCCGGCAGACGCTGGAGCCGCGCCTGTTCTACGTCAATACACCGTATGTGGACCAGAACTACCTGCCCAACTACGACTCGGGCGCCAACGACTTCAACTTCGCCAGCATCTACACCGAGAACGCCTTCGTCGGCCATGACCGTATTTCGGACAACAACCTGCTGACAGCCGGCGTGACGACACGGCTGCTGGATCCGGATACCGGCGCCGAAGCGGTGCGCTTTGCCGTTGCGCAACGCTACCGCTTCGCCGACCAGGAGGTCACCTTGCCGGGCGGCAAGCCGGCCCGGGAGCGCCTGAGCGACATCCTGTTCGGCGCCGGCTTCAACTGGGACCGGCGCTGGTCCTTCGATTCGATCGTGCAGTACAACCCGACGCAGGAGCGGTCGGAGCGCGCCACCGTCGGGGCCCGCTACAACCCGGGCCATTACCGCGTGCTCAACATGGCCTACCGTTTCCAGCGCGATACCAGCGAACTGATCGATGTCGGCTGGCAATGGCCGCTCAACGACCTGTGGGGCGACAAAGGCAGGGAGCTGGGCAAGGGCCAAGGGCAGGGAACGGGGCGCTGGTACAGCGTGGGCCGGCTCAATTACAGCCTGAAAGACAGCAAGCTGGTCGACTCCATCGTCGGCTTTGAGTACGATGGCGGCTGCTGGATCGGTCGCATCGTGTTGGAGCGGCTGCAGACAGGGGTGGTGTCGTCCAACGAGCGCATCTTGTTCCAGCTGGAGCTGGTCGGCTTCTCGCGGGTCGGCATGGATCCTCTGACCACCCTGCAGCGCAACATTCCCCGCTACCAGTTGCTGCGGCAGCAGACCAGCAACCCCAGCCGGTTCAGCAATTACGATTGACCACCATGATCCTTCGCCTTACCGCCCTGAGTGCGGCCTGTCTCATCTGTTTCGCCAGTCTGCCGTCACAGGCGCAGGGTTTGCGGCCGGCATCCACGCCGGTGCCGCTTGCCGGCCAGCCATCCCTGGCCGCGTCGAGCGCGGTCCGACAGGCCGACTTCATTGTGGCGGTGGTCAACTCCGAACCCATTACCAACCATGACGTGGCGGTTGAAGTGCGTCGTACGCAGCAGCAACTGGCGCAGCAGCGCCAGCCGGTGCCGGATGCGCGCGAACTGGCGCGGGAGGTGCTGGAGCGGCTGATCAACGAGAAGGCGCAGCTGCAACTGGCGAAAGAGAACGGCATCAAGATCGACGAGCCGTCGATCGATCAGGCCGAGCAGAGCGTGGCGCTGCAGAACCAGATGAGCGTGGAGGCGCTGCGCCGGCGCATTGCCGCCGACGGCATCGACCCCAAGCAGTTCCGAGAGCAGTTGCGCCAGCAGCTGATGCTGACCCGCCTGCGGGAGCGCGAGGTGGAGCCGCGTGTGCGCGTCAGCGACCTGGAGGTCGAGCAGTACCTGCAGGAGCGGCAAGCCGCCAGCGGCGCCGTTGCCAACCAGCTGGTCAACATTGCGCAGGTGCTGGTGGCGGTGCCCGAAAACGCCAACGACAGCCAGATCGCCGCCTTGCAGGCCAAGGCGCAGCGCGCCCTGGAGCGCGCCCGTGCCGGCGAGGACTTTGCCACGCTGGCGCGTGAGCTCTCCGATGCCGCCGACCGGGCCAACGGCGGGCAACTCGGTCTGCGCGCGACCGACCGCTACCCCGGGCTGTTCCTGGAGGCGATCCAGGGTCTGCCGGTTGGCGGTGTCTCGGGCCTAGTGCGGTCCGGCGCGGGCTTTCACGTGCTGAAGGTGGTGGAGCGGCGCACCGCCGGCCTGCCGCCGATGACGGTGACGCAGAGCCGGGCCCGGCACATTCTGCTGCGCCCGAGCGCGCAGCTCAGCGAGGCGGCGGCACGCGACAAGCTCAATGATTTCCGTCGTCGTATCCAGACCGGCCAGACCGACTTCGCCACCTTGGCGCGCGAGAACTCGCAGGATGGCAGTGCCGACCAGGGCGGCGATCTGGGCTGGGCCTATCCCGGGCAGTTCGTGCCCGAGTTCGAGGCCGTCATGAACCGCCTGGCACCGGGGCAGATCAGCGACCCGCTGATCTCGCGTTTCGGGGTGCACCTGATCCAGTTGCTGGAGCGTCGCAACACCACGGTCAGCGAGCGCGAGCAGCGCGAGATGGTGCGCAACCTGCTGCGCGAGAAGAAGCTGGCGGAAACCTACGAGAGCTGGGCGCGTGACGTCCGCGCGCGTGCCTATGTCGAGATGCGGGATCCGCCGCAGTGAAACACATCCCGCGCAAGCGTTTCGGGCAGCATTTCCTGTCCGATGACGCCATCATCGATGGCATCGTGCGCGCCATCGATCCGCGCCCCGGCCAGGCGATGGTGGAGATCGGCCCCGGGCTGGCGGCGCTGACGCAACCACTGGTGGAGCGCCTGGGGCGTTTGACCGTCATCGAACTCGACCGCGACCTCGCGGCGCGTCTGCGCACGCATCCGCAGCTGGAGGTGGTTGAATCCGATGTGCTCAAGGTGGATTTCACCGAACTGGCACGTACCCATGGCGTGTCCAGGCTGCGCGTGGTCGGCAACCTGCCCTACAACATCTCGACGCCCATCCTGTTCCATCTGCTGACGCATGTGGCGGCCATTGAAGATCAGCACTTCATGCTGCAGAAAGAAGTGATCGACCGCATGGTGGCGACACCCGCCACCGCCGACTACGGGCGCCTGAGCGTCATGCTGCAGTGGCGCTATGCGATGGAGAACGTGCTGTTCGTGCCGCCCGAGAGCTTTGATCCGCCCCCGCGCGTGGACAGCGCCGTGGTGCGCATGGTGCCGTATGCCGAGCCGCCGCAGCTGGATGTGCGGCGCCTGGAAGAAATCGTGCAGGTCGCCTTCAGCCAGCGCCGCAAGCTGCTGCGCCATACCCTGGGCCGCTGGCTGGAGGAAAAAGGCATCGCCGGCAACTTCGATCTGCAGCGCCGCGCCGAGGAAGTACCCGTACAAGAGTACGTGGCCTTGGCGCAAGCCGTGCCCGCATGAAAAAAGCCACTGCACCGAAGTAGCAGTGGCTTTTGTTCGGGGGCACCCGCAGAGCTGGCTTCGCCAGGCTGCTGGGTGCGTCCCCCTCTTCAGAGGGGGAAGGCGCGAAGCGACTCAGGGGGTGCTTCGGCTGGCTATTGGCTACGCCGCAGCGAGCCAATAGCCAGCATTGAACGGACTGCTCATTCGCAGCGCCAGCGGCGACACGTCGAGCAGTTTGTCGGTCGGCATTTTCTCGCCGTCTTCCACCGCGAGTTCCACGCCGGTGGCAGCAATCATGCCTTCGGCCACTTCCGCTTTAGCCTCGTTCGCCCGTTCTGCTTGGCTGGTTTGTGCAGAACGGGCTACAGAAAAGAATAGAAGCACCTGAATGGTATCTTCCGGTCGCTCCAGTAGTCGGCAGCGTCACGGAAGATATCGAGCAGCTGCTCGCGAGCTTCCTTGTCGAACTTGGCGTTGGCCGGAATGTGTTCCAGCACGGCGATGAAGCCCGGCTGCGGTCCCGACTTGTGCAGCGGGTCGGTCATGCAGTCGTAGAGGGCGTCAAAGTTCTTGCCGACATTGGCCGGCAGCATGAACTGCTGGGCGATCAGGTCCAGCACATCCTGCTTGGACTGGGCATTGGCCAGGTTGGCGTACAGGAAGTGGTGCCCCAAGCTCTGGGCCGCCTCCTGCAGGTCCTGCACCCGGAAGGCCCGGATCGACTGGACGATGTTGGTTCTAACAGTACGAAGTGGTGTTTCCATCCCCGCGTCTCTTTCTTGAATAACACTAAATCCCATCACGGCACGATCCGGCGAAAGCTCGCGTAGTGATCGGCCGTGTAATAACAGGCATCCGGCGTGCGGGGCTCGCCGCCGCACACGATCCGACGGGTGCCACGGTTGCGCACGCCCGGTGTCGGCACGGTGTACTCCCGGTAATAGCCCCGTTTCTGGGCTGGAAGCAGACGCTCCCGATTCCCGAACACCGTGCCATCCTTTTCGTAGGGGAACGGACCGCCTGCATGGATCAGACGGTAAGTTTCCGCGCCTTGGCGAGGCAATTCCGCTACCGCAATGGTCGCTGCCACATCGCCAGCAACAGGCCCCTTGGCTTGCACCAGATTGGGAACCCAAGCGGCAGCAAGCAAAAAGCCAGTAAGTACTAACTTGATGCTTGAGCTACGTGCCATGAAATGACGCCTGTTTACATCCTCGGGTAAACCCGAAAAGTTCAAGGACAAGAGTGTCGCTGATTCGGCCCCAAAAAGCAAGAGCGTGCTCAAAACTTGAGCACGCTCTTACACCTCGCAATATCTTGCGGGTGGGCGCTAGCTTCTCCCCCGGGCCATGAACAGCCTACCGGGCTGCGTTGGCGTCCGCAACTGTCAGCGCGGTCATGTTGACGATGCGCCGCACCGTGGTGCTGGCCGTCAGGATGTGCACCGGCATGGCCGCGCCCAGCAGCACCGGGCCGATGGCGATATTGCCGCCGGCGGCCGTCTTGAGCAGGTTGTAGGCGATGTTGGCCGCGTCGATATTTGGCATGACCAGCAGGTTGGCGGCGCCGGTGAGGGTGCTGTGAGGCATCAGCGCGGCGCGAGCGTCGCCGTCCAAGGCAACGTCGCCGTGCATCTCGCCATCAACCTCCAGCCACGGCGCCTGCGTACGCAGCAGCTCCAGTGTCTGGCGCATCTTGACCGCGCTGGGCTGGTTGCTGCTGCCGAAGTTGGAGTGGCTCAGCAGCGCCGCCTTGGGGCGCAGGCCGAAGCGCATCATCTCCTCGGCCGCCATGACGGTGATCTCGGCCAGCTGCTCGGCCGTCGGGTCGTAGTTGACATGGGTGTCGACGACGAAGATCTGGCGGTCGGGCAACAGCAGCCCGTTCATGCAAGCGTAGGTGTGCACACCGGCGCGCTTGCCGATCACCTGGTCGATGTAGTTCAGGTGCATGGGGTTGGTGCCCCAGGTGCCGCAGATCAGGCCGTCCACATCGCCCTTGTGCAGCAGCATGGCGCCGATGAGCGACAGGCGACGGCGCATCTCGATCTTGGCGATTGGCACCGTCACGCCCTTGCGCTCGGTCAGGCGGTGGTAGGTCTGCCAGAAATCGCGGTAGCGGTGGTCCTGTTCGACGTTGACGACGTCGTAGTCCAAGCCTTCCTTCAGGCGCAGGCCGAACTTCTCGACGCGCTGCGCAATGATGGCAGGGCGGCCGATCAGCGTGGGGCGCGCCAGACCTTCGTCCACCACGATCTGGGCGGCACGAAGCACGCGCTCCTCTTCACCTTCGGCATAGGCGACGCGCTTCTTGCTGGCCTTCTTGGCCGCCATGAAGATCGGCTTCATGGTGGTGCCGGAGGCGTAGACAAAGCTCTGCAGTCTTTCCCGGTAGGCATCCATGTCCTGGATCGGGCGTAGCGCTACGCCGCTGTCCATGGCGGCCTGGGCCACCGCCGGCGCGATCTTGATCATCAGGCGCGGATCGAAGGGCTTGGGGATGAGGTATTCCGGGCCGAAGGCCAGATGCTCGCCGGCATAGGCGGCGGCTACCACCTCGCTCTGCTCGGCCTGCGCCAGCTCGGCCATGGCGTGCACAGCGGCAATTTCCATCTCGTCCGTGATGGTCGAGGCACCGGCATCCAGCGCGCCACGGAAGATGTAGGGGAAGCACAGGACGTTGTTGATCTGGTTCGGGTAGTCCGTGCGGCCGGTGGCCATGATGGCGTCGTCGCGTACCGCCTTCACCTCTTCCGGCGTGATCTCCGGGTTCGGGTTGGCGAGAGCGAAGATGATGGGCTTGGCCGCCATCTTCTTGACCATGTCGGACTTGAGCACGCCACCGGCCGACAGGCCGAGGAAGATGTCGGCGCCTTCGATCACATCGGCCAGCTTGCGGGCCTCGGTCTTCTGCGCGAACTTGCGCTTGTCATCGTCCATCAGCTCGGTGCGGCCTTCATAGACCACGCCCGCCAGGTCGGTGACGAAGATGTTCTCGCACGGCATGCCCATCTTGACCAGCAGGCCCAGGCAGGCCAGTGCGGCCGCGCCGGCGCCGGAGGTCACGAGCTTGACTCTCTTCAGGTCCTTGCCCACAACCTTCAGGCCGTTGAGCAGGCCGGCCGCCACCACGATGGCGGTGCCGTGCTGGTCGTCATGGAAGACGGGAATCTTCATGCGCTCACGCAGCTTGCGCTCGATGTAGAAGCAGTCCGGCGCCTTGATGTCTTCCAGGTTGATGCCGCCGAAGGTGGGCTCCAACGCGGCAATGATGTCGCACAGCTTGTCGAGATCCTGCTTTTCGTTGACCTCGATGTCGAAGACGTCGATGCCGGCGAACTTCTTGAACAGCACGCCCTTGCCTTCCATCACCGGCTTGGCCGCCAGCGGGCCGATGTCGCCCAGGCCCA
>JAULXO010000019.1:0-68311 GCA_032118555.1 Hylemonella sp. | reverse complement strand
GATGTTGGCGTGCTTCTCCTGCGGGGAGTCGACCTGCACCTTGTGCACGCCGGAGCCGCCATCGTGCATGACGCGCATGGCAAGTTGCTGGATGCGCGGCGCAAAGGTGGCGCTGAACATCATGGTCTGGCGGCGCTGGGCAGTCAGCTGGTTGATCTCGGCCAGGTCGTCGGCAAAACCGAGGTCCAGCATGCGGTCGGCCTCGTCGACGACCAGGAACTGAACCTGGTCGAGCTTGATCTGCATCGAACGCTGCAGATCCAGCAGGCGGCCGGGCGTGGCCACCACCAGGTTGGCGTTCTGCAGCTTGGCGATCTGCACCGGGTAGGGCATGCCGCCCACCACGTTGGCAATGCGGATGCCGCGGCAGTGCTTGACCAACTCGATGGCGTCGTGCGCCACCTGCTGCGCCAGCTCGCGCGTCGGGCACAGCACCAGGGCGCCGGGCACGGCGGCCTTGAAGTTGCGCGGGTTGGTCGGGTCCTTGCGTTTGGCGCGCTTGGGCGCCGGCTCGCCCTTGGCAGCCGCTTCGGCGCAGGCGCGCTCGTAGTCGGCACGCTCCTGGGCTTCGGCAGCGGCCTGCTGGCGGATCAGCGTGTGCAGCACCGGCAGCAGGAAGGCCGCGGTCTTGCCGCTGCCGGTCTGGCTGGAGACCATCAGGTCGTTGTAGCCGTGGTGCTCAGGGTCATCGCTGGGCAGCGCCAGCGGAATGGCGCGCTGCTGCACGGCGGTGGGCTGCTCGTAGCCGAGGTCGGCCACGGCCTGCACCAGCTCAGACGCGAGGCCCAGCTGCACGAAACCGTTGGGCACGGCTTGCGCAGCCACCTCGGTATCAACAGCCACGGCGGCGTCGGTAGAAAGAAGAGTTTCGACAGGCGACAGCTCGCCCGTCGCATCAAATGCGTCAGTCATGAAAAGTACTCACATGCGAACACCGCAGGGACTGCGGGTGCTTCGCGGATGGTTAAAAGACATCAACCATCAAACGAAGCCTGCACCGGCTGAGGCCGGCACCGGGGACGATTCACGAACCGCGTGGGTTCAATGTCCGGTGTATGAAGGGAGATGCACGAAAAAGCGCCGCGTTTTTGCGGCGCTGACGAATTATCGCACGATTCAGGGTTTTCACCTAATCGCCGGTGCCAACGCGGTGTCAGCCCAGCTTGAGGAAGTGCTCGCGGTAGTGCGCCAGCTCGTCAATGGACTCGTGCACATCGGCCAGCGCGGTGTGTTTCTGCGCCTTCTTGAAGCTGCTGTAGACCTCGGGCTTCCAGCGGCGTGCCAACTCCTTGAAGGTGCTGACGTCCACATTGCGGTAGTGGAAGAAGGCTTCCAGCTTAGGCATGTACTTGACGAGGAAGCGCCGGTCCTGGCCGATGCTGTTGCCGCACATGGGCGACGTGCCCTTGGGCACGTACTTCGACAGGAAGGCAATCAGTTCCGCCTCGGCCTCGGCTTCGGTGGTGGTGGAGGCCTTCACCTTGTCGATCAGGCCGCTCTTGCCGTGCGTGCCCTTGTTCCAGGCATCCATGGCATTGAGCACGGCATCTTCCTGGTGGATCACCAGCACCGGGCCTTCGACCCGCGGCTCGAGGTTGGGGCCGGTGACGATGACGGCGATTTCGATGATGCGCTCGGCCTCCGGGTCGAGGCCGGTCATTTCGCAGTCGAGCCAGACCAGGTTGAGGTCGGATTTGCTCAGTGGGGTGTTCGTATCTGCCATGGGCCCGATTGTCGCCGATGGCCTACACTTCTCGCCCATGGTCGACCCCTCCGCTAGTGCATTCTCCCCTTCCCTGGCCCTGACGCTGGCCTTCGCCGCCGCCCTGCTGCTGGGCCTGGGCCTGAAGTTCTGGCTGGCGACGCGCCAGATCCGCCACGTGGCGCGCCACCGCGCGACCGTACCGGCCGCGTTTGCCAGCACCATCACCCTGGCTGCGCATCAGAAGGCCGCCGACTACACCGTGGCCAAGGTACGCTTCGGCCTGCTGGAGACGGCACTCGGCGCCACCGTGCTGCTGGGCTGGACGTTGCTGGGCGGCCTGGATGCACTGAACCAGGCCCTGCTGGCTTGGCTGGGCGGCGGCATGGTGCAACAGCTGGTGCTGATTGCCGGCTTCGTGCTGATCGGCGGCCTGATTGATCTGCCGCTGTCGCTCTATCAGACCTTCCGCCTGGAGCAACGCTTCGGTTTCAACAAGATGACGCTGCGGCTGTGGCTGAGCGACCTGCTCAAGTCCACCCTGCTCGGCGCCTTCATCGGCTTGCCGATTGCCGCCCTCATCCTGTGGGTGATGGGCGCCACCGGCAGCCTGTGGTGGCTGTGGGCCTGGGGCGTGTGGATGGGCTTCAACCTGCTGTTGCTGCTGATCTACCCGACCTTCATCGCGCCGCTGTTCAACAAGTTCCAGCCGCTGGAAGACGAGGCGCTCAAGGCGCGCGTGACGGCACTGATGCAACGCTGCGGCTTTGCCGCCAAGGGCCTGTTCGTGATGGACGGCAGCCGACGCAGCGCGCATGCCAACGCCTACTTCA
This sequence comes from Hylemonella sp., assembly GCA_032118555.1. GTDB lineage: Bacteria > Pseudomonadota > Gammaproteobacteria > Burkholderiales > Burkholderiaceae_C > Hylemonella. Next base: position 65,776 of record JAULXO010000019.1, on the reverse strand, counting down.
CCGGCTTCGGTGCCGCCAAGCGCGTGGTGTTCTTCGATACCCTGCTGGCCAAACTCAGCCCGGGTGAGGTGGACGCGGTGCTGGCACACGAGCTCGGCCACTTCAAGCACAAGCACATCGTCAAACGCATCGTCAGCCTGTTCGCGCTCAGCTTGGCCGGCTTCGCGCTGCTGGGCTGGCTGGCGCAACAGGGCTGGTTCTACACCGGGTTGGGCGTGAGCCCGAGCCTGAGCCTGATGGTGCCGACGCTGGCGGGTACCGATGCAGCGCCGAACGACGCGCTGGCGCTGCTGCTGTTCGTGCTGGTGTCGCCGGTGTTCAGCTTCTTCATCGCGCCGCTGCTGGCCCTGTTCTCACGCAAGCACGAGTTCGAGGCCGATGCCTATGCCAGGGCGCAGACCAATGGCAACGACCTTGCCAGCGCGCTGCTCAAGCTGTACGAGGACAATGCGTCGACGCTGACGCCCGACCCGCTGTACGTGGCCTTCTACTATTCACACCCGCCGGCGGCCCAGCGGTCGGCGCGGCTGGCGGCATGAGTTCCACCTTGAAACCAAATCCGGCCTCGGCCCCCACCCATCGGGCGCTGACAGCTACAGAAATCGTAGCAGCACTGGCGCAACTGGAAGGCTGGTCGCTCCGCGGGGACGGTGCCGAACTGGCCATTGCCAAGCGCTACCCCTTCCCCGACTTCCAGCAGGCCATGGTGTTTGCCAACGCCGTCGCCTGGCTGGCGCAGCAGCGCAACCACCACCCCGAACTGACGGTGGCTTGGGGTGGCTGCACGGTGTGCTGGCGCACCCACGACGCCGGTGGCATCACACGCACCGACTTCGCCTGCGCCGCCGCCGTCGACGCCCTGCGGGAGCCTGCGTGAACAAGGCGGTGGAGCTCGACAACGGATTGGTGGTGGCCAGCCACGGTCGCCACGTGGTGGTGGAAACGCCCGAGGGCCGGCGCCTGATCTGCCACCCGCGCGGCAAGAAGAACCAGGCGGTGGTGGGCGACCGCGTGCTGTGGCTGGCCAGCGGCGACGAAGGCAGCATCGAGAAGATCGAGTCGCGACGCAACCTGTTCTACCGCCAGGACGAGATCCGCACCAAGAGCTTTGCCGCCAACCTCGACCAGGTGCTGATCCTGATCGCGGCCGAACCCGAGTTTTCCGAAAGCCAACTGGCACGTGCGTTGATCGCGGCCGAGGCCGAACGCATCACACCGCTGATCGTGCTCAACAAGCACGACTTGGCCGAGCCGTTTGCACGTGCCTGGGCCCGGCTGGAGCCCTACCGGCGCATGGGCTACCAGGTACTGCCGCTGAGCCTGAAATCCACGGCCGGCGACGCGCCCGGTGCCGAGACGCTGCAGGCGCAGCTGCAGGGCAAGACCACGCTGGTGCTGGGCCCCTCGGGCGCCGGCAAGAGCACGTTGATCAACCACCTGGTGCCCGGTGCCAGGGCGCTGACGGGCGAGATCTCGACTGCGCTGAACTCCGGCAAACACACCACCACCCACACCAGCTGGTACTGGGTCGATGAGGTACGCCGCACGGCGCTGATCGACTCGCCGGGTTTCCAGGAATTCGGCCTGCAGCACATCGACCCGATGCACCTGGCCAGCCTGATGCCGGACCTGCGTGAGCAGGTGCCGGCGTGCAAGTTCTACAACTGCACGCACCTGCACGAGCCGGGGTGCGGCGTCATGGCCGCGTTGAAATCAGACGCCAACCCCGAAGGAATCAGCGCAACGCGCTACAAGATCTATAGCGACCTGTTCGCCGAGTTGTCGCAGAAACGCTATTGACGTTCGCGCCCGGGCCGTCAACCCAGCAGCCGCGCCAGCGTGAGCAAGGCCAGCAGCAGCATCCACATCACCACCGAACGCCACACCAGCCCCACGATGCTGCGCAGGTGCGCCAGTTCGGGCTCCGGCCGCACCGGCGCTGCCGACGCAACCTCTTCCTCCAGCCCGGTAACGGGAGCCGCTGCCCCGAGACGTACGTTCACGGCCCCGGCCGTGGCGGCCAGGATGACGCCGTCGTTGCTGGCATCGAGCAGAGCTTCATGGCTGCGCCAGCTGTCGATGGCGTCTTCGAAGCTGCCGACGATGGCAAAACCCAGCGCCGTGATGCGCGCTGGCAGCCAGTCCACCCCGTGCCAGGCCTGGCAAGCGGCGGTGCGAGCCGCATCACTGACGGGCTGGCCCTGGCGCTGCGAGACATGTTGCCAATAGCGCGCCACAAACTCGGCCAGACGGTAGAACACCGCGCCGGCAGGCCCGAAGCCGAACGCAGCCAGGATGGAGAACCAGGCGAGCACGCCAAAGACATGGCGGTGCGCCGCCAGCACCGAATACTCGATGACGTGGCGGATGATTTCGCGCCGCGGCAGCTCGCTGGCATCGATCTGCCGCCACTGCGCCAGCAGGCGGCGGGCTTCGTCTTCATCGCCGGCCTCCAGCGCGTCGCGGATGTCGGTGAAGTGGTGGCTGAACTGGCGAAAGCCGAGCGAGACATAGAGCACCGCCACGCTCCACACCATGGCGGCAAACCAGCCCAGTTGCGCCAGCAGCAGCCAGTGCACGCCCAGCGCCACTGCGGTCGGCAGCCCCACCGCCACGCCCCAGGCCAGCCAGCCATGCGGCTCACGGCCGGCGTCGAGGTTGCGCACGACCCAGCGCAGCCAGCCGCGCATGCCGGCATGCACTGCATTGCCGCTGGACAGAGGACGGGCTTGCTCCAGCACCAGAGCGACAAGAAGGGCAAAGAAGCTCATGTCGCGATCATAGCGGCCCGGCATGCCACACCGACGCGCGACAAGGTGCTCAGGCCGACAGGAAACGGTAGAAATTGCGCAACATGCCGGCGGTGGCGCCCCAGATGAAACGCTCAATGTCGCCGTCCTGGTAGGGCATGGAGAACCACTCGCGCCGCAATCCCTCGGCCAGCAAACTGTGGCGACGATGATGCGCCGGGTTCATGAGGAAATCGAGTGGCACCTCGAACACGTCAGCCACCTCGCCGGCGTTGGGCGTGAGCGTGAAGCCGGGCCGCACCAGTGCCACCACCGGGGTGATGATGAAGGCGCTGCCGGTGGTGTAGATCGGCAGCGTACCCAGCACCTGCACAAAGTCACGCGCCAGCCCCACCTCCTCTTCGGCCTCACGCAGCGCGGCGTCGATGGCATCGACGTCGGTGTCGTCCACCTTGCCGCCAGGAAAGGCGATCTGACCCGAATGATTGGCCAGATGTGTGGTGCGCTGGGTCAGCAGCAGCGTCGGCCGCGCATGCGCCACCACCGGCACCAGCACCGCCGCCGCAGCCGGCTGGCGTCGGGTGAAGCGCGGCTCCATGCGCACTTCGGGCTGCCAGGCCGGCGGCGCACCGAAGCGCTGACGCAAGGCCTCCGGTTGCAGCTGTGCCACCGGCACCGCCGGCAGGTGGGCATCAACACCCGTCACCGGTACGGTATGGGGGTCGAAGTTCGGCAACTTGGACAGCGGGGTGACGGAATCGGAGGAGGAATCGGCGGAAGACACGGCAACAGGGGTAGCAGGACGCACAAAGTTAAAAGCCGCCTCAAGCATACGCTTGGGCGGCTTTTGTGGCTGAAGACCCGCTTATTCGGCGGTCTTCTTGGCCGGCAGCTTTTCCTTGATGCGAGCCGACTTGCCGCTGCGGTCACGCAGGTAGTACAGCTTGGCACGACGGACGTCACCGCGGCGCTTGACTTCGATGCTGGCGATCAGCGGGCTGTAGGTCTGGAAGGTACGCTCCACGCCTTCGCCGCTGGAGATCTTGCGCACGGTGAAGCCGCTGTTGAGGCCACGGTTGCGCTTGGCGATCACCACGCCTTCGTAGGCCTGGACGCGCTTGCGCGTGCCTTCAACCACGTTGACGTTCACGATCACGGTGTCGCCAGGGGCGAACTCGGGGATGTTCTTGCCGAGGCGAGCAATTTCTTCTTGCTCGAGGGTCTGGATCAGGTTCATGGTTACCTCAAATGATCTTGTCCGCGCCAAGGATAGTTCGTGGATCAGAAGTCACACGAATGCTCGCCACACAGGGCCAGCGGCCGGCCAGAGGATCTGGAAAACTGGGAATTATAGCAGGAAGCGGCAATTTCAGGCCAGCGAGGCCAGGAATGCCTCGTCCGCCCGGCTCAGGCGACCGGCGGCGCGGGCCTGGGCAATCAGTTCCGGGCGCAGCCGAGCCGTCAGCGCCAGCCGCTGCTCACGGCGCCAGCGCTCGATCTGGGCATGGTGGCCGGACAGCAGGGCTTCGGGCACGGCCCGCCCCTCCCAGCTCTCGGGGCGTGTGTAGTGCGGGCAATCCAGCAGGCCATCGAGCGCCGGGTTGAAGCTGTCCTGAGCATGGCTGTCGGCATCGCCCAGCACGCCTGGCTGCAGCCGCGCCACCGCGTCAAGCAAGGCCATGGCGGCAATTTCGCCACCGGAGAGCACGAAGTCGCCCAGGCTGATCTGCTCGTCCACATGGGCGTCGATGAAGCGCTGGTCAATCCCCTCGTAACGGCCACAGACCAGCACCGCCCCATCGCTGGAGGCCCAGCGCTCGACTTGGGCGTGATCCAGCGGCCGACCCAAGGGGGAGAACAGCACCACCGGCGCGCGCGTGCCGCGCTGGGCCTGCGCCTGCTGCAGGCAGCGCGCCAGCGGCTCGGCCAGCATGACCATGCCGGGACCACCACCGAAGGGGCGGTCGTCGACGCGGCGGTAGTTGCCCTCGGCAAAGTCGCGCGGGTTGTGCAGATGCACATCCACCTGGCCCGACTCATAGGCGCGGCGCGTGATGCCGCTGGTCAGCAGCGGTGCGAACAGCTCAGGGAACAGGGTGAGGACGTCGAAGCGCATGGTGCTGGCGCCTCACCTCAATAGTCGGGCTGCCAGTCGACACGGATGCAGCGCGCAGCCTGATCCACCTCGTCCACATAGGCCGACACGAAAGGAATCATGCGCTCCGCCGGTTTGCCGTCGAGCTCGTAGCCGACCACCAGCACCGTCTGCGGCCCGGTGGACAGCAGTTCCTGCACCTGCCCCAGGTGCACGCCCTCACGGTTGACGACCGCCAGGCCGATCAGGTCGACCCAGTAGTACTCGTCCTGCTGTGGCGCGGGGAAGCTGGAGCGCGCGATGAAGATGCGGGCGCCGCGCAGCGCTTCAGCCGCATTGCGGTCCGGCACCTCGGGGGAACTGGCGACGACCGCGTCCGAATGTTCCTTGGCCTCGCGCACGGGCAGCAGCACCGGGCCCAGGAAGGCCTTGGCCCCTTTTTCAGGTGGCAGCAAGTACCAGTGTTTGGAAGAGAACAAGGCCCCGGAATCGGCGCTGTAGGGCAGGACCTTGAACCAGCCCTTGATGCCCCAGGCGTCCAGGATACGCCCGACCTCGACGGCGTCCGCCGGCAGTTCAGCGGTCTCGAGACGGGGCACCATGAGAAAGGAATCGGTCAACGCCGGCCCCAAATGCGAAGCGCCCCCGGGAGCGGGAGCGCTGCGCAGTAGCCGGCGTGTGAGATCAGGCTGCCTTCTTGGCAGCCTGCTTGATCAGACGCTCGACAGTCGGGGAGGTCTGGGCGCCGACGCCGACCCAGTAGGTCAGACGGTCTTGCGCAATGCGCAGGCCTTCTTCCTTCTCGGTAGCGATCGGGTTGTAGAAACCGATGCGCTCGATGAAGCCACCGTCGCGACGGTTGCGCTTGTCGGTCACGACGATGTTGAAGAACGGACGTGCCTTGGCACCGCCGCGAGAGAGTCGAATGACGACCATGATTTATCCTTTGGGTGGTGGAAACTTCGCCCTCACAAGGGACCGGCTTCCAGTACGAATTCCTTCAGTGTTTGAGACACGCGACATGGCCACCCGGCCAGCGACACACTGAAAAGCCTGCGATTATAACGTTTCTTCCGCTTATGCCTACCATCCGCCCCAGCCGCGACGCCGACCTGCCCGCCATCACCGCCATCTACGCCCTCCACGTGCAGCACGGCACCGGCACTTTCGAGCTGGAACCGCCCTCGCCGGCCGACATGGCCACGCGGCGCGCCGAGGTGCTGGCACGCGGCTTGCCCTGGCTGGTGCTGGAGGAACAGGGTGAGGTGCTCGGCTACGCCTACTGCAACTGGTTCAAGCCCCGGCCCGCCTACCGCTTTTCGGCCGAGGACTCGATCTATCTGGCCGAAAGCGCGCGCGGCCGCGGCCTCGGCCAACAACTGCTGGCGGAACTGTCGCGTCAGGCCGAGCAGGCCGGCGTGCGTAAGCTGATTGCGGTGATCGGCGACTCCGGCAATGCCGGCTCGATCAACGTGCACCGGCGGGCAGGCTTCGAGCACGTGGGCATCATCCGCTCCTGCGGCTGGAAGTTCGGACGTTGGCTGGACATCGTGCTGATGGAAAAGGTGCTCGGCGAAGGCGACCGCAGTGCCCCTACCCAGCCCTGAGCCAGGATGGCATGCCCGACAATAGCGGCATGAAACACAAGACGCTGGCCGCCTGGCTCACCTTTCTCGTCGGCCCGCTGGGCCTGCATCGCTTCTACCTCTACGGCCTCGGCGACCTGCTGGGCTGGCTGCTGCCGATTCCCACCGCACTCGGGCTGTATGGCATCGAACGCGTGCAGACCTATGGCGTGGATGACCACTGGAGCTGGGTGCTGATCCCGTTGGTGGGCTTCACCCTCGCCGGTTGCGCCCTCAACGCCATCATCTACGGCCTGATGACACCGGAAAAATGGAACGCGCGCTTCAACCCGGGTGCGGCACCCGATGCACCGCCCGGCCGCACCAGCTGGCTGACCATCGGCGCCATCGCCTGCTCGCTGCTGATCGGCACGGCGGTGCTGATGTCGAGCATTGCCTTCAGCTTCCAGCGCTACTTCGAGTACCAGGTCGAGGAAGCACGCAAGATCAGCCAGTGAATCTGGCTCACCCCCAGGCTGCGCGCACTATGTGTCGCTCCGCCACCCCCCCTTGCAGGGGGCAACGCCAGTGGCCCGGCGGAGCCGGTTCCACGGCGTTTCTGGCCTGGATACGCTCGGTCGGACGACCGTCAGAACAGTTTCAGGCTGAGCCAGTAGGCGACGATGGCCACGAAGGCGCTGGCCGGGATGGTGAAGATCCAGGCCCAGACGATATTTCCCGCCACGCCCCAACGCACCGAGCTGGCCCGCTGCGCCGAGCCGACGCCGACGATGGCGCCGGTGATGGTGTGGGTAGTGGACACCGGGATGCCCAGTGTAGTGGCCAGAAACAGCGTGAGCGCGCCGCCGGTCTCGGCACAGAAGCCGCCCACCGGCTTGAGCTTGGTGATCTTCTGGCCCATGGTCTTGACGATGCGCCAGCCGCCGAACATGGTGCCCATGCCGATAGCCAAGTAGCAGCTCACCACCACCCAGCCCGGCGGCGCCTTGTCCACCGAGGTCATGTAACCGGTGGCCACCAGCAGCATCCAGATGATGCCGATGGTCTTCTGCGCGTCGTTGCCACCGTGCCCCAGGCTGTAGGCGCCGGCCGATACCAGTTGCAGCCGGCGGAACCAGCCGTCTACGCGCGAAGGCGTGGTGCGGCGGAACAGCCAGGCGACGGCCAGCATCATCAATGAGCCGAGCAGGAAGCCGAGGAAGGGCGATACGAAGATGAACACCACCGTCTTGAGGATGCCGCCGGCAATCAACGCATCGGTGCCGGCCTTGCCGATCACGGCGCCGACGATGCCACCGATGAGCGCGTGGGAGGAGCTGCTGGGGATACCGTAGTACCAGGTGATGAGGTTCCAGGTAATGGCGCCAACCAGCGCGCCGAACACCACGTTGGTGTCGACCACCCCCGGCTGCACGATGCCTTTGCCCACCGTCGCTGCCACGCTGAGGTGAAAGACGAAGATGGCGACGAAGTTGAAGAAGGCGGCGAACAGCACGGCTTGGCCGGGACGCAGGACACCGGTGGAGACGACGGTGGCAATCGAGTTGGCGGCGTCATGAAAGCCGTTCATGAAGTCGAATGCCAACGCCAGCGCCACCAGCAGAATGATCACCCAGAGGGCGGTTTGCGGAATGTTCTCCATGGCAGACCGCGATCGCTCAGGCGTTCTCGAGGACGATGCCCTCGATAAGGTTGGCCACGTCCTCGCACTTGTCGGTCACGGTCTCCAGCAGTTCGTAGATCGCCTTGAGCTTGATCACCTCGCGAACATCCGGCTCCTCGCGGAACAGCTTGCTCATGGCGGTGCGCATGACACGGTCGGCGTCGGACTCCAGGCGGTCGATCTCCTCGCAGGTCTTGAGCGCCGCCTCGGCGGTCTTGCTGTCGCCGATGTTGTCCAGCAGGTAGACCGCGTCCTTGACGCGCTCGCAGCACTTCACGCTGAGTTCGGTCAGGCGGATGATCTCCTGCGTCATGTGGTGCACGTCGTACAGCGCCATGGTTTCGGCGGCGTCCTGGATCAGATCGGCCACATCGTCCATGGTGTTGATCAGGCCGTGGATCTGTTCGCGGTCGATCGGCGTGATGAAGGTCTTGTGCAGCGCCTTGTTGACCTCGTGCGTGATGCGGTCAGCGGCCTGCTCGGCCGAATCCACGTCGCGGTTGTGCTGCTCGCGCAAGCCGACATCGCCGTAGTGCTCGACCAGCAGGGAAAAGGCGCGTGCGGCCTCGACGATGCGGTCCGCATGCTGGTTGAACATCTCGAAGAAATTGCCGTCACGCGGCATCAGTTTCCCAAACAGCATGTAGTTCTCCTGTGGCTTGGATTGTCATGAAAATGACATAAAACGGCGTGCAGTGTAACCGCCGCGCCTGACGGCGGCGCCCTCAGGCGCTGCGGAAGATGAAGTACACAGCACCCACCATGCACAACGCCGCCCACACGTAGTCGAGCTTGAACGGCTCCTTCAGGTAAAGCATCGCAAAGGGCAGGAACACGCTGAGCGTGATCACCTCCTGCATGATCTTGAGCTGCCCCACGGTGAGGCCGGCTTGCTGGAAGCCGATGCGGTTGGCCGGCACCTGCAGCAGGTACTCGAACAGCGCAATGCCCCAGCTGAGCAGCGCCGCCGTATACCACGGTGCGGTGGCCAGGTTCTTCAGGTGGCCGTACCAGGCGAAAGTCATGAAGACATTGCTGCCGATGAGCAGCAGCAAGGTTTGCACCGACCAGGGCAGAGAGGTAATGGCATTCATGGCGCGGATTATCGGACGGCAAAGAAAAAGCCCCGCAGCGTGCGCCGGGGGCTTTGAAAAACCGGGCCGCAAACGCGCCCGGTCAGGGGAGCGCGCAGGTCAGGCCGCCACCTTGGCTGCCACGTCCTTGTACTCCTCGATCTGGTCGAAGTTCATGTACTTGTAGATCTTGTCGCCGTTGGCGTTGATGACGCCGATGTCAGCCAGGTACTCCTGCTTGCTCGGGATGCGGCCGAGCTTGGAGCAGATGGCCGCCAGTTCGGCGGAACCCAGGTACACGTTGGTGTTCTTCCCCAGACGGTTGGGGAAGTTGCGCGTGCTGGTGGACATCACGGTCGCGCCCTCCTTCACCTGTGCCTGGTTGCCCATGCACAGCGAGCAGCCCGGCATTTCCATGCGGGCACCGGCGGCGCCGAAGACGCCGTAGTGGCCTTCCTCGGTCAGCTGGTGCTGGTCCATCTTGGTCGGCGGTGCCAGCCACAGCTTGACCGGGATGTCCTTCTTGCCTTCGAGCAGCTTGGAGGCGGCACGGAAGTGACCGATGTTGGTCATGCAGGAGCCGATGAAGACTTCGTCGATGGTGGCGCCGGCCACGTCGGACAGGGTCTTGGCGTCGTCCGGGTCGTTAGGGCAGCAGACGATGGGCTCGGTGATCTCGGCCAGGTCGATCTCGATCACGGCGGCGTACTCGGCGTCCTTGTCAGCCGTCAGCAGCTCCGGCTTGGCCAGCCAGGCTTCCATGGCCTTGATGCGGCGCGCGATGGTGCGCTCGTCCTGGTAGCCGTTGGCGATCATGTTCTTCAGCAGCACGATGTTGCTGTTGATGTACTCGATGATCGGTTCCTTGTTGAGCTGCACCGTGCAACCGGCGGCGGAACGCTCCGCCGAGGCGTCGGACAGCTCGAAAGCCTGCTCCACCTTCAGGTCCGGCAGACCTTCGATTTCCAGGATGCGGCCGGAGAAGATGTTCTTCTTGCCCTTCTTCTCCACCGTCAGCAGGCCCTGCTTGATGGCGTACAGCGGGATGGCGTGCACCAGGTCACGCAGCGTGACGCCGGGCTGCATCTTGCCCTTGAAGCGCACCAGCACCGACTCCGGCATGTCCAGCGGCATGACGCCGGTGGCCGCGGCAAAGGCCACCAGGCCGGAACCAGCCGGGAAGGAAATGCCGATCGGGAAACGGGTGTGGCTGTCGCCGCCGGTGCCCACGGTGTCGGGCAGCAGCATGCGGTTGAGCCAGCTGTGGATGATGCCGTCGCCCGGGCGCAGCGAGATGCCGCCACGGGTGCTGATGAAGTCCGGCAGCTCGTGGTGCATCTTCACGTCCACCGGCTTCGGGTAGGCGGCGGTATGGCAGAAGGATTGCATCACCAGGTCCGCGCTGAAGCCCAGGCAGGCCAGGTCTTTCAGCTCGTCGCGCGTCATCGGGCCGGTGGTGTCCTGCGAGCCGACGGAGGTCATCTTGGGCTCACAGTAGGTGCCGGGCAGCACGCCCTGTCCTTCCGGCAGGCCGCAAGCGCGGCCGACCATCTTCTGCGCCAGCGTAAAGCCCTTGGTCTTGGCCGCCGGGTTCTTGGGCAGGCGGAACAAAGTCGAGGGTGCCAAGCCCAGGGCCTCGCGCGCCTTGGCCGTCAGGCCGCGGCCGATGATCAGCGGAATGCGGCCGCCGGCACGCACTTCGTCGAACAGCACCTCGCTCTTGACCTGGAACTCGGCAATCACCTTGCCGTCCTTGAGGGCCTTGCCTTCATAGGGACGCAGCTCGATGGTGTCGCCCATGTTCATCTGGCTCACGTCCAGTTCGATCGGCAGCGCACCGGCGTCTTCCATCGTGTTGTAGAAGATCGGGGCGATCTTGCCGCCCAGGCAGACGCCACCGAAGCGCTTGTTCGGCACGAAGGGGATGTCTTCGCCGGTGAACCACAGCACGGAGTTGGTGGCCGACTTGCGCGAAGAACCGGTGCCCACCACGTCGCCGACGTAGGCCACCAGGTTGCCCTTGGCGCGCAGGTCCTCGATGAACTTCACCGGGCCGCGCTTGCCATCTTCCTCCGGCGTGATGCCGTCGCGCTTGTTCTTCAGCATGGCCAGCGCATGCAGCGGGATGTCGGGGCGGCTCCAGGCGTCGGGCGCGGGCGACAGGTCGTCGGTGTTGGTCTCACCGGTGACCTTGAACACGGTCAGCGTGATGCTCTTGGGCACTTCGGGGCGGCTGGTGAACCACTCAGCATCGGCCCAGCTTTGCAGCACGGCCTTGGCGTGGGCGTTGCCCTTGTCGGCCTTTTCCTTGACGTCGTGGAACTGGTCGAACATCAGCAGGGTTTTCTTCAGGCCTTCGGCCGCCACAGCGGCCACGGCGCTGTCGTCCAGCAGGTCGATCAGCGGCGTCAGGTTGTAGCCGCCCAGCATGGTGCCCAGCAGTTCAGTGGCCTTCTCGCGCGAGATCAGGGCGCACTTCTCGCTGCCGTGGGCCACGGCGGCCAGGTAGCTGGCCTTGACCTTGGCGGCATCGTCCACACCGGCCGGGACGCGGTGGGTGATGAGATCGACCAGGAAAGACTCCTCGCCCTTGGGCGGGTTCTTCAACAGCTCGATCAGTTCAGCGGTCTGCTTGGCAGACAGCGGCAGCGGGGGAATGCCGAGCGCGGCGCGTTCTGCGACATGGGCGCGGTAAGCTTGCAACATGAAAAGCTCCTTCTTCAACAATCAAAAATGGTTCCAGCCCTCGTCGCTTGGGCGTGGGCTGCTATCTATTCCGCAGCATCCTGCAGGGCCAGCGCATTGCGCATGGCCGCCGGCGGCGTCACCGGATCGAGTAGCGACGGCGGCGGGTTCTTCTCCATGACAGCCGCCACAGCCACCTGCGCCGGGCTCATGCAGGCATCCACCAGGCGCTTGCCGTGCTTGGTACTGACCAGCATGGACTTGTTGGCCAACTGCAGCCAGACGGCACCAGCATGGGCGTCTTCCAGCCGCATGGCCCCCGTGGCAGACACCACCGGCGCCATGTGGAAGCTGTCCTTGGCCAGGCGCACGTGGAAGTAACCTGGTGTCTTGGGATCGGCTTCCACCGTCACGGACGCCCCCAGCTCGCACGGCATATGGCCCACCTGCACCCGCTCGGCCAGTTCCAGCGCCTGCGCCGACAGCGGCACGGGCGCTGCCGCAGACGCGGCGGCGGCCAGCTTGACCGGGGATGCCTGTTTCCCCTGGGCGAAATGGGTCTTGCGACTCGGCGCGTTCTGCGCCAGCAGCGTCACGGGCATGGCCGCCACGAGAACCAGGGTGAGCAGTGCTTTCATCGTGCGTCTCCTTTGGGTTTACTGGAAATAGGCCTGGACGGCATCGGGCAGATGCCGGCCGGTCTGGTGAGCGCGTTCCAGGACCTGCCAGAAATAGCGGTAGCTGGCGCGGTCATGCAACTGGCCTTCAAAGCTCACCGGCGCCCATTGTGCGCCTGCGGCCGCCACAATGATGGCAGCGGCGTGGTCAACCTCCGCCTCGCTCGGCGCCAGCGCCTCCAGGATGGAGCGGATCTGGCTCGGGTGGATGCTCCACATGCGGGTGTAGCCAAACTCGCGTGCAGCCTTCAGGGCCGCCGCCTTCATGGCGTCAGTATCACTGAATTCGGTGACCACACAGTGGGAAGGCACTTTGCCGTGCGCATGGCAGGCCGCCGCAATCTCCAGCTTGGCCCGCACCACCAGCGGATGCGCGAACTGGCCCGGTTCGGCCGCGTCCAGCCGCGACCCCATGGCGCTGGCGGGAATGGCGCCGCCATGCGCCGACACGAAGTCCATCAAGCCGAAGCTGATGGACTGCACGCGCGGATGGGCGGCAATGTCGAACGCGCGATGCACCGCCGCCGGCGACTCGAGCAGCACCTGCAGCGGCAACGGCTCGGTGCGTCCGGCCCCGCGGGCGGCGGCGTCGACCGCGGCCACGGCCCGCTCGACGTCGGCCACCGTCTCGACCTTGGGAATCATCAGGTGGCACAGCGCGTGGGCCGCGCCACCGACAATGTCGGCCACATCGGCCTCGAACGCCGCATGGTCGACTGCATGCACACGCACCGCGACGCGCGGCGCGGCGGGCTGCCCCGCCTGGCGCGCACCCGCCTGAGCTTCGTTGGCCAGCGCGACCACCATCTGGGCGTGGTCGTGCTCACCGCCAACCGGGGCGCCGTCTTCGCAGTCGAGTGTGACGTCGAAAACGCAGGCACCGAACTCAGCTGCCATCTCGGCCTGCAGCTGCAGGCTCTTGCGCATCCGCGCCTCGACACCGCTGTAATGGTCACAGACCGGCAGCCCCACGGCCCCGGCTTGCGCCCCCAGCAGAATCGAACGCGGATGGCTCATGGACGCGGCTTACAGCAGGTGGGCCACGCCGGCTTGCTCTTCCTGCAGTTCCTTCAGCGTCTTGTCGATGCACTTCTGGCTGAACTCATCGATGGCCAAGCCTTCGACCACCTTGTACTCGCCGTTTTCGCAGGTGACCGGGAAACCGAACATGACGTCCTTCGGAATGCCGTACCAGCCTTGCGACGGGATGCCCATGGTGACCCACTTGCCCTTGGTGCCCAGGGCCCAGTCACGCATGTGGTCGATGGCGGCGTTGGCGGCCGAAGCGGCAGACGACAGGCCACGCGCCTCGATGATGGCGGCGCCGCGCTTGCCCACGGTCGGCAGGAACACGGTTTCGTTCCAGACCTGGTCGTTGATCATGTCTTTCACGTTCTGGCCGCCGATGGTGGCAAAGCGGTAGTCGGCGTACATGGTGGGCGAGTGGTTGCCCCAGACACACAGCTTCTCGATGTCGGCCACAGCCTTGCCGGTCTTGGCAGCAATCTGGCTGGCGGCACGGTTGTGGTCCAGGCGCAGCATGGCGGTGAAGTTGCCCGGCTTGAGGTCCGGCGCGCTCTTCATGGCGATGTAGGCATTGGTGTTGGCCGGGTTGCCGACCACCAGCACCTTGACGTTGCGCGAAGCGACGGCGTTCAGGGCCTTGCCCTGGGCGGTGAAGATCTGGGCGTTGGCGGCCAGCAGGTCGGCGCGCTCCATGCCGGGGCCACGCGGACGGGCACCCACCAGCAGGGCGTAGTCGGTGTCCTTGAACGCAGTCATGGCATCGCTGTGGGCTTCCATGCCAGCCAGCAGCGGGAAGGCGCAGTCTTCCAGTTCCATCATCACGCCCTTGAGCGCCTTCTGGGCTTTTTCGTCCGGGATTTCGAGCAATTGGAGGATGACGGGCTGGTCCTTGCCCAGCATTTCGCCGGAAGCAATGCGGAACAGCAGGGCGTAACCGATTTGACCTGCAGCGCCGGTGACGGCAACGCGGACGGGCTTTTTGCTCATGGTGAGAACTCCAGAAGTGTTGTGAGGGCGGTAACCGGGCCGTAACCGGACCCCGGATGCACCGCGGAGTGTACCGCGAAAACCCTGATGGATCAATTTGTCTTATGTCTTATATAAGATATGATTCGACCTCTTTCCACCCACCCACCGCCCTCGTCCGCGCCATGAACCAGATGCCCCCCGCCACCCCCGAGGCCGCCGCCACCAGTGCGGCGGGCGGCGCGTCGACCCCGGCCTTCAGCCCGCTGTACCAGCAGATCAAAGGTCTGATCCTGCAGAGCCTGCAGGCCGGCGAGTGGAAGCCCGGCGAATCCATCCCCAGCGAGATGGACCTGGCGGCACGCTTTCGCGTCAGCCAGGGCACGGTGCGCAAGGCCATCGACGAACTGGCGGCCGAAAACCTCCTGGTCCGCCGCCAGGGCAAGGGCACCTTTGTTGCCACCCACGCCGAGCAGCACGTGCAATACCGCTTCCTGCGCCTGATGCCCGACGGGGGCGACCTGCAGAGCGAGGGGCCAGCCGAACGCAACATCATCGACTGCAAGCGCCTGCGCGCCACGGCCGAGATCGCACGCGCGCTGGCGCTGCGCACCGGCGACAGCGTGCTGCAGGCGCGCCGTGTGCTGGCCTTCGCCGGCCGCCCCACGATTCTGGAAGACCTGTGGCTGCCCGGCACGCCGTTCAAGGGCCTGACGGCCGAGCGGCTGCGCGACTACCACGGGCCGATGTACGCCCTGTTCGAAACCGAGTTCGGCGTGCGCATGGTGCGCGCGGAGGAAAAGATCCGCGCCGTGCTGCCCGACGCGGCCCAGGCCGCCCTGCTCGGCATCGGCAAGGGCACGCCGCTGCTGAGCGTCGAGCGCATTGCCTACACCTACAACGACGTGCCGATGGAACTGCGGCGCGGCCTGTACCTGACCGATACGCACCATTACCGCAATGTGCTAAGTTGAGAAACTCCGTTACACGTATCAGCCCGCAGAATGAATCTGGCGAGACCAACTTATGAATGCTGCGTTGCAATAGAATTTCGTCAGGCAATCTGCCAAAAATTACAAAGCGGTTACATCCACGAGAAAGCCAACCATGACCGACCTTGCCAAAGCCTCCCGCCCCCAGCGGCCCGAGTTCCGCAATATCAACGCCCTGAAGGATCTGCCGACCTACCGGCTGCCCCCGGCCGGCTGGGTGTCGATCCTGCACCGCGTCAGCGGCGCACTCATGTTCCTCTTGCTGCCGTTCATCATCTGGCTGTTCGACACCTCAGTGTCGTCGGAATACTCCTTTGCCCGCTTCACCGCCCTCTTCAGCGCGGGCGTGGCCGGCGTTCCAGGCTGGTTCTTCAAGCTGGTGGCGCTGGCCCTGATCTGGGCCTACCTGCACCACATCATCGCCGGCCTGCGTCACCTGTGGATGGACGTCGCGCACGCCGTGAGCAAGGAATTCGGCCGCAGCTCGGCCATCGTCACGCTGGTGCTCAGCCTGGGCCTGACGGCTGTGCTGGGTGCCAAGCTGTTCGGCCTCTACTAACTCCAAGGAGCGACACATGTCGGTTAACTACGGCTCCAAGCGCATCGTCGTTGGCGCACATTACGGACTGCGCGACTGGCTGAGCCAGCGCATCACTGCGGCCCTGATGGTCCTGTTCACCCTGCTGGTACTGGTCCAGGTGCTGTTCACCCGCGGCCCGATCGGCTACGAAACCTGGGCAGGCATCTTTGCCGCCCAATGGATGAAGGTGCTGACCTTCTCGGTCATCATCGCACTTGCCTGGCATGTCTGGGTCGGCATGCGCGACATCTGGATGGACTACATCAAGCCCGTCTCGATCCGCCTGTCGCTGCAGGTGTTCACCATCGTCTGGCTGGTCGGCTGTGCCGGCTGGGCCATCCAAGTCCTGTGGCGCCTGTGATGCCACTGCACGATTGAGGCTCTAACCCATGTCCTATTCCATCTCCAAGCGCAAATTTGACGTCGTCATCGTCGGAGCCGGCGGCTCCGGCATGCGCGCCTCGCTGCAGCTGGCACGTGCCGGCCTGAATGTGGCCGTGCTCTCCAAGGTGTTCCCGACCCGCTCGCACACCGTGGCGGCGCAGGGCGGCGTGTCTGCCTCCCTGGGCAACATGAGCGAAGACAGCTGGGAATTCCACTTCTACGACACCGTCAAGGGTTCCGACTGGCTCGGTGACCAGGACGCCATCGAATTCATGTGCCGCGAGGCACCGAAGGTCGTGTACGAACTTGAGCATTTCGGCATGCCCTTCGACCGTAATCCCGACGGCACCATCTACCAACGCCCGTTCGGCGGCCACACCGCCAACTACGGCGAGAAGCCGGTGCAACGCGCCTGCGCCGCGGCTGACCGTACCGGCCACGCCATGCTGCACACGCTGTACCAGGCCAATGTGGCTGCCCGCACCACCTTCTTCGTGGAATGGATGGCGCTGGACCTGATCCGTGACGCTTCAGGTGACTGCGTGGGCGTGACCGCACTGGAAATGGAGACCGGCGACGTCTACGTGCTCGAAGCCAAGACCGTGCTGCTGGCCACCGGAGGGGCCGGCCGCATCTACCAGTCGTCCACCAACGCCTTCATCAACACCGGTGACGGCCTGGGCATGGCCGCGCGTGCCGGCATCGCCCTGCAGGACATGGAGTTCTGGCAGTTCCACCCCACCGGCGTGGCCGGCGCCGGCGTGCTGCTGACCGAAGGCTGCCGCGGTGAAGGCGCCATCCTGCTCAACAGCAACGGTGAACGCTTCATGGAGCGCTACGCGCCCACGCTGAAGGACCTGGCGCCGCGCGACTTCGTCTCGCGCTGCATGGGCCAGGAAATCCTGGAAGGCCGTGGCTGTGGTCCCAACAAGGACTACATCCACATGAAGCTGGACCACCTGGGCGCCGACACCATCCACAAGCGTCTGCCCTCGGTGTACGAGATCGGCGTCAACTTCGCCAACGTGGACGTGACGCGCGAGCCGATCCCGGTCGTGCCCACCATCCACTACCAGATGGGCGGCATCCCGACCAATATCCATGGCCAGGTGGTCGAGCGTGTGGGCGGTGAAGACAAGCCGGTCAACGGCCTGTACGCCGTGGGCGAGTGCTCCTGCGTCTCGGTGCACGGCGCCAACCGCCTGGGTACCAACTCGCTGCTGGACCTGCTGGTGTTCGGCAAGGCCGCCGGCAACCACATCATTGCCAACGTCAACCCCAAGCAGGAACACAAGGATCTGCCCAAGGACGCCACTGACCGCACCCTGGCCCGTCTGGCACGCCTGGACAGCAACCAGACCGGTGAATACGCGCAGGACGTCGCCAACGACATGCGCAGCATCATGCAAGCGCACGCTGGCGTGTTCCGCAGTCAGGAAGTGATGAACGAAGGCGTGAAGAAGATCGCCGCCCTGCGCGAGCGCGTGGCCAACATCGGTCTGAAGGACAACTCCAAGGTGTTCAACACCGCCCGTGTCGAGGCACTGGAAGTGGAGAACCTGATGGAAGCGGCCCAGGCCACCATGGAAAGCGCGGCCGCGCGTACCGAGTGCCGTGGCGCCCACCTGGTGCGCGACTACGAGCATGACGTGACCCACCCGACCTGCCCGCTGGGTCGCAACGACGCCGAGTGGATGAAGCACACCCTCTGGTACAAGGACGGCAACCGTCTGGACTACAAACCGGTGCGCATGAAGCCCCTGACCGCCGAGACGGTGCCGCCCAAGCCGCGCACCTTCTGACCTGTCCGAACGTATCGCACAAGGAAATCGAAAAATGGCCCAACGCACTTTCAAGATCTACCGCTACGACCCGGACAAGGATGCCAAGCCGTACATGCAGACCCTCCAGCTGGAACTGGACGGTTCCGAGCGCATGCTGCTCGACGCCCTGGTCAAGCTCAAGGCCGTGGACCCCACCTTGTCGTTCCGCCGCTCCTGCCGTGAAGGCGTATGCGGTTCGGACGCCATGAACATCAACGGCAAGAACGGGCTGGCCTGCCTGACCAACCTGAACACGCTCAAGGGCGACATCATCCTCAAGCCGCTGCCGGGCCTGCCGGTGGTACGCGACCTGATCGTCGACATGACGCAGTTCTTCAAGCAGTACCACAGCATCAAGCCCTACCTGATCAACGAGACGCCGGCACCGGAGCGCGAGCGCCTGCAGAGCCCCGAAGAGCGCGAGGAGCTCAACGGCCTGTACGAGTGCATCCTGTGCGCCAGCTGCTCCACCAGCTGCCCGAGCTTCTGGTGGAACCCGGACAAGTTCGTCGGCCCGGCCGGTCTGCTGCAGGCCTACCGCTTCCTCGCCGACAGCCGTGACCAGGCCACCGGCGAGCGTCTGGACAACCTGGAAGACCCCTACCGTCTGTTCCGCTGCCACACCATCATGAACTGCGTCGATGTCTGCCCCAAGGGTCTGAACCCCACCAAGGCCATCGGCAAGATCAAGGAAATGATGGTTGCCCGCGCGGTGTGAGCCAGACACAGGGTTGCACGTGGACAATGAACTGATCGACGAGAGGACGCTGAGCAAGCTCAAGTGGCGATGCCGCCGGGGCCTGCTGGAAAACGACCTCTTCATCGAGCGCTTCTTCCACCAGTTCGAATCCACGTTGACCGTGCGCCAGTCGAACGGTCTGACCGCCCTGATGAGTCTGAGCGACAACGACCTGCTCGACCTGCACCTTGGCCGCAAGCCGCTGGCCGAGGTCGCCCCCGAGCTGGATCGCGAGGATGTGCGAGAAGTTTTGAAGATGTTGAGAGAAACCTGCTGAAAGGCCTACCAAAATGAAACTAGCTGACAACAAAGCCACCCTGTCGTTCAGTAACGGCAGCCCGAGCGTCGAGCTGCCCGTCTACCAGGGCAACATCGGCCCGGACGTGATCGACATCCGCAAGCTGTACGGCCAGACCGGCATGTTCACCTACGACCCGGGTTTCCTCTCGACCGCATCCTGCCAGTCGGCCATCACCTACATCGATGGCGACAAGGGCGAGCTGCTGTACCGCGGCTACCCGATCGAGCAGCTGGCCACCCAGTGCGACTTCCTGGAAACCTGCCACCTGCTGCTGTACGGTGACCTGCCGAACGCGCAGAAGAAGGAAGCCTTCACCCAGCGCGTGACCATGCACACCATGGTCAACGAGCAGATGCAGTTCTTCCTGCGCGGCTTCCGCCGCGACGCCCACCCGATGGCCGTGCTGACCGGCCTCGTGGGCGCGCTGTCGGCCTTCTACCACGACAGCACCGACATCAACAACCCGGAGCACCGCGAGATCGCGGCGATCCGCCTGATCGCCAAGATGCCGACGCTGGTCGCCATGGCCTACAAGTACGGCGTTGGCCAGCCCTACATGTACCCACGCAACGACCTGAGCTATGCCGGCAACTTCCTGCGCATGATGTTCGGCACCCCGTGCGAGGACTACAAGGTGAACCCGGTGCTCGAGCGCGCGCTGGACCGCATCTTCATCCTGCATGCCGACCACGAGCAGAACGCCTCCACCTCGACCGTGCGCCTGTGCGGCTCCTCCGGCACCAACCCGTTTGCGGCCATCGCCGCCGGTGTGGCCTGCCTGTGGGGTCCGGCCCACGGCGGCGCCAACGAGGCCTGCCTGAACATGCTGGAAGAAATCCAGGCCAACGGCGGCGTCGCCAAGGTCGGTGAATTCATGGAGCAGGTCAAGGACAAGAATTCCGGCGTGCGCCTGATGGGTTTCGGCCACCGCGTCTACAAGAACTACGACCCGCGCGCCAAGCTGATGCAGGAGACCTGCAAGGAAGTGCTGCAGGAACTGGGCCTGGAAAACGATCCGCTGTTCAAGCTGGCCATGGCGCTGGAGAAGATCGCCCTGGAAGACGATTACTTCGTGCAGCGCAAGCTTTACCCGAACGTGGACTTCTACTCCGGCATCGTGCAGCGCGCCATCGGCATCCCGGTGAACCTGTTCACCGGCATCTTCGCCCTGGCCCGTACCGTCGGCTGGATTGCCCAGCTCAACGAGATGATCAGCGACCCCGAGTACAAGATCGGCCGTCCGCGCCAGCTCTTCACCGGTTCGCCGCGCCGCGACGTGCCGCCGCTGGCCACGCGCTAAGCTGCGCTGAACCACATGCCCGCCGCACGGTGACGTCGGCGGGCATTTTTCTTGGTCATGTCGAACGCTGCCATTCCCCTGCTCCAGAGCGCGGCGGAACTCCGTGCGCTGCTGGACAGCGCCCCCACCCCCCAGCCCTGCGCCTGCAGCCTGGTGCACTGCCCCGGCTGGACCAGCCTCACCGAAGAGCGCTGGCCCGCCGACCAGATGCAGCAGGTCGCCACCCTGCGCGACCCCGAGATCTATGAGCCGACGTTCGAGGAACACCACCCGCACGGCACGCGCTACGACTCGCCCGATGCCCCGGTGGCGCTCCAGTACTTTCCCTACAACCGTTGCGATGTCTGGCGCTGCCGCAGCTGCGGCCGCCACCTGCTGCGCTACACCGAATTCGGTGGCTATTACGTCGACCACCGCGTGCGCGAGCTGTCGCCACAGCTGCAAATTAGCGACTGACCACCAGGTCGGCAGCGTCCGCATAAAATGGCAGATTGCCTAGGAAGAATGCCCATGGGACGCACCCTTTACGACAAGATCTGGGACGAGCACGTCGTCCACACCGAGGAAGACGGCACCGCCATCCTGTACATCGACCGCCACCTGGTGCATGAAGTCACCAGCCCTCAGGCCTTCGAAGGCCTGCGCCAAGCCGGCCGCAAGGTCTGGCGTGTCAGCTCCATCGTCGCCACCGCCGACCACAACACCCCCACCACCGGCTGGGAGCTCGGCTACGACGGCATTGCCGACCCGATCAGCAAAGAACAGATCACCACGCTGGACGCGAACATCAAGGAAACCGGCGCGGCCGCCTTCTTCCCCTTCCTGTCCAAGCGCCAGGGCATCGTACACGTCATCGGCCCGGAAAACGGCGCCACCCTGCCCGGCATGACCGTGGTCTGCGGTGACAGCCACACCTCCACCCATGGCGCCTTCGGTGCGCTGGCCCACGGCATCGGCACCAGCGAAGTCGAGCACGTGATGGCCACCCAGACCCTGCTGGCCAAGAAGGCCAAGAACATGCTGATCAAGGTGGAAGGCCAGGTTGCCAAAGGCGTGACCGCCAAGGACATCGTGCTGGCCATCATCGGCAAGATTGGCACCGCCGGCGGCACCGGCTACACCCTTGAGTTCGCCGGCAGCGCCATCCGCGCGCTGAGCATGGAAGGCCGCATGACGGTGTGCAACATGGCCATCGAGGCCGGTGCGCGCGCCGGCTTGGTGGCGGTGGACGACAAGACCATCGAGTATGTGAAGGGTCGCCTGCTCTCGCCCACCGGCGTCGAATGGGAACAGGCCGTCGCCTACTGGAAGACGCTGCACTCCGACCCGGATGCCAAGTTCGACGCCGTGGTCGAACTCGACGCCACCCAGATCCTGCCGCAAGTCACCTGGGGCACCTCGCCCGAGATGGTGCTGGGCATCGATGGCCGCGTGCCCGATCCCGACAAGGAGAAGGACCCCAACAAGCGCGGCGCCATCGAGCGCGCCCTGACCTACATGGGTCTGGAGCCGGGCAAGCCGCTGGCCGACATCGCCATCGACAAGGTCTTCATCGGCTCCTGCACCAACAGCCGCATCGAAGACATGCGCGAAGCTGCCGCTGTGGTGAAGAAGCTGGGCCAGAAAGTGGCCAAGAACGTCAAGCTGGCGCTGGTGGTGCCGGGCTCGGGCCTGGTCAAGGAACAGGCCGAGCGCGAAGGCCTGCACGAGATCTTCAAGGCTGCTGGCTTTGAGTGGCGCGAGCCCGGCTGTTCGATGTGCCTGGCCATGAACGCCGACCGGCTGGAGCCGGGCGAGCGCTGCGCCTCCACCAGCAACCGCAACTTCGAAGGGCGCCAGGGTGCCGGTGGCCGCACCCACCTGGTCAGCCCGGCCATGGCGGCCGCCGCGGCTGTGCACGGGCATTTTGTCGACATCCGCAAGTTCGCCTGAACCCCAACGCCAAGGAGATTCACGATGAAGAAAATCACCCTGCTTGCCTGCCTGTGCCTGACGTTCGCGCTGGTCGGCTGCAACACCGTCAAAGGCATGGGCCAGGACATCCAGAAGGCCGGCGAGAAGATCGAAGGTGCGGCGAAGAAATAATGAAAACCTTTACCGTGCACCAGGGCCTGGTGGCCCCCATGGACCGCGAGAACGTCGACACCGACGCCATCATTCCCAAGCAGTTCCTCAAGTCCATCCGCAAGACCGGCTTCGGCCCGAACCTGTTCGACGAGTGGCGCTACCTGGATGTCGGTTACCCCGGCCAGGATCCGGCCTCGCGCAAGCCCAACCCGGACTTCGTGCTGAACCAGCCGCGCTACGCCGGCGCCTCCATCCTGCTGGCGCGCAAGAACTTCGGCTGTGGCTCCTCGCGTGAGCATGCGCCGTGGGCCATTGACCAGTATGGCTTTCGCGCCATCATTGCGCCCAGCTTTGCCGACATCTTCTTCAACAACTGCTTCAAGAACGGCCTGCTACCCATCGTGCTGCCCGAGGCCACCGTGGCGCAGCTGTTCGACGAATGCGCCGCCTTCCCGGGCTACGGCCTGACCATCGACTTGGAGCGCCAGGTCATCGTCAAGCCGCAGGGCGAGGAAATCCCGTTCGAGGTGCAGCCCTTCCGCAAGTACTGCCTGCTCAATGGTCTGGACGACATCGGACTGACGCTGCGCCACAAGGACAGAATAGCCGCCTTCGAAGCCCAACGCCTGGCACAAAAACCCTGGCTGGCGCACACCACGCTTGCGTAAGCAGCTATCAATTCAGTAGTAAACAACATGAAAATTGCAGTCCTGCCGGGTGACGGCATCGGCACCGAAATCGTGGCCGAGGCCGTCAAGGTCCTGAACGTGCTCGGCCTCAAATTCGAGATGGAGTCCGCCCTGGTCGGCGGCGCCGCCTACGAGGCGCACGGTCACCCGCTACCCGAGTCGACCCTGAACCTGGCCAAGTCAGCTGACGCCGTGCTGTTCGGCGCCGTCGGTGACTGGAAATACGACAAGCTGGATCGCCCGCTGCGCCCCGAGCAGGCCATCCTCAGCCTGCGCAAGCACCTCGGCCTGTTTGCCAACTTCCGCCCCGCCATCTGCTACGAGCAACTGGTGGGTGCCTCCAGCCTCAAGCCCGAGCTGATTGCCGGCCTGGACATCCTGATCATCCGTGAACTCACCGGTGACATCTACTTCGGCCAGCCGCGCGGCCGTCGTACCGCCGTGGACGGCCACTTCCCCGGTGCGGAAGAGGCCTTCGACACCATGCGCTACAGCAAGCCGGAGATTGAGCGCATTGCGCATGTCGCCTTTCAGGCCGCCCGCAAGCGCAACAAGAAGGTCACCAGCGTGGACAAGGCCAATGTCCTGGAGACCTTCCAGTTCTGGAAGGACGTGGTCACCGAAGTGCACGCCCAGTACCCGGACGTGGAATTGGAGCACATGTACGTTGACAACGCCGCCATGCAGCTGGTGCGCGCACCGAAGAAGTTCGACGTGGTGGTGACCGGCAACATGTTCGGCGACATCCTGTCCGACGAGGCTTCGATGCTGACCGGCTCGATCGGCATGCTGCCTTCGGCCAGCCTGAACAGCAAGAACCAGGGCCTGTACGAACCCAGCCACGGCAGCGCACCCGACATCGCCGGCAAGGGCATCGCCAATCCGCTGGCCACCATCCTGTCCGCGGCCATGATGTTGCGCTTCAGCCTGAACCAGGCCGAAGCCGCCGACCGCATCGAAGCCGCCGTCAAGAAGGTGCTGGCGCAGGGCCTGCGCACCCCCGACATCTGGAGCGACGGCACGACCAAGGTCGGCACCGCGCAGATGGGCGACGCGGTGGTCAAGGCGCTGGGCTGATCGTCCCTCAGTCAGTGCATCCTGCGGAGGGCAGCCACTTGGCTGCCCTTTTTTCTTTGCGTCTGCGCGATGCCGTTGCAAGGCACCGGGCAAGGCCTGCGCGCGGTTCCACCCGTGAAAACCCGGCATCTTCTGGGCCTCATCCGCTACAATGACGCCATGATTGCCGCCCGCCCGTTCGCCCTGAACACCGCCTCTGCCGCCACGGCAGGCGTGGCCGTGCGCGCAACCACCATCAAAACCACGACCATTAAGGGCTGATCCGGCTCCGGTTCGTCGTGCGCCCTTCCCGGCCAGACGAGCCGGACAGACAGGCCCGTGGCACTGTTTTATTTTTGAAAGGGCGTTGAAATGAGCAAGGTTGGTAACGTCGTCGGTCTCGTCGGCTGGCGCGGCATGGTGGGTTCGGTCCTGATGGACCGCATGCAGGCCGAAGGCGACTTCGCCCTGATCGAACCCGTGTTCTTCTCCACGTCGAACGCCGGTGGCAAGGCCCCGGCCGTGGCCAAGAACGAGACTGCGCTCAAGGATGCCAACAGCATCGACGAGCTGAAGAAGTGCGACATCATCCTGACCTGCCAGGGCGGCGACTACACCAAGGAGGTGTACCCCAAGCTGCGCGCGGCTGGCTGGAACGGCCACTGGATCGACGCCGCCTCGGCGCTGCGCATGGCCGATGACGCCGTCATCATCCTGGACCCGGTCAACCGCAACGTCATCGACAGCGCGCTGGCCAAGGGCGGCCGCAACTGGATCGGCGGCAACTGCACTGTGAGCCTGATGCTCATGGCCATGGGCGGCCTTTTCAAGGCCGGCCTGATCGAGTGGGTCAGCGCCATGACCTACCAGGCCGCCTCCGGCGCCGGTGCGCAGAACATGCGCGAGCTGCTGCAGCAGATGGGTGCCCTGCATGATGCCGTCAAGGCCGAACTGGCCGACCCGGCATCCGCCATCCTGGACATCGACCGCAAGGTGGCTGCCACCATGCGTGACGCAGCCTTCCCGACCAAGAACTTCCGCAACACGGCCCTGGCCGGCAGCCTGATCCCCTGGATCGACGTGCCGGTCGAGCACGGGCAGAGCAAGGAAGAGTGGAAGGGCGGCGCCGAGTGCAACAAGATCTTGGGCAACCCGGCTTTCCGCAGCGCCGGCAGCATCCCGATCGACGGCCTGTGCGTGCGCATCGGCGCCATGCGCTGCCACTCGCAGGGTCTGACCGTCAAGCTGAAGAAGGACGTGCCGCTGGACGAGATCGAATCAATCTTGGCTGGCGCCAATGACTGGGTGAAAGTGGTTCCTAACCAACGTGAGATCACCGAACGCGAGCTGACCCCGGCGGCCGTCACGGGCACGCTGACGGTACCGGTCGGACGCCTGCACAAGCTGGCCATGGGCAACGACTACCTCGGTGCCTTCACCGTGGGCGACCAGCTGCTGTGGGGTGCCGCCGAGCCGCTGCGCCGCATGCTGCGCATCCTGCTGGCAGCCTGATCCCCGCCCCGTCCGGCCATGACAACGGCTTGCGGCTGACCCTGCAAGCCGTTGTCGTTTGACAACATCCGGACTCTTAGTGACCGACGAAAGGGCGGTCCCGAAGGTTAAGCGCTTTCTTAGCTTGTCAGGCTAACATATTGATGTTAAGGTACTTTTCCTGTTTTGGGCACCGCCCACTTGGCCCGCTTAACGCGCCAGGCATCGCCGCTTGCCCGAACACCGGAGGCTAATAAATTGATTGCAAAGTCACATCGCTGGCAGAAAACCGCCTTGGCCGTTGCGGCCACGGCTGTGCTGGGTCTGTGGGGAACCCATGCTTCGGCGCTCTCGTTGGGGCGCATCGCCGTCCTGTCGGCGCTGGGTGAACCGCTGCGGGCAGAAATCGACATTCCCGACATCACGGCCGACGAAGCCGACTCTCTCAAGACCAGCGTCGCCTCGCCTGAAGCGTTCCGTGCCGCTGGCGTGGACTACAACCCGGTCATGGGCGGCCTGCAGATTTCGCTGCAAAAGCGCCCTGACGGGCGTTCCTTCCTGCGCATCAGCAGTGACCGCGTCATCAACGACCCGTATGTGGACCTGATCCTGGAAGCCAGCTGGTCGTCCGGTCGCATCGTGCGCGACTACACCATGCTGTTCGATCCGCCCAACCTGCGCCAGCCGCAGGCGGTCACGCCGATTGCGCCGCAGATCAGCAGCCCTCTGCCCGCCCGCACGGCCCCGACCGCATCGCCTGCGGCCAGCGCGCCCGCCGCGTCGGCAACGCCGCGCACCCGTGCCCCCCAGGCACGTGCGGCAGACGAACCGGCCGCCAAACCCGCTGCGGCCCCGGTGGCCGGCGGCAAACAGGTCAACGTCAAATCTGGCGACAGCGCGAGCAAGATCGCTATCGCCAACCGCCTGCCCGGCGTGTCGCTGGACCAGATGCTGGTGGCCATGCTGCGCGCCAACCCAGACGCCTTCATCAATGGCAACGTCAACCGACTGCGCAGCGGCGCCGTCGTGACGCTGCCAGGCACCGAAGAAGCCCAGGCTACCTCGGTGGACGAAGCGCGCCAGATCATCGTTGCGCAGAGCAAGGACTTCAACGAATTCCGCCGCAAACTGGCCGGCAGCGCGCCGCTCAGCCAGGTGGCCGGCGCCGATCGACGTGCCAGCGGGAAGATCGAGGCACAGGTCGAGGAAAAGAAGGCTGCGCCGGCCGCGCCCGACAAGCTGACGCTGTCCAAGGGCGCAGTGCAAGGCAAGGTCAATGAAGACAAGATCGCCCAGGAGCGCAGCGCCAAAGATGCGGCCAACCGTGCCGAAGAGCTGTCCAAGAACATCGCCGAACTCAGCAAGCTGAGTGCGGCGGCTTCGATGCCGGCACCCGCAGCCTCCTCCCCGCAGGCGGCCCCGGAACCTGCTGCAACGGCTTCGGCGGTCGAGGCGCCGGCTGCGGCCGCTTCTGCGCCCCAATCTGCGGCATCCGCCCCTGTGGCGGCAGCTTCGGCACCCGCCAAACGCGCCCCGGTCGCTGCCCCGACACCGATGCCGGCGGAAGAGCCGAGCCTGCTGGACGAAATTCTGGACAACCCGATGGTGCCCGCAGCGGCCGCCGGCCTGATCGCCTTGCTGGCGGGCCTGGGCATCTACCGTGTGCGTCAGCGCCGGCAGGCGGCCCCGATGGACAGTTCCTTCCTGGAAAGCAAGCTGCAACCGGACTCCTTCTTCGGCGCCAGCGGCGGCCAGCGCGTGGATACCCACGACGGTGCCACAGGTTCGTCCATGGTCTATTCGCCCAGCCAGCTCGACGCGGCGGATGACGTGGATCCGGTGGCCGAGGCCGACGTCTACCTGGCTTATGGTCGTGATCTGCAGGCTGAAGAAATCCTCAAGGAAGCACTGCGAGCCCACCCGGATCGACTGGCGATCCAGCTCAAGCTGCTGGAGATCTACGCCAAGCGCCGTGATGTCCGCGCCTTCGAGAACATTGCCACCGGCGTGCACCGCCAGACCGGGGGTGTCGGCACCGAGTGGAACCGCGTCTGCGAACTGGGCCTGGGCATCGACCCCAGCAATGCCCTGTACCAGCCCGGCGGTCTGCCCAACAGTGACGCAGCGCCGCAGATGGCCGCCGAGGAGCCTGCTGCAGGTGCCACGGCTGCCGAGCCGGAAGCCGTTGCGGAGCCCGCACCGTCCACCCCCACCGTCGACCTAGATCTGGACCTGGACTTCTCGCTGGATGACGAGCTGCGTCCCGCCGCTGCGCCGGCGGCTGAGCCGGTCGCCACCACCTCACCCTCGGTGGACCTGGACCTCGATCTGCCGGCCGAATCGGCCCAGGCTCAGGTCGAGGACAACAGCCTCGACTTTGAAGCCCCCTCGCTGACGGTCGACACGGCACCGGCCGAGTCCGTGGCAGCTCCAAGCGAGTCCAAGCCGGCCGACAGCGGCGCGCTGGAATTCGATCTCGGCTCGCTGTCGCTCGACTTGGACGGCCCGACGACAGAGCAGACCCTGGTCTCCGACGACCCGCTGGCCACCAAGCTGGCGCTGGCCGAAGAATTCAGCGCCATTGGCGACACCGACGGCGCACGCGCCCTGATCGAGGAAATCATCGCCGAAGCCACCGGCGACATGAAGGCCAAGGCCCAGGAAGCCCTGAGCCGGCTCGGCTGAGCCGGCCCCTCCTGCAGGCAACACAAATGGACGCAACCCAGCCGTGAGGGTGGCCTTAGGCGTCAGCTACAACGGTCAGGCCTACGACGGCTGGCAAAGCCAGCCGTCGGGGCGCACGGTGCAGGACCAGCTGGAGAAGGCGCTCAGCCGCTTTGCCGACCAGCGCATTTCCACCCTGTGCGCCGGCCGCACCGATGCGGGCGTGCACGGCCTGATGCAGGTGGTGCACTTCGACACCACAGCCGAACGCACGCCTTATTCCTGGGTGCGCGGCACCAACACCTTCCTGCCGCGCGACATTGCGGTGCAATGGGCGCACCTCGTGCCGGACGCGTTTCATTGCCGTGCCAGCGCACTGTCGCGCCGTTACGCCTACCTGCTGCTGGAGTCGCCCGTACGCCCGAGTTTCGATGCCGGACGTGTCGGCTGGGTGTTCCAGCCATTGGATCAGGAGCGCATGGAGCAGGCTGCCCAGCGCCTGCTGGGGGAGCACGACTTCACCTCCTTCCGCGCCTCGGCCTGCCAGGCGCTGTCGCCGGTGAAAACCATGACGCGTCTCGAGATCAGCCGGCGCGGGGCCTACTGGCGCTTCGAGTTCGAGGCCAATGCCTTCCTGCACCACATGATCCGCAACATCATGGGCTGCCTGGTCGTCATCGGCCAGGGTAAGCAGCCGCCCGAATGGATTGACGCGGTGCTGGCGGCGCGCAGCCGCGACGCTGCCGCCCCGACCTTCTCGCCCGACGGCCTGTACTTCCTCGGACCGCGCTATGACGCGCACTGGGGGCTGCCCGATCGCACGCCTGCGTATGATTGGTTGCCATGAACCGCACCCGAATCAAAATCTGCGGCCTGACGCGTGAACAGGACGTGGATGCCGCCGTGGCCGCCGGTGCCGACGCAGTCGGCTTCGTGCTCTACCCCAAGAGCCCGCGCCATGTGACGCCCCAGCGTGCTGCCGCACTGGCGCGCCGGCTGCCGCCCTTTGTCACCCCGGTGCTGCTATTCGTCAACGAGAGCGCTACAAATATCATAGCTGCCTGCGCCGATATTCCGGGCGCTACACTGCAATTTCATGGTGACGAGACGCCGGCCGATTGCCTGCAGGCCAGCGGCCAGGGCGCACGCCCCTTCCTTCGCGCGGCGCGCATTCCGCTGGGGGAAGCCGGCCGCAGCTTCGACCTCGTAAAATACGCCCAGCACTACTCGGCCGCCCAGGCCATCCTGCTCGACGCCCACGTCGAGGGGTTTGGGGGCGGCGGCAAATCATTCGAATGGTCACATCTGCCTCCAAGCGTCGACGCTCACCTCGTCTTGAGTGGTGGGCTCACACCTGCAAACGTGGCCGATGGCATCCGGCAGGTGCGGCCGCGCTGTAGATCGCTGGCCGTGGATGTGAGTTCTGGCGTCGAAGCCTCCAAAGGCATCAAGGACGCCAGCAAGATCAATCAGTTCGTCGCCGCGGTGCGTGCCGCCGACGCACAACCCTGAAACCTTGCGGGACAGACCAGGATGAATAAGCGCAGCGATTCATCTGCTCTGTCCTCAACCGATCAAGATCATGTTTGAATACCACCAGCCCGATGCCAAGGGCCATTTCGGCATCTACGGCGGCAGTTTCGTCAGCGAGACGCTGACCCAGGCCATCAACCAGCTGAAAGAGGCCTACGCCAAGTACCAGAACGATCCAGACTTCCTGGCCGAATTCAAGTACGAGCTGGCCCACTTCGTCGGCCGCCCCTCGCCCGTCTACCACGCGGCGCGCATGAGTCGCGAGCAAGGCGGGGCGCAGATCTTCCTCAAGCGCGAGGACCTGAACCACACCGGTGCGCACAAGATCAACAACACCATCGGCCAGGCCATGCTGGCGCGCCGCATGGGAAAGACGCGCATCATTGCCGAGACCGGCGCCGGGCAGCACGGTGTGGCCACGGCCACCATCTGTGCCCGCTACGGGCTGGAGTGCGTGGTGTACATGGGTTCCGAGGACGTCAAGCGCCAGAGCCCCAACGTCTACCGCATGAAGCTGCTGGGCGCGACCGTGGTGCCCGTCGAGTCCGGCAGCAAGACGCTGAAGGACGCCTTGAATGAGGCCATGCGCGACTGGGTTGCCAACGTCGACAACACCTTCTACATCATCGGCACCGTGGCCGGCCCGCACCCCTACCCGATGATGGTGCGCGACTTCCAGAGCGTGATCGGCGAGGAATGCCTGGTGCAGATGCCCGAGATGCTGGCGCGCGCCGGCTGCAAGACCGCCCAGCCGGACGCCGTGGTGGCCTGTGTGGGCGGCGGCAGCAACGCCATGGGCATCTTCTACCCCTACATCCCGCACGAGGGCACGCGCCTGATCGGCGTGGAGGCCGCTGGCGAAGGCATGGACAGCGGCAAGCACTCCGCATCCCTGCAGCGCGGCAGCCCCGGCGTGCTGCACGGTAACCGCACCTATGTGCTGCAGAACGAAGACGGCCAGGTGACTGAGACGCACAGCGTCAGCGCCGGCCTGGACTACCCCGGCGTCGGCCCGGAGCATGCGTACCTGAAGGACATCGGCAGGGCCGAGTACGTGGGCATCACCGACGCCGAAGCACTGTCCGCCTTCCACTACCTGTGTCGCACCGAAGGCATCATTCCGGCGCTGGAATCCAGCCATGCGGTGGCCCACGCCATGAAGCTGGCCAAGACCCTGCGACCCGACCAGTCCATCCTCGTCAGCCTGTCCGGCCGCGGCGACAAGGACATCGGCACCGTGGCCGACCTGAGCCAGGCCGACTTCTATTGCCGCCCGTCCTGCCGCGGCCAGTCGGTCAAGGGTGGCGCGACAGAACAAATCGTGAAAGTTGCCAAATGAGCCGCATCGCCTCCACCTTCGCTGCGCTGCAGGCGCAGAAACGCAAGGCCCTGATCCCCTTCGTCACCGCCGGATTTCCCTACCCCGACGTCACGCCCGAATTGATGCACGGTATGGTGGCCGCGGGGGCCGACGTGATCGAACTTGGCGTGCCCTTTTCCGACCCCAGCGCCGACGGCCCGGTGATCCAGGCCGCCGGCGACAAGGCGCTGGCCGCAGGCATTGGCCTGCGCCAGGTCATCGAGATGGTGCGCGTCTTCCGGCAGCAGAACAGCACCACGCCGGTGGTGCTGATGGGCTATGCCAATCCGATCGAGCGCTACAACCAGCTTCATCAGGCCACCGGTGACAACGCCTTCGCCCGTGACGCCGCTGCCGCCGGTGTGGATGGTGTGCTGGTGGTGGACTACCCCCCCGAGGAATGCACCGACTTCGCTGCCGCCCTGAAGGCCCACGGCCTGGACCTGATCTTCCTGCTTGCCCCCACCAGCACCGATGAACGCATGGCGCAGGTGGCGCGGGTGGCCAGCGGCTACGTCTACTACGTCTCACTCAAGGGTGTGACGGGCGCCGGCACACTCGACACCGGTGCCGTGGAAGCCATGCTGCCGCGCATCCGCCAGCATGTGAAGATTCCGGTCGGCGTGGGCTTCGGTATCCGTGATGCCGCCTCTGCTCGCGCCGTGGGCCGGGTGGCTGATGCGGTGGTGATCGGCAGCCGGATCATCCAGCTGATCGACCCGCAACCGCGCGACAAGGTCGTCCAGGTTGCCGCAGATTTCCTGCGCGAGATCCGGACGGCTTTGGATTCATAATCCAGCCTTTGCTGGAACACGGCAATTGGAATCTGACCCCCAATAAAGGATACGTCCCATGAGTTGGCTTGAAAAACTGCTGCCGCCCAAGATTCAGCACACCGACCCGGCTGACCGCCGCAGCGTGCCGGAGGGCCTGTGGACCAAGTGCCCGAGCTGCGAGAGCGTGCTCTACAAGACCGATCTGGAGCAGAACCAGAACGTCTGCCCCAGCTGCGGTCACCATCACCGCATCGATGCCCGCGCCCGCCTCAATGCCTTCCTCGACAACGAGGGCCGCTATGAGATCGGCCAGGAGGTCGTGCCGGTCGACGCCCTGAAATTCAAGGACAGCCGCAAGTACCCCGAACGCCTGAAGGAAGCCATGGACGCCACTGGCGAAACCGATGCGCTGGTGGTCATGGGCGGCGCCGTACACGGCATCAGCCTGGTGGCGGCGTGCTTCGAGTTCAGTTTCATGGGCGGCTCCATGGGCTCGGTGGTCGGCGAGCGCTTCGTGCGCGGCGTCGAAACCGCCATCGAGCAGAAGGTGCCGTTCATCTGCTTCACCGCCACCGGTGGTGCACGCATGCAGGAAGGCCTGCTGTCGCTGATGCAGATGGCCAAGACCAATGCCGCGCTGACGCATCTGGCCAAGAAGGGCCTGCCCTACATCAGCGTGCTGACCGACCCGACCATGGGCGGCGTCAGCGCCGGTTTCGCCTTCCTCGGAGACGTGGTGATCGCCGAGCCCAAGGCCCTGATCGGTTTTGCCGGCCCGCGCGTGATCGAGTCCACCGTGCGCGTGACCCTGCCCGAGGGCTTCCAGCGGGCCGAGTTCCTGCAGCAGAAGGGCGCCATCGACTTCATCTGTGATCGCCGCGACCTGCGCAAGACCATCGCCAGCACCCTGGCCATGCTGCAACGCCAGCCGGCCGACGCCGTGATCTGACTGCAGAGCAGTCGCAACAAAAAAGCCGGCTTCGCGCCGGCTTTTTTGTTTAAACCAAAGCCAACCCTTGCAGGCTGCCGAGCACGATGGCGGCTACCTGCAGCAGCACCAGCAGCACCAACGGCGACAGGTCGATGCCCCCCACCAACGGCACGATACGGCGAATCGGTGCCAGCACCGGCGCCACCAGCCGGTCAATCACATCGGCCAGCACCGTGTGGGACTGCACCCAGGACAGTACGGCATAGACGATGATCAGCCCGGTCAAGCCGGAGATCGCCAGCCGCACCACACCGAAGGCCGCCAAGATCAGTACCGAGACGTAGCTGGCGCCGAAGCTGGTAAAGGCCCACAACAGCGAGAACTGCGCCAGTTCGATCAGGAACACCCCCACCAGGCTGGCGGTGTCCCAACGACCGGCCGCCGGCAGCACCCGGCGCAAGGGCAGCACCAGCCAGTCGGTCAACGCGAAGACGAAGCGCCCGAGCGGATTGCCCGAACGCGCCGACATCGGGATGCGCTGGTGCTGCATGTACAGGCGCAACAGGCAAGCGCCGCCGACGACACCGGCAATCACTTCGAGCAGCAAGGAAACGATCTGGAACAGCATGGGTCGGGTGCAGGGGTAGGTCGATGGGGTCGCCAAATCATAGCGTCATTAAAATAGCGGGTTTTGGCCTTGCCACACCGCGGCACCGCGTCCGCGCCCTTCCATGTCTGAACACAACACCACTGCCGCCGCCCCTGCCCAGGACGAGAACCAGCTGATCGCCGAACGGCGCGACAAACTCAAGGCCATCCGCCAGCAACAGCTCGACGGCAAGGGCCCTGCCTTCCCCAATGATTTCAAGCCGGGCGACCGCGCTGCCGATCTCTTCGCTGCCCACGCGGGACAAACCCCCGAGGGCCTGCTGGCCCAGAACAGCCGTGCCAAGGTGGCCGGCCGCATGATGCTCAAGCGCGTCATGGGCAAGGCCAGCTTCGCCACGCTGCAGGACAGCACCGGCCGTATCCAGATCTACGTCAAGCGCGACGAAGTGGGCGAGGAGGCCTACGAAGCGTTCAAGCACTGGGACCTGGGTGACATCGTGGCCGCCGAGGGCCTGATCTTCAAGACCAAGACCGGCGAACTCTCGATCCAGGCCAGCAGCGTGCGCCTGCTGACCAAGAGCCTGCGCCCGATGCCGGACAAGTTCCACGGCGTGGCCGACCAGGAGGTCAAGTACCGCCAGCGCTACGTGGACCTGATGACCGACGAGGAGGCACGCAAGCGCTTCGTGGCGCGCAGCAAAGCGGTAAGTTCGATCCGCGAGTTCATGGTCTCGCACAACTTCCTCGAAGTTGAGACGCCCATGCTGCACCCGATTCCCGGCGGTGCCAATGCCAAGCCCTTCATCACGCACCACAATGCGCTGGACCAGGAGATGTTCCTGCGCATCGCGCCCGAGCTGTACCTCAAGCGCCTGATCGTCGGCGGCTTCGAACGCGTGTTCGAGATCAACCGCAACTTCCGCAACGAAGGCATCTCGGTGCGCCACAACCCCGAGTTCACCATGATGGAGTTCTATGCGGCCTACTGGGACTACCAGGACCTCATGACCTTCACCGAAGGCCTGGTGCGCCACGCCGCGCAGCAGGCCGTGGGCACGCTGCAACTCACCTATGGCGGCAAGCCGGTCGACCTGGCACAGCCGTTCGAGCGCCTGACCATCCGCGAAGCCATCATCCGCCACAGCGAGGCCGGCGTGCACGTGGACGACAGCGCCTGGCTGATCAATGCGCTGAAGAAGCTCGGCCTGAACGAGGAGAAGGACAAGCTCTCCACCCGCTCACTGGCCTCCTTGCAGGTTTTGTACTTCGAGGAAGTGGTGGAGGAGAAGCTCTGGCAGCCGACCTTCATCTGCGAACACCCAGTGGAGATCTCGCCCTTGGCGCGCGCGAGCGACACCCGCCCGGATGTCACCGAGCGCTTCGAGCTCTACATCACCGGCCGCGAGTTCGGCAACGGCTTCTCCGAATTGAACGACGCCGAGGAGCAGGCGGCCCGCTTCCACAGCCAGGTGGCGGCCAAGGACAGCGGCGACGACGAGGCCATGTTCTTCGACCACGATTTCGTTCGTGCACTTGAATACGGCATGCCGCCCACCGGCGGCTGCGGCATCGGCATCGATCGCCTGATGATGCTGCTGACCGACAGCCCGAGCATCCGCGACGTCATCCTCTTCCCGGCACTGCGCCGCGAAGGCTGAGCCGGCCCCGGAAGGCGGCACCGTCTGCTCAAGCCGTCAGCAGCAACTGACGCTCACGGCCGACGACAAAGACGCGCATCACGCCCGCCATGCGGTCGGCCTGTTCCTTCAGGCTGGCCGAGGCGGCCGTGGCCTGCTCCACCAGCGCGGCGTTCTGCTGCGTCATTTGCTCGAGCTGGCCCATGGACTGGTTGACGCCGCCGATCTCCCCCGACTGGTGGCTGGCCTCCTGCGTGATGGCCTCGATCATCTGGCTGACCTCGGCCACCTGGCGCACGATCTGCGCCATGGCGCTGCCGGCGTCCTGCACCAGGCGTGAGCCGCTCTCGACCTCACTGCGACTGTTCTCGATCAGCGTCCTGATCTCGCGCGCAGCCTCGGCCGAGCGCTGCGCCAGCGCACGCACCTCGCCGGCCACCACGGCAAAGCCGCGCCCTTGCTCGCCGGCCCGCGCGGCTTCCACCGCGGCATTGAGCGCCAGGATGTTGGTCTGGAAGGCGATGCTGTCGATCACCGCCGTGATGTCCGCAATGCGGCCACTGGAGGCCTGAATGCCGGCCATGCTGCTCACCACCTGCTCGACCAGCGTGCCGCCCTGCTGCGCCGAACTGGCAGCGGCATTGGCAATGCGGCTGGCGGTCTGTGCCGATTCAGCCAGCTTGCGCACCGTGCCCGTCAGCGCGTCGAGCGAGGCGGCCGCTTGCTGCAGGCTGGCCGCGGCACGCTCGGTGCGCGTGCTCAGGTCCAGATTGCCGCTGGCGATCTGCGCGCTGGCATCGGTGATGCTGAGCGCCGCCTGCCGCACCTCCAGCACCATGGCCTGCAAGGAGGTCACCATGGCATTGAAGTCGGTCGACATGCGACCCAGCTCATCGTCGGTCTGCACCACCACCGTCTGCGACAGGTCGCCAGCTTGCACCCGGGTGATGCCGGCCGTGAGTTGTTCCAGTGGCTGGCGGATGCGCGCCAGCAGGCGCAGGCCCAAGGCCACGCCGCTGACCACGGCGATCAGCATGCCCAGCAGCACGATCCAGGTCAGCTGGCTCACGGCGGCGTTGACTTCCTCGCCGCCGGCCTGGGTGTGGGCACGATTCTGCGCAATCGCCTGGCCGATCAGCGTTTCGGCCGCCAGGGCCGCCTGCACCGGCTGCTGGATTTCTTCCTCGAACACGGCCTGATCCAGGATTTCTTGGCGCTCGATCTTGCCGATGATGGCACCGACTGCCGTGGCGTACTGCGCCTGACGGGCCTGGCCGTCCTGCAGCAACTGCCTGAGCGCCGGCACCGGTTCGGCGGCGATCGCGTCCTGCAGCAGTCGCGCCACCTCGGCATTGTTCTTCTTCCATTCGCCCAGGCGCTGCGGCACGCGTTCCATCTTCATCAGCAGGTCGATGGAAATGTCCTTCTCGGCCCGCCGCACCTTGAGCAGGTGCTCCTGGATGGCTGCCAGACGCACCAGTTGCGCCAGGTCAGTGTCCACGGTTTGGTGCGCCTGCGTCTGGATGCTGTGCACGCCGAAGGCGGTGAAGCCGCCCACCGCCAGAAACAGGCCGACCAGCACGGCGATGGTCAACCCGATGCGCTGCACCAGCGTCAGCTTTATGCCCAACATACCCTT
The DNA here is from genome assembly GCA_032118555.1 of Hylemonella sp. Lineage (GTDB taxonomy): Bacteria > Pseudomonadota > Gammaproteobacteria > Burkholderiales > Burkholderiaceae_C > Hylemonella. The sequence goes on along the minus strand of JAULXO010000019.1, from coordinate 28,684 downwards.
CTCCCTGTGCAAGCCGTGATGGCTCGACTCTCGACTTCGATCGGGAAAAGTTTATGACGCGAGGATTTCAGTTCTGTGACACGCCTGGTGCCAGCAGGGGTATCAACTCAAGGCATCAGGTCGAGCGCATGCATGTAAGCCGGGCTCACCATCAGTTCGTCCCACTGCGGTGCCGGCGTGGCCGGCAGCAGGGCCTGGCGACGCGCTTCGCTGGCCTCGTCGGGCCGCCAGCGGCCCTTGAGCAGCGCTTCGCTCAAGCCGTCGATCAGCTCGTCCACCGCCGCGCCCTTGCCGAGCGACTGGTTGCACAGCAGCACCAGATCGCAACCGGCGTTGAGGGCCGTCACGGCGGCTTCGGTGTAGCTGACCTCGCGGCCGTCGATCAGGCGCGCACCGGCCATGCTGAGGTCGTCGCTGAACACCGCGCCGTTGAAGCGCAGGCGGGCGCGCAGGATGTCGCCCAACCACTTGGCCGAGAAGCCGGCCGGCCGGCTGTCGACCTTGGGGTAGATCACGTGCGCCGGCATCACGCTGTCCAGCGTGGTGCTGAGCCAGCCGTAGGGTGCCGCGTCATCGGTCAGGATGGCCTTGAGGCTGCGCTTGTCGACCGGAATCTCGGTGTGCGAGTCGGCCTTGACGAAACCATGCCCGGGAAAGTGCTTGCCGCAGCTGGCCATGCCCGCCGCGCGCAGGCCGTGCATCAGGCTCTTGGCCAGCAGCGTGACCACACGCGGGTCGCGTGCAAACGAGCGATCGCCGATGACGCCGCTCTCACCGTAGTCCAGATCCAGCACCGGCGTGAAGCTGAAGTCCACACCGCAGGCGCGCAACTCGGCCGCCAGCACATAACCGCAGGCACTGGCCGCATTGGTCGCCGCCAGGGGGTCCTTCAACCACTGCTCGCCCAGCGCCCGCATGGGCGGCAGGTGAGTGAAACCGTCAGTACGGAAGCGCTGCACGCGCCCGCCTTCGTGGTCGACGCAGATCAGCAGATCGCGGCGCACCTTCTTGATGTCCCGGCACAACGCGCTCAGCTGCGCACGATCCTGCCAATTGCGGGCGAACAGGATGATGCCGCCGACCAGCGGGTGCTTCAGGCGCCGGCGGTCGGTCTTGGTGAGGCTCAGGCCGGCGATGTCGATGATCAGGGGTGCGTGCATGGTATTCCTCAGATGCTATTTATTTGATAGCTTTTCGCGCTTATATATAAAGGGCAAGGCTCAGTTTTTCTCGACAACCACGAAGCTGGCCGCATAGTCGGATTCGTCGGTCACGCTGACCTGGGCGCTCAACCCCCGGGCCTCGAACCAGGCCTTGAGTTCGCCGTGCAGCACGATGGCCGGCTTGCCGCTGGGCAGCTTGCTGATTTCACACGAGCGCCAGGTCATGGGCATGCGCATGCCCAGACCGATCGCCTTGGAAAAGGCTTCCTTGGCGGAAAAGCGGGTCGCCAGGTAGCGGATGCCGCGCTCGGGCCAGCGTGCGCTGCGTGCCTGCCAGGTGGCGTATTCGGCCTCGCTCAAGATCTTGCGTGCAAAGCGCTCGCCGTGCCGCTCCAGGCTGGCACGGATACGGCGCACGTCGCAGATGTCGGTGCCGATGCCGTAGATCAATTTCCGGCTTCCTCAATACAGCGCAGATAGTCCTGCACCGTTGCGGCATAGCCGAGCTCCAGCGCATCGGCCATCAGCGCGTGGCCGATCGACACCTCGGCCACACCGGGCACCCGACGCAGGAACTCGGTGAGGTTGTCGCGGTTCAGGTCGTGGCCGGCATTCACGCCCAGGCCGGCATCGAGCGCGGCCTGCGCCGCCGCGGCGTAACGCTGCAGCTGCGTTTCCTGGCTGGCATGGCCCCAGGCGGCCGCATAGGGCTCGGTGTAGAGCTCCACCCGGTCGGCGCCGACTGCCTTGGCCAGCGCCATCTGCTCGGGCGCCGGGTCCATGAACAGGCTCACGCGCACACCCAGCGCCTGGCATTCGGCAATGAGCGGCCGCAGCCGCTCGGCATCCTGCGGAAAAGTCCAGCCATGGTCGCTGGTGAACTGGCCTTCGGCATCGGGTACGAAGGTGGCTTGCTGCGGGCGGACCTGGCGGATGAAATCCATCAGGTTATGGAACGGATTGCCCTCGATGTTGTACTCGCGCCCCGGCCAATCCTGCATCAACGCGGCCAGGTCGAACACGTCCTGGGCGCGGATGTGGCGCTCGTCCGGCCGCGGGTGCACGGTGATGCCATGCGCACCCGCCTGCAGGCACAGCGTGGCCGCGCGCGTGACGCTCGGAATGCCGAGGTGGCGCGTGTTGCGCACCAGGGCCACCTTGTTGACGTTGACGGAAAGAGCAGTCTTCTTGTTCATAGGGATTGCAGATCGACCATCATCTGCCGGGTGCGCAGCGTGGTCACGCCGCAATGGTAATTGAGCAGGGTCCGCAGTTGCGGCTTGAGCTCGCCCATCATGGCGGCGCAAGCGCGCAGCGTGTCGGTGAACGGCGCACCAGGCTGCAGTGCCTGCTGCAGCGCCTGCCATTGCGCGCCCGTCAAGCTGGCACGGTCGTTGCCGCTGCTGGCGCGCAGGCCGCCTTCGGGCACAAGACTGTAAGCTGCCGTCTCGTCCAATGGCGCCAGCGTCAGCGTCTGGCGGTCGAGCTGTGGCAGCAGACCGATCTCACGCAGCAGCAGCAGCTCGAAGGTGCGCAGCGCCGCCTGCAGCACTTCGCCATGCTCGGACGCCAGCACCCGCACCACGGACGCATAGACGTCGAACAAAGCGGGATGCGGATCGTCGCGCGCCAGCAGTTGCATCAGCAGCTCGTTGAGGTAGTAGCCCGACAGCAGCGCCTCGCCAGTGGGCATGACATGCCCGCCCAGCCACTCGGCACTCTTGAGCGTGCGCACCTCCGACTCGCCGCCATAGCTCAACTGCAGCGGCTGCAACGGCAGCAGCACCGGCCGGAAACTCGAACTCGGCCGCTTCGCGCCCTTGGCCACCAACGCAATGCGCCCGTGGTGGCGTGTGAACACATCCAGGATCAGGCTGGTCTCGCTCCAGTCGTAGCGATGCAGCACAAAGGCCGGTTCGTCTGAAATGCGCTTGGTGGCCATAACCCAATGCCGCTCGGATTACGGATCGCAGGTGGGCCAGGAAGTATTCGCGGGAAACGCCGTGGAACCGGCTTTGCCGGGCCACTGGCGTTGCCCCCTTGAGGGGGGGGGCGAAGCGACACGCAGTGCGCGTAGCCTGGGGGGGAGCCTATTCATACCCGAAAGATCGGACACGGGCCTCGTCATCCGCCCAGCCCGAACGCACCTTGACCCAGAGCTCCAGAAAGACCTTGGCGTCCATCAGCTTCTCCAGCTCGACGCGCGCCTCGGTGCCGATGCGCTTGATGCGCTCACCCTTGTCGCCGATCACCATGGCCTTGTGGCCGTCGCGCTCGACGACGATGGTGGCGGCCAGGCGCACCAGGCGCTTCTGGCCTTTCTTCTGCGGCGCCTCTTCCTCGAACTTCTCGATCACCACGGTAGAGGTGTAGGGTAACTCGTCGCCGGTGAGGCGGAACAGCTTCTCGCGCACGATCTCGCTGGCGAGGAACTTTTCGCTGCGGTCGGTCAGTTCGTCCTCGTCGTACCACCAGTCCTGCTCGGGCAGGTACTTGGCGCAGATGGCAAACAGGCGCTCGATGTCCTTCGGGTTCTTGGCCGACATCGGCACGATCTCGGCCGCCGGCAGGCGCTGCTGCATGTCCTGCAGCCAGGGCGCGATCTCCGCGCGGCGGTGCACGGTGTCAAGCTTGTTGGCGATCAGCAGCACCGGCACGCCCTCGCCCAGCAGCTTGAGTACGCGCTCGTCGGCCTGGTTGAACTGGCCGGCCTCGACCACGAACAGCACCAGGTCGACATCGCCCACGGCGCCGAGCACGGTCTTGTTGAGCGAGCGGTTCAGCGCATTGGCGTGGCGCGTCTGGAAACCCGGGGTGTCGACGAAGACAAACTGCGTGGCACCCACGGTGCGGATGCCGGTGATGCGGTGGCGCGTGGTCTGCGCCTTGCGCGAGGTGATGCTGATCTTCTGCCCCACCAGCGCATTGAGCAGGGTGGACTTGCCGACGTTGGGCTTGCCGATGATGGCCACCAGGCCGCAACGGCGGGGCCCGGCCTCACCCTCACTCAGGTCTTCAGCACCCACCGGATCAGCGTCATCCGCTCCTGTATTCATAGCATTCATCCTTGGCCCTGGGCCTTGAGCGCCTGCAGCATGGCCGCGGCAGCCGCCTGCTCGCCAGCGCGGCGCGAACCGCCGATGCCACGCTCGACGCGCTGCAGCTCGGCCACTTCACATTCGACATCGAAGGTCTGCTTGTGCGCCACGCCCAGCGTGGCCACCACGCGGTAGACCGGCAGCTTCATCTTGCGGCCCTGCAGCCATTCCTGCAACTCGGTCTTGGCGTCCTTGGCGCTGGCCTGCATCTGCGGGTTGATCTCCACCGCCCGGAACAGGCGCTGCACCAGCGCCTGCGCCGCCGGATAACCGGCATCGAGGTAGACCGCGCCGATCACCGCTTCCAGCGCATCGGCCAGGATGGACGGCCGCTTGTGGCCGCCGGAGCGCACTTCGCCCTCACCGAGCCGGATCTCGCCTGGCAGACCCAGATCGACCGCCAGCTGGTGCAAGGTGTCCTGCTTGACGAGGTTGGCGCGGATGCGCGACAGGTCACCCTCGGGCAGCGCGCTCAGGCGCTCGTACAGCAGGTGCGCCACGGCGAGGTTGAGCACCGAGTCGCCGAGGAATTCGAGCCGTTCGTTGTGGTCGGCCGAGAAGCTGCGGTGCGTGAGGGCGCGCGTCAGCAGCGTCGGATTGGAAAATTCATGCTGCAAGCGTGTTTGCAGCGCAGTCAGGCCATCGGTCACGGGCGGGGCTTACTTGCTACGGCCGCTGTATTTCAGCGTCAGCCAGGCCGGGCCGGCCAGGTGGATCTCGCGCTGGTAGGCGAAGCTCACCACCACCTTGTCACCCTCCTTGGTGACCTCGATGTCGCGGCCGCTGATGGACTTGATATCGTCGATCTGGGCGGCCTTGTCGAACAGGGCCCGCACCTCGGCCACCGAGCCGCCGTCACGCGCCTTGTTGGCGGCCTTCTGCACGGCCTGGTACTCGACCAGCGTCGGCACCACCTGGGCGGCCACGACGCCGACCGCGGCCAGCACGGCCGCGACAAAGATCAGGCCCAGAAAGGTGATGCCGCGCTGTCGCGACTTGAGTTGTCCTGCCATCGCTTCCCCCATTGAAGCCACTTCAGTTGAACGAGCCGATGCGCTTGAGATTGCCGAAGTTCATCCAGACAAAGAACGCCTTGCCGACGATGTTCTGGTCCGGCACGAAGCCCCAGAAGCGCGAATCGAGCGAATTATCGCGATTGTCGCCCATCATGAAATAGTGACCTTCGGGCACCTTGCACACCACGCCCTCGATGCTGTAGCGGCAGTTCTCACGGTGCGGGAACTCCTCCACGCCGGGGATGAAAGCCGGCCGGTCGTCGTCGGTCAGGATGCGGTGTTTTGCCACCCCGAGCGACTCCTCGTACTGCTTGAAGTAGCGCATGGCGCTCTCGTCAAAGAACTCGGGCACGGCGTTGGTGGCCACCGGCTGGCCGTTGATGGTCAGGCGCTTGTTGAGGTAGGCCACCTCGTCGCCCGGCACGCCCACCACGCGCTTGATGTAGTCCAGGCTGGGCTTGGGCGGATAGCGGAACACCAGCACCTCGCCGCGCTGCACCGGCTGGCCCTCGGTGATCTTGGTGTTGATCACCGGCAGGCGAATACCGTAGTGGAACTTGTTCACCAGGATCAGGTCGCCTACCAGCAGCGTCGGGATCATGGAGCCGGACGGGATCTTGAACGGCTCGAACAGGAAGGAGCGCAGCAGGAAGACGATGGCGATCACCGGGAACAGGCCGGCGGTCCAGTCCAGCCACCAGGGCTGCATCAGCAGCTTCTCGCGTGCCGGCGCCAGGTCGCTGTCAACCTGGGTGATGCCCATCTTGGCGAGCTCAGCCTGGCGCTGCTGTGCCTCGGCGGCCAGCTTGGCCGCAGCCGCCTGGCGCTGCGGCAGGAAATAGAAGCGCTCGGCCAGCCAGTACACGCCGGTGACCACGGTGGCCATGAACAGCAGCAGCGCGAAGTTGCCTTCGATGACGCCGAAGTACCAGGAGCCGGCATAACCGACGAAGGCGGCCAGGATGATGGCGGTGAGGAACTGCATCATTCCTCCACCTGCAGGATGGCGAGGAAGGCTTCCTGCGGCACCTCGACTGAACCGATCTGCTTCATGCGTTTCTTGCCTGCTTTCTGTTTCTCGAGGAGCTTGCGCTTGCGGGTGATGTCGCCACCGTAGCATTTTGCCAGCACGTTCTTGCGCAGCGCCTTGATGTTCTCGCGCGCGATGACGTTGGCGCCGATGGCGGCCTGGATCGCCACGTCGAACTGCTGGCGGCTGATGATCTCGCGCATCTTGGCGGCCACCGCACGGCCACGGTAGGCCGCCTGGGTGCGGTGCACGATGATGGACAAGGCATCGACCTTCTCGCCGTTGAGCAGGATGTCGACCTTCACCACGTCGGACGGCCGGTACTCCTTGAACTCGTAGTCCATGGAGGCGTAGCCGCGGCTCACGCTCTTGAGCTTGTCAAAGAAGTCCAGCACGATCTCGCCCAGCGGCAACTCGTAGGTCAGCATCACCTGGCGGCCGTGATAGGCCATGTTGAGCTGCACGCCGCGCTTCTGGTTGGCCAGCGTCATGACCGGGCCGACATACTCCTGCGGCATGTACAGGTGCACGGTGACGATGGGTTCGCGGATTTCCTGGATCTTGCTCTGCTCGGGCATCTTGGACGGGTTCTCCACCATGATGACTTCGCCATCGCCCTTGACCACCTGGTAGACCACGCTGGGAGCGGTGGTGATCAGGTCCTGGTCGAACTCGCGCTCCAGGCGCTCCTGCACGATCTCCATGTGCAGCAGGCCGAGGAAGCCGCAGCGAAAGCCGAAGCCCAGCGCCTGCGACACCTCGGGTTCGAAATGCAACGACGCATCGTTGAGCTTGAGCTTTTCCAGACTGTCGCGCAGCGCGTCGTACTGGTTGGCCTCGGTCGGGTACAGACCGGCAAACACCTGCGGCTGAATTTCCTTGAAACCGGGCAACGCCTCGGTGGCCGGGCCCAGGTTGTTGGGCAGCTTCTTCTCCAGCGTCACGGTGTCGCCCACCTTGGCGGCCGTCAGCTCCTTGATGCCGGCGATGATGTAGCCCACCTCGCCCGCCTCCAGGCTGTCGCGCGGCTGGTTGGCCGGGGTGAACACACCCAGGCTGCCGGCTTCGTACACGGCATTGGTTGCCATCAGCTTGATGCGCTCGTTCTTCTGCAGCCGGCCGTCGACCACGCGCACCAGCATCACCACGCCGACGTAACTGTCGAACCAGCTGTCGATGATCATGGCACGCAGCGGTGCGTCCGACTTGCCCTTGGGCGCCGGGATCTTGGCCACGATGGCTTCCAGGATGTCATCCACACCCAGGCCCGTCTTGGCCGAGCAGGGAATGGCGTCGGTGGCGTCGATGCCGATCACGTCCTCGATCTCTTCCTTGGCACGGTCCGGATCGGCCTGCGGCAGGTCCATCTTGTTGAGCACCGGCACCACCTCGACACCGAGGTCGAGCGCGGTGTAACAGTTGGCCACCGTCTGCGCTTCCACACCCTGGGAGGCATCGACCACCAGCAGCGCACCTTCGCAGGCGGAGAGCGAGCGGCTCACTTCATACGAGAAGTCCACGTGGCCGGGCGTGTCGATCAGATTGAGGTTGTAAACCTGTCCATCGCGGGCCTTGTATTGCAGCGCAGCGGTCTGCGCTTTGATGGTTATCCCACGCTCTTTCTCGATGTCCATCGAGTCGAGCACCTGCGCTTCCATCTCGCGTTCTTCGAGTCCGCCGCAACGCTGGATCAGACGATCGGCCAGCGTCGATTTGCCATGATCAATGTGCGCAATGATCGAAAAATTTCTGATGTGCTTCATCAACGGAAACGCTTAAGTGATTGAATTAAAACGGCGCAGAAAAGAAAAAAGGGCGCGTCGGATTGAGACGCGCCCTGAACCAACAATCTATGGCAACTGCGATAGTTGGAGCTTCATTGTAGGCAAAAAGCCTGCTCCGTACAGTCGAAAAACCAGTCGCCAAGGGTCGTTGCAGCGCGGCAACAAGCCATTTATGCACAACTTATCAACATATTTGGATGGACAGCTTCTGGACAACTTGTGGGTGATCTGTGGATCGTCCCAAGCCGTCATGACACCATCTCGTATCGTGGACTTCCGGCTTTTTTATATGCCAGTATTCGACGATCAGAAGACTCCATTCTAACCATTTTCATTAGTTAAGTTTTAAAAAGTTAGCATTCACCAACAAATTTACGATCGGCGATCACCGGGAAAAAATTTTTAAAAAAATTTTTCCCGGGTCTCCAACTGAACAAAACCCCCAAACCCGACTTGGGGTTGGGGGTTTTGGCGTCCGCCAGCAGCGCTCAGCGGGCTGGACGGATCACCGCGTACTGCGCCCAGTCGCCGCGACGGAACAGCACCTGGATGGGTTTGTTCTTCTCCAGCCGCCCCAGCACCGCCTCGAAATCGCGCACATTCGCCACCTCGACATTCGCCAGCGCGAGGATGACGTCACCCTCGCGCAGGCCGGCGCGGGCGGCCGCCTCGGTCGCGGCATTCACCAGCACACCGCCCTTGAGCTTGAGCTCCTTCTTCTGCGCGTCGCTCAGGTCGCTCACCATCAAGCCCAAGCTCTGCGCGGCGCCACTGGGGCGCGGCTTGTCTTCGCGCTGCTGGGCGCGGGCCGGCTTGTCCGCTTCGACCTCGCCAATGGTGATGCTCAGCTCCTTGGCGCTGCCGCGGCGGAACACCGTGAGCGTGCTGCGCGTGCCCGGCTTGGTGTTGCCCACCAGACGCGGTAGATCGGTGGAGCGCTCAATCGCCTTGCCGTCGAAGCGGATGATGATGTCGCCGGCCTCCACGCCCGCCTTCTCGGCCGGCGAACCGGGTTCGACGCCACGCACCAGCGCGCCCTGCGGCTTGCCCAGGCCGATGGCCTCGGCCACATCCTTGCTGACCTGGTCGATCTGCACGCCGATGCGTCCGCGGGTCACGCGGCCGCTGGCGCGCAGCTGCTCGCTCACGCGCATGGCCTCGTCGATCGGGATGGCAAAGGCAATGCCCATGTAACCACCCGAGCGGGAATAGATCTGGCTGTTGATACCCACCACCTCGCCGCGCATGTTGATCAGCGGGCCGCCCGAGTTGCCGGGGTTGATGGCCACGTCGGTCTGGATGAAGGGCAGGTAGTCACCGGTGTCACGCTGCTTGGCGCTGACGATGCCGGCCGTCACCGAATTCTCCAGCCCGAAGGGCGAGCCGATGGCCATGACCCACTCGCCGACCTTCAGGCGGTTGACGTCGCCGATCTTCACCGCCGGCAGGCCGTTGGCCTCGATCTTCACCACCGCCACGTCGGTACGCTTGTCCGCCCCGACCAGGCGCGCCTTGAACTCGCGCTTGTCGGTCAGCGTGACCAGCACCTCGTCGGCGCCATCCACCACATGGGCATTGGTCATGATGAAACCGTCGGCCGACAGGATGAAGCCGGAGCCGACACCGCGCGGCTGCTCCTCCTGTTGCGGGGCATTGCCCCGCGGCCCCTGCTGGCGCGGCACGTTGGGCATGGGCAGGCCGAAGCGGCGGAAGAACTCCAGCATGTCCTCGTCCACGCCACTGCCATTGCTCGGCCGCACCGTCACCCGCTCGATGGTGCGGATGTTGACCACGGACGGGCCCACCTGCTCCACCAGATCGGTGAAATCCGGCAGGGTGCGTGTCTGCGCCGTCGCCGCCTGCAGCGGCAAGGCCGCGGCGGTGACCGTCAGCACCGCCAGCAGCCAACGGCCAGAACGTCGTTTCAGGCTATCGATCTCTCGCATCATCGACCTCTCAGTAAAAACCATTTACATGCTGCCCGCAGATGGGGCGTCATTTCCGGCGCTCAAGGCCTTGGGCAAAGGCCTGCAGCGTGGCCGCGGGCACCTCACCCACCGCGGTCAGCCACCAGCCGCCGTCCTGGCCCGGCCGCTCGGCCAGGCGCCGCACCAGCGTATGGGTGGCCCCCATGGCCATCGTGCCCTCTGAGCCATGGCGGCGGCGATCAAAGGGCTCGATGAAAAGCGATACCGACGCCAGGCCGTCCGAGAAAACCCACTGCACCAGCGTGTCGGCTGCGGGCGCCGCACCGGCCGGCCGGCGGTAGCAGCTCATGGGCTTGAAACCGGGCACCGGCTTCTTGAGCTGCCAGCCTTCCGCCGCCGCGCTGGTCTTGACCAGCTCGGTCTTCTCCAGCGTGTAGCCGTCGGTGTTGCGCATCATCTGCGCCAGCTTGTCCATGCTGACCGGGGCGTCGAGCTGCAATTCAGAGAACGCCACCTGCTCAAGCACACGCCCCTCGGCATCCAGCGTCTGCAGCTTGACCACCAGCCCGGTCTTCTTCTCGCTCCAGATGCGGTAGCCGAAACGCAGCGCGTCCTTCGGCGTCAGCTGCACCAGATCGGCCTCCAGACCGGCCACCCGCTCGCTACCCTGGGCACGCGCGCCGTAGAACTGGTCAATGGCGCTATCGGGCGCCTTCAGCAGGTTCGGGAACAGGCCGAGTGACTCGCGCTTTTCTGCCACTGCCACCTTGGTCTGTGGCGAGAAGGTGATGACCTCGTCGTTGCGGCGGAAGGTCGAACGCGGTGCGCCCGAAAGCGACTCCACCCGCTCCATCTGCTGCTGGCCGTCGCATACATGCCAGATGCGTGAACTGGCCATGCTGCCGCCCGAGGTCACCACCAGCGTGCCGATGTAGGTGCGCCGGCGCGACGCTTCATGCAGGCGCATCAGCCAGTCGGCGGCACTGCGTTCCGCGGGCGTGGCCTGGCTGGCCGGCGCGACCGGCTGGCTCGTGGCGGCACCACCCTGCGCCAGCGCAGTGGCGGCCAGCATCGCCGCGCCAGCCATTGCCAGGCGCTTGCCAAGGGGACGTATCAAGGAAAGGCTCATGCGTCAGGTATAGGGATCAACGCGCCGGCCGCTCGAAAGTGGCGTTGCGCAGGAAACCGGCTGGCATCTGCAGCGCCGAGGTGCCGCCGAACTGCTGGTGCGCGGCCAGCAACTGGTCCAGCCTCGGGTCGCGCAGCATCACCTGGGCCGGCTCGCCGCCAGCCTGTGCCAGTTGGGCTCCGCCCTGGGCGGTGCCGTCATGAATCACCAGCTGCCAGCCCACGGCAGCCACCGCGGCCAGCGAGGCAAAACCAGCCACCAGCTTCCAGCGCAGGCTGGCATCGTTGGCCACCGGATCCTTGAAGCGTTTTTGGCCCTCCACCCTTTCCGAATCGGCGCCGACAGCTACCAATTCGATAGCAGTCACCAGATTCGGCTGCGGCGCTTCTGCCTGCAGGCGCTGGCGCAGGCGGGCCACGAAGGCAGCATCCCGTGCCGCGTCGGCCGCCAGCTCCTGCGCACGCAGCACGTCGCCCACCAGATGGCAGGCGTGCCAGTAGGCGCACGCCTCCTCGCTGCGCTCGATCAGCGCCAGGGCCCGCGCGATGTCGTCGCCCTGCAACTGGCCATCGGCCAGGGCCGATACCAGCTCGCGTTCGTTCATCTCGTGTGTCGTCATCATGCTTACCCTCATCCCGTCCTACCAGCGCTTGCCGGACTGGTGCGCCAGCAAGGGCCGCACCCGCGCCGAGATCGCCTCGCGCGCCCGGAAGATGCGCGAACGCACGGTGCCGATCGGGCAGTCCATCACGGCGGCAATCTCTTCATAACTCAAGCCTTCGATCTCGCGCAGCGTGACCGCCTGGCGCAAGTCCTCCGGCAGGGCCTCCATGGCCGCATTCACGGCCTGGGCAATCTCGTTCGCCGCCAGCACCGATTCGGGCGTCTCGTCCGTTGTTGGTTCGTTTCCGGACCGGGAAGTTTCATCTTCGTCACCGTCGGTCTGCCGGGCGGCCTCCGTCACCAGGGGATCGCGCTTGAGTTCCAGCAGGAATTTCTTGGCGGTGTTGACTGCAATCCGGTACAGCCAGGTGTAGAACTGGGCGTCGCCACGGAACTGGTGCAGCGCCCGGTAGGCCCGGATGAAGGTTTCCTGCGCAATATCCTCCACCAGGTCGGTATCGCGCACCATGCGGCTGATCAGACGCTGGATACGGCGCTGGTACTTGAGCACCAGCAACTCATAGGCACGGGCATCCCCGGCCAGCGTACGCTCGACCAGCAGCGCGTCGCTGCCGTCGGCCTGCGGCGATGCCGGCGTCGTCATGCGGTCTCCTGCGCCGCCGAACCAGGCGGCGACGACGCTGCCGGCCGCGCCACCAGAGCGCGGCGCAAGGCCTGCCAGCGCGTGGGCTCAGCCTCCCGCGTCAGCCACAACCAAACGGGGCGGCCACTTTGCGGGCGAAACACCAGCAGCAGCCAGCGTTGTGCATCCAGCGCCCGCTGCACCGTGCCCGAACAGCTGTCAGCCACACTGAGCCAGGCCCATTGCTGGCCGTCCCAGCGCAAGGTGCCAGCCGGCGCCCGTCGCCAGTCGCGCCAGGCCAGCACGCCACCGGCTGCCCAGGCCAGCAGGGCCAGCGCCTGCGGCCAGCCTACCCGACCGGCCGCCAGGATCCAGAGTGCACAGCCCAGGGCACCGATGCCCCACAGCGCGCCGGTCAGCCAGGCCTGGATGTGACAACGCCCCACCGGATAGGAAACCGCTGGGGCGCTGTGCATGGGTTGGAGAGCCGGCTGGCGCGTCAGACGCGCTTGAAAACCAGGGTGCCGTTGGTACCGCCGAAACCGAAGTTGTTCTTCACCGCCACGTCGATCTTCATGTCACGCGCGGTATTGGCGCAGTAGTCCAGATCGCACTCGGGGTCCTGGTTGAAGATGTTGATGGTCGGCGGGCTCTTCTGCTGGTGCACGGCCAGCACCGTGAACACCGATTCAATGCCGCCGGCGCCGCCCAGCAGGTGGCCGGTCATGGACTTGGTCGAGTTGACCACCACCTTCTTGGCATGGTCGCCCAATGCCGCCTTGATGGCGTTGGATTCGTTGATGTCGCCCAGCGGCGTCGAGGTGCCATGCGCGTTCAGGTAGTCCACCTGGTCGGCATTGACGCCGGCATTGCGCAGCGCGCTGATCATGGCGCGGCGCGGGCCGTCCATGTTGGGGGCCGTCATGTGGCCGGCGTCGGCACTCATGCCGAAGCCGCCAAGCTCGGCATAGATCTTGGCGCCGCGCGCCTTGGCGTGCTCGTACTCTTCCAGCACCATGACGCCGGCCCCCTCGCCCAGCACGAAGCCATCGCGGTCCTTGTCCCAGGGGCGCGAAGCGGTCTTGGGATCGTCGTTGCGGGTGGAGAGCGCACGCATGGCGGCAAAACCACCCACGCCCAGCGGCGAGACGGTGGCCTCGGAGCCGCCGGCGATCATGACGTCGGCATCGCCGTATTCGATCATGCGCCCGGCATCGCCGATGTTGTGCAGTCCGGTGGTGCAGGCCGTCACGATGGCCAGGTTCGGGCCCTTGAAGCCGAAGCGCATCGAGACGTGGCCGGAAATCATGTTGATGATCGAGGCCGGCACGAAGAAGGGCGAGATGCGGCGCGGGCCGCGGTTGACCAGTTCGCCGTGCGTCTCTTCGATCAGCGGCAGGCCACCGATGCCGGAGCCGATCATGCAGCCGATGCGGCAGGCCTGCTCGTCGCTCAGGGCCTCGCCGGTCGGCAAGCCGGCATCGGCCACGGCCTGCACGGCAGCGGCAATGCCGTAGTGGATGAAGGTGTCCATCGTGCGCGCCTCTTTGGCACCGATGTACTGCTCCAGTTCGAAGCCCTTGACCTCGCCGGCGATCTTGCAGGCGAAGTTGGTGGCATCGAACTTGGTGATCAGGTCGATACCGGACTTGCCGGCCAGCAGATTCGACCAGGCTTCAGCCACGGTATTACCCACCGGGCTGATACAGCCCAGACCTGTGACGACAACGCGACGACGGGACATAGATTTCTGTGATTGCTAGCAAGCGGGGGCCGCCGTGAGCGGCGCGCCATCCAGGCGGCCGGCCGCTCACAGGGCTGGCGATACGCCGCGACGGGCGTACCGCAGGGATGCCATCAGGCCTTCTGGTGCGCCTTGGCGTAGTCGATGGCGTTTTGCACCGTGGTGATCTTCTCGGCGTCTTCGTCCGGAATCTCGATGCCGAACTCGTCTTCCAGTGCCATCACCAGTTCGACGGTGTCGAGGGAGTCGGCACCCAGATCGGCCACGAAGGCTTTTTCATTGGTGACCTGGGACTCTTCCACACCGAGTTGCTCGGCAATGATTTTCTTGACGCGTGCTTCGATATCGCTCATGTTTCCCTCAGAGGGTTGTAAATGAATCCGTGATTTTAGCCGGCTCGGGGAACGTGTTCCCCACCCCGGGTGGCCGTACGGATAACCCGGCCTGAACCTGTCTTACATGTACATGCCACCGTTGACGTGCAGCTCCTGCCCCGTCACATAACCGGCATGCGGCGAGGCGAGGTAGGCCACCGCATGCGCAATGTCGGCCGGCTTGCCCAGGTGCCCCAGCGGGATCTGGCCCAGCAGGGCCTTCTGCTGCTCTTCGGGCAGGTGGGCCGTCATGTCAGTTTCGATGAAGCCGGGGGCCACGCAGTTGACCGTGATGTTGCGCGTGCCCAGCTCGCGCGCCAGCGCGCGTGTCATGCCGGCCACGCCGGCCTTGGCCGCCGCATAGTTGGCCTGCCCCGGGTTGCCGGACACACCCACCACCGAGGTGATGCTGATGATGCGGCCATAGCGCTGCTTCATCATCGGGCGGATGACGGCGCGGCTCAGGCGGAACACCGCCTTCAGGTTGGTGTCCAGCACCTCGTCCCACTCGCCGTCCTTCATGCGCATCGCCAGGTTGTCGCGCGTGATGCCGGCGTTGTTGACCAGCACGTGCAGCGCACCATGTTCCTTGACGATGGCGTCAATGGCGGCGTCGCAGCCGGCAGCGTCGTTGACGTTGAGCTTGATGCCCTTGCAGCCGTTGAACTCGGCCAGCGCGGCGCTGATCTTGGCAGCGCCGTCATCGCTGGTGGCGGTGCCGATGACCTTGAGGCCGCGGTGCGCCAACTCATGCGCGATGGCCGCACCGATGCCGCGCGAGGCACCGGTGACCAGGGCAACCTGGCCCTCGAATTTCATTTCGCTCATTGCAGAGCTCCTTTCACTTCGGTCAGCGTGGCCGGGTCGTACAGGGCCAGGCCAGTCAGTTCGGCGTCGATGCGCTTGACCATGCCGGCCAGCACCTTGCCCGGACCGCACTCGACGATCTGGTTGATGCCGCGCGCCTTGATGGCCTGCACGCACTCGACCCAGCGCACCGGGCCGAAGGCCTGTCGGTACAGGGCGTCGCGGATGCGGTCGGCATCGGTCTCGACTGCCACATCGATATTGTTGATCAGGGCAACCTGCGGCGCCCCCAACTCCACCGACTCCAGCTTCTCGCGCAGTTTCTCGGCCGCCGGCTTCATCAGGCTGGAATGGAACGGCGCCGACACTGGCAGCGGCAGCGCACGCTTGGCGCCATTGGCCTTCAGCACCTCGCAGGCCTTCTCCACTGCAGCCTTGGTGCCAGCGATCACGGTCTGCGCCGCATCGTTGAAATTCACCGCTTCCACCACCTCACCGCCACCCAGCGACTGCGTCACATCCTGGCAACCCGCAATGACCTTGGCCGCTTCCATGCCCAAAATAGCGGCCATGGCGCCGGTGCCAACCGGCACCGCTTCCTGCATGGCCTGGGCACGCAGGCGCACCAGCGGCGTGGCCTGCGCCAGCGTCAGCACGCCGGCCGCCACCAGGGCCGAGTATTCACCCAGCGAGTGGCCGGCCACCGCGTTCGGCGCCACGCCCACTTCGCTCATCCAGACCCGGTAGGCCGCCACACCGGCGACCAGCATCACCGGCTGGGTGTTGGTGGTCAGGGCCAGCGCCTCTTTCGGACCTTCCTTGATCAGTTTGGCCACATCCTCACCCAGGGCATCAGACGCCTCCTTCAGGGTCTCGGCCACCACCGGGTGGTCGCCCCAGGCGTCGAGCATGCCGACCGACTGCGAGCCCTGGCCCGGGAAAACAAAGGCAAACGGTTTCATCGTCTTCGTCTCAAAATATGAATCAAATCAGGCTTCAAGCCTTATCTAAAGGGCGCTGACAGCTACATTTTCAGTAGCGACGCCCCCCAGGTGAAGCCACCGCCCACGCCTTCGAGCAGCACCAGCTGGCCCGGCTTGACGCGGCCGCTGCGCACGCCCTCGTCCAGCGCCAGCGGGATCGAGGCCGCCGAGGTGTTGCCGTGCTGGTCCACGGTCACGATGACCTTGTCCAGCGGCACCTTGAGCTTCTTGGCGGTGCTTTGCATGATGCGGATGTTGGCCTGGTGCGGAATCAGCCAGTCGATGTCGCTGTCTTGCTTGCCGGCCTTGGCCAGTGCCGCACGCGCGGCATCTTCCAGCACGCCCACGGCCAGCTTGAACACAGCCTGGCCGTCCATCTTGAGCACCGGGTCGCCCAGCACGTTGCCGCCCGACACATGGCCGGGCACGCACAGGATGCCGACGTGCTTGCCATCGGCATGCAGGTCGCTGGCCAGGATGCCCGGCTCGTCCGAGCCCTCCAGCACCACGGCGCCGGCGCCATCGCCGAACAGCACACAGGTGGTACGGTCCTTGAAATCGAGGATGCGCGAGAACACCTCGGCGCCGATCACCAGCGCGCGGTGGGCCGTGCCGGCCTTGATCATGGCGTCGGCCACGGTCAGGGCGTAAACAAAGCCGCTGCAAACGGCCTGCACATCGAAGGCCGGACAGCCGTTGGCGCCCAGCTTGTTCTGCAGGATGCAGGCGGTGGACGGAAACACCATGTCCGGCGTGGACGTGGCGACGATGATGAGATCGATGTCCTGCGGCTGCAGCTTGGCGGCCTTCAGCGCGCGCCGTGCGGCTTCCACCCCGAGGTCACTGCTGCTCACGGTCGGATCGGCAAAGTGGCGCGCCCGGATGCCGGTGCGCTCGACAATCCATTCGTCCGAGGTCTCGATGCCGTCAGCCGCCAGCTGGGCCACCAGATCGGCATTGCTCAGGCGCCGCGGCGGCAGGTAGCTGCCGGTGCCGATGATGCGGGAATAAGGTCTCATGTATGTTCTAGTGTTGAACCCGCAGACGGCCGGTCGGCCCGGCTGCGGTTACGCTGCGCCGGAGGCCCCGGCCAGCAGCGGGGCTGCATGGGCGATCCGGGCCTGCACCCGGTCCAGCAGCTTGTTCCGGGCTGCATCATACGCCCGGTTCAGTGCCTGCTCAAAAGCCAGCTCGTCGGCCGAGCCATGGCTCTTGAACACCAGGCCGCGCAGACCCAGCAAAGCAGCGCCATTGTAGCGCCGGTGATCGACTCGCTTTTTAAACGCAGAAAGCACAGGATATGCGCAAATGGCAGCAATTTTTGTAAAAATGCTGCGAGAAAACTCTTGCTTCAGGAAGCCACCGATCATCGAGGCCAAGCCTTCACTGGCCTTGAGCGCCACGTTACCGACAAAGCCGTCGCAGACCACGATGTCGGTTGTCCCCTTGAAAATATCGTTACCTTCGACATTGCCAAAGAAATTCAAATCACCGGAATTAGCAGCAGATCGCAGCAGTTCGCCCGCTTTTTTAATGACTTCGTTACCCTTGATGACTTCTTCGCCGATGTTGAGCAGACCGACAGACGGATTGGGATCATCGCGCAACACCGACACCAGGGCCGAACCCATGACGGCGAACTGCAGCAGGTGTTCGGCCGTGCAATCGACGTTGGCGCCGAGATCCAGCACCGTGGTAGCGCCGCCGGTGGCGTTGGGCAGCTGGGTGGCAATGGCCGGGCGGTCAATGCCCTCCACCGTCTTGAGCACATAACGGGCAATGGCCATCAAGGCGCCGGTATTGCCGGCCGAGACCGCCGCCTGGGCGACGCCATCCTTGACCTGCTCGATGGCCACGCGCATGGAGGAATCCTTCTTGCGCCGCAGGGCGACCTCGATCGGGTCGTCCATGCCGACAACCTCGGTGGCCGCCACGGCGCGCGCGCGCGGATGTTGGAAACCGGCCAGGCTGTCGGGCAGGCCGACCAGCAGCAACTCGGCATCGGGATGGTGTTCGAGGAAATTCCGGCACGCGGCCAGCGTGACGCGGGGGCCGTGATCGCCCCCCATGCAGTCAACAGCGATTGTGATCATGGGCGGGCTGCGCAATCAGGCAGGTGAAAACCGACGGACGTCAGCATCAAAACAAAGGCCCGAGCTACTTGCGATGTAGCGTCGGGCCTGGGCAGTCGGACGAGCTTTACGCTTCGGACTTGGTCTTGAGCACCTTGCGGCCACGGTAAAAGCCGTTGGGGCTGATGTGGTGGCGCAGGTGGGTTTCACCCGTGGTCGGCTCGACGGCGATGCCGGGCACGGTCAGGGCGTTGTGCGAACGGTGCATACCGCGCTTGGACGGAGACTTTTTGTTTTGCTGAACGGCCATGATCGGCTCCTGGTAATCAGGTCAGGCGGCGTCCGCCGGACCGGGGTTATTCAATCGGTGGGTGGGTCTGCACAGGTTGGGTCTGCGCGAAACCGCAAATTATAGCCTAACTGGTTGATTTTGCGCCAGTTTCCCGTGACGCCTCAATTGGGCTTGCCGGGCTTGAGACTGGCCAGGGCGGCGAAGGGGTTAGGCTTCTCGGCCTCGGCCGCCTCGAAATCCGCATCCTGCACCGCAAGCTTCACCGGCGCCGGGCAGACCTCATGGCGCGGCACCAGCGGCAGCTCCATCAGCAACTCGTCCTCGATCAGGGCGTGCAGGTTGAAGTCGCGGCTCAGGGCCAGCACGTCCTCCTCGGCCTCTTCATCCTCGGCTTCGGCCTGCGCTTCGGTGGCAACAAACCGGAAGGAACGGTCGACC
Source organism: Hylemonella sp. (assembly GCA_032118555.1). Classification (GTDB taxonomy): domain Bacteria; phylum Pseudomonadota; class Gammaproteobacteria; order Burkholderiales; family Burkholderiaceae_C; genus Hylemonella. The sequence goes on along the minus strand of JAULXO010000019.1, from coordinate 9,580 downwards.
GCCAGCGCGACATCGACCGGCCCCAGGCAGCGCTGACAAGTCAGCGGCAGGCTCACTTCGGCCTGCAGGTGCAGCCAGATCTGGGCGTGCCCGCTGGCATCGGTACGCGCTTCGCCACGCGCTTCCCAGCGCACCAGCCGGGGCGCGCCGGCCGCTCCGGTTTCCGCCAGCAGGCGCTCGAATCGGGTCAGGGAATCCTGTCCGGACAGGACGGCGCCGGCCTTGGCAAAGGCCTTGACGTCTAGCCGGTGGGCAACAAACTCATGCGACATGCCGGCAGTGTAAGAGAATCGGCGCCATGACCGACACCACGCATCGTCCGCTGATCCTGGGCTCGACCTCGCCCTACCGGCGGGAACTGCTGGCGCGCCTGCGCCTGCCCTTCGAGGTTGCCTCTCCCGAGGTCGACGAAACGCCACAGGCGGGCGAAATCCCGCGTGACCTGGCCTGCCGATTGGCGCTGGCCAAGGCGCAGGCCGTGGCCGGCCGCTTCCCGAATGCCGTGGTCATCGGCTCCGACCAAGTGGCCGATCTGGGCGGTCGCCCCCTGGGCAAGCCCGGCACGCACGAGCGCGCGGTGGCCCAGTTGCGCCAGATGCGTGGCCGCACCGTCGTGTTCCAGACCGCGGTGGCCGTGGTCTGCCAGGCCACCGGTTTTGCCGAGGTCGACCTGGCGCCGGTGCGCGTGAAGTTCCGCGATCTGACGGATGAGGAAATCGAGACCTACTTGCGCGCCGAAACGCCGTACGACTGCGCCGGCAGCGCCAAGAGCGAAGGCCTCGGCATTGCGCTGCTCGAATCGATCGAGAACGACGATCCGACCGCCCTGGTCGGCCTGCCGCTGATCCGTACCGTCCGCTTGCTGCGCGCCGCCGGCCTGCCCTTGCTCACGACGCAGGAGGCACGTCCTTGAATACGACCAAAGGCCGGCTGTACCTGGTGCCGGCCCCGCTGGACTTCGGCTGTACAGCCCAGACGCCGTTGACCGAGGTGCTACCGCAGGGCACGCTGGCGGTGGCGGCGCGGCTGCAGCACTGGGTATGCGAGAACGCCAAGACGGCGCGCGCCTACCTCAAACGCGTTGGTGAGGTGCTACCGCTGGTGCAGCCGCTGCAGGCGCTGCAGATCCAGGAATTGCCGCGCGAGGTGCACAAGAAGGGCGACCACGGCGGCAGCGGCCAGCCGGCGTTCGACGCCAAGCCGCTCCTGGCCGTCGCACTGGCCGGCCACGACGTCGGCCTGCTGAGCGAAGCCGGCATGCCGGCCGTGGCCGACCCCGGCTCCTCGGTGGTGCGCGCCGCGCATGAGCTGGGACTGGAGGTCGTGCCGCTGATCGGCCCGGTGTCACTGCTGCTGGCGCTGGCCGCCAGCGGCCTGTCGGGCCAGCACTTTGCCTTCGTCGGCTACCTGCCGCAGGAGCCGGCAGCCCGCGCACAGCGCATCCGCGAACTCGAGGCGCTGGCGCTCAAGAATGGCCAGACCCAGCTCTTCATCGAAACGCCCTACCGCAATGCCGCCTTGCTGCAGGCACTGCTGCAGACGCTCAAGCCGGACACCCGGCTGGCGGTGAGCAGCGGCCTGACGCTGGCCACGGCGCGCAACCACAGCGCCAGCGTGCGGCGCTGGCAGCAGCAGCCGGTTGCGCTGGACAAGGACACGCCGGCAGTGTTTGCCATCGGTCGCTGACCGTGGCGCCAGCCGGCGCGGGCGTGCTCAGTGGAAGGCCGGCAGGGTGCGCAAGGCCTTCACCGCGCCTTCGCCGATGGCGGCGCCAAAGCGCTTGACCAGGCGCTCGGCCACGTTGTCGCGCTGGGTGTAGTCGATGATCTCCTCCGCCTTCACCACCTCACGTGCCACATAGTCGAGGTTGCCGAACTGATCGGCCAGACCGAGTTCGACCGCCTGCTGACCGGTCCAGAACAGGCCGCTGAACATCTCGGGCGAGTCCTTCAGGCGGCTGCCACGGCCGGCCTTGACCACGGTGATGAACTGTTGGTGGATCTGGTCCAGCATGGCCTGGGTGTAGGTGCGCTGCTTCTCGGTCTGCGGGCTGAAGGGGTCGAGGAAGCCCTTGTTCTCGCCGGCCGTCATGAGGCGGCGCTCGATGCCGAGCTTGTCCATCAGGCCGGTGAAGCCGAAGCCGTCCATCAGCACGCCGATGCTGCCGACGATGCTGGCCTTGTCCACGTAGATGCGGTCAGCCGCCACCGCGATGTAGTAGGCCGCCGAGGCCGCAGCTTCTTCCACCACCACGTAGACCGGCTTGTTGTGCTTGGCCTTCAGGCGCCGGATTTCGTCGTTGATGATGCCGGCCTGCACCGGACTGCCGCCGGGCGAGTTGATCAGCAGCACCACCGCCTGGGCGCCATGGTCCTCGAAGGCATTGCGCATGGCCGACACCACCATCTCGGCGCTGGCCTCCGAGCCGGAGGCAATTTCGCCCTGGATCGCCACCAAGGCGGTGTGCGGCGTGATGGTGCTCTTGGTCGGCGTACCGGGGCCGAAGCTGAACCAGACCACCAGCGCAATCACCACGAGCCAGCCCAGGCGAGTGACCAAGCGCCAGCGCCGTGCCGCACGCTGCTCCTCCAGCGTCGCAAAGACCAGCTTTTCCAGCACACTGCGCTCCCAGCCGGGCACATCGCCACCCTGGATTGATCCATTTTTGATAGCGTTCGACGATTTATTGACGGGCTCCGGTGGGCTGTTTGGGAGGTCATCGGGGAATTGGGAACGGGGGGTATCGCTCATGTCAGAACTCGACAGGTTTCAGGTTGTAGGCAGTATGCCAGTGCACCACACCGTCATGCTCGGTGAGGGGGATCTTGCTCAGGCCGCCGCGGCACGGTCCGCCGCGGCAGGCGCCGGTATCGGGGGCATAAACGGCGCCATGCGTGGCGCACATCAGCCAGCGGCCGGTGGGGTCGAAGAAGTGGTTGGGCTGGTAGTCCATCTCCATGGCCACATGGGTGCAGCGGTTGAGGTAGGCATGGGCCCGCCCCTCAAAACGCACCGCAAAGGCGCGGCAGGTCTGGCCGTGGTAGACCACGTCAAAAGGCACGGCCAAGCCGCCCTCGGCCAGGTCCGCGGAATTGCACAAGGGGATCAACGTCTCGTCCACGGCGCTCAGGCGTTCCGGAGGAGCCAGTCATGCAAGTCGCGCACCGAGTGCGCCACGTGGCGCGGCTGCAGCGCATGGAAAGCGGTCGGTTCGTGCGCGCCATAGCTCACGCCCACACTGGCGCAGCCCGCATTGAGTGCCATCTGCAGGTCGTGCGTGGTGTCGCCGATCATCAGCGTGCGCTCGGGCTCGACGCCGAACTCGCGCATCAGCTCCTGCAGCATCAATGGGTGCGGCTTGCCCGCGGTCTCATCCGCCGTGCGCGAGCCGTCGAACACACCCCGGAGTTCGGCCGCGTGCAGCGCCTCGTCCAGGCCACGCCGGCTCTTGCCCGTGGCCACCGCCAGCCAGTGGTGACGGGCCTTGAGGTCGGCCAGCATGTCCAGCACGCCGGCAAAGAGGCTGATGTCGTTCTGGTGCGCCATGTAGTGATGGCGGTAGCGCGCGCCGAGCTCGGGGTACTTCTCTTCCGGCACATCCGGCGCGGCATGGGCCAGCGCCTGCATCAGCGCCATGCCAATGACGTAGGCCGCCTGCTCGTCGGTCGGCACAGTGCCGCCCACGTCGCGCACCGCCAGCTGGATGCAGCGCGTGATGATGGCGGTGGAGTCGAACAGCGTGCCATCCCAATCGAAGGCGATCAGGTCGAACTGGCGCGGGCGGAAGGCGGCTTCAGACATGGGCGGACTGGGCATGGGCCCAAAACTGGTCGAGTTCGGGCGGCAGGTTCGCCAGCAGCTCGACGCGCTCGCCGCTGGCCGGATGGTTGAACTGTAACCGCCAGGCATGCAGGAACATGCGTTTGAGCGGCGGGCCATCGGCCGGCTTCTGCACGGCCTTGTTCAGCTCGAAGTCGCCGTACTTGTCGTCGCCGACGATGGGCAGGCCTTCGGAGGCCAGGTGCACGCGGATCTGGTGCGTGCGGCCGGTCTTGATGGTGACCTCCAGCAGCGAGTAGCCGTGGGATGCCGGACCAAGAGGGCCGGCAGCGCGCTCACGCACCTTGACCAGCGTCACCGACTTCATGCCATCCGGATCGTCCTTGGCCACCACCTTGACGCGACGCTCGCCGTCTTCCAGCAGGTATTTGTGCAGGGGCTTGTCCAGCACCTTCTTGTTCAGCGGCCACTGGCCGGCCACCAGCGCCAGGTAGGTCTTGCCGGTCTCCCGCTCGCGGAACTGGTCCTGCAGGCTCTTCAGCGCGCTGCGCTTCTTGGCCACCAGCAGGATGCCGCTGGTCTCGCGGTCCAGCCGGTGCACCAACTCCAAAAATTTCGCCTGCGGCCGGGCCATGCGCAACTGCTCGATGACGCCGAAGCTCACGCCGGAGCCGCCGTGCACCGCCACCCCGGCCGGCTTGTCGATCGCCAGCACCGACTCGTCCTCGAACAGCACGGGGAACTCGCGCGCCGGCGCGCCGCGCGCCACGAGACCGGCCTGAGCGGCCATGGCCTCGGCCTTCTCGGCCACCCGCTCGGACACCCGCACCGGCGGCAGGCGCACCACGTCACCGGCCTCGATCCTTGTGTCAGCGCTGGCGCGGCCTTTGTTAACCCTCACTTCGCCGCTGCGGATGATGCGGTAGACATGGGTCTTGGGCACGCCCTTGAGCTGGCGCAGCAGGAAGTTGTCCAAGCGCTGGCCGGCCGACTCGGTGTCGACTTCGACCAATTTCACCTGGGGCGTGGCGGCAGGCGTTTTGCCCCCTATAATGTGTTTCACTAGCGACGCGCTGTAAGTGGTTGATTTGTCTGGAGTTTAGTCCACATGACGCCACCGGCCTCGCTGGAAGGTCGATGCCACCACCCGTTTTGCACGCAGACCGCAAGCCAGTTGCTTGCCGTGGCCTGCGGAGCGGAGGGCGCAGCCGACGCCATGAAACACTGATACGGAATACCCAAGTCCGCCAGCGAGAAGCTGGCAGACGGATCAAAGCGAAATGTTTGTGTTGATGCGCCTGATCTTCACCTGCCTGCAGCGCTGCTTTGCGCTGTCCGAGGGCATGGATCGGCCGTCAGTGCCCGCCCCGCGGGCTCAAAGAACTGCCACGCCGGCGGTCACTCCACAACCGATCCCCCTCGCCTCCATCCACGCGCCTACACCGCGGCTCATGATCTGAGCCGCCGGTTCTCCGGCAATTCCCTTCGTTTCACGGCGTCAGTTCCGGCATCGTTGGCCCGTATTGGGCATGTGCAATGATGAAAAGGAAAGCAAGCCATGAAACGCATGCTGATCAACGCCACGCAGGCTGAAGAACGCCGCCTGGCGATTGTGGATGGGCAGAAACTGCTCGACTACGAGATCGAGATCGAAGGGCGCGAACAGCGCAAGGGCAACATCTACAAGGCCGTCGTCACCCGCGTCGAGCCGTCGCTGGAAGCCTGTTTCGTCGACTACGGCGAAGACCGCCACGGTTTCCTGCCGTTCAAGGAAATCTCCAAGCAGTACTTCCAGCAAGGCGTCTCGGTCAGCCAGGCGCGCATCCAGGACGCCATCAAGGAAGGCCAGGAACTGCTGGTGCAGGTGGAAAAGGAAGAACGCGGCAACAAGGGCGCGGCGCTGACCACCTTCATCTCGCTGGCCGGCCGTTATGTGGTGCTGATGCCCAACAACCCGCGTGGCGGTGGCGTCAGCCGCCGCATCGAGGGCGACGACCGCGCCGAACTGAAGGAAGCGCTGGACCAGCTCGAGTATCCCAACGGCATGTCCATCATCGCGCGCACCGCCGGCATCGGCCGCAGCGCGCCCGAGCTGCAGTGGGATCTGAACTACCTGCTCAAGCTGTGGAACGCCATCGACGGCGCCGCCAAGGGCGGCAAGGGCGCCTTCCTGATCTACCAGGAATCCAGCCTCGTCATCCGCGCCATCCGCGACTACTTCAACAGCGATATCGGCGACATCCTGATCGACACCGACGACGTGTACGACCAGGCCCAGCAGTTCATGGCGCACGTCATGCCCGAGCATGCCGCGCGCGTGAAGCGTTACCGTGACAACGCGCCGCTGTTCAGCCGCTTCCAGATCGAGCATCAGATCGAGTCGGCCTACGCCCGCACGGTCAACCTGCCCAGCGGCGGCGCCATCGTGATCGACCACACCGAAGCGCTGGTCTCGATCGACGTCAACTCGGCGCGCGCCATCAAGGGCGGCGACATCGAGGAAACCGCGACCCGCACCAACCTGGAAGCCGCCGACGAAGTGGCACGCCAGATGCGCCTGCGCGACCTCGGTGGCCTGATCGTGATCGACTTCATCGACATGGAGGAGAGCAAGAACCGCCGCGAGGTGGAGAACCGCCTGCGCGACGCGCTGCGCCAGGACCGCGCCCGCGTGCAGTTCGGCACCATCTCCAAGTTCGGCCTGATGGAAATGAGCCGCCAGCGCCTGCGCCCGGCCCTCTCCGAAGGTGCCTCCATCCCCTGCCCGCGCTGCGGCGGCTCCGGCCACATCCGCGACACCGAAAGCTCGGCGCTGCAGATCCTGCGCATCATCCAGGAAGAGTCGCAGAAGGACAACACTGCCGCCGTGCACGTGCAGGTGCCGGTGGACGTCGCCTCCTTCCTGCTCAACGAGAAGCGCAACGAGATCACCAAGATCGAACTCAAGCAGCGCCTCAACGTGCTGATGGTGCCCAACAAGTCGCTGGAGACGCCGAACTACAAGCTTGAGCGCCTCAAGCACGACGACCCGCGCCTGGACCACATCGAGGCCAGCTACAAGATGGCCGAGGAGATCGAGGACGCCACCGCCGTGACGCGCCGCTCGCAGGAGCCGACCAACAAGCAGACCCCGGTCATCAAGGGTGTGTTGCCCGATGTGCCGGCCCCGGTGGCCCCGCCCAAGCCGGTGGCCCCGCCGGAAGCGCCCAAGAAGCCTGCCCATGCGGCCAAGCCGGCTGCAGCCGCCAGCACCGGCGGCGGCTTCTTCGGCTGGCTCAAGAGCTTGTTTGGCGCCGAACCCGCAGCCGAACCGGCCAAGGCCGGCGAGAAGAAGGAAGAGCGCCGCGAAGGCCGCGGTGGTCGCGATGCCGGCCGCAGTGGTGAGCGTGGCGAAGGCCGTGGTGAGCGTGGCGAAGGCCGTGGTGAGCGCACCGAGGGCCGCGGCGAAGGTCGTGGCCGCGGTGGCCGCGGCGGGCGCCGTGGTGAAGGAAGCCGTGGCGAACGCACGGGTCAGCGCACCGAGGCAGAAGCCAAGGCCAACGGCGCCGAGCAGACCGCTGCGGCCCCGACTGCCGAGGCCGTGAAGACCGAGCGCCCGGAACGCGGCGCCCGCAATGGCGAGCAACGCAACCGCGGTGAGCGCGGTGACCGTGCCGAGCGGAGCGAACCCCGTGAGCCGCGCGAACCGCGCGAACCGCGTGAACCGCGTGCGGAGCGCAGCGAACAAACGCGTGGTGAAGGTCGAGGGGAAGGCCGAGGTGAGCGCAGCAATCGGGGTGAGCGCCGTGAACGCGCACCGCGCACCGAAGAGGCTGTCAACCCCGAGCAAACCGCCCTGGCTGCCGCGCCGGCCGAGGCACTGGTAAGCGGCGAAGCCACCGCCGTTGAAGCACCGGCAACTGCGCCGGCCGAAGCGGAAGGTGGCAACGGCCAGCGCGAGCGCCGTTCACGCGACCGCTACGGCCGTGACCGCCAACGCGGCGAGCGTGGTGAGCGCGGCGAAGGCCGCGGTGAGCGCCAGCAAGGTGCCACGCAGGAAAGCGTCGTGACCGACGTGGCAACCGCCCTGGCGCCGGCTGCGGCCGCTGAGCCCGTCGCTGCTGCAGCCCCCGCCGCAACCGCCGCCCCGGCTGCCCGTGGCCTGCCGCGCGTGCAGCCCTTCGTGCTGCCGCTGGGTGAGTTGAACCAGGTGGCCGACGCCGCCGGGCTGCAGTGGGTCAACTCCGACGCCGAGAAGGTCGCGACCGTGCAGGCCGCCATCGCCGCCGAACCCAAGCCGGTACACGTGCCGCGCGAGCGTCCGGCCCCGGTGGTGATCGACGAGGGTCCGCTGATCCTGGTCGAGACACGCAAGGACCTGCGGGATCTGAATCTGCCGTTTGAGCAGCAAGGGGCTGTGCAGAGTTGAGGCCCTGTACCGCTGACAGAAGAGCCCGCTTCGTGCGGGCTTTTTTGTGCTCTGGCGCCTGCCGGTATTGCGTAGATCGCTATGGAGTTTGTAGCGTCGCTGCCCCGGAATTGCATCCGGGTTCGCGTGGGAGGCCGGGTCTCGGCCCGGTACACCGGCCCCGTCAGCCCCCTGTCTGCAATACCAGAGCGCTACTGATTCAATAGCTACTCACGCCCAGCCATCAAGGCAGAAGGCGCAAAAAAGCCCGCACGAGGCGGGCTTTCATCGGGCCGCGGCAGGCGATCAGAAAATATCCACCGCCCCAGTCCGCGCCACTTCCCCAAAGAAACCACGCCGCACCAGATCGAGGTGGCTGCACACCTTGTTACGGCCGTTCTTCTGCGCGTAGTCGATGGCCTGCTCGGCGCGCTCCAGCGCGGTGCTGGGCGAGTCGTCGGCCAGGATGCGGGTGAAGCCAGCACAGACGGTAACGCGGCCGACTTGCGGAAAATTGAACTTCTCCACATTGGCGCGCAGGCGCTCAAAGGCACCGAAAGCCAGCGCCTCGTCCGGGCAGTGGAACAGCGCCGCAAACTCGTCGCTGCCAAAGCGGTAGAGCCGGTCATGGGCGCGGAAGGTGTTGTTCATCAGGCGTGCCACCAGCAGCGTGACCTCTTCCATGATGAGGTGGCCATGCTTGTCACTCAGCAGATGGAAGTTGTCGATGATGATGGTACCGAGCCAGTAGTTGGGCGGCACGCGGTGGCGCCGTTCCATGCCTGCCACCGCGGGCGTTGTGGCCTGCTTGCTGTCGTCCAGCACGCCGTCGAGTTCTTCCAGCACGGCGCTGTAGAAGGCGTCGTCGAGTGACTTGCGGTTGAGCAGGCCGGTCAGCGCATCGCGGTCGCTGTAGGCCAGCAGGCTGTACATGTTGCGGTAGATGTGGTGCAACTGGCCGATGGTCTCAAGGTCCTGCGCGGTCAGCGGCGCGGCCGAATGGATTTCCAGCACGCCCTGCTCCTCGTCGCTGCGCGCCTCGGCAAACAACGGGAAGTAGGTGATGCGCGGTCCCTCAGCGCCAGCCCAGGCCACTTCGACTTGTTCACGGCTCTGGACGCAGCGAAGCCGGTCGGACGCATCCTCCAGACGCGGCAGTTTGCTGTAATCAATGCGTAGGGGATCTACCACCTTGCCGCCGCCTCGGGCGTCGAGCGACACCAGATCGAGCCAGCGCTTGATGCCGTCTTCACTGGTGACGCGGGCGATCAGCACGCGGTCGATGGAAACCAGATCGATCAGCGCCTTTGCCAGCGTCAGCTCCAGCAAGTCGCGATCTCGGTGATCGGTCAGCTTGATGAGGTGTTCGGTGAGGGTGGCCATGAACCCATGATAGCGGGGAACGGCCGCAGC
>JAULXO010000018.1:75472-88316 GCA_032118555.1 Hylemonella sp. | reverse complement strand
TGTATCTCAGCCTGTCCGGGCTGTGGACTTACACCACCTCTGGGGACACGACCTCCACGCTCGGCTCGGCCAGGATCCAGAACAACCTTCGGCGGCCCCTGAACCTTGAGCAATCGGTCCAGTTGCCGGACTGGTTGAAAGGCAAGCGGCTGGCCGAAGCGCGCCGGCTCTCGGTGGCCCCCGGCAGTGCGGGCCGGCTGGTCAAACACGCGCTCATCAAGGCTTGTCTGCTTTACAGCATCGAGCATCGTCTGCAATGGTCGGTCCTGGCTGCACGGCCTCCGCTGGACCGCATGTACGAGAAGCTCCTGTTCCGCGATCTGCTGAACGGAGAAACCTTCATTCCCCTGCCCCGCGCCAACAACGTCCCGCACCGTGTGCTGGGTCTCGACATGGAGCAGCTGGAAGCCAACTACACGCAGGCTGGTCATCCACTGCTGGACTTCTTCTGTCATACCCACCATCCGGACATCCAGACCGATGGGCATCGCGACATGTGGGTACGCCGGACGCAAGCGATCGGATTCCCGGGCGTCATGCGAACGGAGACGATGGACCAGACAGCTCGTCTGTAGGCCTGCCGACAGGCCGCGAACGCCCATCGGGTGCGTCGAATCACGCTATCCTACGCACCCAAAGGTTGGCGTTCGCAGCCGCCCCGGCCTGCAGCAACTGCAGACAGCCAGCCGCCACAGAGAGGACCGTTTTTGAACCGCATCACATCGCCGCGCTCACCGCGAAAACGGTTGCTTTCCACGGCCTTCCAAGGCTTGCCTGATGCGTTCTCCTTTTATGTGATTCCTCTGGCGATTGCGCTTCTGTGCCTGGCCGCCCTGTTGCTGTGGGATGACGTCTACAGCAGCAAAGCCGAAAAACCGCTGGAGTTTCATGCGCTGATCGAGGAAGCAGACGAGGCACAACTGCCCGGCGTGCTGCAGAAACTGGCAGACACCCCGCTCACCCGGTATTTCAACCCCAGGCTGTCGGAGCACCCGGTCTGGTTCAGCCTTGATCTGCCGCCGCCTCTGGACGCGTCGATGGCCATCGAATTCCCCTCCCGACATGCGGTCGCGCTGAGCTGCTGGGACAGTCGCACACAAACGCTGCTCGGGACCTCAACCGCGATCAAGGTCGACGATGACTTCTTTCGGGTCAAGGCGGGTTTTGGCCTGAAGTTCGATGCAACGCGCACCAGCATCGTCTGCCGCACCTCCTTCAGCGGCCCGGCCAGATTGAGCGTCAATCTCTGGACACTGGACGAGCTGAACAACTCGGCGCGCGACTTTCATCGCAAATCGGGGCTGCTGGATGGCGGAATGCTGGTGCTGGTGGCGTTCGTTGTCATCACGGCCGTAATCTACCGCCAGAAGTTGAACATCATTTTTGCCGCCTGGCTCATCGTCACCTTGCGCGTGAGCGCCACATCCGCGGGCTGGGATGACCAGTGGCTCAGCCATGCGGTTCCGGTCGACTGGCTGGCAACCGGACGGTCTCTGACGCGCGCCGCCTGGGGACTGCTGACGATCACCCTGTTCAAGAACCTGTTCCGGGAGCATCTTCGGAACCGATTCATCAGCCAATCGGTGGCATTCGGCCAGTGGCTGTGCATCGGGTTGTTTGTGGCCGCCTTCACCCTGGCGCGCCCGAACTTTCTCACCCTGATGTGGATCACCGGCGGCGTGCTTTTGCCGATGATGATCCTCGGTCTGATTGTCATCGTGTACCGGACAAGGTCCCACGCGGCACTGCTCTATGGTGCGGCCCTTGCGGTGATGCTCATCTCCAGCTTGTTCGAAATCCTGGCCGCGGCCTACGGCACGCGGGGCATCGACAACTCGCTCAACAGTGTCGCAGTGGCCTTTGCGTCCAGTCTGCTCGCTTCGCTGGCCATCTCCGAACAGATCCGGCAGGAGCATCGCCAGCGTCTGGTGGCACAGGCGCAGCTTCAGCACACCTACGATGCCATGCCGGTCGGCCTGTTCACCCTGGACCTGCAAGGCGTCTTCCTCAGCGCCAATCCGGCCATGCACAAGATGCTGGGTCGTTTTGTACTGCGCCGCGGCCATAACGCCTGGGCCGACTTCTTCAGCAACGGCTCCTGGCACGCACTGCATGAGGCTCTGCTGCGCCAGCCTGAAGCCGAGATCGAGGTACGCAGCCACGCAAGCGTACCGCGCGACCGGCAGCGACGCTATCTGGTCAAGGCCACGCAGGCTGGCGACAAGATCGAAGGGTCGCTGCAGGACATCACTGACCGCTCGATCGCAGCCGAGGAGATGCGCTACCTGGCGCACAACGATGCGCTGACCAAGGTGCTCAACCGCCGCGGCATCGAAGAGATGTTCGACCAGGCACAGGCGCGGCTGCACGAGGGGCGACCGCTGGCCATGGCCTACCTGGACCTGGACCGCTTCAAGCTGATCAACGACCTGTACGGCCATAACACCGGCGATGAAATCCTGCGCGAGGTCTGCGCCCGCGTGCAGCAGATGCTGTCCGGCAGCATGAGCATGGGGCGCGTCGGCGGCGACGAGTTCATCATCCTGCTGCCCGACACCCACATGCCTCTGGCCAGCGTCATCTGCCGCGGCATCCTGGAGCGGATCGACGATCAGCCCTACCGTGTGGGCGAAAAGGCCTTCCATGTGCACGGCTCCATCGGCCTGATCGAGGTGGTGCCCGGCACCCGGATGAAGGACGCCATCTCCACTGCCGACCGCGCCTGCCGCGAGGCCAAGGCCAGCCCGGGCAAGGGGCTGGTGGTCTATGAGCGTGGCGCACCGGCGTTCCGCGAGCACGAGGCCGAGATCCGCCTGGCTGAGAGCTTGGCCGGTGAGTCGGCGCTGGACGGTCTGTACCTGGTGATGCAGCCCATCATGTCGCTGACACGGCCGAGCGACACGCTGAACTTCGAGGTGCTGCTGCGCATGCGCGATCCGCACGGCGAACCGGTGCCGTTGCACCGCCTGATCGCCGCGGCCGAGCACAGCGGCCGCATGGGCATGATCGACCGCTGGGTGCTGTCGACCACGCTGGCCTGGCTGGACGAGCATCGCCCGCGCCTGCTCAAGACCCAGTTCGTCTGCGTCAACCTCAGCGGCACCTCGCTGAACGACGAGGAGTTCATGGAAGAGGTGTTCGACCTGCTGCGCGGCAACAGCCATGTGGCCAGCTTCCTGAGCATCGAGATCACCGAAAGCGTGGCGCTGCATGACCTCAACAACACCCGTCGCTTCATCGACAAGGTGCGTGGCTTCGGTGCGCGGGTGGCGCTGGACGACTTCGGCGCCGGCTACACCTCGTTTGCCTATATCAAGGAGCTGCCGGCCGATCTGCTGAAGATCGACGGCAGCTTCATCGTCAGCATGAACCAGCACCCGGCCAATGTGTCGATCGTGGAGGCCATCGTCAACCTGGCGCGCAACCTCGGCATGAAGACCGTGGCGGAGTGGGCGGAAGATGCGGACACGGTGGAGACCCTGGCCGAGATCGGCGTGGACTATGTGCAGGGCTACGTGGTGTCCCACCCGCAGCCGCCCGAGCAACTGCTGCAGGCAGCCTCGTCCGCCAGCTTCATCTCCGACAGCAAGCTGTTGCAACTGGTCGCGCTCATGGGACAACCGGACGACCCGCTGGGCAAGGTCGACCTGATCCTGGACGACGACACTCCGCCGCCGCGCAAGGTGCACTGAGCCGGCGCCGCTCGATGCCGGCTCGCCTCAGGCGGCGCGCAAGGCGCGCCGCAGCTCCTCACCCAGCGCCGGCTTGTGGGCAAAGGGATCGGTCGGGTTGCGCGCCTGCAGAATGTCTTCCAGCCGCGTCTGCACTGCGCCGATGGCCTGGGGGTGGCTGTAGATATAGAACTGGTTGGCGCTCATGGCGTCAAACACCTTGCGCGCCACCTCGGCCGCTGTCACCTTGCCCGAGCTGACGGCCTTGTCGCTCATGGCCTGGCTGATCAGCTGGCTGCGCGTCAGCGGCGCGCTGGCCAGCTCGCCCGGGCGGTTGCGCTCGCTCTGGTGAATGCCGGTCGGCACGAAGTACGGGCACAGCACCGAGGCGCCGACCTGGTCCGTCACCAGCGCCAGATCCTGGTACAGCGTCTCGCTCAGGGCCACCACTGCGTGTTTGCTGACGTTGTAGACACCCATGTTGGGCGGGTTGAGCAGCCCGGCCATGCTGGCGGTGTTGACGATGTGACCCCGGTAGGCCGGGTCCTTTCGGGCCGCCTCCAGCATCATGGGCGTGAACAGGCGTACACCGTGGATCACCCCCCACAGGTTGACACCCAGTACCCAGTGCCAGTCTTGTGCGGTGTTCTCCCACACCAGCCCGCCAGCGGCAACGCCTGCGTTGTTGAAGACGAAATGCGGCGCGCCAAAACGTTCCTGCACCCGGCGTGCCAGGTGCTCCATCTGCGCGGCGTCGGAAACGTCCACCTGCAGCGCCAGCACGTCAACGCCCGCCGCCTTCATTTCGGCGGCGGCCTGCTCCAGCGCGTCCTTCTGCACATCCACCAGCACCAGCCGCATGCCGAACTGTGCGCCCAGGCGCGCGCACTCCAGGCCGAAACCGGAGCCGGCACCGGTCAGCACCGCCACTTTGTCCTTGTATTCCGTGATCACTGTTTTCACTCCTCGTTGTCAGTCGGGCAGCGCGCGCTGCAGGAAGTGGTCGAACGCTGTGCCGGCGCCCAGGCTGCCAAAGGTATGGCCCCAGTTGCCGGCCAGGCGCGAATCGCAGAAGGCGGCGAATACCGCCGACGGCGCGCTCTGCGCCAGCAAGGCGCCCTGCACTGCCAGCGCCACATCCTGCGCCAGCCGGCGCGCTTCCAGCTCGCTCGCCATGGCCTCCACGCGGTGCGGCAGGCTCTGGGCCAGCCGGTCCAGCGCCGGGTGTTGGCCGCGTGCCGGCGCCAGTTCCCGCTCCAGCGCGGCGGCGGCATCGCCTTTGCGCAAGGCGCGCAGCAGATCCAGCGCCATTACGTTGCCGGCGCCTTCCCAGATCGAATTGACCGGCATCTCACGGTAGATGCGCGCCATCACGCCCTCACCGGCCTCTTCCACATAGCCGTTGCCGCCCAGGCACTCCATCGCCTCCTGGGCGAAGGCGCTGCCGCGTTTGCAGATCCAGAACTTGGCCACGGGCGTCAGCAGGCGTGCCATGAGCCGCTCGTGGACCTGCGTTTGATGGTCAAAAGCGCGTGCAAGCCTCATGGATAAAGCGCATGCAGCTTCACTTTCTATAGCAAGGTCGGCCAGCACATTGCGCATCAGGTCATGTTCAACCAGGCGCTTGCCGAAGGCCTGACGCTGGCGTGTGTGGTGCAGCGCCAATACCAGGGCCTGACGCATCAGCCCGCTGGTGCCCAGCGCACAGTCCAGCCGGGTCATGGTGCCCATCTCCAGGATCAGCGGCACGCCTCGCCCCTCCTCGCCCACCAGCCAGGCGGTGGCCTGATCGAACTCCACTTCGGAGCTGGCATTGGCCTTGTTGCCCAGCTTGTCCTTGAGGCGCTGGATGGACAGGCCGTTGCGCGACCCGTCCGGCAACACGCGCGGCAGGAAAAAGCAGCTCAGGCCGCCCGGCGCCTGTGCCAGCACCAGAAAGGCATCACACATCGGCGCCGAGAAGAACCATTTGTGGCCAGTCAGGCGGTAGCGCTGGCCCCAGGGGTCCTGACCGTCGGGCAGCGCCTGGGTGGTATTGGCGCGCACGTCGGAGCCGCCTTGTTTCTCGGTCATGCCCATGCCCATGGTCACGCCCAGTTTCTGGCTGCAGTGCTTGAGCGCTGGGTCGTAGGCGCGGCTGCTCAGGCGCGGCCCCCATTCGGCATAGATCGCTTCGTTGCTACGCAGCGCGGGCGTCGCCGCATAGGTCATGGAGATCGGGCACAGGATCGACGGCTCCAGCTCGGTGAAGAGCATGAAACCTGCTGCGCGCAGCACATGGGCCGACGCCGTTTGCCCGGCCCAGGGTGTGCCGTGCAGGCCGGCCTCGGTGGCCGCCGTCATCAGCGTGTGGTAACTCGGGTGGAACTCGACCTCGTCGATGCGGTGGCCGTATCGGTCGTGGCTGCGCAGCTGCGGTGTGTGCACATTGGCCAGCCGTGCGTGGTTCTGCATGACCGGCGTACCCAGCTCCGCGCCGAGCGCATGCAGCGGTGCCGAGTCCAGCTGCGGGGCGTTGAACTTCAACGCCTCGCGCAGCGGCAGGTTGGTCTCGAACAGGTTGTAGTGCACCAGCGGTTCGGGCTGATTGAAGACCTCGTGCGTCAAGACACTCATGCCGATCTCCTGTCCATGGCCAGCGCGGAACCTGCCTGGCCGGGCTGCGGGTGGTGCCCCCTGGCGGGGGTGACGCCGCAGGCGGCGCGGGGGTGGTTCAAAGCTTGACCAGTTGCTTGCCGAAGTTCTTGCCCTTGAGCAGGCCCAGGAAGGCTTCGGGCGCTGCCTCTATGCCCTGCGCCACCGACTCGCGCGGGCGCAGCTTGCCGCCGCCGACCAGGCCGCCCAACTCCTTCAACGCCTCGGGCCAGACTTCCATGTGCTCGCTGACGATGAAGCCCTGCACCTTGAGCCGGTTGACCAGGATCAGCGCCGGATTGGCCAGCGGCAGTGGCTCGCCGTCGTAGCCGGCGATCATGCCGCAGACCGCAATGCGGCCGTGCGCATTCATGCGCAACAGCACGGCGTCCAGCACCATGCCGCCCACGTTCTCGAAATAGCCGTCGATGCCATTCGGGCAGGCTTGCTTGAGCGCCTTGGCCAACGAGTAGGCGTCCTTGTGTTCCTTGTAGTCGATGCAGGCGTCAAAGCCCAGCTCGTTCACCACGTAGTCGCACTTGTCCTTGCCGCCGGCAATGCCGACCACGCGACAGCCGCGCGCCTTCGCCAGCGCGCCGTAGGCACTGCCCACCGCCCCCGCGGCTGCGCTGACCACCACGGTGTCGCCCGGCTTGGGGTCGATGATCTTCACCAAGCCATACCAGGCCGTCACGCCCGGCATGCCGACAGCACCCAGGTAGTGGCTCAGCGGCACATGGGTGGTGTCCACCTTGCGGATGGCGCCCGGCTGGGTGGCATCGACCACGCTGTACTCCTGCCAGCCGCCCATGCCCACCACCTTGTCGCCGGCCGCGAACTTGGGGTGGCGGCTTTCCACCACTTCGCCCACGGTGCCGCCGATCATCACCTCGCCCAGCGGCTGTGGCGCGGCGTAGCTCTTGCTCTCGTTCATGCGGCCACGCATGTAGGGGTCCAGGCTCAGGTAGTGGTGGCGCACCAGCACCTGGCCGTCGGTCAGCGACGGGGTCTGTGTAGTGACGAGCTTGAAGTTGCTGGCCGTCGCCTCGCCCTGCGGGCGGTTGTCGAGCAGCCATTGGCGATTTGCAGGCATGGTAGTCCTCGGATTCTTCAGTCGGTGGAAATCACGTTCAGCGCATGGCTGCCCTTGGGGCCGGTCGGCAGGCGCTTGACGTACTTGAAGGTGCCGGTGGCATGGGTGCAGACCCTGCCCTCGGCATCAAAAATGGTGGCTTCGGTGAAAGCCAGTGTGGCAGTGCGGTGGATCAGGCGGCCCTTGGCGGTGAGCTTGCCGCGCGCGGCCTGCATGAAGCTGGTCTTCATCTCGATGGTGACCACGCCCATGTCGGGCTGCACGCTGCGCGCCGCCGTGGCCATGGCCACGTCCATCAGCGTCATGCTGGCGCCGCCGTGCGTGACGTCGAAGGAGTTCAGGTGCTCGGGTTGCGGCTCGTAGTGCAGCTCGGACTCGCCGCCCTCGAAGCGCTCCAGCGTAAAGCCAAGGTGTTCGACGAAGGGAATGCGCACGCCAAAAGGGATCGACACGGCCTCAACCTCCTGTCACGCAACTCACGCCGCCGTCCACCGCCAGCCATTGGCCGGTGATGTGCTTGCCGGCATCCGAGGCGTAGAGCACGCACAGGCCCTTGAGGTCTTCGTCATCACCCAGGCGCTGCTGCGGGGCGTGCTTCTTGAGCTCGTCCACGCCCCAGGCTTCCAGCGTGCCGGCGGTCATCTTGCTCGGGAAGAAGCCCGGGCAGATGGCATTGACGTTGATGCTGTACTTGCCCCACTCGGCCGCCAGGGCGCGCGTGAAGTTGATGACCGCGCCCTTGGAGGTGTTGTAGGCAATCGTCGTCATCTGCGGCGGGTTGCCGCCCAGGCCGGCGATCGAGGCCACGTTGATGATGCGGCCGCTCTTGCGCGGGATCATGCTCTGCTTGCCAATGGCCTGGCTCAGCAGGAAATAACCTCGGATGTTGAGGTTCATCACCTTGTCCCAGGCCTCGACGGGATGGTTTTCTGCCGGTGCGCCCCAGGCCGCACCGGCGTTGTTGACCAGAATGTCGACCTCGCCCATGCGTTGCAGCGTCTCGCTCGCCAGGCGCTGGATGTCAGCCTCCTTGGCACAATCGGCCGCCACCCAGCGGGCGTCGATGCCTGCGGCCTGCAGCTCGGCCACAGCCTGCTCCAGTTCATCGGCCTTACGCGCGCTGAGCATGATGCGCGCACCAGCCTCACCCAGGGCATGGGCCAGTTGCAGGCCCAGGCCGCGGGAGCCGCCGGTCACCAGCGCGGTCTTGCCCCTGAGGTCGAACAGTTGTTGGATGGTTCTTGCCATGTTGTCTCTCGTTATCAAAAATCAGCGGTCAGGCGATTCCCTGAGCAGGGAACGCACGTAGAGCAGCAGCACGCCGATGGCGACGAAGACGCCACCGACGCTCTGGATCGCGTCAGCCTGATCCGGCTCGGTCCGGTTCAGGAACACCCCCAGAACGATGGCGAGCAGGCCACCGTAAATGCAGATCCAGACCAGGCGCTGGATCCACTGCAGGGTCGATTTCGATGCCATCAGAATGCCTCCTCGGGGAACTCGGCACAGGTGAGGTCGCGCGCCTGCACCACCTTAAGCCAAGCCTCGATTTTCGGCAATTCGTAGCGGAAGAAGAATCGTGCCGCCAGCAGTCGCCCCCGGTTGGCCGGCTCGGACGCCGCGTCGCGGGCCGCCAGGGCGACCTCCAGCCAGATCCAGGCCAGCACCGTGTGACCGAAGGCCTGCATATAGGGCACGGCATTGGCCAGCGCCTCGGTCGGCTGCCCGGTCGCCCAAGCCGCCTGTGTGGCGCTACCGACTGCTTGCAAGGCACGACGCAGTTCACCGGCATGGTCTGCCAGCTCGGCATGGGCCTTGGCACGTTCGATAGTCGCACTGATGCGCGCAGCCAGCAGCTGCAGGCCACGCCCCTCCTCCATCAATACCTTGCGCCCCAGCAGGTCGAGCGCCTGGATGCCGTGCGTGCCCTCGTGGATCATGTTCAGACGGTTGTCGCGCCAGTACTGTTCGACCGGAAAGTCGCGCGTGTAGCCGTAGCCGCCGTGGATCTGGATCGCCAGCGAATTGGCTTCCAGGCACCACTCGCTGGGCCAGCTCTTGGCAATCGGTGTCAGCACCTCCAGCAACAGCCTCGCCTCGTCGGCCACCTCAGCCGTGCCGGTGTGCTGCTCATCCACCAACCGGGCGCAGTAAAGCTGCAGTGCCAGCGAGCCTTCGCAGTAGGCCTTTTGCGCCAGCAACATGCGCTTGACGTCGGCGTGCTCAATGATGCGGATCTGCGGCTGAGCCGGGTCTTTGCCGGCGGCGCCGATCGTCCTGCCCTGCGGCCGGTTCTTTGCATAGTCCAGGCTGGCTTGGTAGCCGGCCATGCCCAGCATGGTGGCCGCCATGCCAATGCCGATGCGTGCCTCGTTCATCATGTGGAACATGCAGCGCAGGCCCTCACCGGGCTTGCCGACGAGATAGCCGATCGCACCGGCGGCACCGCGCACCGGGTACTTGCCCTCGCCGAAGTTCAGCAACGTGTTGGTGGTACCGCGCCAGCCGCACTTGTGGTTCAGGCCCGCCAGCGCGACGTCGTTGCGCTCGCCGGTGAGTTGCCCTTGGGCGTCGACCAACTTCTTGGGCACGATGAAAAGCGAGATGCCACGCGTGCCCGGCACCGGCTTGCCGTCCGGCCCGGGAATCTTGGCCAGCACCAGATGGATGATGTTCTCGGTCAGCTCATGCTCGCCGGCCGAGATCCACATCTTGTTGCCGGTCAGGCGGTAGCGCGGCCCGAGTGGATCGGCCGCGAAGTCCGCACCATCCGGCACGGCCCGGGTGGCGATGTCGCTCAGGGAGGAGCCGGCCTGCGGTTCGCTCAGGCACATGGTGCCGGAGAAGCGGCCAGCAAACTCGTTGCGCGCAAACACCTCTTTCTGCAGCGGCGTGCCGTGCGCCATCAGCAGATTGGCGTTGCCGGAAGTCAGCAGGCCGGAGCTGATGCTGACCGAAGCCATGGCGAAGAAGGAGTTGGCGGCGGCCTCCACCGTGTAGGGCAACTGCATGCCGCCAATCTCATAGTCCTGCGCCGCGCTCAGCATGCCGGAGGCCGCGTAGGCCTGCTGCGCTTCATGGGTGGCCTGCGGCAGGATTACCTTCTCACCGTCGAAGTGTGGCTCCTGCGTGTCCACCAGTCGGTTGAACGGCGCATATTTCTCACGCGCGATGCGCTCGCACGTGTCGAGCACCGCGTCAAAGGTTTCGCGGCTGTGGTCGGAGAAGCGCTCGCGCTGGTTCAGCGTTTCGGCACCCAGCCACGGGTAGAGCAGGAATTCGAGCGTCTGGCGGTAGCTCATGCGAATCTCCGTCGGAGCGTTTGAGTTTTCAGGACGACCACTTGTGCAGCGGAGTCAGGCATGCCGGGCGCCGTGGCTTTGGGGCCCGGACAGCCAACCATGCTGGGTGGCGGTCTGGGCTTGGGCCGGCGACGATTTGTGCTCGCACCATGAGGAGCTGGCCCAAGCCCAGATCGCTTGACACGACGGTCGCGAGCGCGCCTTTACAAGACCTCAAACACGCCAGCCGCGCCCATACCGCCACCAATACACATGGTGACGCAAACACGCTTGGCGCCGCGGCGCTTGCCTTCGATCAGGGCGTGGCCGGTCAGACGCTGGCCGCTCACACCGTAGGGGTGACCCAGGGCAATGGCGCCGCCGTTGACGTTCAGGCGGTCGGCCGGGATGCCCAGCTTGTCGCGGCAGTACAGCACCTGCACGGCAAAGGCTTCGTTGAGTTCCCACAGGTCGATGTCGGACACCTTCAGGCCCAGCTTGGACAGGACCTTGGGTACGGCAAACACCGGGCCAATGCCCATCTCGTCCGGCTCGCAGCCGGCGATGGAAAAACCGAGGAAACGGCCCAGCGGCTTCAGGCCGCGCTTGGAGGCCAGCTCCTCGCTCATCACCACGCAGGCACCGGCGCCGTCGGAGAACTGGCTGGCATTGCCAGCCGATACCAAGCCACCCGGCAGCGCCGAGCGCAGGCCGCTGATGCTTTCCTTGGTCGTACCCTCGCGCGTGCCTTCGTCCTTGGACACCGTCACCTCCTTGGTGATCAGGCCGAGCGTCTTGTCAGCAAAACCGGCGGTGACGGTGATGGGGGCAATCTCGGCATCGAACAGGCCGGCCGCCTGCGCGGCGCAGGCCTTCTGCTGGCTGGCGGCACCGTATTCGTCCATGGCGTCGCGACCGATGTTGTAGCGCTTGGCCACCATCTCGGCCGTTTCCAGCATGGACCAGTAGATCTCGGGCTTGGTCTTGGCCAGCGACAGGTCGCGCAGCATGTGCAGGTTCATCTCCTGCTGCACGCAGGAAATGCTCTCCACACCACCGGCGACATAAACATCGCCCTCGCCAGCGATGACGCGCTGCGCGGCCAGCGCAATGGTCTGCAGGCCGGAGGAGCAGAAGCGGTTGACCGTCATGCCCGAGACGCTGACCGGGCAGCCGGCCTTGAGCGCGATCTGGCGGGCGATGTTGGCGCCGGTGGCCCCTTCGGGGTTGGCGCAGCCCATGATCACATCTTCCACTTCGGCGGCATCAATGCCGGCTCGTTGAATGGCGTGTTGCACGGCATGGCCACCCAAGGTGGCGCCATGGGTCATGTTGAAAGCACCCTTCCAGCTCTTGGCCAGGGGTGTGCGGGCGGTGGAAACGATAACGGCGTTAGTCATGTCGGTTACTCCAAATCTGCGGCTCAGCCGTTGAACGTCTTGCCTTCGGCCACCAGGCGGGCCAACAGGGGCGCGGGTTGCCAGAACTGGGCATCGTCGAGCGGGTTCTTGGCAAAGCGTTTCATGCTCTGCACCACGTTGAACAGACCCACGGTGTCTGCGTACTGCATCGGACCACCGCGGTGGATCGGGAAGCCGTAACCGGTCAGGTAGACCATGTCGATGTCGCTGGCGCGCGAGGCGATGCCCTCCTCGAGGATGTGGGCGGCTTCGTTGACCAGCGAATACACCAGACGCTGCACAATCTCTTCGTCGGAGATCTTGCGCGGCGTGATGCCGAGGTCCTTGCGGTGCTTCTCGATCATGTCCACCACCAGCTGGCTGGGGATGGCGTCGCGCTTGCCCGCCTGGTAGTCATACCAGCCGGCACCGGTCTTCTGGCCGAAACGGCCCAGTTCGCACAGCAGGTCAGCCGTCTTGCTGTACTTCATGTTCGGTTTTTCCTGGTAGCGGCGCTTGCGGATGGCCCAGCCGATGTCGTTGCCAGCCAGGTCGCCCATGCGGAACGGGCCCATGGCAAAGCCGAACTTCTCGATCGCCTTGTCCACCTGGGCCGGGGTGCAACCCTCCTCCAACAGGAAACCGGCCTGGCGGCTGTACTGTTCGATCATGCGGTTGCCGATGAAGCCGTCGCAGACGCCAGAAACCACGGCCGTCTTCTTGATGGTCTTGGCCACCGCCATGACCGTGGCCAGCACATCCTTG
>JAULXO010000018.1:2956-75462 GCA_032118555.1 Hylemonella sp. | reverse complement strand
GTCCTTGCCGGTTTGGGCGGCGCGCACCACTTCCAGCAGTTTCATCACGTTGGCCGGGCTGAAGAAGTGCAGGCCGACCACGTCCTGCGGGCGCTGGGTGAAGGAGGCGATCTTGTTGACGTCCAGCGTCGAGGTGTTGGAGGCCAGGATAGCGCCCTTCTTCATCACCGCGTCCAGCTGCTTGAATACGGCTTCCTTGACGCCCATCTCCTCGAACACCGCCTCGATCACGAGGTCGGCGTCCTTGAGATCGTCGTAACTCAGGGTCGTGCTGAGCAGGCTCATGCGCTGTTCGTATTTGTCCTGCTTGAGTTTGCCCTTGGCGACCTGGGCTTCGTAGTTTTTGCGGATGGTGGCAATGCCGCGGTCCAGCGCCTCCTGCTTCATCTCCAGCATCTTGACCGGGATGCCAGCGTTCAGGAAGTTCATGGTGATGCCACCGCCCATGGTGCCGGCGCCAATCACGGCCACGGACTTGATGTCGCGTTTGGGGGTGTCTTCCGGCACGTCGGGAATCTTGGAGGCCGCACGCTCGGCCGCGAAGATGTGGCGCAGCGCGCGGCACTCGGGCGTCCACATCAGGTTGATGAAGATCTCGCGCTCGAACACCATGCCGTCGTCGAACTTCTTCTTGTTGGCGGCTTCCACCGCATCGACGCACTTGAGCGGTGCCGGGAAGTTCTTGGCCATGCCTTTGACCATGTTGCGGGCGAACTGGAAGTAGCCGTCGCCCTGCGGGTGCACCGCCTTGAGGTTGCGCACCAGCGGCAGCGGGCGCACATCAGCCTTCTCGCGCGCCAGCGCGATGGCTTCCTCCAGCAGGGTCTCGGTGGACTTGGCCATCTTGTCGAACAGTTTCTGGCCCGGCACCATGGCCAGCATCTCGGCCGGTACGGGCTCGCCGCTGACGATCATGTTCAGTGCCGGCTCCACGCCCAGCGCGCGCGGCAGGCGTTGTGTGCCGCCGGCACCCGGAATCAGGCCCAGCTTCACTTCTGGCAGCGCCACCTTGCAGCCCGGTGCGGCAATGCGGTAGTGGCAGCCCAATGGCAGTTCCAAGCCGCCGCCCATGGCGATGGTGTGCATGGCCGCTACCACGGGCTTGTCGGAGTTTTCGACCGCCAGGATCAGGCTCAGCAGGTTGGGTTCCTGCAAGGCCTTGGGCGTGCCGAACTCCTTGATGTCGGCCCCGCCCGAGAAGGCCTTGCCGGCACCGGTGATGACAATGGCCCTGACCGCCGCGTCGGCGTTGGCCCGCTCCAGCCCGCTGGCAACCGCTTGACGGGTTGCCAGACCGAGGCCATTGATGGGGGGATTGTTCAGCGTGATCACGGCCACGTCGCCGTGCACTTGGTATTCAGCGCTCATGCTTGCGTTCCTCGGGTTAAAAATAGAACGATCGTTCTTTTTTGATTGTAAGAGCTTAGTGCGGCGACGCCATGACGGTCTGTCGCAGCTGGGACAAATGGAGGGAAAGCCGGCCTGAGGCCTAGACCTCCAGCCACTCCTTGCGGATGTAGGTGTCCTGGCGCAGCCCGTCGGGGGTGCCTTCGAACACGATGCAGCCATGCCCCATGACCAGGGCACGGTCGGAAATCGCCATCGCGATAGTGAGCTTCTGTTCGATCAGCAGCACGGAGATGCCGCGCTCCTTGAGCTTCTGCAGATACTCACCCACCAGTTCGACGATCTTGGGTGCCAGGCCCTCGGTTGGCTCGTCGATGATGATCAGGTCCGGGTCGCCCATCAGCGTGCGGCACAGCGTCAGCATCTGTTGCTCTCCGCCCGACAGCACGCCGGCTTCGGTGTGCTGGCGCTCTTTGAGGCGCGGGAACATGGCGTACATGTCGTCCAGGCTCCAGCGGCCATTCTTCCCGGCCCGCTTCTGCCCGAGCTGCAGGTTCTGTTGCACGGTGAGCTTCGGAAAGATGTCGCGGTTCTCCGGCACGTAGCCGATGCCCAGATGGGCCACCTCGAAGGCCTTGCGGCCCCGAATGTTCTGCCCTTTCCACTGGATCTGGCCTTCGCAGTCGACCAGGCCCATGATGGCCTTGGCGGTGGTGGAACGGCCGGAGCCATTGCGGCCCAGCAGCGCCACGATCTCGCCCGGCTGCACCTCGAAATGCACGCCGTGCAACACATGGCTCTTGCCATAAAAGGCGTGCAGATTCTCAATTTTCAACATAACTGACACTCCAACTCGCCGACTCAGGCATTTGGCGCGGTGTGCAAGCAGCCAGGCGGGAAACGCCGTGGAACCGGCTTTGCCGGGCCACTGGCGTTGCCCCCTTGAGGGGGGAGGCGGCCACACGCAGTGTTGCCGCCACGGGGGTGTTCGTCATGTACTCCCCCCCGCCTGCGCATCGGCCACGGTGGAGCCCAAGTAGGCTTCCTGCACCTTGGCGTTGGCGCGCACCGCCTCGGGCGTGTCAAAGGCGATTACCTCGCCATAGACCACCACGGCGATCTTGTCGGCCAGGCCGAACACCACGCCCATGTCGTGCTCCACGGTCAGCAGCGTCTTGCCTTCGGTCACTTCGCGAATCAGGTGGATGAAGCGCGCCGTCTCGCTTTTGCTCATGCCCGCCGTCGGCTCGTCGAGCAGGATCACGCTGGCACCGCCCGCGATGGTGATGCCGATCTCCAGCGCACGTTGTTCGGCATAGGTCAGGTTCATGGCCAGCACGTCGCGCTTCTTCTCCAGGCGGATCATCTCCAGCAACTGTTCGGTGCGGTCGTTGGCATCCTCAAGGTCGGCCAGGAACTTGAAGAAGGTGTAGCGGTAACCCAAACTCCATAGCACCGCACAGCGCAGATTCTCGAACACGCTGAGCTTGGGGAAGATGTTGGTGATCTGGAAGCTGCGGGAGAGGCCCATGCGGTTGATTTCATAGGGCTTCTTGCCGTCAATGCGCTGACCATGCAGCAGCACTTCACCGCTGCTGGGGCCGAAGCGGCCGCTGATCAGGTTGAACAAGGTGGACTTGCCGGCGCCGTTGGGGCCAATGACTGCCACCCGCTCACCGGCCTGCACCGCCAGATTGACGCCGCGGATGATCTCGGTCTTGCCGAAACTCTTGCGCACATCCTTGAGCTCAAGGGCATAGGCTGTCTTCATGTCTGGAGACCCACTCATAGCGTCTCCCTCCGCTTGATTTCTTTCTCGATGTCTTCCTGGATCACACCCCAGTCATGCTGGTAGTGCCGGCGGCACAGCTCAAACAGGCCCAGGCCGGTCAGCAGCACGAAGATGGCGCCGAACCAGTGGTCCAGGCTCTGGGTATTGAGGTCGATGCCGACGAAGCGCAACGTCGGACCCATGGCGGCGTTAAGCTGCAGGTGGTAGACCATCTCGATCATCACCGCCGCCCCCAGTAACAGCACCAGGGCCGATACCGCCAACCCGAGGTAGCTCACCCACAGCTTGCGCAGGAAGCCGAAGCTGGCGACACGCAGGTTCATCATGATCAGGCTGGCAATACCGCCCGGCGCGTACATCACCATGAAGAGGAAGATCAACCCGAGGTACAGCAGCCAGGCCTTGGTCAGCTCCGACAGCAGCACGGACGCCAGCACCATCAGCACACCGCCAATGATGGGCCCGAAGAAGAAGGTGGCGCCGCCCAGAAAGGTGAACAACAGGTAGGCGCCGGAGCGGTGCGCCCCCACCACCTCGGCGGTGACAATCTCGAACAGGATGGTGCCCAGACCGCCGGCGATGCCGGCAAAGAAGCCGGAGATGATGAAGGCCATATAACGCACCCGCTGCGTGTTGTAGCCGATGAACTCCACGCGCTCCGGGTTGTCGCGCACCGCGTTGAGAATGCGCCCCAGCGGTGTACGCGTGAAAGCGAACATCAGCGCCACGCAGACGAAGGTGTAGACCGCGATCAGGTAGTAGACCTGGGTGGACGGGCCGAAGCTGATGCCGAAGAAAGGCTGGCCCACCACACGGTTGCCCGAGACACCGGCCTCACCGCCGAAAAACTCGGAGAACATCAGCGACATGGCAAACACCAGCTCGGCCATGCCCAGCGTGATCATGGCGAAGGGCGTGCCGGCCTTGCGCGTGGTCACAAAACCGAACAGCACGGCAAAGCCTAAGCCGGCGAAACCACCAACGATGGGCAACAGGCTGACCGGGATCGACAAGGTGCCCTTGCTCACCATGTTCAGCGCATGGATGGCCATGTAGGAACCCAGCCCTGAATAGACGGCATGACCGAAGCTCAACATGCCGCCCTGCCCCAGCAGCATGTTGTAGGACAGACAGGCGATGATGGCAATGCCCATCTGCGACAGCATGGTCACCGACAGGCTGCTCGTGAAGACCTTGGGCGCGAGGAACAGGATCAAGGCAAAGAAGCCCCAGACGATCCAGCGTCCGACGTTGTAGGGTTTGAATTCGTAGTACTGCGTGGCCATGGCGTTACTCGTCGCGTGTACCCAGCAAGCCCTTGGGCCGGAAGATCAGGATCAGAACCAGGAACAGATATGGCAGGATGGGCGCCACCTGCGACAAGGTGAGCTTGACGACGGAGTTGTTCTTCGTTGCGTCGCTAAGTTCGATGCCCAGCTGCTGCGCCAGCGTGATAAAGGAGTAGTCCACCGCCACCGCAAAGGTCTGGATGACACCGATCAGCACCGAGGCCAGGAAGGCGCCCGAAAGCGAGCCCAGGCCGCCGACCACCACCACCACGAAGATCACGGAGCCGACCGTGGCCGCCATGGCCGGCTCGGTGACGAAGGTGCTGCCACCGATCACGCCACCCAGGCCGGCCAGCGCGGCGCCGGCACCGAACACCAGCATGAAGACGCGCGGCACGTTGTGCCCCAGGGCCTCGGCCATCTCGGGATGCGTCAGCGCCGCCTGGATCACCAGGCCGATGCGGCTGCGCGTCAGCATCAGCCACAGGGCAATCAGCATGCAGACGGCCACCAGCATCATGAAGCCGCGGGTAGCCGGGAACGGCGAGCAGACGACGCGCACGGCGGTATCGGCCGCCTGGCACAGTTCGGCCGGCGCCGCGCCCCACACCAGGCTCAAGCCCTCCACCGCGTGATGGATGAGCGTGAACATCGGCCCTTGCAGCAGCTCGGGCGGACGGAACTCCACGGCCGTGCGGCCCCAGATCAGCTGCACCAGTTCCAGGATGATGTAGGACAGGCCGAAGGTGATCAGCAGTTCCGGCACATGGCCGTACTTGTGCACCTTGCGCAGCGCCAGGCGCTCAAACACGCCGCCCAGCACGCCCACGACCAGCGGCGCCAGCACCAGGCCGGGCCAGAAACCGACCAGCTGGGCGATCGAGTAACCGATGTAGGCCCCCAGCATGTAGAAGCTGGCGTGCGCGAAATTGAGCACGCCCATCATGCTGAAGATCAGCGTGAGGCCGGAACTGAGCATGAACAGCAGCAGTCCGTAGCTCAAGCCGTTGAGCATGGAGATGATGAAGAATTCCATGAGTGCGAGAGTGACACGCGTCCGTCAGGAGACGTGCAAAGAACAGGAAACCCAGCGGACACCGCGGAACCGGCTTTGCCGGGCCGCAGGTGTCGCCCCCTGCAAGGGGGGTGGCGTAGCGCACATCGTGCGCGTAGCCTGGGGGTACATCACATCAAGGGCGTTTCATCTGGCAGCTGGTCGGCGTGCTGGCGATGTAGGCCGGAAACTCCTTCACCAGGGCCAGCGTCATGCCGGTGTTCTCCACGCTGTAGGGGAACTTCTTGTCGGCCTTCTGCCAGACCGTCAGGTACAGCGGCTGCTGAAGCTGGTGGTCGGTCTTGCGCATCTCCACTTCGCCGTTGTAGCTCTTGAACTTCATGCCCTCCAGTGCCGCGGCGACCTTGACCGGGTCGGTCGACTTGGCCTTGGCCATGGCCTCACCCAGCGCAGTGTAGATGTGGATGATGGAGCCGGTATAGAAGTCATCTTTCATCTTCTCCTTGTACTCAGTCTGCCACTGGCCCATCTGGCCGCCCATGTTGTAGTGGTTGTAGGAGACCTGGAACACGCGGCCGGCGCCACCCTGGCCCAGTGCCGTGGGCGTGCCGGTCACGCCGGCGTAGTAGGTGTAGAACTTGCCGGTGTAGCCGCCTTCGTTGGCGGCCTTGATCAGCAGCGCCAGGTCAGAACCCCAGTTGCCGGTGATCACGGTGTCGGCGCCGGCGGCCTTGACCTTGGCGATGTAGGGCGAGAAGTCGCGCACCTGGGCCAGCGGCGTCAGGTCTTCGCCCACCACCTTGACGTCGGGCCGCTTCTGCGCCAGCAGCTCCTTGGCGTACTTGGCGACCTGGTGGCCGTGCGAGTAGTTCTGGTTCAGCAGGTAGACCTTCTGGATACTCTTGTCGTCCTTCATGAAGGTGGTCAGAGCTTCCATCTTCATGGAGGTGTCGGCATCGAAGCGGAAGTGCCAGTAGTTGCACTTGCTGTTGGTGAAGTCCGGGTCGATGGCCGAGTGGTTGAGGAAGAGGATTTCCTTGCCCGGGTTGCGTTCGTTGTGCTTGGCCACGGCGTCGATCAGCGCGCCTGCCACCGAGGAGCCGTCACCTTGCGTGATGTAGCGGATGCCCTGGTCGGTCGCTGCCTTGAGCGCGTTCAGGCTTTCGGCCGGGCTGAGCTTGTTGTCGAAGGCCACCACCTCGAACTTGACGCCGGCCGGATTGGTCTTGTTGAACTTCTCGGCGAAGAACTGGAAGCCCTTGAGCTGGTTGCTGCCGACCGGCCCCATCAGGCCGGAGAGCGGGTCAATGAAGGCAATCTTGACGGTCTCGCCCTTCTGGGCGAAAGCGGCGCCGGCAAAGGCCAGGGCAGCCGAGGCTGCGACGATTTTCACGGTGAACTTCATCTGGTGTCTCCTCGTTGTCAAAAACAGGTTCAGCGTACAGCGATTCATGCCGCAAGTCGCTAGGGATTGCCCTAAAGCTATCGCCTTGGCGACTGGCACGGCAGCTTGCCCCTGGAAGGTCTCAGGAATTGGGCAGCGTGTAATCCTTGAGCTGTTCGCGCAGCTTGGTCTTGAGCATCTTGCCGGTGGCGCCCAGGGGAATGGCGTCGACGAAGATCACGTCGTCCGGGATCTGCCACTTGGCGGTCTTGCCCTCGTAGAAGGCCAGCAGCTCCGCCCTGCTGACCTCGGCCCCCGGCTTCTTCACCACCACCACCACCGGACGCTCATCCCACTTGGGGTGCTTGACGCCGATGCAAGCCGCCATGGCCACGGCCGGATGGGCGACGGCTATGTTTTCCACGTCGATCGAGCTGATCCACTCACCGCCGGACTTGATCACGTCCTTGCTGCGGTCGGTGATCTGCATGTAGCCGTCAGGGTCGATGGTGGCCACGTCGCCGGTGGGGAACCAGCCATGGCCCTGGGCATCCTTGACCAGCGGATCACCGCCCTCGCCCTTGAAGTACTCCCGCAGGATCCAGGGGCCGCGCACCAGCAGGTCGCCGTAGGCCTTGCCGTCCCAGGGCAGTTCCTGGCCGTCGGCGTCAACGATCTTCATGTCGACACCAAAAATCGCCCGGCCCTGCTTGAGGCGGATCTTCATCTGCTCACTTTCGGGCATCGTCAGGTGCTTGTTCTTCAACGTACACAGCGTGCCCAGTGGGCTCATCTCGGTCATGCCCCAGGCGTGCAACACCTCCACGCCGTATTCCTCGCGGAATGCGGTGATCATGGCTGGCGGGCAGGCCGAGCCGCCGATCACGGTACGTTTGAGGGTGCTGAACTTGAGGTTGTTGGGCTTCATGTGGCCCAGCAGCATCTGCCAGATGGTGGGCACGCCGGCGGCGTAGCTCACGCGCTCGGCCTCGACCAGCTCATAGATCGACTTGCCGTCCAGCGCCGGGCCCGGGAAGACCAGCTTGCAACCAGTCAGCGCTGCCGAATACGGGATGCCCCAGGCGTTGACGTGGAACATGGGCACCACGGGCAGCACCGAGTCGCGCGCGCTCAGGCACATCACGTCCGGCAGCGCTGCGGCGTAGGCGTGCAGGATGGTCGAGCGGTGGCTGTACAACGCCGCCTTCGGGTTGCCCGTGGTGCCGCTGGTGTAGCACATGCTGGAGGCCGTGTTCTCGTCGAACTCGGGCCAGTGGTAGCGGTCGGACTGAGCACCGATCCAGGCCTCGTAGCTCGTCAGGCCGGGGATGCCGCTGTCAGCCGGCAGCTTGTCGGCATCGCACAGCGCTACCCAGTGCTTGACGGTGCTGCACCTGGCATGGACGGCCTGGATCAGCGGCAGGAAGGTCATGTCGAAGCACAGCACCTGGTCCTCGGCATGGTTGGCAATCCAGGCAATCTGGTCTGGGTGCAGGCGCGGGTTGATGGTGTGCAGCACGCGCCCGGAGCCGCTGACGCCGAAGTACAGCTCCAGGTGGCGGTAGCCGTTCCAGGCCAGGGTGGCCACACGGTCGCCGAAAGCCAGCTTCATGGTGTCCAGGGCGTTGGCCACGCGGCGCGAACGCGACGCGACATCACGGTAGGTGTAGCGGTGGATGTCGCCCTCCACCCGGCGCGACACCACCTCGGCATCGCCATGGTGGCGCTCGGCAAAGTCGATCAGGGAAGAAATCAGCAGCGGTTGGCTTTGCATCAGGCCGAGCATGGGCACATCTCCTTGGTATTCAAATCAGTCGGACTCCCGGAGCGATCTCGGGTGGGGTCGCTCCGCAGGCCGCAGTATGACGCGGCCCGCGGCGGCAACTATGGCAGTTCACTTGATGAAGCGCAAACTTTGTCGCCCGGCTGACAGCTCCCTGGTGAAAACCCGGGGGACGCCACCCTGGCTGCCGCAAAATCGGGCCATGCTGTGCGATGCCTCTCTTCTGGCCAAAAACTTCCTCGCCACCCAGCCCTGGTTCACGGCGCTGGACGGCGCCGGCCAGGCGCGGTTGCTGGGGCAGCTCGCCTTGTTGCCGGCCAGCAAGGGACGGACCGTGCTGCCGGCCGGTGAGCCGGTGCAGGGCTGGTACGCCGTGCTCAGCGGCCTGGTCAAGCTGCAGACCGCCACCACCGAGGACGGCAAGCGCTCGGCGTTCATCGGCGTGCCCGATGGCGAATGGTTTGGCGAAGGCTCGGTGCTCAAGGGCGAGGCACGTCGTTACGCCGTGGTGGCGCTGCGCGACAGCTGCCTGATGTGCCTGCCGCGCGCCGCCTTCAACGAGCTGCAGCAGCACAACCTGCGCTTCAACCAGTACCTGGTGCAGCACCTGAACATGCGGCTGGGCCAGGCCATGGCATTGATCGAGGCAGGCCGCACCCGGGCGCCGGAACACCGCGTGGCGCTGTACCTGAGCCGGCTGTTCTGGCGCAGCACCCGGCGCCTGTACCTGACGCAGGAGGAACTGGGTTCTCTGGTCGGCCTGTCGCGCCAGACCGTCAATCGCGTACTACGACAGTTGGCCGAGCGTGGCATTGTGTCGCTCGAACTCGGCCGCGTGGTCATCGTCGACGATGGGGCCCTGAACCGCTTCCTCGCCACCAGCGCCCAGCCGGAAGCCCGATAGCCCTGCCCGCAGCAAGCCCGCTCGGGCTGCGGGACAATGCCGCCATGACCGTTGACTCCCCCGTGGCCACCCGCTCGCACGGGCTGCGCTGGCAGCACCGCTACGCCACCCTTGGCCCGGCTTTCCACACCCGGCTGGCCCCCACGCCCCTGCCGGCGCCCTACTGGGTGGGCCGCAGCCCGGCCGTGGCCGCCACGCTGGGCCTCGATGCCGACTGGCTGCACAGCGACGCCGCGCTGGCCGCGCTCACGGGCAACGCCCCGCTGCCCGGTGCCGACCCGCTGGCCACCGTCTACAGCGGCCACCAGTTCGGTGTCTGGGCTGGCCAGCTGGGCGACGGCCGCGCCATCATGCTCGGGGAGACCGACCACGGCTGGGAAATCCAGCTCAAGGGTGCCGGCCGCACCCCCTACTCCCGCATGGGCGACGGCCGCGCCGTGCTGCGCTCCAGCATCCGTGAATTCCTGGCCAGCGAGGCCATGCACGCGCTGGGCATCCCGACCACACGTGCGCTGTGCGTGACCGGCTCGGACGCGCCGGTACGGCGCGAAACCATGGAAACCGCCGCCGTGGTGACGCGCGTGGCGCCGAGCTTCATCCGCTTCGGCCACTTCGAGCACTTCGCTGCCAACGGCCAAATTGCCGAGTTACGTCAACTGGCGGATTACGTCATCGACCGTTACTACCCGGCCTGCCGCGCCACGGACCGTCTGGCCGGCAACCCCTACGCTGCCCTGCTGGAAGCGGTGAGCGAACGCACCGCCGCCATGGTCGCGCAGTGGCAAGCCGTGGGCTTCTGCCACGGCGTCATGAACACCGACAACATGAGCATCCTGGGCCTGACCATCGACTACGGCCCGTTCCAGTTCCTCGACGGTTTCCACCCGGCCCACATCTGCAACCACTCCGACACGCAGGGCCGCTACGCCTACAACCGCCAGCCCAACATCGCCTACTGGAACCTGTTCTGCCTTGGCCAGGCGCTGCTGCCGCTGATCGAGGACCAGGAGCTCGCGCTGGCCGCGCTGGAGCCCTACAAGCAGCGCTTTCCGGCCGAACTGGAAGCGCGCATGCGCGCCAAGCTCGGCCTGCGCCAGTCCCGCCCGGAAGACCGCGCGCTGAGCGAAGACCTCCTGAAACTGCTGGCCGCCGAACGGGTGGACTACACCATCTTCTGGCGCCGCCTCAGCCAGTTTGTCGCCGCCGGTGCCGCGCAGGCCGGGCCGCTGAGCGACCTGTTTCTCGACCGCGCCGGGCTGGACGCCTGGCTGCTAAAGTATTCGGAGCGCATGACGCATGAGGAGCAAGGCCCAAGCGCCGATTTGATGCTCAAAACCAACCCCAAGTTCGTGCTACGCAACCACCTCGGTGAGCTCGCCATCCGGCAGGCGCAGGCGAAGGATTTTTCGGCGGTGGCCAAGCTGCATGCCTTGCTGGAAAATCCGTTCGACGAGCATCCCGGCCATGACGCCGAGGCCGGCTTTCCGCCCAACTGGGCTTCTTCCATCGAAATCAGCTGTTCCTCATGACCATCCAGAAAACCGATGCCGAATGGCGGGCCCTGCTGACCGAGAAAGGCGCCGAGCCTCTGGCCTTCGAGGTCACGCGCCGCGCCGCCACCGAACGCCCCTTCACCGGCCGCTACGAGGACCACTGGCAGCCCGGCCAGTACCACTGCATCTGCTGCGGCGCCCGACTGTTCGACGCCAGCACCAAGTTCGACGCCGGTTGCGGCTGGCCCAGCTTCTGGCAGGCCGCACTCCCAGGTGCCATTGAAGAACGGCGCGATACCAGCCACGGCATGATTCGTGTCGAAACCCTGTGCGCCCAGTGCGGTGCCCACCTCGGCCATGTGTTCGAGGACGGCCCGGCCCCCACCGGCCTGCGCTACTGCATGAACTCCGCGTCGCTCGATTTCAAGCCTGATAATCCGGCCAGCAACTGAGTGCCGCATGAAAATCCTGATCGACTTCTTTCCCATCCTGCTGTTCTTCGGCGCCTACAAGTTCTACGACATCTACATGGCCACCGGCGTGCTGATGGTCGCCACCGTGGTCCAGATGGGGCTGATCTACGCCCTGGACCG
This sequence comes from Hylemonella sp., assembly GCA_032118555.1. Taxonomy (GTDB): domain Bacteria; phylum Pseudomonadota; class Gammaproteobacteria; order Burkholderiales; family Burkholderiaceae_C; genus Hylemonella. The sequence goes on along the minus strand of JAULXO010000018.1, from coordinate 63,862 downwards.
CAAGCTGCAGGTGATGCACAAGATCACGCTGGCGCTGATCCTGGTGTTCGGCGCCATGACCTTGCTATTGCACGATGAACGCTTCATCAAATGGAAACCCACCGTGCTGTACGCCGCCATGGCCATCGGCCTGGCCGTGGCGCTGTGGGGTCTGCGCAAGAACTTCCTCAAGATCCTGCTGGGCAGCCAGCTCGAACTGCCGGACGCGGTGTGGATGCGGTTGAACCAGGCCTGGATCGTCTACTGCGTCTTCATGGCCGCGCTCAACGGCTATGTGGCGGCGCTCTACAGCACCGAGGCCTGGGTCAACTTCAAGCTCTGGGGTTATGCCTTCCCGCTGCTGTTCATCGTGGCGCAAGGCTTTTACATTGCGCGCCACCTGCACAACGGCAAGCGGGACCAGGCATGAACCCGACCCTCTCCATGGCCGACCGCATGGCGCAGCAGCTGCGCGCCAGCCTGCAGCCCACGGCGCTGGAAGTGCTGGACGAAAGCGCCGCCCATGCCGGTCACGCCGGTGCCAACGGCACCGGTTTCGGCACCCATTTCCGGGTACGCATCGCTTCACCTTTGTTTACAGGTCAGACACGCGTGGCGCGCCATCGCCTTGTGTATGATGCGCTGCAGGAATTCATCGCCCAAGGCGTGCATGCGATTGCCATCGAAACGCTGTAACGCCTCGGGCCGACTCCCCGATTTTCGTATTCGTACCTCGTAGGACCCATGATGAAGAAGCAGTTTTATTCGGCCCTGGCTGCCGCCACCCTGTTGAGCGCCCTGGCCGTGCCGGCCGCCGCCCAGAACGTTGCCATCGTCAACGGCAAGCCCGTGCCGATGTCGCGCGTCGATGCGCTGGCGCAGCAGGTGGCACGCTCCGGCCGCCCCGTGACGCCGGACATGATGGGCCAGATCAAGGACGAGGTGATCGCCCGTGAGCTCTTCATGCAGGAAGCCCAGAAGCTCGGTCTGGACGCCAGCGAAGACTTCAAGGCCCAGATGGAACTGACGCGCCAGGCCATCCTGATCCGCGAGCTGTTCGCCAACTTCCAGAAGAACAACCCGGTGACCGACGCCGAGATCAAGGCCGAGTACGACAAGTTCGTTTCCGCCAACAGCGGCAAGGAGTACCGTGCCCGCCACATCCTGGTGGAGAAGGAAGAGCAGGCCAAGGCCATCATCGCCTCGCTGAAAAAAGGCGCCAAGTTCGAGGACATCGCCAAGAAGCAGTCCAAGGACCCGGGTTCTGGCGCCAACGGCGGCGACCTCGACTGGGCCAGCGCCGGCAGCTACGTGAAGGAGTTCTCCGACGCCATGGTCAAGCTGGCCAAGGGCAAGATCACCGACACCCCGGTCAAGAGCCAGTTCGGCTGGCACATCATCCGCCTGGACGACGTGCGTGAGGCTCAGCTGCCGAAACTGGAAGAAGTCAAGCAGCAGATCGCCCAGCAACTGGGCCAGCAGAAGCTGATGAAGTACCAGGAAGACCTGCGCGCCAAGGCCAAAATCGAGTAAGCCCCGAGCGCTGCCAGCAAGAAACGCGGCTTCGGCCGCGTTTTTTCATGGCCGGCGCAAAACAGGCCGGGCTGGGATAATTGCGGCATGTCCCTGCCCGACCATCAGCTCGAACTCCTGTCCCCGGCCCGCACCGCCGATATCGGCATTGAAGCCATCAACCACGGCGCCGACGCCGTCTACATTGGCGGGCCCTCCTTCGGCGCGCGCACCAGTGCCGACAATTCCGTGCCGGACATCGAGCGTCTGGTCCGCCATGCCCACCGCTTCAACAGCCGCATCTTCGTCACCGTCAACACCATCCTGCGCGACGACGAGCTGGAACCGGCGCGCAAGCTGATCCATCAGCTCTACGACGCCGGCGTGGACGCGCTGATCATCCAGGACATGGGCCTGCTGGAACTCGACCTGCCGCCCATCCAGCTGCATGCCAGCACCCAGACCGACATCCGCACGCCCGAGAAGGCCCGCTTCCTGCAGGATGCGGGCCTGAGCCAGCTGGTGCTGGCGCGCGAGCTGACGCTGGAACAGATCAAGGAAGTCCGCCGCCAGACGCACTGCACGCTGGAGTTCTTCATCCACGGCGCGCTGTGCGTGGCCTACAGCGGCCAGTGCTACATCAGCCACGCCCACACCGGCCGCAGCGCCAACCGTGGCGACTGCTCCCAGGCCTGCCGCCTGCCCTACCAGGTGTTGGACAGCCAGGGCCGCTTTGTCGCGCACGACAAGCACGTGCTGTCGATGAAGGACAACAACCAGAGCGCCAACCTGGCCGCGCTGGTGGATGCCGGCATCCGCAGCTTCAAGATCGAGGGCCGCTACAAGGACCTGGCCTACGTCAAGAACATCACGGCACATTACCGCACGCTGTTTGATGAGCTCCTGGAGCAACGCCCCGAACTGGCCCGGGCATCGAGTGGCAAGACCACCTTCAGCTTCACACCCGACCCGGACCAGAACTTCAACCGCGAGTTCACCGACTACTTCGTGCAGGGCCGCCAGCAGGACATCGGCGCCTTCGACACCCCCAAGAACCCGGGGCGCCACCTGGGCTACGTGACCAAGGTCGGGCCGGACTTTGTCGAACTCACCGTCAGCGAGCCCGGGACCGTGCTGCACAACGGCGACGGTCTGTGCTACTACGACCTGCAGAAAGAGCTGGTGGGCCTGGCCATCAACCGTGCCGAGCCGGCTTCTCCCATGGCGGTGGACCAGTGGCGCGTCTACCCCAAGGACCCGATGGCCGGCTTCAAGGACCTGCGCAAAGGCACCGAACTCAACCGCAACCGCGACATGAACTGGGTGCGCATGCTGGAGAAGAAGTCCAGTGAGCGCCGCATCGGCGTCTGGGCCAGGCTGGAAGAAACCGCGGACGGCTTTGCCCTGCAGCTGACCGATGAAGACGGCCATGTCGGCCAGGCCGAGGTGGTCGCCGACAAGGCGCCTGCAAAGAATCCGGCCCAGGCCGAAGCCACGCTGCGCGAGCAACTGGGCCGCTTCGGCACCACCATCTTCGAGCCGATCGACATCGCGCTGGACCTCGCACAGCCCTGGTTTGTACCGGCCTCCACCCTGAATGCCCTGCGTCGTGACGCGGTGGCGGCACTCGAAGCGGCCCGCGCTGCGGCTTACCAGCGGCCGCCGCGCGCGAAGCCGGTGGAGCCGCCCGTGCCCTACCCGGAAGACACGCTGACCTACCTGGCGAATGTCTTCAATGAAAAGGCGCGTGACTTCTATGCCAAACACGGCGTCAAGGTCATTGCCGCCGCCTACGAGAGCCACGAAGAGGAAGGTGAAGTCAGCCTGATGATCACCAAACACTGCGTGCGCTACTCGTTGAGCCTGTGCCCGAAACAGGCCAAGGGCGTCACCGGCGTGCAGGGCACGGTGCGTGCCGAGCCGCTGACGCTGATCAACGGCAAGGAAAAGCTCACGTTGCGCTTCGACTGCAAACCCTGCGAGATGCACGTGGTCGGCAAGATGAAGAAGTCGGTGCTGCACCAGGCCGCGCGCGCCGCCCAGGAAATGCCGCTGAAGTTCTACCGCACGCGCCCGGTCAAGCCGGCACGACAATCGGTGGGCGTCGGGGGATGAAGACGTCAACGGCCAACGTCCTGCGCGCGCGGGCGACGGGCCGGCTGCCGATCGCCGTCTTGCTCTACTTGTTCCTCACCCTGGGCGGCCCGTTTTCGCGCCCCGCCGAAGCACAAGCGCCATCGCCTAAGCAGACCTTCGAAAGCTGGCTGCTGACGTGTGAAAACGGCAGACCTCCCTGCTATATCTCGCAAAGCATCCAACTGACGGAAACCGGGCAGCGGATCTTGCGAGTGGTGACCGGCCATCTTGGGCCGGAGGGAAGGCCCATCCTGCACTTGACCGTGCCGTTAGGTATCTACCTTCCGCTCGGCGTGGCGCTGAGAGTGGATGAGGGACCTCAGCACAAGGCCGAGGTCCAGACCTGTACGACCGATGGCTGCGAAGCCACGCTGCTGCTCGACACCGCACTGCTGGCGGCGCTCACGGAAGGCAAACTTACACAAGTGGCGTTTCTGGATGCCGTCACACGCCGCCAGATCACCGTTGCGGTGCCGATGGCGGGTTTCCGGCAGGCCCACACCGCACTGCAACAACAGGCCGCAAGCCGGTGAGCCTTTCCGCAACACACAGGTTCGGCATGGCGACAAGAACGGCAACGCTCTGCCTGCTGCTGGTGACGTTGCTGTTGCCGGCCTGCGTCACAACACCATCACCTGACGCGCGGCGCCAGTTGGCCGATGAACTGGCAGGCAGTGCCGGCCTGAGGCGGACCGACCTGGCCGCCGGCGAGTTCAGGCTGCGGGGATACCAGCGCACCGGCCAACCGGGGCTGCCACTCACGGTCTACATCGAAGGCGATGGGTTTGCCTGGAAGGCCCGTCATCGGCTGTCCGACGACCCCACCCCGACCGATCCGCTGGCCTTGCGTCTGGCCCTGCGGGACCCCGCTGCCAATCTGGCCTATCTGGCGCGGCCCTGCCAGTACCTGTCTCCCGAGGGTCTTGCACGCTGCGCGCCTGACTACTGGTCGGACAAGCGCTACGCCGAGGAGGTGATCGTTGCTGCCGATGCTGCGCTGACGCAGCTGCGCGCTCGGGCCCAGGCCAACGGCCTGCATCTGGTGGGCTACTCCGGCGGGGCTGCAGTAGCCGCCTTGGTGGCAGCACGGCGCCGCGATGTGCTGAGCCTGCGTACCGTCGCCGGCAACCTGGACCACGCGGCACTGACAACGCGGCATGGCGTGACGGCTTTGGATGGCTCGCTCAATGCGATCGACCTGGCAGCCCAACTGTCAGCCCTGCCGCAACGCCATTTCGTCGGTGGCAATGACCGCATCGTGCCTGCCGACATCGCGCGTGGTTTCGTCAACCGGCTTGAATCAAACCGCTGCGCCGTCATCGAAGTGATCGCGCCGGCCAGCCACGATGCGGGCTGGGTTGAAGACTGGCCGCACTTGCTGGCACTGGAGCTTACCTGCCGCCCTTGAGCGGACATGCCGGGAATCTGCCCGCCGACCGGATCGGATGATGACTTAGATCAAGTTTGATCCGGTCAACGCGCGGTACCGTTACGAAAACTACTAGCGTCAGGAGGGAGGATGTGCCCATGGCATGCTCGTCTTGCCTCGAGTGCTGCAGCGCTTGTCTTGGCACTCGGCCTGCCTGCGCGTGAGGCTGCTGCCACCACCTGTACCGACGGCGCTGCCGCCACCATCGATACAGGCAACTGCACGGTACAGACCGGCAACGTCCCCACCACCGTCACCTTTTCGGCCGGCGCGACCGGCCAGTTGATCCTCAATGGTGCGGCCCCGACCGGCCTGGTGAGCAACGCAACCGCCGGTCAGGGCGCCGTCGTCGTGCAAGGATCGGTGACCATGACCGCCGACTTCGGGTCTGGCCTGTCCCATTACCTGCAATCGCTCAGCATCGACGATGGCGCCACGTTGAATGCCGGGCACAACATCAAGGCCACCACCATCACCGTCGGCCAGGGCAGCAGCGGCGCGCTCAACCAGACCGGTCAGGCCATCGCCGCAGACTACCTGGTCCTGAAGGCGGGTTCAACGCTGAACCAGACCGGAGGGACACTGGATGTCGGCAATACAACGATCGGCAGCGGCGCCACCCTGACGCTGCGCAACCAGGGTACCGGCTTCATCGACGGCGCCGCGAATGGGCAGGGCACGCTGATTTTTGCCCACGACTACACCACGGATGAGGCGCTGGGCAGCACGGCCAGCCTCAACACCATCACGGTCAACAGCGGCTCGATTCTGAGTTTGCAGAAAAACGCCAATGCCACCACCATCAACGTCAACGGCACACTCAACCAGAGCGCCGGCACCCTGACCGCGACCACTCTGGCCCTTGGCGGCGGCGCCACCCTTACCCAGACGGGAACGGGTGTCATCAACGCCACCAACACCACCTTGGGCAATGGCGCCAGCCTGACGCTCAAGAACCAGGGCAGCGGCGCCATCGACGGCGCTGCCGCCGGGCAAGGCACGCTGACGTTCAGCGGCAACTACAACACGGATGCAGCGATCGGCGGCACCAACCGGCTGGCCGCCCTCAACGTCAACGACGGCGTGACCCTCACGCTGGACCAGAGTGCCAGCGCCACCAATGTCACGGTCGGCCAAGGTACCAGCGGTGTGCTCAACCAGAGCGCCGGCACGCTGGCAGCCACCACGCTGGCCATTGCCGCCGGTGGCACGCTCACCCAGACCGGCACCGGTGTCATCAACACCACCAACACCACCTTGGGCAGCGGCGCCAGCCTGACACTCAAGAACCAGGGCACGGGTGCCATCGACGGCGCCGCCGCCGGGCAAGGCACGCTGACCTTCAGCGGCAACTACAACACGGACGCAGCGATCGGCGGCACCAACCGGCTGGCGGCCCTCAACGTCAACAGCGGCGTGACCCTCACGCTGGATCAGAATGCCCGCGCCAACAGCTTTACTGTCAACGGCACCGTGGCGCAATCCGCTGGCACCCTGACGGCGACGACCCTGGCCATCAACAATGGCGGCGTCTTCAACCAAAGCGGGACCGCAAGCATTTCAGCAGCCTCCACCATCTACGACGGCGGCACGTTCAGCGTCGGCTCCGCTTTCACGCACACCGGCGCCCTGACCCTCGGCTCCGGCAGCAGCGGAACGCTCAGGCTGAACGCCAACACGCTGACGGTCACGGGCAACTTCACCATGGCCGCCGGCTCGACCTTGCGGACCACCATCAACGCCGACAGCGCCAATGCCGCCGGCCGGATCGTGGCCAGCGGCCCGGTGTCGATTGCGGCAAATACGACGATCGATCTCACCGTGGTTCCCGCCACACTCACTGCCGGCCAGACCTATGTGATCGTCAGCGGCGCGGCGGGCGGATCGATCAGCCTCCCGGCCAGCATCGTCAGCAGTAACGCCGATTACGAGTTTGTCGCCTCCAGCGATGGCAACTCCCTGACCCTGACCACACGTTCCGCGGCGTCCTATGTGCAGGCCGCTCGTTCGACGAATACCCGCGCGGTCGCCCATGCGCTGCAGGCAGCGCGCACCACGGGTTCGTCCGACATGAAGACGGTGCTTTCACAACTCAACGGTCTCTCTGGCAGTGGCGCCAAGGACGCGGCCATGGCCAGCATGGCACCACCTTTGGATAACGGCCTCACATTCGCCAACCGTCTGGCGCAGGAGCTGGTCTTTTCCACCATCGGCTCGCGCCTGGAATCGGTACGGAATCCCGCGGCAGGCGGCCAGAGCGGCGTCTCGACCGGCAACCCGGCTGATGGCGTCGGCATCTGGCTCCAGGCGTTTGCCAACGAAGGCATCCAGGACGCCCGCGACGGCGCCTCCGGCTTCAAAACCCGCACCAGCGGTTTTGCCTTCAGCACCGACACCGTGCTGCCGGACGATCGCTGGACGCTGGGTGCCTCCTTCGCTTATGCCGGTTCCAGCATCAGCTTCCGGGATCAACGCACTGGCAACAGCAACGAGATCGCCAGCTACCAGCTATCACTCTACGGTTCGTACACCGGGGACGGCATTTATGTCGATGCCATCGCCAATGCATCGGCCAACATCTACACCTCCAGGCGCCAGATCACCGTCGGCTCGATCAACCGCGTCGCCAACGGCAGTTTCAACGGCCTGCAGTACAGCGCCAAGGCGACCGTGGGCCTGCCCGTGCAGCGTGGCGACCTGGTTGTCACGCCGCTGGCCTCGCTTGAATACACCCACATGCGGATCAATGCCTATACCGAAACCGGCGCCGATGCACTCAACCTGAATGTCGATGCGCAACGCAACGATTTCCTGCAGGCCGGTGTCGGCGCCAGCGTGCGTTTCAGCAACTGGCTCGGCCACGGCAAGCTCTCCTCCACCCTGCGCGCGATGTTCCTGTACGACACCATCGCCGATCCACAGACCGTGTCCTCGTCCTTCACCGGCGGCGGCGGAGCGAGCTTCACCACGCGGGCACCGGATGCGGCACGTCAGAGTGTCAAGGTGGGCGTCGGCATGAGTTACGCACTCGGCCGATACCGCACCTGGTCGCTGAACTACGACGCACTGCTCAAGGACGGCTTCGTCGGGCACACCGGGATGCTCACCTACCATCAGCTGTTCTGAGCCGGTCCGCCTCGGCTTTGGCATTCCGGCTGCAAGCGGCCGGCGGGCGTCAGCCCACCCACTTGCGCGCGTTGCGCCAGAGCTGCATCCAGGGGCTGAACGCGCTCTTGTCCAAGGGCGTCCAGCTCATCTGGATGTTGCGGAATACCCGCTCGGGGTGCGGCATCATGGCCGTGAAGCGGCCGTCGGCGGTGGTGACCGCAGTCAGGCCGCCCGGGCTGCCGTTCGGGTTGAACGGATAAGCCTCGGTGGCCACGCCGCCGTTGTCGACGAAGCGCATGGCCGCAATCGCCCGCGCCGCGTTGCCGCGGTAGGCAAAGTTGGCGTAGCCCTCACCGTGCGCCACCGCAATCGGCAGGCGGCTGCCCGCCATGCCCTGCAGGAACAGGCTGGGCGAATCGAGCACTTCCACCATCGAGAAGCGGGCCTCGAAGCGTTCGCTGCGGTTGGTGGTGAAACGCGGCCACGCTTCAGCACCCGGAATGATGTCGGCCAGTTCGGCAAACATCTGGCAGCCGTTGCACACACCCAGACCGAAGGTATCAGGGCGGCCGAAGAAGGCCTGAAACTGCTCCGCCAGCACCGGGTTGAAGGTGATCGAGCGCGCCCAGCCGATGCCGGCGCCCAGCGTGTCACCGTAGGAAAAGCCACCACAGGCCACCACGCCCTTGAAGTCCTGCAACTTGGCGCGGCCGTTCTGCAGGTCGGTCATGTGCACGTCATAGGCCTCGAAGCCCGCCGCATCGAAGGCATAGGCCATCTCCACATGCGAATTCACGCCCTGCTCGCGCAGCACCGCCACCTTGGGCCGGCTCTTCAGCAGCGCCGGCGCCAGTTGCGCCGCCGGGTCAAACGTGAGGTGCACATGCATGCCCGGATCGTTCGGCGCACCGGCCGCCGCGTGTTCCTGGTCGGCGCAGGCGGTGTTGTCGCGCTGCTGGCAAATCTTCCAGCTCACGCTGTCCCAGACTTGGTGCAGGTCAGCGAGTTTGGCGCTGAATACCGGCTTGGCATCGCGCCAGACCTGCAACTCACCGACCCCGGCGCTGACGGCGCCACCGGCCGGCCGCGTCTTGCCGATGACGTGGCTGAACCTGGACAGGCCATGCTCACGCAGTACGGCCAGCACGGCGTCGCGGTCTTCGCTCCGCACCTGCAGTACGGCGCCGAGTTCTTCGTTGAACAGGGCCTTGAGCGTGAGCTCCTCGCGGCGGGCGCTGACCTGGGTGGCCCAGTTCTTGGCGTCGCCATGGTCGGTGGCCTCGCCCTCGGTGACCAGCAGGTCGACGTTGAGCGCCACGCCCACGTGGCCGGCAAAGGCCATTTCAGCCACCGCCGCCAGCAGGCCGCCGTCGCTGCGGTCGTGGTAGGCCAGCAGTTTGCCCTGCGCGCGCAGGGCGTTCACGGCGTTCACCAGGTTCACCAGATCCTGCGGATCGTCGAGGTCCGGCACCACGTCGCCGGTCTGGCCCAGGGTCTGCGCCAGGATGGAGCCAGCCATGCGGCTCTGGCCCTTGCCCAGATCCACCAGCAGCAGCGTGGTGTCGGCCTGGTGGTCGAGTTGCGGCGTCAGCGTGCCGCGCACATCACTCAGGGTGGCGAAGGCCGACACGATCAGCGACACCGGCGAGGTGACCTTCTTCGCCTCACCGCCCGCCTTCCACTGAGTGCGCATGGACAGGCTGTCCTTGCCCACCGGGATGGAAATCCCCAGCGCCGGGCACAACTCCATGCCCACCGCCTTCACGGTGGCGTAGAGCGCTGCATCCTCGCCCGGCTCGCCGCAGGCGGCCATCCAGTTGGCCGACAGCTTGACGCGGGGCAGCTCGATGGGCGCGGCCAGCAAATTTGTGATGGCCTCCGCCACCGCCATGCGGCCCGAAGCGGGTGCGTCGAGTGCCGCCAGCGGCGTGCGCTCGCCCATGCTCATGGCCTCGCCGGCAAAACCGGCGTAGTCGGCCAGCGTCACCGCCACGTCGGCCACCGGGACCTGCCAGGGGCCGACCATCTGGTCACGATGCGTCAGACCACCCACGGCGCGGTCGCCGATGGTGATGAGGAAGCGCTTGGAGGCCACGGTCGGGTGGCTCAGCACATCGATCACGGCCTGCTGCAGGCCTACACCCGTCAATTCCAGCGGCTTGAAGGTGCGGGCAATGGTCGTGACGTCGCGGTGCATCTTGGGCGGCTTGCCCAGCAGCACATTCATCGGCATGTCGACCGGACTTTCCTGGCCTTCGTCGGCCAGCACCAGCTGGCGCTCTTCGGTCGCCACGCCGACCACGGCAAACGGGCAACGCTCGCGCTCACAGAAGGCCTTGAACTGCTCCAGCGACTCGGGTGCGATGGCCAGCACATAACGTTCCTGGCTTTCGTTGCACCAGATCTCCTTCGGTGCCAGGCCACTCTCCTCCAGCGGCACGGCACGCAAATCAAAGCGCGCACCGCGGCCGGCGTCGTTGGTCAGCTCGGGGAAGGCGTTCGAGAGGCCGCCGGCACCGACGTCATGGATGGCGAGGATGGGATTCTGGTCGCCCTGGGCCCAGCAGTGGTTGATGACCTCCTGCGCGCGCCGCTCGATCTCCGGGTTGCCGCGCTGCACCGAGTCGAAGTCCAGCTCGGCCGCGTTGGCGCCGGTGGCCATGGAGCTGGCGGCACCACCACCCATGCCGATGCGCATGCCGGGGCCACCCAGCTGGATCAGCAGCGTACCGGCCGGGAACTCGATCTTCTTCGTCTGGTTCGCGTCGATGGAGCCCACGCCGCCGGCGATCATGATGGGCTTGTGGTAGCCGCGCTGCACCGTGTCCACATCACTGGTGACGGTCTGCTCGTACTCGCGGAAGTAGCCCGCCAGGTTGGGCCGGCCAAACTCGTTGTTGAAAGCCGCGCCGCCCAGCGGGCCCTCGATCATGATCTGCAGCGGGCTGGCGATGTGCTCGGGCTTGCCGCCCTTCTGGTCGGACCAGCCGCCCCACAATTTGGAGACGGTGAAGCCGGTCAGGCCGGCCTTGGGCTCGGAGCCACGGCCAGTGGCGCCTTCGTCACGGATTTCGCCGCCGGCACCGGTGGAGGCACCCGGGAACGGCGAGATGGCCGTGGGGTGGTTGTGCGTCTCCACCTTCATCAGCACATGGTGTACAGCGCTCTCTTTTTGATAGCTGACAGCGCTCTTGGCGTCCGGGCCGGAGGCCATTTTGGCCACAAAACGTTCGACCGGACTGCCTTCCATGATGGAAGCGTTGTCGGAGTATGCCACCACCGTGTGCTGCGGGCTGGTCTGGTGCGTGTGGCGGATCATGCCGAACATGCTGCGTTCCTGGCGCACACCGTCGATGGTGAAGTCGGCATTGAAGATCTTGTGGCGGCAGTGTTCGCTGTTGGCCTGCGCGAACATCATCAGTTCCACATCCGTCGGGTTGCGCTTCAGGTCGCTGAAGGCCTTGACCAGGTAATCGATCTCGTCGTCGGCCAGCGCCAGACCCCAGGCCACGTTGGCCTGCTCCAGCGCAGCGCGGCCACCCCCGAGGATGTCCACATGGTCCATCGGCGCCGGGTGCAGCTCCGTGAACAGCGCGTAGGCCTGCTCGCGCGTGGTCATGGCGCTTTCGGTCATGCGGTCGTGCAGCAAAGCGGCCACCTGCCCCAGCTGTTCAGTGCTCAGGCTGGCTTGGCCCAGCAGGCCGGACTTGAGCGTGACGCGGTATTCGACGATGCGCTCGACCCGGCGCACCGCCAGGCCGCAGTTGTGGGCAATGTCGGTGGCCTTGGAAGCCCAGGGCGACACGGTGCCCAGACGCGGCGACACCACAACCAGCGCGCCCTCGGTGGGGCCGTTGTAAGGGTCGCCATAGGTCAGCAGTGCGGCCAGTTGCTGCTGCAGTTCGGCCGTGGGGGCTTGGTCGCTCGTGACCAGGTGGACGTAGCGGGCAGCGATACCGCTGATCTTGTCGTGGATGGCCTGCAGGCCGGGGAGCAGTTGCTGGACGCGGAACGCGCTGAGGGCGCTGCCGCCTTCGAAAGAGGTGATATGCACGGTCACTGTGGTGGCCTTGAGGAAGGTGGCGGACGGACGGTCCGGGGAAACCCGGATTTTACCCGGGAGGCACGCCCCATTGCCCCCTGGCGGCCCGGCTTGAACGGCCCGTCCAAGGGCGCGTGACCAACGTGGAGACCGCCCGGATGGGATAATTCAGCCCCATGACGATCACCTACAAAGACGAAGCCGGCATCGCCGGCATGCGCGTGGCAGGCAAGCTGGCCGCCGAAGTGCTGGATTTCCTCGCTCCCCATGTCAAGCCCGGCGTTACCACCAACGAGCTCGACATGCTGGCCCACGGCTACATCGTGGATGTGCAGGGTGCCATTCCCGCGCCGCTGAACTATGCGCCCTCGGGCTACAACCCCTACCCCAAGTCGATCTGCACCTCGATCAACCACCAAGTCTGCCACGGCATTCCGAATGACAAGCCGCTGAAGAAGGGCGACATCGTCAACATCGACATCACCGTCATCAAGGACGGCTGGCACGGCGACACCAGCCGCATGTTCCAGGTCGGTGACACTTCGATTGCCGCCAAGCGCCTGTGCGCCATGACCTACGACGCCATGTGGCATGGCATCGTGCAGGTCAAGCCCGGTGCGCGCCTGGGCGACATCGGCTGGGCGATCCAGAAGTTCGCCGAAAGCAACGGCTTCTCGGTGGTGCGCGAGTTCTGCGGCCACGGCATCGGCCAGGGTTTCCATGAAGAACCGCAGGTGCTGCACTACGGCAAGCCCGGCACCGGCGAGGAAATCAAGCCCGGAATGACCTTCACCATCGAACCCATGATCAACGCCGGCAAGCGCGACATCAAGGAACTGGGCGACGGCTGGACCATCGTTACCAAGGACCATTCCCTGTCCGCCCAGTGGGAGCACACGGTGCTGGTCACCCCCACCGGCTACGAGGTGCTGACCCTGTCGGCCGGCAGTCCGCCGCCGCCGGCCTTCGTCCCCGCCGTCAAGACCTGACCCAAGCGGCCCTGGCGCGGTTCCTGCTTCACTACGGCCATGCGAGCGATCCAATCCCTGAGAGAGCAGTTCCGTACCAGCAAGGCCGAACTGCTGCAGAAAGTCACCGACACCGGCGCCTCCACCCGCCATGTGCGCAGTACCCTGCACCAGCTGGCGCGTCTGGCCGACGGCACCCTCAAGACCCTCTGGCAGCAGGCCGGCTTCGGCCCTGGCTACGCGTTGGTGGCCGTGGGCGGCTTCGGGCGTGGAGAACTCTTCCCCTACTCCGACATCGACGTGCTGCTGCTGCTGCCGTCCGGTGAGTCGCCCGACACGGACGAGCCGCTGCGCCAGCGCATCGAGACCTTCATCAGCAACTGCTGGGACGCCGGGCTGGAGATCGGCTCCAGCGTGCGCACCGTGGAAGACTGCCTGGCCGAGGCGGCCAAGGACGTCACGGTGCAAACGGCGCTGCTCGAATCGCGCCTGATCACCGGCAACGCCGAGCTGTTCAAGACCTTCCGCTGGGCATTCCGCCAAGCGCTCGATCCGCGCGCCTTCTTCGTCGCCAAGACGCTGGAGATGCAGCAGCGCCACAGCAAGTTCGAAGACACGCCCTATGCGCTGGAGCCCAACTGCAAGGAGTCGCCCGGCGGCCTGCGCGACCTGCAGATCATCCTGTGGGTGGCGCAGGCGGCCAGCTACGGCAAGGACTGGGACGAGCTGGCGCAGTCGGGCCTGGCCACACCGTTTGAGGTCAAACAGCTCAAGCGCTTCGAGGCCATGCTGCAGCTCATCCGCCTGCGCCTGCACTTGACGGCCGGCCGGCGCGAAGACCGTCTGGTGTTCGACCTGCAGACCGCCGTGGCCGGTGCCTTCGGCTACAGCGCCGAAGTGGCCCAGGGCAAGCTCAAGATGCGCGCCAGCGAGGCGCTGATGCGCCACTACTACTGGGCCGCCAAGGCCGTCACGCAGCTCAACCGCATTCTGCTGCTCAACATCGAGGAGCGGCTGTCTCCCTCGACGCAGACGCCGATCCCGATCAATGAGCGCTTTGCCGACAAGGCCGGGCTGATCGAGGTGCGCAGCGATGACCTGTACGAGCGCGAACCGCACGCCATCCTGGAGACCTTCCTCGTCTACCAGACCACCGAGGGCGCCAAAGGCCTGTCGGCCCGCACGCTGCGCGCGCTGTACAACGCGCGCGGCCTGATGAACGGGGCCTTCCGCGCCGACCCGGTCAACCGCGCCACCTTCATGCGCATCCTGCAGCAGCCGCAGGGCATCACGCACGCCATGCGGCTGATGAACCAGACTTCGGTGCTGGGGCGCTACCTCTGGATCTTCCGCCGCATCGTCGGCCAGATGCAGCACGACCTGTTCCACGTCTACACGGTGGACCAGCACATCCTGATGGTGCTGCGCAATGTGCGACGCTTCTTCATGGCCGAGCACACACACGAGTACCCGTTCTGCTCGCAACTCGCCGCCGGCTGGGACAAGCCCTGGATTCTGTATGCTGCGGCGCTGTTCCACGACATCGCCAAGGGCCGCGGCGGCGACCATTCCGACCTCGGCGCCACCGAGGTACGCCGCTTCGCCCGCCAGCACGGCATCGCGCGCGAGGATGCGCAGCTCATCGAATTCCTCGTCAAGGAACACCTGACCATGAGCCGCGTGGCGCAGAAATCCGATCTGTCGGACCCGGATGTCATCGCCGCCTTCGCCAAGCAGGTAGGCAGCGAGCGCAACCTGACCGCGCTGTACCTGCTGACCGTGGCCGACATCCGCGGCACCAGCCCCAAGGTCTGGAACGCCTGGAAGGGCAAGCTGCTGGAAGACCTGTACCGCTACACCCTGCGCGCCCTAGGCGGCCATGCGCCGTCGCCCGATGCCGAGGTGGAAGCGCGCAAGCGCGAGGCGCTGGTGCAGCTGGCGCTGCACTCGCTGCCCTTCGAAGCGCACAAGCCATTGTGGGACACGCTGGACGTGAGCTACTTCATGCGCCACGATGCCAATGACATCGCCTGGCACACGCGACAGCTCTCACGTCATGTCGGCAGCGACAAGCCCATCGTGCGCGCACGCCGCTCGCCGGTCGGTGAAGGCCTGCAGGTGCTGGTCTACGCCAAGGACCAGCCGGACCTGTTCGCCCGTATCTGCGGCTACTTCGACCACGGCGGCTACAGCATCCTTGACGCGCGCATCCACACGGCACGCAACGGCTACGCGCTCGACACCTTCCAGGTCGTCACGCCCTCGCTCAACGAGCACTACCGCGAACTCACCAGCCTGGTCGAAGCAGAACTGGCGCGCGCCATCGCCGAAGCAGCCCCGCTGCCCGCACCCAGCCGTGGTCGGCTGTCGCGCCGCGTCAAGAGTTTTCCCATCACTCCGCGCGTCACGCTCCGGCCCGACGAGAAAGCGCAGCGCTGGCTGCTCAGCATCTCCAGCAGCGACCAGCCGGGCCTGCTCTACAAGGTGGCGCGCGTGCTGGCCAAGCACCAGATCAACCTGCAACTGGCCAAGGTCAACACCCTGGGCGAACGGGTGGACGACAGTTTCCTGATCTGCGGCGCAGCGCTGCAGAACAACAAGGCCCAGCTGGAAATCGAGACCGAGCTGCTGGACGTACTGGGTTCCTAGCGCCCCCACATGGCTGAGGCGCTTGCTTCGCGCCACCCAAGCAGGCCCCCTCAGTCGTCCAGCGTGGCATCCAGCCCCGGAAACAGCACCTCGGAGAAACCGAAGCGGGTGAAGTCGCGCACCCGCATCGGGTAGAGCTTGCCGTCCAGATGGTCGCATTCGTGCTGTACCACCCGGGCGTGAAAACCCTCCACGGCGCGGTCGATCGCGTCGCCATAGGGGTCGAAACCGGTGTAGCGGATGCTTGCGTAGCGCGGCACCACGCCACGCAGGCCGGGCACCGACAGGCAACCTTCCCAGCCCTCCTCCTCAGCCTCGCCCAACGGCGTGATGACCGGGTTGCACAGCACGGTGCGCGGCACGATGGGCGCCTCCGGATAGCGCGGGTTGGGCTCGCCACTGCCGAAGATCACCACCCGCAGATCAACGCCGATCTGCGGTGCCGCAAGACCCGCGCCATTGGCGGCGATCATGGTGTCGAGCATATCGGTGATGAGCAGGTGCATTTCATCGCTGTCGAACTGGGTCACCGGCTGGGCCACCCGCAGCAGGCGCGGGTCACCCATCTTGAGGATGGTACGGACGGTCATGGGGTTCCTGATTCAGCAGGAGCCAGAGCATAGCCGAGCGCCCTGAAGGCACGGGCACAGGGCACAATGACGCCATGCCGCTGCCCCGCCCAACCCGACCGCGCCCACAGGCCCTTGCCGCGCCCGTGTCGGCGCTACTGCGCTGGGTCTACCTAGCGCTGGCGCTGCTATTCCTGCTGCTGGGTATTCTGGGCGTCTTCCTGCCGGTGCTGCCGACCACGCCCTTCATCCTGCTGTCGGCCTGGGCGGCGGCGCGCAGTTCGCCGCGCCTGCTGGCCTGGCTGGAGGAGCACACGGTGTTCGGCCCCATGATCCGCGACTGGCGTCGCGGCGGCGTGGTGCGGCGGCGCTCCAAATGGGTGGCCACCGGGGTGATGGCCGCCAGCGGGGCCTACCTGCTGCTGAGTTCGCACCCCCGCTGGGCCGCGTGGCTGGCGATAACCTGCATGGCGTCGGTCGCCATGTGGCTGTGGCGCCGGCCGGAACACCAGCCCGACGAAGCTGCTGACGCCTAGACTTTGCCTCAGGCGAGGCGGAAGGTCGCAACGATGCCGGCCAGGCGCTGCGCCTGATCCTTCAGGCTTTCGGCCGCAGCGGCCGACTCCTCCACCAGCGCGGCGTTCTGCTGCGTCATCTTGTCGAGGTGGCTGACGGCGGCATTCATCTGGCCGATGCCCTGGTTCTGCTCGGTCGAGGCAGCGCTGATGCCGGCGATCATGTCGGTCACGCGGTGCACGCTGCTCACGATGTCGTCCATGGTGCTGCCGGCGTCGCGCACCAGCCGGGCGCCCACCTCCACCTTACCGACGCTGGCATCGATCAGGCCTTTGATCTCACGTGCCGCCTCGGCCGAGCGCTGGGCCAGGCTGCGCACCTCGGAAGCCACGACGGCAAAGCCGCGCCCTTGCTCGCCGGCGCGGGCCGCCTCCACCGCGGCGTTGAGCGCCAGGATGTTGGTCTGGAAGGCGATGCTGTCGATCACGCCGATGATGTTGGCGATCTGGCTGGAGCTCTGGTTGATCTCGTCCATGGTAGACACCACCTGCCCCACCACCTCACCGCCGCGCTGTGCCACCTGGGTGGCCGACGCCGCCAGCTGGTTGGCGGTGCGAGCGGCCTCGGCCGAGTTCTGCACTGTGCCGGTGAGCTGCTCCATGGACGATGCCGTCTGCTGCAGGCTGCTGGCGGCCTGCTCGGTACGCTGCGACAAGTCGGCATTGCCGGTGGCTACTTCCGAACTGGCATGCGTGATCTGCTCGGTGGCCTGGCTGATGTCGCTGAAGGCCGCGTGCAGTTTCTGCTGCATCAGCGAAAGGCGGCGCAACAGCGAGCCGATCTCGTCCGGCCGGGTGGTTTCAAAGCGGTGCGACAGGTCGCCCTGGGCAATGTTGTCGGCCACCGCCACCGCGTCGCGCATCGGGCCGGTGATGGCACGGGTGGTCATCCAGGCAATCACGGCACCGAGCGCCAGGGCAATTAGGCAAATCACGATCAGGATCTGGTTGGCCTGCGCCACGGTGCCTTCCAGCTGCTGCGTGGCTTCACTGCTGCGCGCCTTCAGGCTGTTGACCAGTTCGTCGAGTGACTTGAGCATGGACTGCGCCAGCGGCACCAGTTCGGCGTCGATGCGCTGCTGCCCCTCGCCCATCTGGATGTCATCGCGAATCTGTGCGCGGATGCCGACAAAGCGGTTGCGGGCCTGGTTGATCTTCTCGATCATGGCGGCAATCGCCGGCTCATCCGTGACGTCGGCCACCTTCTTCTGCAGTGCCACCGTGGCTGTGGCGGTCGCGGCCATGTCCTCGTTGAGGCGGCTGAGCACACCCTCCATGCGGCCGCGTACGCCATCGTCGTCGCCGATGGCCGCGTCCAGCCGGGTGGCGGTCAGGGCGCGATCCAGGTTGGTCCGCACCAGGGCCGACCACTCCTGTACCACCACCAGCCGCTCGGTGTGGCGCACGTTGTCAGCATTGAGTGACTGAATACGCCAGAGCTGAATACCGGCTGCCAGCAGCATGAGCACCATCAGGGCCAGCACGATGCCAAAACCGGTGCCCAGGCGGGCGCCGATGCGCTTGAATTCCAGACGTGACAAAAAGCCCATGACGATTCCCTTCCTTCTTATGTGTCAGGCCAAACTCCCATAGGACAGTCTAGCCGACCCGAAGGTCAGGAAGCGGCATTTAAGAGCTGAAAAAGCCCCGTTTCATCCAGAATCGGCACGCCCAGCGCCTGCGCCTTCTCCAGCTTGCTGCCGGCTTCGGCTCCGGCCACCACGTAGTCGGTCTTCTTGCTCACCGAGCCGGCCACCTTGGCACCGGCCGCCTCCAGCCGTTCCTTGGCCTCCTCACGGCTGAGCGTGGGCAGGGTGCCCGTGAGCACAAAGGTCTTGCCCGCCAGCGGCAGCTGCGCTGCCGGGCTGGGTTCGCCCTCTTCCCAGTGCACGCCGCAGGCACGCAACTGTTCCACCACCTCGCGGTTGTGCGGCTGCTCGAAGAAAGTGCGGATGCTCTGCGCCACCACCGGGCCGACATCCGGCACCTGTAGCAGTTGCTCGACCGAGGCGTCCATGATGGCGTCCAGCTGGCCGAAGTGGCGCGCCAGGTCCTTGGCCGTAGCTTCACCGACATGGCGGATGCCCAGGCCGAACAGGAAACGCGGCAGCGTGGTGGCTTTGGACTTCTCCAGCGCCTCCAGCACGTTCATGGCGGATTTCTCGGCCATGCGCTCCAGGCTGGCCAGCGCGGCCAGGCCCAGGCGGTACAGGTCGGGCAGCACCTTGACCACCTCGTTGTCCACCAGCTGGTCCACCAGCTTGTCGCCCAGGCCCTCGATGTCCAGCGCGCGGCGCTGGGCAAAGTGCAGCAGGGCCTGCTTGCGCTGCGCGCTGCAGAACAGACCGCCGGTGCAGCGGTAGTCGGCCTCACCCTCCTCGCGCACGGCGGCCGAGCCGCAGACCGGGCAGGTGCGCGGCATGGTGAAGACCGCAGCGCCCGGCGGGCGCTTCTCGGGCAGTACCGCCACCACTTCCGGAATGACGTCGCCAGCACGGCGCACGATCACCGTGTCACCCACGCGCACGTCCTTGCGCCGCGCCTCGTCCTCGTTGTGCAGCGTGGCATTGGTCACCGTGACACCGCCGACGAACACTGGCGCCAGCTTGACCACCGGCGTGAGCTTGCCGGTGCGCCCCACCTGCACCTCGATGGCCTGCACCGTGGTCAGCATCTCCTGCGCCGGGTACTTGTGCGCTACCGCCCAGCGCGGCTCGCGCGTGACGAAACCCAGACGCTGCTGCAGGTCCAGCCGGTTGACCTTGTAGACCACGCCGTCGATGTCGTACGGCAGGCTGTCGCGCAAGGCAGCGATGCGCCGGTGGAATGCTATTAATTCAGGAGCACCCTGCGACGTCTGGGTCTGGTCGCAGACCGGAAAACCCCATGATTTCAACGTCTGCAGCAGCGCGAAATGGGTTTCTGCCTGCAGCGCCCCCGGCGTGACCTCGCCGAGGCCGTAGACAAAGAAGCTCAGCGGGCGCTGCGCCGCAATCGCCGGGTCGAGCTGGCGCACCGAGCCGGCGGCCGCATTGCGTGGGTTGACGAAGGTCTTCTCGCCCTTCTGGCGCTGCACCTCGTTCAGCGCCTCGAAGTCATCGCGCCGCATGTAGACCTCGCCGCGTACTTCCAGCACGGAAGGCACACCTTCAAGCAGCCGCAGGGGGATTTGCCCAATGGTGCGGATGTTCTGCGTCACGTCCTCGCCCACCTCGCCATCGCCGCGCGTGGCGGCCTGCACGAGCACACCCTGCTCGTAGCGCAGGTTGATGGCCAGGCCATCGAACTTGAGTTCGGCCACGTACTCGACCGGCGGTCCGGCCTCTGTCAGCCCCAGCTCGCGCCGCACGCGGGCATCAAAAGCCTCGGCGCCGCTGGCCTCGGTGTCGGTCTCGGTACGGATGCTGAGCATCGGCACCGCATGGCGCACGCTGGCGAAATGCTCCAGCGGCTTGCCGCCGACGCGCTGCGTCGGCGAATCCGGCGTCAGCAGCTCGGGGTGCGCCGCTTCGAGGTCCTGCAGTTCACGGAACAGCCGGTCGTACTCGGCGTCGGGAATCTCCGGCGCGTCGAGCACGTAATAGCGGTGGGCGTGGTGATGCAGCAGGCGGTGCAACTCGGCCACGCGAGCCTGGTCAGGCCCCGGTGGCGGCGCATTGAACAAATCCGGTGTGGTCATGTCGTCAGGAAGACGGACGAAGGTCAGGAAAACAAGCGGCGGGCCAGAATGGAACCGGCAGACAATTCGCGCGCGTCCAGCGAGTCGTAGAGTTTTTCGAGTTCGGCGCCAATCTGGTCCAGCGCCTGCGCGCTCAGCGGCTGGCCGTTGTCATCGGTCACCAGCCCGTCCATGGTGGCCGCCAGCGACTCGGCGGCTTCGCGCATGCGGGCAAATGGTTGCTCGTGCCGGTCCACATGGGCCACTTCCAAACTCAGGCTGACCTCGCGCAGCGCCGATTGGTCCAGGTCTTCGGCCAGGGCGGCCTGGGCGTCGAAGGCCAGGCCGAGCAAGGGCGGCTGGCCGGGCTGCGCCGCTGGCAGCACCATGCGGCCGGGGATGGCGCCCGGCACAAAGCCCAGCCGGGCCGCGCACTGGTGCACATAACCCGGGCTCCACGCGGCGGCGCGGGCACGCAACATGACGCCGAGCTGCGCATCGTGTGTGCTGGCAAAACCGTCCAGTTCGCGCGCGCGCGCCACCTCGTCCAACATCTCGGGAAATTCGGGCGTGCCGCCCACGGCGTCGGCAAAGGCCTGGGCCTTGACGACAAATTCGGAATATTCGATTTCGTTGAGCGCACCGGAGCGATTGGCAAGCTGCACGCCAGCCTGCAGCGCGCTGTAGCGCTGGCCGACCTGCGGCAGCTCCCATTGCTGGGTGACCTCGTTCAGGCCTTCCAGCGCAAATGGTTTGCTGCCGACACGGCGGGTGGCCGGCATGGCGGCCAGCACGGCGTCACCGAACACCGCCGACTCAAGCGAGATCGGCGCGATGACATCGATCAGCGAGTCCAGTGACGGCTTCTTCTCGATCGGCGGCAGCGGCAGCGGTGCAGCTTCGGGATCGAAACCCGGTCCGGCGGGATCGAAACCGGGCTCCTGCCGGCCCAGCTCGGGCTCGACACGCGGCGCCTGCGGATCGGCCTGGCGCGGTGCGCTGCGGCGCGAGGTCCAGGCGCCGTGCGCCACCACGCCGGCCAGCACCAGGCCGCCAATGATCGCCAAACCGACCTGCAGCGTGCTCATCGGATCAAGCCACCTCAGCCATCGAGACAGCGGACTCCATGTCCACCGCCACGATGCGCGACACGCCCTGCTCCTGCATGGTCACGCCGATCAGCTGCTCGGCCATCTCCATGGCGATCTTGTTGTGGCTGATGAACAGGAACTGGGTGCCGCGGCTCATGCTGGTCACCAGCTTGGCGTAGCGCTCGGTGTTGGCGTCGTCCAGCGGTGCGTCCACCTCGTCCAGCAGACAGAAGGGGGCCGGGTTGAGCTGGAAAATGGCGAACACCAGCGCGATGGCGGTGAGCGCCTTCTCGCCGCCCGAGAGCAGGTGGATGGTCTGGTTCTTCTTGCCGGGCGGCTGCGCCATGACCTGCACGCCGGAGTCGAGAATCTCATCCCCCGTCATGATGAGCTTGGCCTGGCCGCCGCCGAACAGCTCGGGGAACATGCGGCCGAAGTGCTCGTTGACGGTCTTGAAGGTGCCGCTCAGCAGCTCGCGCGTTTCGCCGTCGATCTTGCGGATGGCGTCTTCCAGGGTGTTCATGGCGTCGGTCAGGTCGGCCGACTGCGCGTCGAGGAACTGCTTGCGTTCGCGTGCATGCGCCAGCTCGTCCAGCGCCGCCAGGTTGACGGCGCCCAGCGCCGCGATCTCGCGGTGCAGGCGGTCGATCTCGCCTTGCAGGCCGGTCAGGCGCACATTGCCTTCTTCGATGGACTTGGCCACCGCCTCCAGATCGGCCTGGGCGTCGGCCAGCAGTTGGCTGTATTGCTCCAGGCCCAGGCGTGCAGCCTGTTCCTTGAGCTGGAAATCGGTGATGCGCTGGCGCAGCGGCTCCAGCTCACGCTCCAGCGCGAGTCGCCTCTCATCGCTGGCGCGCAGCTTGGTGGTCAGGTCGTCGTATTCGCTGCGCTTGGCGGCCAGCGTCTGCTCGCGCTCCAGCTTGAGGGCCAGCGCGTTCTGCAGGCCGGCCTGGGCGGCGGCATCCGTCAGACGCGCCAGCTCGTCGCGGGCGCGCTGCTCCTCCGCCACCAGGGCCGTGGCCTGCTGGTCAGCGGTTTCGATGGCGCGCGACAACTCGGCCTTGCGGGCGTCGAGCGTACGCAGCGAGAAGGTGGCCTCTTGCGCCTGGCGCTCCAGGCTGCGCAACTGTTCGCGGCAATCATTCAACTTGCGCTCGGCCTCCAGCACGCGCTCGTCGAGCTGGGCATGGCGCTCCTGGCTGTCGGCCAGTTGCATGTCGAGCTCTTCAAAGCGTGCCTCGGCAGCCACGCGGCGCTCCTGCAGGTCTTCCAGCTGGGCATCGACCTCGGCCATATCGGCACCGATCTGCTCGCTGCGCGCGCGGGTCTGCTCGGCCAGCTGCGTCAGGCGCAGGGTTTCGACCTGCAGCTCGTGCGCACGGCTCTGGCTCTCGCTCGCGTCGCGGCGAGCCGTCACCAGACGCTGCGAGGCGTCGGCATAAGCGGCCTCGGCGCGCACCAGCGCACTGCGCGACTCGTCCACGATGAGCGACTGGGCGCGCAGCTGCTTCTCCAGGTTCTCGATCTCCTGCGCCCGCGCCAGCAGGCCGGCCTGTTCGGAGTCCTGGGCGTAGAAACTCACGCTATGGGCGGTGACGGCGTGGCCGGTCTTGACATACAGCGTCTCGCCGGCCTGCAGCTGGTCGCGCTGGGCCAGTGCTTCTTCGAAACTCTGCGCCACGTAGCAACCCTGCAGCCAGTCGGTCAGCACGGCCTTGAGGCCCGCATCATTGACGCGCAGCAGGTCGGACAGACGAGGCAAGGCCGCGCCCTTCTCCGGTGCCGCAGCCGACGGCGCGCTGTAGAAAGCCAGCTTGGCCGGCGGCGCATCGCTGCCGAAGGCTTTGACCATGTCGAGACGGCTGACCTCCAGCGCGCCCATGCGTTCACGTAGCGCCGCCTCCAAGGCATTTTCCCAACCCTGCTCGATATGCAGTTTGGTCCACAGCGCCTGCAGGTCGGCCAGGCCGTGCTTGGCCAGCCACGGTTGCAGCTTGCCGTCGGTCTTGACCTTTTCCTGCAGCGCCTTGAGCGCCTCCATGCGCGCCGACAGGTCGGCCTGGCGGGCGGATTCGTTGTTGACGGCTTCCTGCTGGCTGCGGCGCGCCTCGTCGAGCTGCGGCACCTGCTCCTGCAGCTCCTGCAAACGGGCGTCCGACACGGTAGCCGTTTCCTGTGCCTCGGCCAGCTGCGTCTGCAGGTTCTGCAGTCGTGCCTCGTCGGGCGCGGCCAGCGCGTTTTTGTCAGCGGTCAGGCGCTCACGGCGCAGCTGCAGCTGGCGCGTCTGCTCCTCGATGCTGCGCTGCTCGGCCGCCAGCACCTGGATCTGCTGCTGCACCTGGCCAACGCTGCTGCGCTGCTCATTGGCGCGGTTTTGCGCCTGGCGCAGGGCCTCTTCGAGGTCCGGCAGGGCCTGCGACTGCTCTTCCAGTTGCGCGGCAAGCAGCTCGTTTTTCTCTTCGCCCACCAGCGCCAGTTCGGCCAAGCGCTCGATCTCGGCGACGGCGTCTTCCTTGCGGGTGGCCCACTGGGCGGTCTGTTCCTTCAGCGTGATCAGGCGCTCTTCCACGCGCTGGCGGCCCTCGACCACGAAGCGGATCTCGGCCTCCAGCCGGCCCACCTCGGTGCTGGCCTCGTACAGCAGGCCCTGGGCCTGGTTGACCTGGTCACCGGCGGCGTAATGCGCCTGGCGGATGGTTTCCAGGTCCGCTTCGATATGGCGCAGGTCGGCCACGCGCGATTCGAGGTCGATCACCGCGCGTTCGCCGTCCTGGCGGATCTTGGTCTGGTCGGCCTCGGCCTCGCTGCGGCGCAGGTACCAGAGCTGGTGCTGCTTGAGCGTCACGTCGGACTGCAGCGCGTTGTACTTCTGCGCCACCTCGGCCTGGCGTTCCAGCTTTTCCAGGTTGGCGTTGAGTTCGCGCAGGATGTCCTCCACGCGGGTCAGGTTCTCACGCGTGTCCGACAGGCGGTTCTCGGTCTCGCGGCGGCGCTCCTTGTACTTGGAGACCCCGGCCGCCTCTTCCAGGAACATGCGCAGGTCTTCGGGCTTGGATTCGAGGATGCGGCTGATGGTGCCCTGGCCGATGATGGCGTAGGCACGCGGGCCCAGACCGGTGCCGAGGAACACGTCCTGCACGTCGCGCCGGCGCACCGGCTGGTTGTTGATGTAATAGCTGCTGGTGCCGTCGCGTGTCAGCACGCGCTTGACCGCGATCTCGGCGAACTGATTCCACTGGCCGCCGGCGCGGTGGTCAGCGTTGTCGAACACCAGTTCCACGCTGGCGCGGCTGGCCGGCTTGCGACTGGTGGTGCCGTTGAAGATGACGTCCTGCATGGACTCGCCGCGCAGTTCGCTGGCCCGGCTTTCGCCCAGCACCCAGCGCACCGCGTCCATGATGTTGGACTTGCCACAGCCGTTGGGGCCGACCACGCCCACCAACTGGCCCGGCAGCATGAAGTTGGTGGGTTCGGCGAACGACTTGAACCCGGACAGCTTGATGGAAGTAAGACGCACAGCGAGGCTAAGTTGTTGATTGAATTGGGCTTTTCGTCCACCCAGCCGGTGGCGCAAACCTTGATGATACCGTGAGCGCCGCACGGCCCCGGCAATGGCCTCAGCCCGGCGGCGCCCCTCTCATCCACGGGATAATCGAGGGCTATGAATCCCTATCTCTCCAGGCTGCAGCCCTACCCGTTCGAGCGGCTCAAGCAGCTGTTTGCCGGCGTCACGCCCAACCCGGCTTATCGCCCCATCAGCCTCGGCATCGGCGAACCGCGCCATGCCACCCCGTCCCTGATCATCGAGGCCCTGAACGCCAACATGGCGGGCCTGGCCGCCTACCCGGCCACCGGCGGTGAGCCGGCATTGCGCGAAGCCGCGGCCGGCTGGCTGCAGCGCCGCTATGGCGTCACCGTCAACCCGGCCACGCAGATCCTGCCGGTCAACGGCTCGCGCGAAGCGCTGTTTGCGCTGACGCAGACCGTGGTCGATGGCACCCAGCCCGGGGCCACCGTGCTGTGCCCCAATCCCTTCTATCAGATCTATGAGGGCGCGACGCTGCTGGCCGGGGCCCAACCGTATTACGTGCCGAGCGACCCGAAACGCAACTTCGCGGTCGACTGGGACAGCGTGCCGGCCGAGGTCTGGGCCCGCACCCAGATGATCTTCACCTGCTCGCCCGGCAACCCGACCGGCGCCGTGATGCCGCTGGACGAGTGGAAGAAGCTGTTCGACCTGAGCGACCGCTATGGCTTTGTCATCGCCTCCGATGAGTGCTACAGCGAGATCTACTTCCGCGACGAGCCGCCGCTGGGCGGGCTGGAAGCGGCGGTGAAGCTGGGCCGCCCCGACTTCAAGAACCTGATTGCCCTGACCAGCCTGTCCAAGCGCAGCAATGTGCCAGGCATGCGCAGCGGTTTTGTGGCCGGCGACGCCGCGCTGATCAAGCCCTTCCTGCTCTACCGCACCTACCACGGCAGCGCCATGAGCACCGTGGTACAGGCTGCCAGCGTGGCGGCCTGGAACGACGAGCAGCACGTGATCGACAACCGCAACCAGTACCGCGCCAAGTTCGCCCAGGTCACGCCCCTGCTGAGCGCGGTGCTCGACGTCGCCCTGCCCGATGCGGCCTTCTACCTGTGGGCCGGCGTCAAAGGTTCCGACACCGAGTTCGCCCGCGACCTGTACGCTCTTTACAATGTGACCGTTCTGCCCGGCAGCTACCTCGCCCGCGAAGCCCACGGCTTCAACCCGGGAGCCGGGCGCATCCGCATGGCGCTGGTGGCCGAGACCGCCGAGTGCGTGGAAGCCGCCGAGCGCATCATCCAGTTTGTCCAATCCAGAAACTAAACCGCCAGAGAGAATCTCATGAGCCAACAACTGCAACAGATCATCGACGCCGCCTGGGAAAACCGCGCCAACATTTCCCCCAAGGCCGCACCGAAGGACGTGGCCGACGCCGTCGAGCACGTGATTGCCGAACTCAACGCCGGCCGCCTGCGCGTGGCCACCCGTGAAGGCGTGGGCCAGTGGACCGTGCACCAGTGGATCAAGAAGGCCGTGCTGCTGTCCTTCCGCCTGAAGGACAACGAGGTCATCAAGGCTGGCGATCTGGGCTTTTACGACAAGGTGGAGACCAAGTTCTCCAAGCTGACAGAAGAAGAGATGAAGGCCAGCGGCGTGCGCGTGGTGCCGCCGGCCGTGGCGCGCCGCGGCAGCTTCATCGCCAAGGGCGCCATCCTGATGCCCTCTTATGTGAACATCGGCGCCTACGTCGACGAAGGCACCATGGTCGACACCTGGGCCACCGTCGGCTCCTGCGCCCAGGTCGGCAAGAACGTGCACTTGTCGGGCGGTGTGGGCCTGGGCGGCGTGCTCGAGCCGCTGCAAGCCAACCCGACCATCATCGAGGACAACTGCTTCATCGGCGCGCGCTCCGAGATCGTCGAAGGTGTGATCGTGGAAGAGAACTCGGTCATTTCCATGGGTGTGTACATCGGCCAGAGCACCCCGATCTACGACCGTGCCACCGGCGAGGTGAGCTATGGCCGCGTGCCGGCCGGCTCGGTGGTCATCAGCGGCAGCCTGCCGAAAGACGGCGGCAAGTACAGCCTGTACGCGGCCATCATCGTCAAGCGCGTCGATGCGCAGACCCGCGCCAAGACCAGCTTGAACGACTTGCTGCGGGACTGATGTTGCACACCCCCAGGCTGCGCGCACTGCGTGTCGCTACGCCACCCCCCTTGCAGGGGGCAACGCCAGTGGACCGGCAAAGCCGGTTCCACGGCGTTCTTGGCTTTAGGGGTTGGTGCTCAACTGATGTTGCGGTGACGAACCTGAGGGAGAGGTAAGAACATGAGCACGACGATGGGCACGATGGAGCGGATTCTGCGGCTGATGGCCGAGAAGAAGGCGTCGGACGTGTATCTCTCGGCATTTGCGCCGGCGATGATCCGCATCAACGGCCAGTGCGTGCCGATCAACAGCCAGCCGCTCACACCCGAGGCGCCGCGCGGCCTGCTGTCCGAGATTTTGCCGATCGAGCGCATGTCCGAACTGGACCGCAGCGGCGAACTCAACATGGGCTTTCCCTTGCAGGGCGTGGGGCGCTTCCGCTTGAGCGCCATGCGCCAGCGCGGCTCGGTAGCGGCGGTGATTCGCTTCATTGCCAACGAGGTGCCGCCGCTGGCAACACTCTCGGTGCCCACCGTGCTCGGTGACCTGATCATGGAAAAGCGTGGCCTGCTGCTGATGGTAGGTGCCACCGGCATGGGCAAGAGCACCACGCTGGCGGCCATGATCGACCACCGCAACGAGCACAGCGCCGGCCACATCCTGACCATCGAAGACCCGATCGAGTTCCTGTTCAAGAACAAGCGCTCGGTGGTGAACCAGCGCGAGATCGGCACCGACACCTCTTCGCTGCAGGTGGCACTGCAGAACGCGCTGCGCCAAGCGCCGGACGTGATCATGATCGGCGAGATCCGCGACCGCGAGACCATGTCAGCCGCCATCGCCTACGCCCAGTCCGGCCACCTCTGCCTGGCCACCATGCACGCCAACAACAGCTACCAGGCTCTCAACCGCATCCTGAGCTTCTACCCGGTGGAGGTCCGCGCCTCCATGCTGGGCGACCTGTCCAGCGCGCTCAAGGCCATCGTGTCGCAGCGCCTGCTGCGTACCACGGCGGGTGGCCGCACGCCGGCGGTCGAGGTGATGCTCAATACCAAGCTGGTGGCGGAGCTGATTGAAAAGGGCGACTTCACCGGCATCAAGGAAGCGTTGGAGAAGTCCATGGCCGAAGGCTCGCAGAACTTCGAGCAGGACATTGCGCGCCTGATCGTCGAGGGCATCGTCGACCGCAAGGAAGGCCTGGCCAATTCCGACTCGCCCACCAACCTGATGTGGCGGCTGCAGAACGACTTCGACAAGACCGCGCAGACGCAACAGCCGGCCGAAGACCCGGACGACCAGCCCTCGTTCACCGAAATCACTCTGGATGTGAAGCACTGATGTCACGCACCCTGCAACTCGCCGAGCAACTGATCGCCCGCCCCTCCCTCACGCCCGATGACGCCGGCTGCCAGGACCTGATCGCCGCACGCCTGGCACCGCTGGGTTTTGTCTGCGAAACCATCGAAAGCGGCCCGGCCGATTTCCGCGTCAAGAACCTGTGGGCCAAACGGCCTTCAACCGAGACGGGGAAAGCGCCGAATGCTCCCAAATTGATAGCATTCGCCGGCCACACCGACGTCGTTCCCACCGGCCCGGTGGCGCAGTGGACGAGCGACCCCTACACGCCCACGCACCGTGACGGTCGTCTGTACGGCCGCGGCGCCGCCGACATGAAGACCTCGCTGGCCGCCTTCGTGGTGGCCATTGAGGAATTCCTGGCCGTCCAGCCGCAGGCGAACCTCGACATCGCCCTGCTGCTGACCAGTGACGAGGAAGGCCCGGCGCTGGATGGCACCGTCAAGGTCTGTGAGGTCCTGCAGGCGCGCGGCGAGCGGCTGGACTACTGCATCGTCGGTGAACCGACCTCGGTGCAACGCACCGGCGACATGCTCAAGAACGGCCGCCGCGGCACGCTCAGCGGCAAGCTCACCGTCAAGGGCATCCAGGGCCACATTGCCTACCCGCAGCTGGCGCGCAACCCGATTCACCTGCTGGCGCCGGCCCTGGCCGAGCTGGTGGGCATCGAATGGGACCGCGGCAACGACTTCTTCCCGCCCACCAGCTGGCAGGTCAGCAACATCCACGGCGGCACCGGTGCCAGCAATGTGATTCCGGGCAGTGTGGTGGTGGACTTCAACTTCCGCTTCAGCACCGAGTCCACGCCAGAAAGCCTGCAACAGCGCCTGACCGATGTGCTGCACCGCCATGGGTTGCAGCCCGGTGCGGACTACGAGCTGGCCTGGACCCTGGGCGGTCGCCCCTTCCTCACCACGCCCGGCACGCTGGTCGATGCGGTGCGCGAGGCCATCCGCGAGGAAACCGGCCTGGAGACAGAACTGTCCACCACCGGCGGCACCAGCGACGGCCGTTTCATTGCACAGAT
This sequence comes from Hylemonella sp., assembly GCA_032118555.1. Lineage (GTDB taxonomy): Bacteria > Pseudomonadota > Gammaproteobacteria > Burkholderiales > Burkholderiaceae_C > Hylemonella. The sequence goes on along the minus strand of JAULXO010000018.1, from coordinate 34,086 downwards.
CTGCCCGCAGGTCATCGAACTCGGCCCCACCAACGCCACCATCCATAAGATCGACGAGAACGTGCCCTTGGCCGACATCGAGCCCTTGAAGAACATCTACCGCCGCGTGCTGGAAAAACTGGCGGCATGACGCAGTCCACCGCGCCCACGGTCCTCGACCTGATCGAAGCCGCCGCCCGCCAGCTCGACGCCGCCGGCGTCGCCTACGGCCATGGCACCACCAACGCTTTCGACGAAGCGGCCTGGCTGGTGCTGTGGCGCCTCGGGCTGCCGCTGGACGACCTGGATCCCGTGGCAAATCGGCCTGTAGCGCCCGCCAATCAAGCGCAGGTTGCTACGCTTTTGGAAGCACGCATCAGCACCCGCAAGCCTGCCGCTTACCTTACCCATGAGGCCTGGCTGCAGGGCGTGCCCTTCTACGTGGACGAGCGCGCCATCGTGCCGCGCTCCTTCATTGCCGAGCTGTTGGCCGACGGCACCATCGACGCCTGGCTGGGCGAGCACACGAAGCGCGTACTCGACCTGTGCACCGGCAACGGCAGCTTGGCTGTGCTGGCCGCCATGGCTTGGCCCGAGGTGACGGTGGACGGCGCCGACCTCTCGCCGGACGCACTGGCGGTGGCGCGCATCAACGTCGACAAACATGGCCTGCAGGACCGCATCACGCTGCTGCAATCCGACGGCCTGAGCCAAGTGCGCGGCCCCTACGACCTGATCCTGTGCAACCCGCCCTATGTCAACGCGCAGAGCATGGCGGCGTTGCCGGCCGAGTACCGCGCCGAACCCGAGTTGGCGCTGGCCGGCGGCACCGATGGCATGGACTTCATCCGCCGCCTGCTGCGCGAGGCCCCGGCGCAGATGAGCGAACACGCCGTGCTGGTGCTGGAGATCGGCAACGAGCGTCCCTACTTTGAAGCCGCTTTCCCGCACCTGGAAGTGGCTTGGCTGGAAACAAGTGCCGGTGAAGACCAGGTTCTGCTGGTCACACGCGAAGCACTGCTGAAACAACAATGATCACCCTGAAAAACATCACCTTGCGCCGCGGCGCCAAGGTGATCCTCGATGGCGCGTCCGTGACCATCAACCCCGGCGAGAAGGTCGGCCTGGTCGGGCGCAACGGCGCCGGCAAATCCACCCTGTTCGCCCTGCTCAACGGCACGTTGCACGAAGACAGCGGCGACTGCAGCATCCCGCCGCAGTGGCGCCTGGCCCAGGTGGCACAGGACATGCCGGAGACCGACCAGAGCGCCACCGACTTCGTGATTGCCGGCGACACCCGGCTGGCTGCCGCGCAAGCCGAGGTCACGGCCGCGGAAGCCACCGAGGACGGCGAGCGCATGGCGCACGCCTACATGGAACTGCACGATGCCGGCGCCCACGATGCGCCGGCGCGCGCACAGGCGCTGATCCTCGGCCTGGGCTTCAAGACCACCGAGCTGGATCGCCCGGTCAACAGTTTTTCCGGCGGCTGGCGCATGCGCCTGCAGCTGGCACGGGCGCTGATGTGCCCGAGCGACCTGCTGCTGCTGGACGAGCCGACCAACCACCTGGACCTCGACGCCCTGGTCTGGCTGGAGGCTTGGCTGCAGCGCTACCAGGGCACCATGCTGGTGATCAGCCACGACCGCGAATTCCTCGATGCCGTGACTTCGGTCACGGTGCACATCGAGCAGGCCCAGCTCAAGCGTTACGGCGGCAACTACAGCAAGTTCGAGGACATGCGCGCCGAACAGATGGAACTGCAGCAGGCCGCCTACGCCAAGCAGCAGGAAAAGATCGCCCACCTGCAGAAGTTCATCGACCGCTTCAAGGCCAAGGCGAGCAAGGCCAAGCAGGCGCAGAGCCGCGTCAAGGCGCTGGGCCGCATGGAGCGCATTGCGCCGCTGCTGGCCGAAGCCGAGTTCACCTTCGAGTTCAAGGAGCCGGCCAATCTGCCCAACCCCATGCTGGCCATGCAGGAGGTGAGCTTCGGCTACCCGCCGCCGGACGATGCCCCGGCCGGCACGCCGCCCACGGTGATCGTGAAGAACGTCAGCAAGTCGGTGCTGGCCGGCCAGCGCATCGGCATCCTGGGTGCCAACGGCCAGGGCAAGTCCACCGTGGTCAAGACCATCGCGCGCGCGCTGCAACCGATCAGCGGCGAGATCACCGAAGGCAAGGGTCTGGCCATCGGCTACTTTGCCCAGCAGGAGCTCGACGTGCTGCGCCCGCAGGACACGCCGCTGGAGCACATGATCCAGCTGGTGAAGGAGGTCACGCTCAAGGGCCAGCTCAGCGGCCAGGCCACGCGCGAGCAGGACCTGCGCACCTTCCTGGGCAGCTTCAACTTCACCGGCGACCAGGTCAAGCAGAGCGTGGGCAGCATGAGCGGCGGCGAGAAGGCGCGCCTGGTGCTGTGCATGCTGGTGTGGCAGCGCCCCAACCTGCTGCTGCTCGACGAGCCGACCAACCACCTGGACCTGGCCACACGCGAGGCGCTGGGCATGGCGCTCAACGAGTTCGAAGGCACAGTGATGCTGGTCAGCCACGACCGCGCCCTGCTGCGCACCGTGTGTGACGAGTTCTGGCTGGTGTCGCACGGCGGCATTGCGCCTTTCGACGGCGACCTGGACGACTACCAGCGCTATCTCCTGGACGAAGCCAAGCGCCAGCGCGAGGCGGTGAAGGAATCCGTCAAGGAAGCGGCCGCGGCCAGCGTCAAGCCCGCAGCGCCGCCCCCGGCGGCCAAGCCCGCGCGCGAAGACAACCGCACACGCCAGCTGCGGCGCGAACTGGAGAAGACCGAGGCCCGCATGGCCGAGCTGAACCAGCAGAAAGCCGGGCTCGAAGCCCGGCTGGCCGGCCACCCAAGCCTGCAGGAAATCACCGACCTCGGTCAGCAGCTGCAGCAACTGCAGGGCGAACTCGTCGCGCTGGAAGAGCGCTGGCTGGAGATGTCCAGCCAGCTCGAAACCCAGAACTGAGCAGCCGGCTCAGAGCTGCAGCTGCGATACCTCGCCGCTGCGCGCCGAGTACTTCACGCCAGCGTGCAGTTTTTCCAGCTGCACGCGCGCCGCGCGACCTCCATAGACCGCCGAGCGCAGCCACTCGCATTCGGCCTGCAGCGCTGCCGCGTCCGTCAGCAGGGTTTGCCAGACGCGTTGTTCCGCATTCCAGCGGTAACCACGCGCCTTGAGCGCATCCTTGGCGTCAAACGGCGCGGCGGTGGCCTGCAGCCGGAAGGCGTTCTGCGAGCCAGCTTCCAGCAGGCGCGCCAGACCGCTTTGCTGCCCCAGCGGCAGCGGCTGCCCCAGCACGGCCAACAGCGCATGGCAATCCATCTCGGCGCGGTGCGCGTCGTAGAACCAGCCCTTGGAAAGCGCCAGGTTCTCCAGCTTGGCCGAGGACTGGCCTTCGCCTTTCCAGTCGATGTCGGCAAAGGAACAGGCCCAGGCCAGGGACGCGAACGCTGGCAGCCGTGCTTCGACAAAGGGCCTGTCAAAGGCCGCGTTGTGGGCAATGACCAGGTCCACCCCCTCCATCAACTCGGCCACGCGTGCCTCGTCAAGTCGCTGGCCGCGCACCATGGCGTTCGTGATGCCCGTCAATTGCTCGATCTCGCGCGAGATCGGCATGCCCGGGTCTTCCAAGCCGTCGTAGACCTGCACCGTGCCGCTGGGCAGGCCGGTGGCGCTGTCCACCTCGACGCGCAGCAGCGCCAGCTCGATGATCTTGTCGCGGCTGGCGTCCAGGCCGGTGGTTTCGGTGTCGAGCAGCAGCACCCGCCGCGCCGCGCCCTGGGCCGGCGCAAACTGCAGGCAGGGCTGCAGCCGGCGCAGCACGCGGTAGTCGGGGTGGGTCTCCAGCTGGCGTGCCAGGGCTTCGATATCGCCGGCTGGCGACAAGTCTGCCGGAGCGGCAACCGGCACGGCGGGTGTTGCCGTCCGTGCCGGTGCACGGGGTTTGCGCTTGGGCGCTGTTGGCGGCGCGGGCGGCAGCGCGCCGGCCTCAAAGCCGAAATCGAGCTGCGCGGCACGCGCCGGTGGCGAGTCAGGCATCCTGGCTCTGACGGGCTGTCAGCTGTTTCATTTCGCGTCGCAGCGCGACGGCATCCGGCGTGTGCATGGCATCGGTCTGGCTGAGGCGGAACACGTGCATGGCATCGGCCACGCCCTGGGCCTGCCGCTCCAGCGCCAGACCGGACGAGGCCAGGTCGTGGACCAACTGGTTGTTCTGCTGGGTCATCTCGTCCAGATGCACCATGGCCTCGTTGACCTGGTCAATGCCGATACGCTGCTCATCGACCGCCGTATGGATCTCGGAGATGAGCGCGTTGACCTGCCGCGCGGCCGCCACCGCCTCTTCCATGGTGCGGCGGGCGGCATCGCTGAGTTTGGTTCCGGCCTCGACCTTGACGGCCGACTCCTGGATCAGCTGGGCGATCTCGCGCGCGGCCGCCGAGCTGCGCGTTGCAAGCTGGCGCACCTCGGCTGCCACCACAGCAAAGCCGCGGCCCTGCTCGCCAGCGCGCGCCGCCTCCACTGCGGCATTGAGCGCCAGCAGATTGGTCTGGAAGGCAATGCTGTCGATCACCTGCACGATCTCGCCGATGCGGCTGGACGACTCGTTGATGGCCTGCATGTTCTGCGTCACATCCTGCACCGCCAGACCGCCCCGTTCACTGACCCGCGTGGCCTGCCCGGCCAGCGCCGCGGCCTGGCGCGCCGCCTCGGCGGTCTGCTTCACATTGCCGCTGATCTGTTCCATGGAAGCGGCGGTCTCCTCCAGGCGCGCGCCCTGCGCCTGGGTGCGCTCCGACAGCTCGCGGTTGCCACCGGCAATGCCATGCGTTTCGCTGCCCATGCGCTCCACCTCGGTACGCGCGTCGCTGACGATGGAACGGATGTTGACGTTGAGCTGGTTCAGCGCACGCTCGAGCTTGCCGAGTGTGCCACCATGCTGGCTGTCCAGCGTGCGCGTCAGGTCACCGGCGGCCATGCGGTTGGCAAAGCTGAGCAGGCGTTTGAGCGGCGCGATGCTCAGGGCATGCAGGCGCCAGGCCCCCAGCAGCGAGAGCACGGCCATCAGCACAAAGCCGCCGATCAGGCTGGCCGGCGAGGCCGACTCCCAGCCGCCGGCTGCCAGCACACCGGTGCCCATGCCCAGCATGGCCAGCACCTGCGCCATGGTCACCGTCTGGGCCTCCGCGGTGGGACGCAGCAGGCGGCTGATGCGGCCGCCCCAGGTGTCCTTGTAGAGTGCGCCGTGGCGCAGGCGGTGCACCAGGCGGCCGGCTTCCTGCTCGGCACGCATGACGGCATACAAGCCTTCGGCTGCTTCGATCTGTTCGCGTGTGGGTTCTGTGCGCACCGACAGGTAGGCCACCGGACGGTCACCTTCCATGATCGGGGTGGCATTGGCCACCACCCAGTAGTGGTCGCCGTCCTTGCGCCGGTTCTTGACGACACCGGTCCAGGGCAGCCCCTCTTCCAGCGTGGCCCAGAGGTCGCGGAAGGCCTCTTCCGGCACATCGGGGTGGCGCACCAGGTTGTGCGGCTGGCCCAGCAGTTCCTCCTTGGTGAAACCGCTGAGCTGGATGAAGACTTCGTTGCAGTGGGTGATGCGGCCCTTCAGATCCGTGATCGACACGACGGTCTGGCCGGAAGGGAAAGGGCACTCACGTTGGCTTACGGGCAGATTGACGCGCATGGTCGGAGCAGCTCGGCATTGTCAGCACGGGTCGAGCCGACGCGTACTGCCTTTGTTGTATACACAGGGCTACTGTGCAGCCCCTCCCAATCGAAGGGGCATTTTAACGGTTTGCAAACAACCTCACACCTTGCAACATCCGGTCGGTAGTTCTACCTAGGGCCGGCCACCCTTCTGATGATTGCGAGCGCAACGCCCCGTCAGTGAACCGTCTGTGTCATCAGCCCCATCTCCGCGCTGCTCATCAGCTTCTCGATGTCCAGCAGGATCAGCATGCGCTTGTCGAGCGATCCGATGGCCAGGATGTGGTCGCTGCCGATGGCCGAGGACATCTCCGGCACCGGCTTGAGCTGCTCGGGGCTGAGCGTGATGACGTCGGACACGCCATCTACCACCATGCCCACGACCTGGTCGCCGATGTTGAGCACGATCACGACCGTGAAACTGTCATAGCGGACCTCGCTCAGCCCGAACTTGATGCGCATGTCCACGATGGGCACGATCACGCCGCGCAGGTTGATGACCCCCTTGATGAAGGCTGGCGCATTGGCCATGCGGGTAGGTTCCTCGTAGGAACGGATCTCCTGAACCCGCAGGATGTCGATGCCATACTCCTCGCCGCCGAGCTTGAAGGCCAGGAATTCACGGATCGCGGTAACGACCGTCTGTACGGAAGCGCCGGACGCGGTGGGGTGCATAGACTGTTCCATCGAAGACATCTCCATAAACCAGATAGAAACCGAGGTGGTTGATGAACGGCAAGGCGAACCGCGCCTCATCTGATCCTTATCGGCAGCTTGGGCGCAAACCGAAGGGCAGCAACCGTCAGCGCCGTCGGCATGCAGGAGATACTGGCGCCCGAGCCCTAAAGGCACGCCCATCGTCAATCAACTGCCACCTTCTGCATTCCTTTCCTACAGGATCAATCGCAGATCCCGCGCCGCCTCCAGCATCAGCGGCAACAACTCACGCTGCATGGTCTGCGGCGACAGGCGCGCCGTCGAGCCCACCACGTTGAGCGCCGCCACCGTCTGCCCCTGCAGGTTGCGCAACGGCACCGCCAGCGCGTGGACGCCCAGCTCGTGCTCTTCGCTGCTGAGGCAGTAGTCGTCGCGCCGGACCTGCTCGATCACCCGGCGCAGCTGCGGCGCCGAGGTGACGGTGTGCACCGTCAGGCGCGCCAGTTGCCGCCGCTTCAGCCAGCCCTGCAGTTCGGGCTTGGGCATGGCGGCCAGCAACACCCGGCCGGTGGAGGTGGCGTGCGCCGGCAGCCGGGCGCCCAGGTGCAGGCCATAGGCCAGCAGTTGGGGCTGCCCTTCGGTGGCACCTTGGCGGATATTGCCGCTGCGCGCCACGATCACCACCTCGTCGCCATTGAGCACCACCGCGGAAAACGACTCATGCGTCTGGGCCGCCAGCCGCTCCAGTGTCGGCTGCAACGCACGCGGCAGCCGCGCCGAAGCGAGGTAGCTGCCGGAGAAGCGCAGCACCTTGCTCGAGAGCCAGAAGTAACGCCCATCGCTCTCCAGATAGCCCAGGTGCGCCAGGGTCAGCAGATGACGACGCGCTGCCGCGCGTGTGATACCGGCCTTCTGCGCGGCCAGCGTGGCGTTGAGGCGCTGGCGCTCGGTGTCAAAACTCTCCAGCACGGCCATGCCCTTGACCATGCCCTCGATCAGGTCGGATTTCGCAATCATGCAAGCCCTTCACGCCGGCTGTTGCCGCCCGCAGTCTTTGCGCGATCATCGCGCATGAGGTGCGATGATCGCACAATTGACCTGAGGCAAGAGTGAATTCCGCGCCGCCCTCACCTAAGCTCGCGGCAACATTTCTTCAGGAGTTCTCCCATGCGCACCCAAGTTGCCATCATCGGCGCCGGCCCCTCGGGCCTGCTGCTCGGCCAGCTGCTGCACAAGGCCGGCATTGACGCCGTCATCCTCGAACGCCAGAGCGGCGATTACGTGCTCGGCCGCATCCGCGCCGGCGTGCTGGAGCAAGTCACCATCGACCTGCTGGACGAAGCTGGCGTCGGCCAGCGCATGCACAAGGAAGGCCTGATCCACGGCGGTTTCGACATGCTCTTCAAAGGCGAGCGCCACCGCATCGACATGAACAAGCTCACCGGCGGCAAGAACGTCATGGTCTACGGCCAGACCGAAGTCACGCGCGACCTGATGGACGCGCGCGCCGCCGCCGGCCTGACCACCATCTACGAAGCCGCCAACGTGCAGGTGCACGACTTCGACAGCAAGGCCCCGCGCGTCACTTACGAAAAGGACGGCAAGACCCATGAGATCGCCTGCGACTTCATTGCCGGCTGCGACGGCTTCCACGGCGTGTGCCGGGCCAGCGCGCCCCGCAGCGCCATCCGTGAATACGAGAAGGTCTACCCCTTCGGCTGGCTCGGCCTGTTGTCCGACACCCCGCCGGTGCACGAGGAACTGATCTACGCCAACAGCGAACGCGGCTTTGCGCTGTGCTCCATGCGCAGCGCCACCCGCAGCCGCTACTACCTGCAGGTGCCGCTGACCGACAAGGTGGAGCAGTGGTCGGACCAGGCCTTCTGGGACGAACTCAAGCTGCGCCTCGATCCGGCGGCGCGCGAGCATCTGGTCACCGGCCCCAGCATCGAGAAAAGCATTGCGCCCCTGCGCAGTTTCGTGACCGAGCCGCTGCGCTTCGGCCGCATGTTTCTGGCCGGTGACGCCGGCCACATCGTGCCGCCCACCGGCGCCAAGGGCCTGAACCTGGCGGCCACCGACGTCAAGTACCTGTTCAACGGTCTGGTGGAGTACTACCAGGACAAGTCCGAGGCCGGGATTGACCGCTACTCCGAACTCGCGCTCAAGCGCATCTGGCGCGCCGAGCGCTTCTCGTGGTGGTTCACCAGCCTGATGCACCGCTTTCCAGAGAACGGTGAGATCGGCCAGAAACTGCAGGAAGCCGAGCTGGACTACATCATCCATTCAGAAGCCGGCTCCCGCTCCGTGGCGGAGAACTACGTCGGCCTGCCCCTGGATTTCGGCCGGTAAGCCACCCTGCCCCGTTCAGCCAACCCGGCCCTGGCCGGGTTTTTTATTGCCCTTTACAGCCTTCTTTTTGGTGCATCGCATCGATTAATTGACTTTTTTGCTGAATTTGATATATTTGATACATCAAAACCAGCGCCTGAAGCATCATGGCAGTCAATTTTCACCAAGGATCGGTCTTCGCGTTGTTCGACGCCATGCCGGTCCCGCTGTTGACCTTCGCAGTCAGCGGCCAGGTGACTTACGCCAACAGCGCCGCCAAGCAGCACCCTGGCCGCCCGGTGGACACGCTGAACGGGCACCAGATCATCAAGTCCCTGGTGGCCGACGCGACCCTGGGCAAACTCAAGCTTCCCTACAGCGCCGAGATCGAGGTGGCAGACGGTCAGCGCCTCGTCGGGACCTTCATGTCCGGGCCGGCGGGGCTGGACGTTGCGTTCGTCGGCAAGGCCGCTGCGGGCACCGCAGCCGCCGCCAGCAGCGGTTCGGGGATGATGCACCTCAAGGACATCATTGAGATGCTGCGTGACGAAGTCGGACCGCACATCAATCACCTGCGGGGGCAACTCAAGGCCCTGGAGCCGACGCCTGCCCATACCGCGTTGGAGCAGGCCGCCGTCGGCCTCAGCCGCCGCCTGCAGCGCCTGGCCGAACTGGTGGAGGTCTTCGGCGACGACGTGCTGCGTTCCCAGGACCGGATCGAACTGCTGCCGGTGTTCGACACCGTGCGCCGGGATCTCACGGCACATGCCGCCAAGCTCGGCGTGGAGATCGATCTACAGTCACCCGAACAGACGCTGCCGCCGATCTATGGCAACGAACGCCTGATCCGACGCGCGCTGTATGAATGCCTGGACAACGCGCTGATCCACTCCCGCCAGGAAGTCACTGGCGGCCAGGCGCTGAAGGTCGAGGTGCGCTTCACCCTGTCGGGTGAGCACGTTCTGGTCAGCGTGCGCAACCGCGGCGCCACCCAGCTCAAGCTCAGCGGCAAGGATGCCCTGAAGCCGTTTGTCGCCCCGCCGCCCAAAGGCGCCACCCAGGAGCCTACTTTGCGGCTTGGTCTGCCGTTGGTTCAGCGCATCGTCGGCCTGCATGGCGGGCAGATGCGCCTGAGCACCACCGACAGCGACACCGTCCAGGTCCTGCTGGAGTTTCCCACCGGCGCGCCGCAGCGCGGCCAGGAGGATCTGTCGCTCGCCCAGGCGCAGCGCTACGCCCAGGATCTGGCGCAACTGATGTCCCGCCGCAAGAAGGAGAAAGCATGAAACGCAACGCCCTGATCGTCGACGATCAACCCGACATCCGCAAACTGATCCTGATGACGATGGAGTCAGAGGAGTTCGAGCTGCACGAAGCCGACAACGGGGTCGACGCGCTGCGCATTGCGCAGAGCCTGCGCCCGTCGGTCGTGCTGCTCGACGTCATGATGCCCGGCGGCCTGGACGGCTACCAGGTATGCGAGAAGATCAAGGCCGACGCCCAGCTCAAGGGCACGACCAAGGTCATCCTGCTGACCGCACGCGGCCAACGCACGGACATCGAACGCGGCCAGGCAGTGGGCTGCGACGCCTACCTGATCAAGCCCTTCAGCCCGATCGAGCTGCTGGACACGGTCGATCGTCTGGTCACGCACTGAGCACCGCAGGCCATGCCCGCCGCACGCCATCCCCAGCCCACCCGCCGCCGCGTCACGCAGGCCCTGGCCTGTCTGGCGGCCGCGGCCTGCCATCCCGGCCGCCTGCTGGCGGCTCAGCCGCAGCGCGTCTGGCGCCTGGCGGTGGTGCCGCAGCTTACGCCGGTGGAGATGTACAACGCCTGGACGCCGGTGGTCGAGGCCCTCGCACAGGCTGACGTGCCTTGCGAACTGGTGATACATCCCTCGATTGCACGCTTCGAGCAGGAATTCCGCAACGGCGCTGCAGACATCGTCTTCCTGAACCCGTACCACATGGTCATGGCGCACCAGGCGCACCGCTATGCGCCGCTGCTGCATGACGCCAAGCCGCTCGAAGGCGTGCTGGTGGTGCGCCAGGATGCGCCCTACACCACGCTGGCACAACTGCGCGACCAGCGCATCGCCTTCCCTGCCCCCAACGCGCTGGCCGCCAGCCTCTACATCAGGGCCGTGTTGGAACGTGAGTACCACGTGCGCCACGAGACGTGGTACGCCATGAACCACCGCAACGCCATCCGCCAGGTGCTGGCGGGCGACGCCGCCGCGGCCGGCGTGGTGCGAACCACCCTGGCGCTGGAACCCGAATCGGTGCGCCAGTCCCTGCGCGTGCTCTACACCACGCCTGCGCTGGCGCCGCACCCGCTGGCCGTGCATCCCCGTGTGCCGGGCGCGGTGCGCCAGCGCCTGCGCGAGGCGCTGCTGGCCATGGCAGCTGATCCGGCACGCAAGCCGCTGCTACGGGCCATCCAGATGCCCGACCCTGTGCCCGCCGACTATGAGCGCGACTACGCCGGCCTGAACCGCCTGGGCCTGAGCCGCTATGTCGTCAACGAATAAGCCGATTCCGGCACTGGCGCGCCTGCGCCAGTGGCTGCGCCCGCCCTACAGCCTGGGCACGCAACTGCTGCTGACGCTGTCGGCTCTGGCCGTCGTCATCGTGGTCGCCAACGGCGTAGTCTCATACCAACGCATCAGCCGCGAGACCATGGATCGAGCCGTGGCGGCCGCCAACGCCATTGCCGGCCTGGTGGCCAGCAGCAACACGGACGCGCTGATTACCAACGACATTGCCGCCATCGAATCGAGCCTGATGCAAGTCGTTCGGCTGCCGCTGGTCGAAGGCATTGACGTCCTGCGAGCCGATGGTCGCCCTTTGGTGGCAGTGCGCCAGCATGGCGAGAAAGTGCATAGCCAGGTCGGCGGCGCCCGGCCCCCGGCGAGCGCCGAACCGCCTCGTCTGGCGCGCACCGGCCGCGTCGAGGGAACACGCTATGAGGTATGGGAAAGTGTCCCGCTGCAGAGCGAGCGACCGTTGGGCTGGGTCCGCGTCGACATCAGCCTGGCGCAGCGCACCCAGGAACTGGAGCGCTTGTGGCATCGCTCGGTCAACACGCTGCTGGTCACGATCGCCGCCATCCTGCTGGTGCTGCCGCTGCTGCTGAACCGCAGCCTGCGGCCAATCCGGCAGTTGTCAGCGCTGGCGGGCCAGCTCTCCGACCAGATCGGGCGGCGCGTCGAGATTCAGTCAGGCAGCCTGGAGGCGCGCCGGCTGTCCGAAGCGCTGAACCAGGCCAGCCACGATGTGGCCGAGCAAGTCGCCCGCACGCGGGTGATCGTCAACACCGCCGCGGTGGCCATCATCGGCCTGGACGCTGCGGGCTGCGTGATCTCGGCCAACCCGGCCACCACCAGTATCTTCGGCCGCGAGGAAACCGATCTGCACGGCCTGCCGCTGGAGCAGTGCATTCCAGGATTGGATGCCGCGATGCTGCGCGCCCTGTTCGGCGAACTGGAGGACTCCCCCAGCCGGCCCTACCGCATCGTGCGCCAAGACTTCTTCGGCACGCGCATGGACGGCACGCTGTTTCCGATCGAGATCTCGCTCGGTCAGGCCCCGCTGACCACCGGCCTGCGCTATGTCTGTATCGTGCGCGACGTGACTGACGAACGCGCCATGCAGGAAACGTCCGAACTCTACGAACGCGCCCTGGCCAGCAGCCACAACGGTGTGTTCATCACCAACGCCAGCCTGGCCAGCCAGCCCATCGTCTTCGTCAACGACGCGTTCCAGAAGATCACCGGGCTGGCGCCGCATCAGATTCTCGGACGCGGCGTGAAGCAGCTGCTGGCGACGCAAACATCGGAGGGAATGCAGACGCTGCTGATCGCCATGCGGGAAGGGCGCAACAGCAGCGTCGTTCTGCAGTTGCGCCTCGCAGATGATCGCGAGATCACGACCGAGGTGTCGCTCTCGCCCGTGCGATCCGGTCAGGGTGCGCTGACGCACTACATCGGCATCGTCTCCGACGTCACGGCCCGCGTGCAGGCCGAGCAGGCGATTGCGGAGCGCGGCGCCCAGCTCGATGCCATCTTCAGCCTGAGCCCGGACGGCTTTGTGCTGTTCGACGCCGACGGCTGCCTCATCTTCGCCAACCCCGCATTCGAGCGCATGACCGGCAAGAGCTGGGCACGCCCCGGGCTACCCAAGACCCGCGAGGAGTTCGGCTACAGCCTGGCCGCCCTGTGCCACCCGGACCACCCCATGCCGCCGCTGCCGGAGAGCGGCAGCGACGAGCAGCCCTGGCAGGCCCGGCTGGTGCTGGCACGCCCGCAGCACCGCGTGGTGCTGGCGCAGGCGCGGCGCAATGTCGCCGGGCGCAGCGAAACCATCCTGTACTTCCGCGACGTCACGCACGAGGACGAGGTGGACCGCATGAAGAGCGAGTTCCTGGCCTCAGCCGCGCATGAGCTGCGCACGCCGATGGTCAGCATCTTCGGCTTCACCGAACTGCTGCTGCGGCGCAAGTTCAGCGAGGACCGACAGGCGGACATGCTGCAGACCATCCACCGGCAGTCCGGCCTGCTGGTCAAGATGATCAACGAACTGCTGGACCTGGCACGCATCGAGTCGCGCCGCGGCCTGGACCTGAACATCGCTGCCCACCCCCTGCGGGAGCTGGTGCAGCACAGCATCAAGGGCCTGATGCTCAAGGACACCGACCGCCAGGTCAGCGTGGACGTCGTCCCGGACGTCCAGGTCCTGATCGATCCTGAGAAGATGCAGCTGGCCCTCAACAACGTGCTGAGCAACGCCTTCAAGTACTCGCCCGACGGCGGCCAGGTTCGTCTGTCTGTGCAGCTGCGGCCGAACAACGGCTGCGAACATGCGGTGCTGGCCGTCAGCGACCAGGGCATCGGCATGAAGCCGGAGCAGTTGACGCGGGCCTTCGAGCGCTTCTACCGCGCCGATACCACCGGCAACATCCCCGGTACCGGCTTGGGCCTGAGTCTGGTGAAGGAGATCGCCGAACTGCACCACGGCAGCGTGGAAATGGAAAGTGAGTTCGGTGTCGGCACCACCGTGCGTCTGTGGCTGCCGCTGGCGACAGAAGACGCGGCGGCGAAGCCGCAAACGGCGACAGGCTGAGCCGACGGGTCAGCGACCTCGGCAGCCGGGTACCGCGTCAGACGGCGACGTGCTGGCGCGCCAGCGCTTCGATCTCGGCGAAAGGCACCGGTTTCTGGAACACCTTGACGTCGGCCGGCAGGCCGCCACGGTCGGTGATGTCGCCAGGGCTCAGGGCCGTGACCACCACCAGGTTCAGGTCCTCGAAACCGGAGCCCGGCTTCTTGAGCGAGCGCACCATCTGGAAGCCGTCCATGCCAGGCATGTTGAGGTCGGTCACCACCATGTCGGGACGCAGCTGGCCGATACGCACCAGCCCTTCAAAGCCGTTGACCGCGGTGGTGAGTTCCACCGGGAAGTCCCAGCCTTCCACCACCATGGAAAACAGGCGCAGCAGGTCGGCGTCGTCTTCCACCACCAGCAGCTTGCAGGGGTGGGGCTGGGAGGCGCTGGCCTCGTTCGACAGCGAGGGTTGCCCGATCACCTGGGAACGCTCGGCGATCAGTTTCTCCACGGCACTGCGCGCAATGCGGCGATGACCGCCGGCTGTACGCCAGGCCGGCAGCACGCCGGACTCGACCCACAACTGAACCGTCCGCACCGCAACCCCCAATGCCTCTCCTGCCTCACGAGTGGTCATGAGTTCATCATTGGCCGAGATTTTTCTCATATTTGATGTTTTTAGCTTTGGATTGCTCGCGCGATTCTATCTCCACATTCGGCATTCACAATCCGACACCCCGGAAGCGGGCCGCGGCGGGCGTGCCGCAGGGTCCGCACCGGGCGTCGCCGGCGCCCGGCAGCCTCAAGCCTGGCAGGCAAACGCCGCCATGGCGGCGCCGTTGTTGAGGTGGTCGCGCAAGGCAGCAAAGTCGGCCAAGTGGGCCAGGAATACATCAAGCATGTCGGGGTCGAATTTGCGTCCGCGCTGCTCCTGCAGCATGTCCCGCGCGCGCTCGTCGCTGAAGGCCTTGCGGTAGACCCGGTTCATGGTCAACGCGTCGAAGAAGTCGATGATGGCCACAACCCGTCCGCACCAGGAAATCTGCTCGCCAGCCACTCCGAAGGGATAACCGGAGCCGTCCCAGTTCTCATGATGGGTCAGGGCCACCTTGCCGGCCATGGCAAACAGCGGGATATCCGACTGCCCGATGATCTCCGCGCCGATGACGGTGTGGTTGTTCATGATGGCCCGCTCTGCCAGGGTGTACTGGCCTGGCTTCTTCAGCACCTGGTCGGGGATGGCAATCTTGCCGATGTCGTGCATCGGTGCCGCCAGCCGGAGTGTGCGCGCCTCTGCTTCCGTGCGGCCCAGCAGGCGCGCCAGCAGTTCGGCCAGGGCCCCCACGCGGTCCATGTGGATGCCGGTCTCATCGTCCCGGTATTCGGCCGCCCGAGCCAACACAGTAAGCGAATGCAGGTGCGCCCGCTCGATCTGCTCCAGGGCGTCGTCCTTCTCCCGCATCAGGTGTTTCAGATCGTCGGCATACCGCTGCAACTGCGCCAAGGCCGCCGCGGGCTCAGCGAAGGCCAAGTGGCGAGGCGTGGTCGCTTGGGTTGAGGCTGTCTCCATTGTCAACATCATGTCTGTGCTCCTGCGCCCGCCAGGGCTATAGTGCTCCATCGCTCAGCAGACGGTGCTTGCGTGGCGGGCTGTTGTGCGTGCTTGTCCGTTTGCAGGTATTTTAATCATATTTATCATTTTTAACAAGAAATATGCGAAAAATCCGTCCCCTGCAAGGCCGTCGCATCGTCAGCCTCAGCCTGAATCTGCCCGGCCCCGCCGCCCTGCTGCGCTGCAAGGCCATGGGCGCGCGCTGCGTCAAAGTGGAGCCGCCCCAGGGTGACCCGATGCAGCACTACCGCGACGAGGCGTATGCCGAGATGCACCAGGGCATCCGTGTGCTGACGGTCGACCTCAAACAGCCGACCGGCCAGCTGCGGCTGCAGCGCGAACTGTCCCAGGCCGACGTACTGCTGACCTCGTTCCGCCCGTCAGCCCTGGTCAAACTCGGGCTGGACTGGAAGCGCCTGCACAAGGCCTACCCCCAGCTCTGCCAAGTGGCCATCGTCGGCGCGGCCGGGGAACGGGCCGAAGAGCCCGGCCATGACCTGACCTACCAGGCGGAGCACGACCTGGTCACCGGCCTGGAACTGCCCGCATCCCTGTTTGCCGACATGGGCGGCGCGCTGATGGCCAGCGAGGCGGTACTGCAGGCGCTGCTGCAGCGCGAGCGCAAGGGCCAAGGTGTATTCATGGAAGTGGCACTGGCCGACGCCGCCGCCTGGCTGGCGCTGCCGCGGCGCTGGGGACTGACACAGCCCACCGGCGCTGTCGGCGGCGCCCATGCCGGCTACCGCGTCTACGCCTGCAAGGATGGACGGGTCGCGGTGGCGGCGCTGGAGCCGCACTTCGCCGCGGCCCTGTGCCAGGCGGCCGGCGTCCAGGCAAGCGACGTGCGCAGCATGCTGGCCCCGGCAACGCAACGCGCCATGGCCGCCTTCTTCCTGACGCAGACCCGGCGCCAACTGGAGCGACTGGCCGTCAGCCGCGACATCCCCTTGCACACGCTACCAAAGTCATAGCATCTCGCGCCGATACCATGAGGGCTAGCAGCCCAAAAGACTCGTAAAAACTCAACGTGGCTTGCGCACCGGCTTGCCGCTGCGCGCGGCGTTACCGGTGTCTCGGGGCGGCAGGCCGGTATGTTGGGTCAACATGCGCCCCTTGACCGGGGCCTTGCTGGTGGCTGGCGCCGCCACCTTGGCGCCGGGGGCCGGCGTCGAGTTCTTGCGCCGCGCACTCTGGTAGCTGCCATCCGTCATGGGCTGGAAGGTCGGCACCAGGTGCTGCTTGCCGTTGCCGATCAGGTCCGCGCGGCCCATGGCTTTCAACGCCTCACGCAGCAGCGGCCAGTTGTTCGGGTCGTGGTAGCGCAGGAAGGCCTTGTGCAGGCGGCGACGCTTCTCGCCACGCACGATGTCCACCTTCTCTGCCCGGCTGTCACGGTGGATGCCCTTGAGCGTGTTCAGCCCGGAGTGGTACATCGCCGTGGCAGTGGCCATGGGGCTGGGGTAGAAGGTCTGCACCTGGTCCGCGCGGAAGCCGTTCTTCTTCAGCCACAGCGCCAAGTTCATCATGTCCTCGTCGCGGGTGCCCGGGTGCGCGGCGATGAAGTACGGAATCAGGAACTGCTTCTTGCCCGCCTCCTCGCTGTACTTCTCGAACATCTGCTTGAACTTGTCATAGCTGCCGATGCCCGGCTTCATCATCTTGGACAACGGGCCTTGTTCGGTATGCTCGGGCGCAATCTTCAGGTAACCACCAACGTGGTGCTGCACCAGCTCCTTCACGTACTCGGGCGACTTCACCGCCAGGTCGTAGCGCAGGCCCGAGCCGATCAGGATCTTCTTCACGCCCTTGAGTGCCCGCGCACGCCGGTACATGTGGATCAGCGCGCTGTGGTCGGTGTTCAGGTTCTGGCAGATGCCGGGGTAGACGCAGCTCGGTTTGCGGCAGGCGGCCTCGATTTCGGGTGATTTGCAGCCGATGCGGTACATGTTGGCGGTCGGGCCACCGAGGTCGGAGATGACGCCGGTGAAGCCGGTCACCTTGTCGCGGATCTCCTCGATCTCGTGGATCACCGAATCTTCCGAACGGCTCTGGATGATGCGGCCCTCGTGCTCGGTGATCGAGCAGAAGGTGCAGCCACCGAAGCAGCCGCGCATGATGTTGACCGAGAAGCGGATCATCTCCCAGGCCGGGATCTTGGTCGCGCCATCATGGCTGCCGTTCTCATCGGCATAGGCCGGGTGCGGGCTGCGCGCATACGGCAGGCCGAAGACATAGTCCATCTCGGCCGTGGTCAGCGGGATCGGCGGCGGGTTGATCCAGACGTCGCGCGCCGTCGTGCCTTCGCCATGCGCCTGCACCAGCGCGCGCGCATTGCCCGGGTTGGTCTCCAGGTGCAGCACCCGGTTGGCATGGGCATAGAGCACCGGGTCGGCCTTGACCTGCTCGTAGCTCGGCAGGCGAATCACGGTGCGCTCGCGCGGCAGGCGTTTGCCCTTGCCGGCCAGGGCCGGATTGGGCACAAAGCTCAGCGGCTGGACCGCCGGCATCACGTCTGCGGCAGCCCCCTCCTCCTTGGAACAGGACTGGCCCTGCCCCGCGGCCTGCTCGGCCGTGGTCAGGTAGGGGTTGATGTGGTCGTCGATGCGGCCGGGGGTGTCGACCTCGGTCGAGTCGATCTCGAACCATTCGGCGTCGGCCCCATGCGGCGAGCTGCGGCGCACGAAGGCGGTGCCGCGCACATCGGTGATCTCGCCCACCGGCACCTTGGCAGCGATGCGGTGCGCCACTTCCACCAACGCCCGCTCGGCATTGCCGTACAGCAGCAGGTCGCACTTGCTGTCCACCACGATGGAACGGCGCACCTTGTCGCTCCAGTAGTCGTAGTGGGCGATGCGGCGCAGCGAACCCTCGATGCCGCCGAGCACGATGGGCACGTCCGGGTAGGCCTCGCGGCAGCGCTGGCTGTAGACGATGGCCGCGCGGTCCGGCCGCTTGCCGCCGACGTCGCCCGGCGTGTAGGCGTCGTCGCTGCGGATCTTGCGGTCCGCCGTGTAGCGGTTGATCATGGAATCCATGTTGCCCGCGGTCACGCCCCAGAACAGATTGGGCTTGCCCAGCACCTTGAACGGTTCGGCGCTCTGCCAGTCCGGCTGGGCGATGATGCCGACGCGGAAGCCCTGCGCCTCCAGCACCCGCCCGATCACCGCCATGCCGAAGCTCGGGTGGTCCACATAGGCATCGCCCGTCACAAGGATGATGTCGCAGCTGTCCCAGCCGAGCTGCTCCATCTCGGCGCGGCTCATGGGCAGGAACGGCGCCGTGCCGAAGCGCGCCGCCCAGTACTTGCGGTAACTGGTCAGCGGTTTGGCCGCGCGCGGAAAAAAGGAGACGTCGACGGGAGCGTTCATGGGACCTCGGGGAGCCGTCTAGTGTAAGGTTTTGCGCCCACCGACACCGGTGCAAGGGCATATTCCTGCGGCGCAGCGTCATTTGTGTGAAGATCGCGGCCGATCAGCCCTTCGTCTTCAGCACGCCATGACTCCACTACCGACTACCCCGCTCTCGTCTGCTTTCCAGGCCCAGCAGCAGGCCTACGCCCGTGAACGCCATCCCAGCCTGGCCCAGCGGCTGGAGCGGCTGGAGCGCTTGCGGCAACTGCTGAGCGAGCACGAGGACGCACTGGCCGATGCCATCTCGGCCGATTTCGGCCACCGCTCGCGCCATGAAACCGTCATCGCCGAGGTCTTCATCGTGCGTGCGGCCATTGCCCACGCCCGCCGCCACCTCCGGCGCTGGATGGCGCGCCGGCGCGTGGCCACCGCCTTCCACTCGCTGCCGGCCGCCAGTTGGGTGCAACCGCAGCCGCTGGGCGTGGTGGGCATCGTCAGCCCCTGGAACTACCCGCTGCAACTGGCGCTGGCACCTGCCGTGGAGGCCCTGGCCGCCGGCAACCGGGTCATGATCAAGCCCAGCGAGCTGACGCCGCGCTTTTCGGACCTGCTGGCCGAACTGATCGACCAGTACTTCGCCGCGGACGAATGTACCGTCGTCACCGGTGATGCCGAAACCGCCAAGGCCTTCGTCAGCCTGCCCTTCGATCACCTGTTGTTCACCGGCTCCACGGCGGTCGGCCGCCAGGTGGCGCTGGCCGCCGCGAACCACCTCACCCCCGTGACGCTGGAACTGGGTGGCAAGTCGCCGACGATCATCAACCCCGATGCCGACTTGCAGGACGCCGCGCGCAAGATCGCCGCCGGGAAGCTGCTCAATGCCGGCCAGACCTGCATCGCACCGGACTACGTGCTGGTTCCGGCGGAACTGCGCGACGCCTTTGTCGACGCCTACACCGCCGCGGCGCGCCGGCTCTACCCCAGCCTGGCCGGCAACCCCGACTACACCAGCATTGTCAACGAGCGTCACCTCGCCCGGCTGCAGGGCCTGCTGGACGAGGCCCAGGCGCGCGGCGCGCGACTGATGCCCACCCACGCCGAAGATGCCGCACAAGCCGGTGCGCGCAAGATGACGCCCACCGTGCTGCTCGATGTGCAGGACGACATGCGGGTGATGCAGGAGGAAATTTTCGGTCCCCTGCTGCCGGTGCTGGCTGTGCGCGACCTGGACGCCGCCATTGACTACGTCAACGCCCATGCGCGGCCGCTGGCGCTGTACTGGTTCGGCCGCAGCCCGGCCGACCGTGACCGCGTGCTGCAGCAGACCCTCTCCGGCGGCGTGACGGTCAACGACACCCTGCTGCACGTGGCGCAGGACAACCTGCCCTTTGGCGGCGTCGGCCCCAGCGGCCAGGGCGCCTACCACGGCCGGGCCGGCTTTGACCGTCTCTCGCACCTGCGGCCGGTCTTCTCGCAGTCGCGCTTTGCCGGCACCCGGCTGCTGCAGCCGCCCTATGGCGCGCTGGCCGAGCGAGTGCTGGGTCTGCTCAAGCGGCTGGTCTAGAAAGACTGTTCACGCCAGCCACCACCCGCTTTGGGCCACCGTTGGGTGGCCGCTGGGTCACCCGTACCCTGGCGCGAACGGGCACCGTCCCGGATGGAACGCGCGAAAACAGACGGCGTTGATCGAGCCCCGGGCGGCGGCTCAGGGCTCGCCTAGCACCAGCGCAAGGCGGCGCCGGATGCGGGCTGCCTCGGCCGCATCGCCGGCCTGCTCGGCCAGCCGCGCCTGCACCCCGAGCCAGGCCGCCAGCGGCCGTCGCCACCCCTGGGCCGAGGCGGTGTCCACCGCTTGCGCCACTACCGCCGGACTGGCGCGCCCAGCCTGCAGCAGCACAGCGGCCGCCACCAGTTGCGTCAGCGGCTCCTCGGCTGCCGGCAGCTGGGTGCCGCCCAGCGCCACGTCGCGGTGCGCAGGCGGCAGCAACGCCGCCTCTGACGGCGCCAGACGGCCGGCCAGGTAGTCGGCGTAGGCGCGCTCGGGAGCCGCCGCATCGGCGCGCAGCGCTTCAAAGCCGCTGCACGGCTCGAACACCAGGCTGGCAACCCGCGCGGCACAGCGCATCAGCTCTGCACGCGCCAGCAGCTCGACGCGGCCGGTGCTGCGCAGCTCCGTCGTGGCGTGCACGAACTCGGCCGCTTCCACACGCTGGTTGCCGCTCAGGTAGGCCTGCTGGGCACGCGCCAAGCTGTCCCGGGCGTTGAGCTGCCAGTCGGGCACCTGCGGCGCACTGCCGCAACCGGCCAGCCCTGTCAGCAGCCCCAGCAGAACCAGGTAGGTCAGTCGTTTCATGGCAGCTTCAACTCCGTGTCGCGCGCAAAAGGCCATTTGCGGTTGAGTTCATTGACCAGCCCCTCGACCTTGCGCAGGCTGGCCTCCACATCGGCGCGCAGCATGCCCAGGTCGGCTGTGGCTTCGCGCGTGTTGGCGCCGATGGCCTGCGCCTCCTGCAACACGGCATCGACCCGCTTCAGACTGCTGCGCGCCTCACCCAGCAGCGCTGAGAGCTGCTGCAACGCAGCCCGGCCGTCCTGCACCATGCCGTCGCTGCCAAATACCTGGGCATCGGCATGCGCGACCAGGCCCTCGACCCGGGCCAGCAGCGCCTGGGTCTGCGCCAGGGTGGCCACGATCCTGCGCGCATCGGCTTCGTTGCCCATCAGCACATGCAGCGCGCCGTGCTGGCCGTTGAGCTTGTCCGTCACCGCCTGCAGGTTGGCCAGGCTGGCACGCAAGGCGCCGCTCTCGGACGTGATGGCTGCCACATTGGCGACCACATCCCGCACAGAAGCCAGCAGCAGAGGAATCTCCTCCGAGGCGTCGCCGCGCAGGGCCTGCCGTACCGCGCCGTCTTCCAGCGGCGGATCGCTCAGCATGCCGCTGAAGGCGCGGATGCGCGTGCCGCCGACCAGCCCGCGCTCGATGGTGAAGACGCTGGACTGGCGCAGCCAGCGCGCATCCTCGCGCGCCACATCGACCACGATGCGCGCCTTGCCGTCTTCGGCCAGCTCGATGCGGCGCACACGGCCGATGGGAAAACCCGAAAACGTCATGTCCATACCCACGGCCACGCCCTCGGAGTTGTCTGCCATCAGCACCAGGCGCTGGGTCTGCTCGAAGGCACCGCGGGCGTAGAGCAGGTACAGCGCGGCGCCCATCAACAGGGCCACCATGAACAGCAACAGCAGCACGGCCTTGACCTCCAGATTCCTGTCCTGCTCGGTCGTCGGCAGCGGTGCAGTGGGAGGGACGGGCTCAGGCGAAGTCATGGGGTTCTCGACATTTCAATAGTAGTTGCCCAGCAGCGAAGCGATCTCCACCAGCAGCAGGACCACGAACATGCGAATCAGCCCCTGCAGCTCCAGGCTGGGGCGCCCCGCCATGTCGCCGCGCGCCTGCAGTGCCATGCCGGCCGGGATGAGAGACACCGCCAAGCTGAAGAAGACGGTCTTCAGGCCCAGGATCAGCGTCACGCTGGGGTTGAACACCTGACCCACGGTCCGGGTGTAAGCATCGAAAGCCGCGGTGGTGAAGCCATAGACCGTGAGATAGGCCAGCACCAGCGACACCAGGCAGCTCAGCGCGGCCAATGTCAGCACCGCAAACACGCCGCCCAGCACGGAGGGCAACAGCTCACGCGCCACCGGGTCCAGGCCTTGCCGACGCAACACCTCGAAGTGCCCCTCGGCGTTGAGCGCCTGCAGCTGCGAGCCACGCGGAATGGTGTAGCGCACGGCAACAAACAGGGCCGCCGTCAGGGGGATGAGCTCCAGCACCAGCACCCGCACCACCATCTCCAGGGCGTACTGAGACAGTCCGTAGCTGTGCGCCGTCACCACCACGATGCGGATCAGCACCAGGCTGAGCAGGGACGTCAGGACGGTGAACCAGAGCAGGCTGGGCGCAATCGCCAGATAGATCTGTCGCAGCAGACTGCTGCGGTTGACGGCTCGGTAGCCCGAGGGCGTCAGCACCAGCACCAGAAGCTCGGCACCGAGCAGCACGATGCGCCACCACCCGCCCAGCCACTGCCAACTGGCCAGGGCCCCATCGCGCAGCACGGACCGGAGAGTAAGCAAGGGCGCCATCCGGCGATGATAACGGCGCCCTGCCCTCGCCCGCAGCAGTGAGGCACAGCGCCATAATCGGGCGATGCAAGCTCCAGCCGAAACCGCGCGCGTCCAGCCGCATTCCCTCGCCGACCTGTTCGTCTCGTTTACGGTGTTGTCCTTGCAGGGATTCGGCGGCGTGATCGCCATCGCGCAGCGTGAACTGGTGGAGCGTAAGCGGTGGATGACGAACGAGGAGTTCGTCGAGGAATGGGCGGTGGCGCAGATCATGCCCGGGCCCAACATCGTCAACATGAGCATCAACATTGGTGGGCGCTACTTCGGCCTGCGCGGCGCGCTGACCGCCATGGCTGGGCTGCTGCTGGCGCCATTGGGCATCGTGTTGGTCTTGGCCCTGCTTTACGCCCACTTCGCCACCCACCCCGGCGTGGTGGGGGCACTGCGCGGCATGGGCGCGGTGGCGTCCGGCCTGATCGTGGCCACTGGCCTCAAGCTCTTTCCAGGCCTGAAGAAGAATGCCCTGGGCATGCCCAGCTGCATCGGCCTGGGCGCGCTGTGCTTCGTGGCCATCGCGCTGCTGCGCTGGCCGCTGGCCTACGTGCTGCTGGGCCTCGGCGCCCTTGCCTGCACGCTGGCCTACCGGAGGCTGGGCCGATGAACGCCGCACTGCCGCTGGCCTGGGCGGACTGGTTCCAGCTCTTTACCCACTTCCTGTCGCTGTCCCTGCTGGCCGTGGGTGGTGCGATTGCCACCGCACCCGACATGCACCGCTTCCTGGTGGACGAACACGGCTGGCTGAGCGACAGCCAGTTCAACGCCTCGATTGCCATCGGCCAGGCCGCGCCCGGCCCCAATGTGCTGTTCATCGCGTTGCTGGGCTGGCACGTCGGCCTGAACTCCGGCAGCCTGTGGGCGGCCCTGCTCGGGGTGCTGCTGTCCATGCTGGGCATCATGCTGCCCAGCTCCACCCTGACCTTCCTCGCCTCACGCTGGAGCCACGCCAACCGCGAACTGCGCGCCGTGCGCGCCTTCAAGCAGGGCATGGCGCCCATCGTCATCGCCCTGCTGGTGGCCACCGGCTGGATCCTGGCCAGCGCCCATGGCGATGCCGCACGCGACTGGCCACTGTGGCTGGCCACCGCCGTCAGCGCGCTGATCGTCTGGCGCACGCGGCTGCACCTGTTGTGGCTGCTGGGCGCCGGCGCGCTGTTGGGCTGGTTCGGCGTCTTATGACCCCCCCCGAGACGCTGCAGCGCCCCGTGCCATTGCCGCAGGCCATGGCTCTTCGGGCTGTCCACGTCTGCGCAGGCAGACGTGGAGCCGCAGCCCTCAGCCCCCTCAAGGGGGCGCGCCCAGTGGCCTGGCGAAGCCAGTTCCACGGGTGCCCTGGGTTTCAAACTCGTAGCTCATGAGCGTTTTGCCCACCCTCAACCTGATCGGCGCTGGCCGCGTCGGGCGTACGCTGGCGCGGTTGTGGCATACGCAAGGCGTACTGCAGGTGCAGGACGTGCTGACCACCTCCATGGCCAGTGCGCAAAAAGCGGTGGACTTCATGGGGGCCGGTTGCGCGGTGGCGGATATGGCCGCCATGCGGCCGGCCGACCTCTGGCTGCTGGCCGTGCCGGACCGACAAATTGCCGCCAGTGCCCTGGCCCTGGCAGCCGCTGCTCACCAGCACCCGCCGGCCCTGGCCTTCCACGCCAGCGGCGCGCTGGCTTCCGCTGAACTGCAGCCCCTGCGGGCACTGGGCTGGCAAGTGGCCAGCGCGCATTGCATCCTGAGCTTCGCCACGCCGGAGGTGGCATTGAAGCAGTTCGCCGGCACGCCCTGCGGCCTGGAGGGCGATACTGGTGCGCGGGCTCAACTGCAGCCCGTGTTGGCAGCCATCGGCGCGCAATGCTTCACCGTGGCGGCAGACAAGAAAGTGCTCTACCACGCTGCCGCCGTCTTTGCCACCAACTTCCTGCCCGTACTGCAAGCCCAGGCCGAAGCGCTGTGGCGCGACAGTGGCGTGCCAGAAGAACTGCTGCCCCAGCTGCGCCAAACCCTGCTACGCAACGCTGTGGACAACCTGCTGGCGCTGGGCCCGGCCGGTGCCCTCACCGGCCCGGCGGCGCGCGGCGACACAGCCCTGGTGCAGCGTCAAGGCCAGGCGGTGGCGCAATGGGATGCCACGGCGGGGACGGCTTACCAGGCCCTGAGCGAACTGGCCAGACGCCTGGCGCGCCAGGCCCGCTAGGGCCGGCCAGGGTGCCGGCTCAGTATTTGGGCCGGCCGAAGTTCAGGATGCGTGTGGCCATCCAGGTCTCGGCCAGGAAGCACGAGAGCGCCAGCATGAAGCAGAACACGCCGAACAGGAAGGTCACGATGGCCCAGCTCTCGCCCTTGAAGGCCGTGGTCTCGCCCAGGAACAGCAGGATAATGGTCAGGCCGATCATGAAAGCGCACAGCGTGAGGCAGCCAATGATGCCATTGGCCAGCAGGCCGCGCGTGCGCAGGCGGGCCAATTCCCAATTGGCTTCGCGCATGAACTCGGCATCGCCCGATCCCTTGAGCCGTTCCTCCAGCACCCGGGCGCGGTCGATAATGCGCGCCAGCCGGCCCGCCACGGCGCCGATCATGCCGGAGACGGCCGTCAGCAGGAACACAGGGGCCACGGCCAGCTGGATGCCGTGGGTAACGGTACTGGGGTCGACGAAGAGAGCCATGAACCGATTCTAGGGGCGCAAGGGCTTGAGCAGATCGGACAGACCGTTGTGGTCGATCTCGTGCATCAGCGCCAGCAGCCGCCCCAGATCGCCGCGCGGAAAACCCTCGCGCGCAAACCAGTTCAGGTAGTTGCCGGGCAGGTCAGCAATCAGGCGCCCCTTGTACTTGCCATAGGGCATGGGCGTGGTCACCAGCCGCTGCAGCTGCTCGGCATCGAAGGACCCGGACGCCATCACGCCCACCCGCCCGCACGCTTGACGGTGTAGCCACGGGCCTGCAACAAGGCCACCAGCTTGTCGCCATGGTCGCCCTGCACCTCGATGACGCCGTCCTTCACCGTGCCGCCACTGCCGCAGGCTGCCTTGAGCTGCTTGCCCAGCTCGGTCAGCGCCGCGGCGTCGAGCGGCACGCCCTTGACCACGGTGACCGCCTTGCCGCCGCGCCCCTTGGTCTCACGCGAGACGCGCACGATGCCGTCGCCCGCCGGTCGCACGGCCTGGCTGACCTGTCGGCAACGGCACTGCGACACCGGCTGGCGGCAATCCGGGCACATGCGCCCGCTGTCGGTGGAATAGACCAGGCCACCCAGGCTGCGTTGCGGCTTCATGAGTTCAGTCTGGCGTGAAGCGGGCGTTGAAGGTCGCGACGTCCGCTTCCTGCTCGAAGGTCACCAACTGGCCCTGCTTCATGTCGGACAGGCGGCAGGCCGCAAACAGGCTGGTCTTGCCCTGCAGGCCCATGCTGGCCAGGTCAATCAGGGCGTAGGGAAAGGGCACGAAGACCTCGTGCTCGAAGATGACGCGGTGCTGGTTGCGGGGATTGGGAAAAAGCTTGTAGCGGTCGGTGGTGATGGCGCGGGAGTTCATGGGCTTCTGGGGCAGGCACAAGGCAGCCCCGAATTGGACCATGATTCCGGCGCCATACGCCGGAACACGCAACGTTGTTAGAAGAAGCGCGGCCGCAACACTTGGGCGACGCTGCCGCCTGCCACTGAGTTGACGTCTTCTGGGACCTCAGTCTCAAGCTGGATTTCATCGAGCTTCAGGCGAGCCATATGAAGCAGCTCATTGAACTCCCAAGCAAGGCGGTATTCGGCCCCATGGGACTTGTTGGTCAGCGCCTGCCCCATCTGCTGAACCGCCGCAAGCAGTGCCGGCAACTCCTGCACTATCTCATGACGTTCAATTTCATCGCGATGCATGCAACACCCCCCTTTGAGATCCCTGAGGGGTATCCTAGGGTTTCCACAAACAACGGCAATCCCCTGAATGGGGGATATCCTCCCCCAGGAAAGGAGCCCCCATGGACCCCTACATGCAAGCCGCCATTGAAGAGGCCCGCCAGGGCCTGGCCGAGGGTGGCATCCCGATCGGCTCGGTCATCGTGCACCAGGGCCGCATCATCGGCCGCGGCCACAACCGGCGCGTGCAACGCGGCAGCGCCATCCTGCATGGCGAAATGGATGCCTTCGAGAACGCCGGCCGCCAGAGCGCGAGCGTCTACCGCGAATCGGTGCTCTACACCACGCTGTCGCCCTGCAGCATGTGCAGCGGCGCCATCCTGCTCTACGGCATCCCGAAGGTGATCATCGGCGAGAACCAGACCTTCCTGGGCGAGGAAGCGCTGCTGCGCTCGCGCGGCGTGCAGGTGGAGGTGCTGCAGGACGCCGACTGCATCGCCCTCATGCGCGGTTTCATCGCCAGCAAGCCGCAGCTGTGGAACGAGGACATCGGCGTGGATACGCCCCAGGCATAGGCTCCATGCAACGCCCCCCGCCCATTCCGGACAAGGAGCAGATCGCCCTGCTGGATCCGTTCGAACGCCTTGGTCTGGATCGCATCACGCTGATCCACTCACCTGCCCAGGCGGAGCAGGCCTGTCGGGAACTCGCCCGCGTCCCGTACTGGGGCTTTGACACGGAGTCCAAGCCGACCTTCCGCAAGGACGAGGTGTCTGACGGCCCGCACATCGTGCAGCTGGCCACGCTGGACAAGGCCTGGGTGTTCCAGTTGCACGACCGCGACTGCCGCGCCATGGTCGCCGAACTGCTGGCGCTGCGCGGCATCACCAAGGCCGGCTTCGGCCTCGGCGACGACCGCAAGCGCATCACGGCCAAGCTGGGCGTAGAACCGGCCGACGTGCTGGAGCTCAACACCGTGTTCCGCCAGCGGGGCTACCGCAGGGAAATGGGCGTCAAGGGGGCTGTGGCGGTGCTCTTCAACCAGCGCTTCATCAAGTCCAGGAAGGCCACCACCTCCAACTGGGCCAATCCACGCCTGACCGAGGCGCAGTTGGTCTATGCCGCCAACGATGCCTGGGCCGCCATCCGGGTGTTCTACGCGCTGGAACTGGGCGCCTGGACGCTGATCTCGTACATCGCATCACCCATGTGGCGGTGCGGCCCGAACACCGCCACCACCGCGGCTGCCTCGGCCGCCTGCCATTGCTCGAAGACAGTGCGCTCGGCTTCCGTGAGCAGGTCTGGTGACGGCGCCTCGCCATAGGTGGCGACGATGTGCAGGTAGGCGCGGTAGACCGGCGCCACCAGATCGGCGTCGCCCAGCGTCGCCTCCAGCACCTGGCGAAAACGTTGCTCGGCTGCGCGGCGCTGCGCATCACAGGCGCCATCGGCGTCCAACAGGGTCAGGGTGTAACTCATGCTGAGGTCGAGCTTAACGCCAACGGCACGCGCGGCACACCACGGGTGGCGCTGCTTGTGTACAGTGAGGAGTTTGTGCAAGTTCAGAGGTGTATCGATGGCAAAGACGAGTGAATGGCCCGGCAAGGTGTTTGCGCTGCTCAAGGTTGGCAACACGTCGGCGGCCATTGCGCAGATCAAGGTGGCCCCCAGCGTGAAGGACCTCAAGCAGTTGCAGGCCACCATCGTCGCGGCCAAGGTGACCGGCCGCTGGCGCGACGTGGACGTGGCCATCGAAGAAAACCTGGCCCTGCTGTCTGCACCCCGCCTGCACCGCTCGCCCTGAACCAGCGCATCCAAGGGAGTACGTCATGTCCGATTCGTCCACTGTCACCCCCCACCGCAGCATCTGGCTGCGTGCCCTGCTCATGCTGCTGATGGCCGTGGCCTTCCAGCTGGCCGCCACCTTGCTGTGCGCGCTGGCCGTGCTGCAGTTCGTACTGGCCTTGATCAGCGCGCCCAATGAGCGCCTGCGCCACTTCGGCCGCAGCCTGGGGCGCTACTTGGGTCAGATCGCCAGCTTCGTGAGCTTTGCCAGCGACGAGACGCCCTTCCCGTTCAGCGACTGGCCGGCGGCGGACTAGCAACTACTACCGTTAAGGCTTGTTCGACCGGGTTTAGGCAAGCACTTTGGACAAAACCTCACCCAAGTCGGTCACCAACGCCAGAATCGCCTGCGCCTTTTGCACCTCGCCGATCTTGTCGGCCAGAGCTTTCACCTTGTTTATGGTCTCGTCGATTGTTGCTTGATCGGGGGGCCGAATCTCCAGGTTCTGCGCTTCGAATTCTTCCTCGAAATCACGCACCATGGAAATCATGCCTTGCACACGGCCTCGCTGAATCAGCCATCCGTTCTTTTCCTCCTGCGGAGCGGCAAGGATCGCTTTGTCGATCTCAGACCTCAGGTCGAGCAATGCCAGGGTCGTCCTGGTGAACCACTTCCGAGTGCGATTACGTGATGCAGAGTCAGCCATGAATTTCTCCTGAATGATCAAGGGCCAGCGGAGTTCGAGGCAGCGGCCTCATCGGCTTTTTTGCCGTTTTTCTCGGCAAGATCCTTCGCTTCGGACAAGAACGTTGTCACAATCTTCAAACGCTCTGCCGGCGAGAGTTGCGTCCCCATTTCAGCCATGGCCTTCTGAACGACGCCAAGCTTCTCTGCGGACGATGGGACAACTTTCAGCAACGTCTTCATCCTTTCCGCCAACTCGATACGGTCTTTTTCTCGCTGATCCACCAGCTTGCCGTACTCGTCAGCCGTCTTGCGCAGCAGCGTCTGGGCCGCCACGCGCCCTTCATAGCCACTATGGGTCAGCATGAAATCGCTGAGCCGGCCCTCGCTTCCCACCAGTCTGATGTGATCTTTGTCGTCTTGGATGGCAACCAACCGGCGAGCGGCCGATATTTTTGTATTCCGTTCATACCGCGCCAGTTCCGCAGTAAGCTTCTCGATGAGTTCCACACTCTGATTGGCTTGATCCAAAGCAACTTGCGGTGTTCCGCATCCGCTCAGCAGGCTAGATGTGGTCAGGATCAGAAATGCATATACGCGTTTCATTTATTCGTCCCCTGTGCGATGGCAGCGATACCGACGAGCGCAAATATGCGCGCGAAGTCGTCCGCCTTCCAGCCGAGAGCAGCGAAGTCTGCCGCTTGCGTCACCGTGGCATCAATCAGGGACGACCACATGCCGGCATTGACCTCTGACAGGTTTGAGGCCCGCTGCTGCGCAATGGCGCTGCGCAATCGATCCAACCTCTTTGTCAACGACCGCTGTCGGCCATAGGAGTCGAGGTACTGACCCGTGGCCTCCAAGAGCGCGAGCTTTTCTTTCGGCCTCAGCTTCTTCCAGTTCTCATCGAACCGGCATATCGGTGGCTTAGTTTCAGGAGCCTCCGATTCGCACCCAAGCGTTTGGAATTTGGTTATGTGTCGATCGTAGGCAGTCTTCGCCTTGAAAATCAGCAGAGCCTCTGCCAAGCGCGATTCCAAGGCGGACTGGCGCAGTGCGATGTCGGCTTCAAGCATCGAAATTTCTACCTGCGCCGCCTTGAGACGCGCTTGTTCGACGTCCCGTTTGATCAGCAATGGCAAGACATTCACGCCCTTGTCTGCACTCGACACTGCGCGGATGTCGTCCGCGATTTTCGGCAAGAGCAAAACAGCCACCTCCGCCTTCGATGCATCCGCCGCGGGCCTGTTGCCAGCCTTGAGTTCAGAGAGCAAGTTATTGAGACGGTCAATGCGCTCCTTGGACAGGAACTCGTCCCCGATGGCAGTTTGAAGACCTTCGATCGCCTTAAGCGAGGCTTCAACCTTCTGGGCCGCGACCGCGACGCGCTCGGCACTCGACTTATCGCTATCTTTGAGCGCGACTTCAGCCTTGTAGTCTCTCAAAGCCTTCGCGTAGATGCCTTGCTGAACAGAGAGTGCCGCTCGCTTCTCCTGCAACTGTTTTCGAGCGCCAGTCAAGCCCCTGATGGCGAAGGCTATCTCACCGGCAGTGGGCCAATGTTTGATGACTTCCGCATAGGTTTTCTCGTTTTGCCTTATTTTTTCGCAGGATTTCCCCATCGCATCGATGCGCTCATCGATGCCTGGGTCGGGATTTGGATGCGCCTCACGCCAGACGCTCAAAGCCCCCCTGCTCTGATCGGCGATGTCATCGCACTTCAAGAAAGGGCCATCCGCCTGAGTCAAGAAGGTCTGGTCGCGGTCACGCTGACCTTCGTAGGTTTTTCTCTCTGAGATTGACGAGATTGCATCGATCACCAATTTCCGTGTTGCATCGTTGAGTCCATTGCTACCGACCAGTTTCGTCAGTCG
>JAULXO010000018.1:0-2946 GCA_032118555.1 Hylemonella sp. | reverse complement strand
GTTGAACTGCTGGGGATAGTCGCTGATCGGCACCCCCGAAACCAGGTTGACGATCTCCAGCTCCCGATCCGAAGCAATGAGTTCGCTCGACACCTGCAGTTCTTCGTCAAGCACCTTGGCACGATTCGCGCGTTCTGCAGCAAAGAAGTCAGCAAAGCTGACTTCCTTCCAGGCCTTCACGGCCGCTTGGCCTTGTTTGTCCCGGGTTTCGCTGTACAGATGCATGCCACCGCAGCCAGACAGCAAAACGATCACGCATAGGAGAATGCCTATGCCGATAGAAGTACGTCCCATGCTCACCTCCCAGAAGAGTTCGTAACGTGACGCGCGAAAACCAGCCCAATTTACTGAAAAAGACGGCTCTTTAATTGAATCCTTTGCTACGCAGCCTTGCTGCGCGGCAAGGCCTTGGCTACCAAGTAGCCGCCGTGACTGATGCCGATGAGCGTGACCATGCTCTGATCAAGCAAGGGCAGGCTGGAGAACGGCCCTGGGCCGTGGTCGAGGAACATCTTGCCCAGCATCACCGCGTAAGCCAGCACGCTGACCACGGTAAAGAAGAACATCTGCAGCCGCGCCACATCGAGGTGTCCCGCATTGCCGACCTCCTCGCCGGTGAACATGTCCGAGAAGCGGGCCATGGAGGGATCGGTGTTGCTCACCACCACGCCTTTGGTGCTGAGCGTAGCCGTTGTATCACCCTGCCGCTTCAACAACTCGAAGGTGCGATGCATCTCGGCCTGGTTGGGGTCGAGCGTCTCCTTGTTGGCCAGCAGCAGCGGCGAACCGATCAGCGACGCCATCGAGATGCCCATCAGCGCCCAGAGCTCGCCCGGCAATGAGATCTTTAGCGCATCCGCCTGGCCATGAAAGACGTTCACCAATACGGCTGTCAGGAATGCCGAGAGAATGACCAGCGTCCAAGCCACCATCTGAAAGCGGGAGAGCGACATGACGTTGCGGTCGTCGATCAGCACACCGGCGCCCCGGCCCGTGATGGCCCAGCCACAAATGATCGAGAAGGCTAGCAGCAGGGCCAGCGTGGCGATCCAGGCCTGCAACAGGGATTTCGGATCGGTAAGCGAGCTGACCGTCACCGGTATGGCCAGCAGAAGCAGCATCAGCACAATGCTATGCCAACGGGTCCACGCAGCTGTATTCACGACATGAAGTCCTCTGCAACGGGCGGCACAAGACAAGCCCCATCAATCTGACTGCCGTGCATGAAAAATGGGGCATCAGCGTCGCTATGTGCTTCCTCGCCGCAAGATCAAGAAAGCCTGCTGAACGATAGGCTGGATGGTGCAAATTGCCATCCCACAAATGGGTGATGGATTTATGAACAGGTGCCGCCACCCAAGCGGGCCGCAAGTCCTAGCTGTCGCTAGAGTTTTGCCGCCAGCCACGCGGCCTGGTTGATGGCGCGCTTGGCGTCCAGTTCGCCGGCCTCCAGCGCGCCACCGATCAGGTGCACCGTCTTGCCCCGGGCCTGCAGCTCATCCGCCAGGGCGCGCAGCGGCAGCTGGCCGGCGCACAGCACCACGGTGTCGCACGGCAGCCAGGTCGGGTTCTCGCGCTCCTTGCCATAGCTGATCAGCAGGCCTTCGTCGGCAATGCGTTCGTAGTTCACGCCGCCGATCATGCGCACCTGCTTCATCTTCAGCGCAGCGCGATGGATCCAGCCAGTGGTCTTGCCCAGGCCTTCGCCCAGCTTGCCGGCCTTGCGCTGCAGCAGCGTCACTTCGCGGGCGGGCGGCAGCGGTTGTGGCCCTTCCGGACGGAGGCCGCCGGGCGCCAGCGCCGGGTCGGTCACGCCCCATTCGGCCTGCCAGGCTGGCAGGTCGAGCGCGGTGGTGTGGCCGTCGTTCACCAGGTATTCGGCCACGTCGAAGCCGATGCCGCCGGCGCCGATGATGGCCACGCGCCGGCCCACCGGCCTCTTGTGCCGCAGCACGTCGATGTAACTCAGCACCTTGGCATGGTCCTGCCCCGGAATCTGCGGGTTGCGCGGCGTGACGCCGGTGGCCACCACCACGGCATCAAAGCCCTGCAGATCGCCCGCCTGCACCGTGGTGCCCAGATGCAGCTGCACGCCGGTGGTCTGAATGCGGCGTGCGAAGTAGCGCAGCATCTCGTGGAATTCTTCCTTGCCCGGCACGACCTTGGCCATGTTGAGCTGGCCACCAATCTCGGCCGCCGCATCAAACAGATGCACCTCGTGCCCGCGTTCGGCCGCCAACGTCGCGGCCGTCACGCCGGCCGGGCCGGCGCCCACCACGGCTATGCGCTGGCGCTGGGCCACCGGGCGGAACACCAGCTCGGTCTCCTGGCAGGCACGCGGATTGACCAGGCAACTGGCCACCTTGCGCTCGAAGATGTGGTCCAGGCAGGCCTGGTTGCAGGCGATGCAGGTGTTGATCTCGTCAGCGCGCCCCTGCGCGGCTTTCTTCACAAAGTACGGGTCGGCCAGCAGCGGCCTCGCCATGGACACCATGTCGGCGCAGCCCTCGGCCAGCAGCTGTTCGGCCACCTCGGGCGTGTTGATGCGGTTGGAGGTGACCAGCGGCGTGTCGATGCCCGCCGCCGCGAACTCGGCCTTCATCTTCTGCGTCAACCAGGCAAAGGCCGCGCGCGGCACGCTGGTGGCGATGGTGGGCACGCGCGCCTCGTGCCAGCCGATGCCGGTGTTGAGGATGGTGGTGCCGGCCTTCGCCACGGCCTCGCCGAGCTGCACTGCCTCGTCCCAGCTGCTGCCGTCGGGGATCAGGTCGAGCATCGACAGCCGGTAGATGAGGATGAAGTCCGGGCCGACGGCTTCGCGCACGCGCTGCACGATCTCCAGTGCCAGCCGCATGCGGTTGGCGTAGCTGCCGCCCCAGTCGTCGTTGCGGTGGTTGGTGTGCGTGACGAGGAACTGGTTGATGAAGTAGCCCTCGCTGCCCATCA
>JAULXO010000017.1:3494-47150 GCA_032118555.1 Hylemonella sp. | reverse complement strand
TTCCATCTTGATCATCTCTTTGGTGTTTGCGCAGGAACGTGTCACGAACTTGAAACCATTGGACATGTCCTGGAAGCAAACTTCGCGGTAGTTGGGGTGAATGCCTTCTTTCATGATTCTTCCTCAAGGTGCGGGAGCCGGGCCAGCCTATCCAGCCTACTTTCCGCAGAAAACGTCGAATTATACAAGCAAATCAAGGACTTGCGCGGTGGGGCCAGGGGAAGAGGGCCGCGCGCAGCGCTAGGCCTGTTCGCAGGCACCCGTGGATCTGGCTCGGCCAGGCCACTGGGTGCGCCCCTCCGCGCAGCAGGAGGGGGTGGCGCAGCGCCCAAAGGGCGCGTAGCCTGGGGTGGGCGTCAGCCTCCCCGCCGCATCATGTCGAAGAACTCGTTGTTGTTCTTCGTCGCGCGCATCTGCTTGAGCACCATTTCCATGGACTCGATTTCGTCCATGTTGTAGAGGAACTGGCGCAGGATACGGGTCTTTTGCAGGATTTCCGGCTGCAGCAGCAGCTCTTCGCGGCGGGTGCCGCTGCGGTTGAGCTGGATCGAGGGGAAGACACGCTTTTCATACAGGCGGCGGTCCAGGTGGATCTCGCAGTTGCCGGTGCCTTTGAATTCCTCGAAGATCACCTCGTCCATGCGGCTGCCGGTGTCGACCAGCGCGGTGGCGATGATGGTGAGCGAGCCACCTTCTTCCACGTTACGCGCGGCACCCAGGAAGCGCTTGGGGCGCTGCAGGGCGTTGGCGTCCACGCCGCCAGTCAGCACCTTGCCGGAGGAGGGCACCACGTTGTTGTAGGCGCGAGCCAGGCGGGTGATGGAGTCCAGCAGGATCACCACGTCCTTCTTCAGCTCGACCAGGCGCTTGGCACGCTCGATCACCATCTCGGCCACGTGCACGTGGCGCGCCGCCGGTTCGTCGAAGGTGGAGGCAATCACCTCGCCTTGCACGGTGCGCTGCATTTCGGTCACTTCTTCCGGCCGCTCGTCCACCAGCAGCACCATCATGTGGCTGTCGGGGTAGTTGGCCGAAATGGCGTGGGCGATGTGCTGCATCATCACCGTCTTGCCGCTCTTGGGCGGTGCCACCAGCAGCGCACGCTGGCCCTTGCCGATGGGCGCGATGATGTCGATGACGCGGCCGGTGATGTTCTCGTCGCTCTTGAGGCCGTCACGTTCCAGCTTCATCTGCTCCTTGGGGAACAGCGGCGTGAGGTTCTCGAACATCACCTTGTGCTTGTTGTCCTCCGGCAGGCCGCCGTTGACCTTTTCCAGCTTGTTGAGGGCAAAGTAGCGCTCGCCGTCCTTCGGGGTGCGCACTTCGCCTTCGATCATGTCGCCGGTGTGCAGGTTGAAGCGGCGCACCTGGCTGGGGCTGATGTAGATGTCGTCGGTGCTGGCGGTGTAGCTCGAATCCGGGCTGCGCAGGAAGCCAAAGCCGTCGGGCAGGATTTCCAGCACGCCGTCGGCAAACACCTGCTCGCCGCCCTTGGCGCGCTTCTTGATGATGGCAAACATCAGTTCCTGTTTGCGCATGCGCCCGGTGTTCTCGATCTCGAGTGCTTCGGCCTGCTTCAGGAGTTCGGAGACGTGCAGTACCTTGAGTTCGTTTAAGTGCATGGATAGTGCCCCAGTGGGGGGAAGTATCAAAAATTCGGGGGAGGTGGGGGCAGGGCAGACAGTGGGCCTTGCCAGCCGGGAACTCGAACCGGTTCGAGGGGGAACCAGCGATCAGGATTGATTATGACAGGAAACGGGGCCGCCGCGAAACGGTATCGGGGCGGCCCGGAAAACGGGCCCTGGGGATCAGGCCAGTTGCTGGTCGATGAAGGCGGTCAGCTGGGCCTTGCTCATGGCGCCGACCTTGGTGGCAGCCAGTTGGCCGCCCTTGAACAGCATCAGGGTCGGGATGCCGCGGATGCCGAACTTAGCCGGGATCTGCTGGTTCTCGTCCACATTCATCTTGGCCACTTGCAGCTTGCCCTGGTAGGAGCCAGCGACTTCGTCCAGGATGGGGGCGATCATCTTGCACGGGCCGCACCATTCGGCCCAGAAGTCCACCAGCACCGGCTGGGCGGACTGCAGAACGGATGCCTCGAAGGATGCATCGGACACGTGTTGGATGAGGTCGCTGGCCATGAAGGGCTCCTTAAGTCTTGGTTTGGCAATGCGAGGAACGGGTCGGCCGATAATCGACGGACAAGTTCTAGAGTTGCGGCATTGTGACAGAAACCAAGTATTCCAGCAGCGTGCCGGCGCTATGAATGCCATAGCACCGGCCGCACCTTACCTGCCCGGGCCCGATGCGGCCCGGCATCCCTTGCTGCAATGCTGGTTTGCCCCGCAGGGCTGGCTGGCGCGCATCGACGCCTGCATGCGCGAGCGCGCGGCCCACCCGGCGCGTACCGTGGTTCTGTTGCCCTACGCCCAGCTGATGCCCTGGGCGGCGCGTCTGTGGGCGCAGGCGCACCCGGACGGTTTTGCGCCGCGCTTCGAGACGACGCAGAACTGGAGCCGCAGCCTGGGCGGCCATACGCCGGCGCCGACCGATCTCACCTTCGATGCAGCGCTCGACGCGCTCACAGCCCGTGCCATGCTGGAGCGCAGCGGCCTGGGCGCCCAAGCCGAAGCCGCCACGCCCCTGCTGCTGGAAGCAGCACAGCAGCTCGCCGGCCTGGCCGCTGCGGTGCCGCCCGCTGAGCGTGGCGCCTGGGCTGCGCGCATGCGCGGTGCGGCGTTGGCCGGTTTGGATGCCGGTGCGCTGGCGCTCGAGGCGGCGGTGGCGCAGCTCGCGTTGGCCTGGGTGGCCCACTCGGGCTACGCCAGCGATGTGCTGTTCGAGCCGCGCGTGATCGAGGCCACGGACTGCCTGGTCGTTGTGCAAGGTTTTCAGCCCGACCCGCTGCCCGTGGCCTTGCAGGCTGTGTGGGGCGCGCGTATGGCGCTGCTGGCGCTGGACGAGGCTGGTCACGAGGGCGTGCCATCGGCCTTGCCCGCGCTGCATGCGGCGCGCGACGCCCAGGACGAGGCGCAGCGCGCTGCCGCCTGCGTGCTGCGGCAGGTGCAGGCCGGCCACACGCCAGTGGCGCTGGTGGCGACTGATAGGGCGCTGACGCGCCGCGTGCGTGCCATGCTGGCCGCCAGCGCACTGCAGGTGCGCGATGAGACCGGCTGGAAGCTCTCCACCAGCCGCGCCGGCGCCCATGTGATGGGGGCCTTGCGCGCCTGTGCCTGGAATGCCAGCAGTGATGCGGTGCTCGACTGGCTCAAGAACGCGCCGGCCTTTGATGCCGCCGCCGTGCGTGAACTGGAAGCGCAGCTGCGGCGCCAGGCCTTGCGCGCCTGGCGCAGCGTACCTGCGCTGCTCGCCACGCCCGAACAGCCGGCGTTGACCGCCTTGCTGGCGCAGGTCGAAGCCTTGCGTGAAAGTCTGGGTCGTCCGCGCACGCTGCAGCAATGGTTGCCGGCGCTGCGTGAGCTGTTGCAGCGCAGCGGCCAGTGGCCGCTGCTGCAGGATGACGTGGCCGGCGATACGGTGCTGGCCACCCTGCGCCTGGTCGAGGGTGGCGACGCCTTGCCGGCCGAGGCTCTGTGGGCATCGCGCCGCCTGTCGCTGCCGGACTTCACGCACTGGGTCGACCAGGCCCTGGAGGCCGCGAGTTTCACGCCGGAGTATCCGCCGCAGGAGCAGGTCGTGATCCTGCCGCTGGCGCAGCTGCTGGGCCGGCCGTTTGGCGCCGTGGTGCTGCCCGGCTGCGATGAGGTGCGGCTCAACCCGTCACCCGAGCCGCCGGGGCTGTGGACGGCGGCGCAGCGCGCGGCGCTCGGCTTGCCGGCGCGCGAAACCCTGGAGGCGGCCTTGCGCGCCGCCTGGCAGCACGCCCTGCGGGCGCCGCAGGTGGACGTGCTGTGGCGTCGCGGCGATGACGGCGGTGAACCGCTGCAGCCCAGCGCGCTGGTGCAGTTGCTGCGTCTGCAGGGGGGCAGCGGCCTGGCAGCCGATCCACGCGCGCTGCGCGAGGTGCCTCCGGCGCCAGTGCCAAGACCATTGCCGGCCGCGCCGCAACTCGGCGTGGCACGCCTGTCGGCCAGTGCCTACAACGACCTGCGCCATTGCCCCTACCGTTTCTTTGCCCTGCGCCAGCTGGGCCTCAAGGAGGTTGACGAGCTGGAGTTGGAAATTGACAAACGTGACTTCGGCCTCTGGCTGCACGCCGTGCTGCAGCGCTTTCACGAACAGCGCCAGAGCGGGGGCGCGGACGATGCGGCCAACCAGCGCGCGTTGATCGATGCCGCCGCGGCGCAGGTGACGCAGACCATGCGGCTCGCGGACGACGAATTTCTGCCCTTCCAGGCCGCCTGGCCGCGGGTGCGGGATGGCTACCTCGACTGGCTGGCCACGCATGAGGCGCAGGGCCTGCGCTTTGTGGAGGGCGAGCGCTGGCAGGAGCAGCCTTTGGGTGCGCTCACGCTGGTGGGCCGGCTGGACCGCGTGGACCGCGGCCCGGACGGCACGGCGATGGTGATCGACTACAAGACCGAATCGCCCGCCGTGACGGCCAAGCGCATCAAGGACCCGTTCGAAGACACCCAGTTGGCCTTCTACGCCGCGTTGCTGCCGCATGACACGCTGCGCGCGGCCTACGTCAATGTGAGCGAGAAAGAAGGCAGCAAGACCTACGAGCAGCCCGACGTGGTGGCGGTGCGCGATGCGCTGATTGACGGCATCACCCACGATCTCCAGCGCATCGCCTCGGGGGCTTCCATGCCGGCGTTGGGGGAGGGTGAGGCTTGTGAGTTTTGTGCGGCGCGGGGATTGTGTCGGCGCGATTTTTGGAGTGAACCATGAGGGTTTGCTCGTTTAAAGGGTTTGTTTCCCCCCCCTATCCCCCCCGCCCCTTTCCACCCCCGCCGGGGTGGAAAGGGGAGCCCGATTTGGTTTCTGGTGACTGGACATGCTTCTACAGGGCAACCGTGGCCGCTGTGGTTGGCTCGGCAAGATTGTTGGGGGCGGGTCGTGAGCAAGGTTCCCTATCGTTGCTGGCGCGTAGCCGCCAGCCGGTGGTGTGCCAGTTTCCGCAGAAGTCTCTACGACCGCTTCTCTGCAATTTTGCAGAGAAGAAGCCGTGGCGACGGTTGCGCCGTAGAAGCCTCGTCGGCGCGCGCGGTCAAATCGGGCTCCTCCTTCCCGCCCCGGCGGGGGCGGGAAGGGGGCGGGGGGGGATAGGGGGGGAAGAAAAACCGTGCCGGAGGCAAGAACAATGAAACCGGCCTACGAGCTCAACGGCCAGCCCGTCTCGCGGGAAGATTTCTACCGCATTGCCTGTGACCCGCGCCGCAGCGTGGCGGTGGAAGCCTGTGCCGGTGCCGGCAAGACCTGGATGCTGGTCTCGCGCATCCTGCGTGCGCTGCTTGACGGCGCGGCGCCGCACGAGATCCTGGCCATCACCTTCACCAAGAAGGCGGCCGGCGAAATGCGGCAGCGCCTCAACGAGTGGCTGGAGGGTTTTGCCCAGGCCACGCCCGCGCAGCTGGAGCAAGAGCTGCTTATACGTGGAATCGGCCCCGAGGCCGCACGGGATCTGCGTGAGCCGCTACGAAATCTGTACCAAACCCTGCTGGCCCAAGGCCGGCCGGTGCAGATCCGCACTTTCCACAGCTGGTTTGCCGCTTTGTTGCGCAATGCGCCGCTGTCGCTGCTCGACGCGCTGGGCTTGCCGGCGGCCTATGAGTTGTTGGAGGACGACGCACAGGCGGTGGCGCAGGTATGGCGGCCGTTCCATGCCCGGCTGTTGCGTGAGCCCGAGGCACTGGTCGACTACCGGGCGGTGGTGGCCGCCTACGGGCGCTACCAGACCGAACGGGCGCTGGAAGCGGCGCTGCAGCGCCGCGTGGAGTTCCAGCTGGCGGACGCACAAGGTGCGGTGCTGGCTTCGGTGCCGCATTTCAGCGAACACTTTCCGGCATTTCAGGGTGTGGACGAACCGCGGGCCCTGCTGTTGGCCGATGGGCCGCTGCGCCAGCAACTGGTGCAGGCCGCGCAGATCCTGGGCCGCGCCAGCCAGCCCAGCTTCAGCGCCAAGGGCGGCGAGCTGGAACAGGCGCTGACGCAGGGTGACGCCGATGGCGTGTTGGCCGCGCTGCTGACCAAGGACGGCGGCGCGCGCAAGTTCGGCGACAAGGTGGTGGGCATCGAGCATGTGCGCGCGGTGCAGGCCCAGCTGCTGGACGTGTTGGCCGCGCAGGCGCAGCACGAGGCGTGGGCCTACCAACAGCGCATGACGCGCCTCACCCGGCTGCTGGTGGACGAGTTTGCCGCGCTCAAGCGCGACCGTGGCTGGGTGGACATGAGCGACGTGGAGCGCGCCGCGCTGCAGCTGTTGTCCGACCCGGTGCTGGGCGGCTGGGTGCAGGAGCGGCTCGATGCCCGCACGCGCCACCTGCTGATCGACGAGTTCCAGGACACCAGCCCGCTGCAGTGGCAGGCGCTGCACGCCTGGCTCAGCGGCTATGCCGGCGCCGGCGGCGGTGCTGAGCCGCCCAGCCTGTTCATCGTCGGCGACCCCAAGCAGAGCATCTACCGCTTTCGCCGCGCCGAGCCGCAGGTTTTCATCGCCGCGCAGGCTTTCGTGCGCGACCTCGGTGGCGACCTGCTGAGCTGCGACCACACGCGGCGCAATGCGCCCGCGGTGCTGGAGCTCGTCAACCAGGCCATGGGTGCTGCGCAGGCGCAGGGCGAGTACGACAACTTCCGTCGTCACACCACCGAGTCACGTGACGCGGGCGGCGTGCTGGCGCTGCCGCAGATCGCGCGGCCCGACAAGCCGGACCGGGGTGCGGACGCACCCGCGGGCTGGCGTGACAGCTTGACCATGCCGCGCATCACGCCCGAGGAAACGCTGCGCACCCTGGAGTGCCGCCAGGCTGCGCACTGGCTGGCGGCGCAGATCGCCGCTGGCCTGCATCCGAAGCACATCATGGTGCTGTCGCGCAAGCGCGACCGGCTGGCCGTGATGCAGGACGAACTGCGCGTGCTCGGCATACCCGCACAGCAGCCGGAGAAGTCCGATCTGGGTGCCGCGCCGGAGGTGCAGGACGTTGTGGCTCTGCTCGATGCCCTGGTGTCGCCGGCGCACGACCTGTCGCTGGCACGTGCGCTGAAGTCGCCGCTGTTTGGCGTGGACGACGCCGACCTGGTGCAGCTGGCACTGCGCCAGCGCGAACTCAAACTTTCGTGGTTTGAGCTGCTACAGAAAAAGGAGCTGCTGACGCCCGCCCTGCAAGGGCTGGGCGCCATTTTGACCCGATGGCAAGGTTGGCTGGCTGCCTTGCCGCCCCATGACGCGCTCGACGCCATCTTCGACGACGGCGATGTGCTGGCCCGCTTTGTGGCGGCAGCGCCATCCACGCAGCGCGAGGCCGTGCTGTCCAATCTGCAGGCGCTGCTGGCGGCCGCCTTGCAGGTGGACGGTGCGCGCTACGCCACACCTTATGCGTTGGTGCGTGCGTTGCGACGGCAAGGGGCGGGCGGCGTGCCGGCGCCCACGCTGGCCGATGCCGACGCGGTACGTCTGCTCACGGTGCACGGTGCCAAGGGGCTGGAAGCAGAGCTGGTGCTGCTGCTCGACACCGATGCGCCGGCGCCCAAGGCGCAGACCATGGGTGTGCTGCTGGACTGGCCGGGCGAGGCCGAGACACCGCAGCGTTTCATCTTCCTGGCCAGCGAAAGCAATGTGCCGCCAAGTGTTCGGGCCGCCATGGCGGTGGAGCAGCAAGCGCGCGCGCGTGAGGAACTCAACGCCCTGTATGTCGCGCTGACGCGTGCGCAGCGGCGGCTGGTGGTGTCTTCGGTGCAGCCGCACAATCCCAATGGCGCAAGCTGGTGGCAGCGCCTGCAGGCTCTTTGCACGCCGTTGGAGGCGCCCTCGAGCGCGACGGCGGTGACGGGTGTCCCGGTTGGTGCGTTCAGGCTGCCAGTTCTGCCGTCAGTCGCTGTCGAGCAGGCGCAGATCGCTATCAAATCAGGAGCAATCCAGGCGGCCGCCAAGGCCACGCCGGAGTCGCGGATCGGCCAAGCCATGCACCGCCTGCTCGAGTGGGCGGCGCTCGATGCGGCGGGCTGGGCGCCGCAACAGGTGCAGCGTGTGGCGGCCGAGTTCGGGTTGGAGCCCGCGCAGGCCGAGCAGGCCGCCGCGATGGGGCTGCGCATCCTGCAGGGCGAGGGCGCCTGGGCTTGGCGCGCCGCCGAAGTGAGCTGGCATGGCAACGAGGTGCCGGTCACGCTGCAGGGCAGCGTGCGCCGTATCGACCGCCTGGTACGCCGTTGCGATGGCAGTTGGTGGGTGCTGGACTACAAATCGGCTGCGCAACCGCAGGCGCGTGACGAGCTGCTGGCCCAGCTGCGCAGCTACCGACAAGCGGTACAGGCCGCCTGCCCGGGCGAGCCGGTGCGGGCCGCCTTCCTGAGTGCTGCGGGCACACTGGAAGAAATTCAAGGAAACGAATGAAAAGAGTGATCGTGATCGGCGGTGGCCCGGCAGGTCTGATGGCGGCTGAGGTGCTGGTGGATGCCGGCATGGCGGTGGACCTGTATGACGCCATGCCTTCGGTCGGGCGCAAGTTCCTGCTCGCTGGCAAGGGCGGCATGAACCTGACGCACGCCGAGTCGGCCGACCGCTTTGCGTCGCGCTATGGCGAGCGGCGCGCGCAGATCGAAGGCCTGTTGCGCGACTTCGGCGCGGCCGAGCTGCGCCAGTGGGCACAGGGCCTGGGCATCGAAACCTTTGTCGGCAGCTCGGGCCGCGTCTTCCCGACCGACATGAAGGCGGCGCCGCTGCTGCGCGCCTGGCTCAACCGCCTGCGCCATCCGGCGTCGGGCAGGCCCGGCGTGCAGTTCCACATGCGGCATCGCTGGCTTGGCTGGACGGCGGACGGCCGCGGTTTGCGCTTCGAGGCCCCGCAGGGCGAGGCACTGGTGCAGGCCGATGCCGTGGTGCTGGCGCTGGGCGGCGGCAGC
Organism: Hylemonella sp.; assembly: GCA_032118555.1. GTDB lineage: Bacteria > Pseudomonadota > Gammaproteobacteria > Burkholderiales > Burkholderiaceae_C > Hylemonella. Next base: position 38,132 of record JAULXO010000017.1, on the reverse strand, counting down.
TGGGCGCGGCTGGGATCGAACGGCGCCTGGGTGCCGCTGCTGAATGCGCGCGGTGTGGCGGTGGCGCCCTTGTTGCCTGCCAACTGTGGCTTCGATGTGGCCTTGCCGCCGGTCCTGCCACCGGGTGCAGCGGTGCCGGTGCAGGCGGTTGCCACACCGACGGTGGGCTGGAGCCCGCATTTCGTCGAACGCTTCGCCGGCCAGCCGTTCAAGACCGTGGCCATCGCGTTCACCAACGCGCAGGGCCAGACCTTCCAGCGCAAGGGTGAGTTCGTGGCCACCGCTACCGGCGTGGAGGGCAGCCTGATCTACGCCGCCTCGGCACTGCTGCGCGACGAGATCATCCGCAGCGGCCATGCCACGCTGCAACTCGATCTGCTGCCCGACCTCACGCCCGAGCGGGTGCGGGCCGAGGTGGCGCACCCGCGCGGCGCCAAGTCGCTCTCCAGCCACCTCAAGAGCCGGCTGGGGCTGGACGGCATCAAGACCGCGGTGCTGTACGAGGTGCTGGGCAAGGAGGCGATGCATGATCCGGCCCGACTTGCGGCCGCCATCAAGGCCTTGCCCATGCACCTGGTGGCGGCGCGACCGATCGACGAGGCCATCAGCAGTGCCGGTGGCGTGCTGTTCGAAGCCTTGAGCCAAGACCTGATGTGCGAGGCGCTGCCCGGCGTGTTCTGCGCCGGCGAGATGCTCGATTGGGAAGCGCCCACCGGCGGCTACCTGCTGACCGCCTGCTTTGCCAGCGGCCGGCGCGCGGGCGCGGGCGTGCTGCGCTATCTGGCGGCCTGAACGGCGCGGCACGGCACGGCGCGCTGCTGCGGGTGCAGCGCTCAGAGCCGGATTTCGTAATCGGAATGGCCGTTGGAGGCCTTCGGCGGCAGGGCCACGGCGCCGAAGCGCCGGTAGATGGCAATCGCTCCGGTGTTGTGCGGCGAGACGTCTTCCAGCGTGAATGTGGCGCACTGGCGCGCCCGGGCCGCGCCGATCAGTGTGCCGATGACCGTGGTGCCATAACCCTGGCGGCGGAAGGCCGGCACGGTGACGATGTTGCTGAGCCGGAAGTCGCCGTTCTGCACGGCCCCCACGCCTTCGAGCACTTCATGCTTGTCAATGGCCAGCTTCACCGTGTAGGTGGAGGCCGTCGCATCGCCCCAGAAGTGCAGGTGAATCTCGATCTTGTTGCGGTCCATTGTCCGGCTGAACGGCCACATGCGGTCTCCCCTGGTGTTTGCCGCGCAGTATAGAGAGAGGCCGCAGCAGGCCCCGGCGGTATTCTGCGGCCATCGGCTGCGTTGCACAGGTGTTGAGCTATGTCAATTCATGCGCGCCCCGGGGTACCTAGTATGGTATGCAGCCGGCGCAGACCGGTGGGTAGACCAACCTCTTACAGGAGACAGACATGAACAAGACACCTCGCACGTCGCGTACTGCCAGTCCCGGCAGCACGGCGGCCGATCCCGGTCGGCGTCGCTTGTTGCAGGCGCTGGGCGTGCCGCCGGTGGCAGCGGCCGTTGGCGGGGCTGCTGTGCCGGTCCAGGCCGCGGTTTCGACGCAGGCGCGTATCGTCATCGCCGGCAGCGGCCTGGGCGGCATTGCGGTGGCCAATCGCCTCAGCCGCATGCTCAGCGGTGCCAAGATCATCATCGTTGACCGCAAGGAAGTGCACAACTACCAGCCCGGCTACACCTTGGTGGCCACCGGGGTGTGGCCGGTCGAGAAGGTCAGCGACCGCAATGCCGATTTCCAGCCCGCAGGGGTGGAGTGGGTGAAGGACATGGTGGCCGAGTTTGACCCGGCGGCCAACACGGTGGTGACAGCGGGTGGCCAGCGCATTGCCTATGACTTCCTGGTGGTGGCCACCGGCACGCATCAGGACTGGGCCCGTATCGAGGGCATGGACCTCAAGGCCATCGGCACGCACGGCCTGGCCAGCGTCTATCCCAGCTCGGAAGCGGCGGTGGCGACTTGGGCTGCCATGGACGCCTTCCGCCAGAAGGGCGGCAAGGCCATCATGACCCTGCCGGCCACACCGCTCAAGTGTGCCGGCGCCCCGCTGAAGATGACCTTCATGCTGCGCGACCGGCTGGCCCAGGCCGGCACGCTGGAGAAGTCCAGCGTAACCTTCTGCTCGGCGCTGGGCAATGTGTTCGGCGTCAAGCCGGTCAACGACAACGTGCTGGCGCGCTGGAAGGACCTGGGCATTGCGGTGGAGAACAACCTCGCGCTCAAGGCCATCGACATTGGTGCGCAGCGTGCCACCTTTGTCAGCCCGGAGGGCATGGCGACCGAGATGCCGTACGACTTCATCCACGTGGTACCACCCATGCGTGCGCCGGACGCGGTGAAAAACTCCGACCTGGCCTGGAAGGAGGGACCGATGGCTGCCGGCGGCTGGCTGGAGGTGGACAAGACCACGCTGCAGCACCGGCGCTACAAGAACGTGTTTGGCATTGGCGACATCAACGGCACACCGCGCGGCAAGACCGCGGCCACGGTGAAGAAGAGTGCTCCCATCGTGGCGCAGCATGTGGTGGATGCCATTGCCGGGCGCACGCCCAGCCAGCAGTTCGACGGCTACACCTCCTGCCCGCTGATCGTGCGGGAAGGTTCGGCCATGCTGATCGAGTTCGACTACGACGGCCGGCTCACGCCTTCGCTGCCGATGATCGAGCCGCTGCAGGAAAGCTACTTTGCCTGGCTCATGAAGATCCGCATGCTCAAGCCGGCCTACCTGGCCGTGCTCAAGGGCCGGGTCTGAGGCTAGCCGGCCATTCAAGGAGAAACACCATGTATGAAATCTGGCTGATGCTGAATATCGTCTACGAGATCGTCCTGCCGCTGTGGCCGGGTCTGCTGGTCCTGCTGGTCGTCTGGCTGGTCCTGTTGGCCAAGGCGCGCGGTCCGGCCCTGGGCCGCCAGGGCGGGCCCGCCCTGGTGCTGGGCGCTGCTGCCGCTGCGCTACTGTTCGTGGGCCTGCCGTCGCTCACGCAGTCGTCGCTGGGCAACCTGGGTTACTGGGTGGACTGGGCGTTTGTGGCAGCGGTGGCGGTGGCCGGCGGCGTGGCCGTGGGGCTGCTGCTCTGGCCCGTGCTGGCGTTGTTGCGCGGCGGACGCGCGGCCTGACTTACGGCCTGCGCCAAAGCAAAAAAGCCACCTGTGCGCAGGTGGCTTTTTTTTGTATGAGGTGACGGACCTGGATCCTGGCACTGACTCCACAGTTAGGGCTGCTTGGTTCCCCACCTGACCCGGTTGGCCGCTTCACCATGCAGGGAGGCCCGTCGCTTTGTATTGTAAGGGCAGGGGGTGGAAGTTAAAGGGCGGCGGCAAAGAAAAAGTCCTGCGGGCCACACCTTAGAATCCCTTCATGTCCTACCTCGTGCTCGCTCGCAAGTACCGCCCCCGCAGCTTTGCTGAAATGGTGGGGCAGGAGCACGTGGTGCGGGCGCTGGGCAATGCGCTGCAGACGCAGCGCCTGCACCATGCCTACCTCTTCACCGGCACGCGCGGCGTGGGCAAGACCACCGTCTCGCGCATTCTGGCCAAGTCGCTCAACTGCACCGGCCCGGACGGGCAGGGCGGCATCACCGACCAGCCCTGCGGCGTGTGCCAGGCCTGCACCGAGATCGATGCCGGCCGCTTTGTCGACTACACCGAACTCGACGCCGCCTCCAACCGCGGCGTGGACGAGGTGCAGGCCCTGCTGGAGCAGGCGGTCTACAAACCGGTGCAGGGGCGTTTCAAGGTCTTCATGATCGACGAAGTGCACATGCTCACCAACACCGCCTTCAACGCCATGTTGAAGACGCTGGAGGAGCCGCCCGAGTACCTCAAGTTCGTGCTGGCCACCACCGACCCGCAGAAGGTGCCGGTGACGGTGCTGTCGCGCTGCCTGCAGTTCAACCTGCGGCCGATGGCGCCCGAGACGGTGCTGGAGCACCTCACCAAGGTGCTGCAGGCCGAGAGCGTACCGGCGGAGCCGTCCGCATTGCGCTTGCTGGCGCGTGCCGCGCGCGGCTCCATGCGCGATGCGCTGTCATTGACCGACCAGGCGATTGCCTTCGGTGCCGGCCAGTTGCAGGAGGCCACGGTGCGCCAGATGCTGGGCAGCGTGGACCGCTCGCACGTGTTCCGGCTGATCGAAGCCCTGGCACAAGTAGACGGCAAGACCGTGGTGGAAACCTCCGAGGCGCTGCGTGTCAATGGCTTGAGCGCTGCCTCCACGCTGGAGGAAATGACGGTGGTGCTGCAGCGCATGGCGGTGCTGCAGGCCGTACCGGATGCCGCGGCGGCCGACGACACGGATCCGGAAGCTGCCGAACTGGCGCGCTTGGCCGCGCTGCTGCCGGCCGACGAAACGCAGCTGCTCTACAGCCTGTGCCTGCACGGCCGTGGCGAACTGGGGCTGGCGCCCGACGAGTACGCTGCGCTGACCATGGTGCTGCTGCGCCTGCTGGCGTTCAAACCGGGCGTGTTTCCCGGGTCGGCGGAAAAAAAAACACTGAAATCGGCTGAGGCGGCGCGTCCGGCGCCGACCCCTGCTGTGCCGCTGGCGCCGCGCGAAGCCCCGAATGACGAGGCTTCCTCGACCCGCTTATCGCAACAGGCCGTCGCACCTGCGCCCGCCGTGCCCGTGCGGCCGACCGTTGCTGCAGATCGTCCAGCGGCACCACCACCAGGCCAAGTACTGCCGGTGGTGGAGCGTCCCCAGGCGGTCGCAACAACGCCAAACGTCAAGCCAAATCAGGCTTTGATGCCGGTAGATAAAGCGCCGACCGCTACAGAAGTTGTAGCGGTGCCAGTGCGCGTAGCGCCCGAGGCACGCGTCGATACGCCGGTGAACAGCGGCGGCGCGCCGCTGGTGCCGACCGAAGAGGGTGCCTTCTGGCACCTGACGGTGCAGCAGTTGGTGGCGGCCGAGGCCGTGACGGCGCTGGTGCGTGAACTGGCGCTGCAGTCACAACTGGTGGCACGTGATGCCGACCACTGGCTGTTGCGCGTCGAGCGCGAATCGCTCAACTCCGCCATGAGCCGGGAGCGTTTGCAGGCGGCGCTGCAAGCCGCTGGGCATGGCGTGACGTTGAGCGTGGAGATCGGGCGCGTCAGCGACAGCCCGGCCAAGCGCAATGCCGCTGCCGCTGCCGAACGGCAGCAGGCGGCGGAGAAACTGATCTACGAAGACCCCTTCGTGCAGACCATGATGCGTGACTTTGGCGCGAAAATCGTGCCGGGCAGCATCAAACCCATCGACCAGAACACTTTGCAAAACTCGTAAGGACAGACATGTTCAACAAAGGACAACTCGCCGGCCTCATGAAACAGGCTCAGGCCATGCAGGACAACCTGAAGAAGGCGCAGGAAGAGCTCGCCACCATCGAGGTCACCGGTGAGTCCGGCGCCGGTTTGGTGAAGGTCGTCATGACTTGCAAGCACGATGTCAAACGCGTCACCATCGATCCCAGCCTGCTGGCCGACGACAAGGACATGCTCGAAGACCTGGTGGCCGCCGCCTTCAACGCGGCCGTGCGCAAGGCCGAAGAGACCAGCCAGGAGAAGATGGGCAAGCTCACGGCAGGCATGCCCGGTCTGCCGGGTGGTATGAAGTTCCCCTTCTGACGTTGGACCGTGCAAGCGCAAGGTTTCGGCCCAGGGCTCCCGCGGAACTGGCTTTGCCAGGCCGCTGGGAGCGCCCCCTCGCGCAGCGGAGGGGGGTGGCGCAGCACCGTAGCGTGCGGAGCCTGGGGGTGAGTCACTCTTTAGACGCGCTGATCCAGGCCTTGCGCCGGCTGCCGGGCGTGGGGGTGAAGTCGGCCTCGCGCATGGCCTTCCACTTGCTGCAGCACGACCGCGAGGGCGCGCAGCTGTTGGCCCGCGCGCTGCAGGAGGCGGCCACCAGCGTGCGCCACTGCACGCGTTGCCACACCTTTAGTGAAACCGAGGTCTGCGCCACCTGTCTCGATCCGGCGCGCGATGCCAGCAAGCTGTGCGTGGTGGAGACCCCGGCCGACCAGATGGCGCTGGAGCGTACCGGGGCCTACAAGGGGCTGTACTACGTACTGATGGGCAAGCTCAGCCCGCTCGACGGTATCGGGCCGAAGGACATCGGATTGAAGCAGCTGATCGAACGCGCCAGCGATGGCACGGTGCGCGAGGTGATCCTCGCCACCAACTTCACCGCCGAAGGCGAGGCCACCGCGCATGTGATCGGCGAGGCACTCAAGAGCCGCGGCGTGGCCTTCACGCGGCTGGCGCGTGGGGTGCCGATCGGCAGCGAACTCGAGTACGTGGACCTGGGCACCATCGCCCATGCGCTGGTGGACCGGCGCTGACCGTCGGCCACGCACCCGGTGCGGTCGGAGATAATGCCGCGACCTTTACTCCGAGATCGCCATGACCTTTGCCCGCTTCACCCTGGCCTACTGGTGCGTGCTGATTGCCGCCGTCCTGCCCGTTGTCTGTGCGGGCATCGCCAAGTGGGGCATGACGGGCAAGCCGAGGCGTGAGGGCGGCTACGACAACGACGATCCGCGCACCTGGCTGGCGAAGCAGACGGACTGGCGTGCCCGCGCCAATGCCGCGCAGCACAACAGCTTCGAGGCGCTGCCTTTCTTCATCGGCGCGGTCATCATCGCCCATCAGTTGGGCGCTTACCAGGCTCGGCTGGACCTGCTGGCCTTCCTGTTCGTCTTCCTGCGCCTGATCTACATCATGATGTACGTGGCCGGCCTGTCTACCGTGCGCTCCCTGGTGTGGACGGCCGCCTTCTTCGTCAACATCGGCATCCTGTTCATCGGCTACCGCTGACGTTGGCTGTCGCGGCCGCGACGCCGGCTGCCGCGCCTCAGTGAAAACCCGCTCGGGATGTTTCCCGATGTGGGTTCAGCCCGGGCTGGGTAGGCTCCAACGTGTCCGACACGTCTACCCCGCCCACCACTCATGCCCTTACTCAGCCGCCGTCATTTCAGCATCGCCGCTGCACTTGGCGCCGCGTCGCTGGCGGTGCCGGCCTTGGGTGTGCAGGGTCGGGTGGAGAAGGCGCGGATCACGATTGCCGTGGGCGGCAAGTCCACGTTCTACCACCTGCCTTTGACCATCGCCGCACAGCTGGGCTATTTCCGTGCCGAGGGGCTGGAGGTGGAGGTGGTCGAGGCGGGCGGCGGCGGGCGGGCCGTGCAGGCGGTCATGAACGGGAATGCGGAGGTTGTCAGCGCGGCCTATCAGCATCTGGTGCCGCTGCAGGCCCGCGGGCAGTTGCTGCAGGCCTTCGTGTTGCAGGGGCGGGCGCCGCAGATGGCGTTTGGCGTCTCGACGCGCAACCTGCCGGGTGCGCAGTCGATGCAGGCGCTCAAGGGCCGGCGTATCGGCGTCACGGAACTCGGCTCATCCACCCACGCGCTGGCCCGGCTACTGCTGTCGCGCTACGGCATCCAGGCCGGCGAGGTGAGCTTTGTCGGCGTCGGGGCCGGGTTCGGCGCGCTGCAGGCCATGCGCACCGGGCAGCTCGATGCCGTCTGCAGCGTCGAGCCGCTGATCACCCTGCTGGAGCAGAAGGGGGACGTGCGGGTGCTGTACGACACGCGCACGCTGCGCGGCACGCAGGAGGTGTTTGGTGGTCCGATGCCGGCGGCCTGCCTCTGTGCGCCGCTGGAGTTTGTGCAGAAGCACCCCCAGACGGTGCAGGCACTGAGCGATGCCATGGTGCATGGTCTCAAGTGGCTGCAGACCGCCGGCCCGCGCGACATCATCAAGACGGTGCCTGAACCCTACCTGCTGGGCGAGCCGGGGCTCTACCTGTCCGCCTTCAGCAAGGTGCGCGAGACGCTGTCGGTCGACGGCCTGTTCCCCGAGGACGGGGGCAGGACGGTGCTGCGTGCACTCGGCAGCGTCGACCCGGCCTTCAAGGCCGAGAAGATCGACCTCGGCAAGACCTACACCAATCAGTTCGCCCTGCGCGCCAAGGCGCGCTTCAAGGCCTGAGGCCGGCGCGTGACCGCGCTCAGCGGCGTGCCACCTTGGTGGCGGGCGTTTTGCTGCCCGCCTTGCCGCGCGCGGGCGACTTGGCCACGGTGTGCGCCGCCGTCTTCGCCTTGGCGCGCGGTTGCACCGGCAGGAACAGCACCACCTGCTGACCGGCCTTGAAGGCTGCCGAGGTACTGACCTTGTTCCACTCGGCCACGCTGGCCGGCGTCTGGCGGTAACGTTTGGCGATACTGGCCACCGATTCGTGCTTGCCGGCCTTGACCACGGTGCGCCGCAGCACCACTTCGGGCGCGAAGGCCACCTGGCCGTTGTCGGCAATGCGTCCGGCCACATCGTTCTCGTGGTGGGCGGCGCGCGGCACCAGCAGGCTGGAGCCGGCACGGATCAGCATGCGCGGCGGGATGTGGTTGACGCTGCGCAGCCCGGCTTCACTCATGCCGACGCGCTTGGCGGCATCGGCCACCTTCATCGTGGCGGGTGCCACCCAGACCGTCCAGCTGGCCAGCTGGCCGCCGTAGGACTCCAGGTTGCGCTGGAACAGGGTGGCGTTGTCCCACGGCAGCAGGATCTGCGGCGTGCCCGCGGCCAGGATGACGGGTTTGTTCAGCGAGGGGTTGAGTGCCTTGAAGTCCTCCAGCGGAACCTCGGCCAGCTTGGCGGCCAGTGCGACGTCGATGTCGCGCGTGATGGTCACGCTGTCAAAGTAGGGGTGGTTCTCGATCAGCGGCAGCTGCGCGCTGAAGCTGGCCGGTCGCGCCACGATGTTCTTGACCGCCTGCAGCTTGGGGACATAAAAACGGGTCTCCATCGGCATGTTGAGGTCGAGGTAGCTGGTGCCCAGGCCAGCGCGCTGGTTCTTCGCGATGGCACGGCCCACGCTGCCTTCGCCCCAGTTGTACGCGGCCAACGCCAGGTGCCAGTCGCCGAACATGCCATACAGCTTCTGCAGGTAGTCGAGCGCCGCGCGGGTGGAGGCCAACACGTCGCGCCGGTCGTCGCGGAAGGCGTTCTGCTTGAGTTCGAAGTACTTGCCGGTCGCCGGCATGAACTGCCACATGCCGGCCGCCTTGGCGTGCGAAACCGCTTGCGGGTTGAAGGCGCTCTCGATGAAGGGCAGCAAGGCGAGTTCAGTCGGCATGTTGCGGCGCTCCAGTTCCTCGACGATGTGGAACAGGTATTTGCGCGAACGCTCGGTCATGCGGAAGATGTAGTCGGGCCGCGTGGCGTACCACTGCTCGCGGTCGCGCACCAGCTCGCTCTCCAGGTCGGGCATGGCGAAGCCGCGGCGAATCCGCTCCCACAGGTCGGCCGGCGCGGCCAGGTTGGCCACGTCGCTGCGCGACACCGCCGTCGCCTGGATCGGCGACAGCTGGCCTGCGGGCAAGGTCGGGGCGCGGCCGCTGCGCTGCACGGTGCCGGGCGCCGCGTCAGCCGCGCCCGGTGGCGGGGCCATGTTGGCGCAGCCGCCGAGGACGAGCAGGGCGGCGAGGGCAACGGTAGACAGGAATTTCATTTGAACTGGTTCTTCCATTCGCGCAGAGCGGCAAACACCGCCACCTCGTCGCGGGCCGCGGCATCGAAGCGCCGCACGGCGGCGGTCACGGCGGGTTGGCGCGAGCGCAAAAAGGGGTTGATCGCTACCTCGACGGCAATCGAGGAGGGCAGGGTCGGCAATTGGCGCGCGCGCTTGGCCTCGCACTCGGCGCTGTAGCGCGCCAGAGCCGCGTTGTCGGCGTCCACGGCGCGGGCAAAGCGCAGGTTGCTCAGGGTGTATTCGTGGGCGCAGCAGACGCGTGTGGCGCCGGGCAGGGCGGCAAGCCGGTCGAGCGAGGCCAGCATTTGCGCCGGCGTGCCCTCGAACAGGCGACCACAACCGCCGGAGAACAGGGTGTCGCCGCAGAACAGCACGGGGCCGCCGTCCGTCTGGGCGGCGTAGAAGGCAATGTGACCGGCGGTATGGCCCGGCACATCGAGCACCTCGAAGTCGATGCCGAGCGCGGTGACGTGATCGCCATCGCCGAGTGGATGTGCCGGTTGCGGGATGTCCTCGCCCGCCGGTCCATAGACCGGCGCACCGGTGGCCTCGCGCAGGGCCATCAAGCCGCCGACATGATCGGCATGGTGGTGGGTGACTAGAATCGCCTGCAGTTGCAAGTGCTGGTCTTGCAGCACCCGCATCACCGGTTGCGCGTCGCCGGGATCGACGACGATGGCCTGATGCCCGTCATGCAGCATCCAGATGTAGTTGTCGGTGAAGGCAGGAATCGGAATCAGGACCATGAGCGATCGGATTATAGGTTTGCAGCGCTGGTTTGACACCCCGCCGGGCCGCCATCTGCTCGCCTGGGAACAGCAGCAGTTCGAGCAGGCTGTGGTCGATATCTTCGGCTACCACGCCCTGCAACTGGGCCTGCCGGCGCTCAATGCGCTGCAAGCCAACCGCATGCCGCACCGCTGGCTGGCTCTGCAGGAGCCGACTGATCCAACGTCGAGCTCTCGGCCACCGGTTCTGTTGACCGATTTCTCGGCGCTGCCCTTTGCCGCGGCCAGCCTGGACCTGGTGGTGCTGCCTCACGCGCTGGACAGCCATCGCGATCCGCATGCCACGCTGCGCGAGGTGGCGCGGGTGCTGGTGCCTGAGGGGCGGGTGGTGATCTGCGGCTTCAACCCGGCCAGCCTGTGGGGCCTGCGCCAACGACGCGACCGGCTGTGCCAGCGCTGGGGCTGGGGCGAACCCTTCCTGCCCGAGGTGCAGCAGATCGGCTACTGGCGCCTGCGCGACTGGCTGCACCTGCTCGACTTCGAGATCGAGGACGGCCAGTTCGGCTGCTACTTGCCGGCGGTGCGCACCGAGAAGTGGCTGCAGCGCCTGCAGGGCATGGACCGCCTGGGTGCGCGCTGGTGGCCGATTTTCGGTGCGGTCTACATGCTGGTGGCGGTCAAGCGCGTGCATGGGGTGCGCCTGCTCGGGCCGGCCTGGAAAAAGGCCAACGGCCGTGCTGCCGCCACCGTGCCGGTCGCTAACCGCAACGGCGACAATCACGTCGTCTGGAAGAACAGGAACCACGATTGAACCGCGTTGAGATTTACACCGATGGCGCCTGCAAAGGCAACCCGGGCCCGGGGGGCTGGGGCGTGCTGCTGAAGTCCGGCAGCACCGAGAAGGAATTGTTTGGCGGCGAGCGCGAGACCACCAACAACCGCATGGAGTTGACGGCAGTCATCGTCGCGCTGGAGGCGCTCAAGCGGCCGTGCGAGGTGATTCTGCATGCCGACAGCCAGTACGTGCTCAAGGGCATGACCGAATGGCTGGCCGGCTGGAAGGCCAAGGGCTGGAAGACCGCCGCCAAGCAGCCGGTCAAGAACGTCGACCTGTGGCAGCGGCTCGATGCGCTGGTGGCGGGAGCCGGCCACCGCATCGACTGGCGTTGGGTCAAGGGTCACAATGGGGACCCCGGCAACGAACGTGCCGACGCACTGGCCAACCGGGGCGTCGAGCAGGCGATGCGCCAGCCCTGACCCTGTTGAAAAGATACGCAAAGTCGCCGGGGGGCTGTCCGGCTTGGGGCGAACACGTATGCGGCGTCAGCCGCAGGCTGCTACATTGGCAGGCTGTTTGGTCACCGTTTCCGCATCTGTCGACTTCAGGTATCCATGGCATCGAAATTCGTCTATCCGGTTGTTGCCGTCGTTGGCATCTTGGCTGCTTCCGGTGCAGCCTGGTGGTTTCAGAACCGTCCCGCGTCCAGTGTCAGTCCATCAGCCGCTGCGGCACCTGGCGCGGCTGGTGCAGCGCCAGCGCCGGGGGCCGGCCGGCCGGTGACGGTGGAGGTGGCGAAGGTCGAGGTCATGACGCTGACCGATGATGCGCAGGCCGTTGGCAGCCTGCGCTCGCGCCAAGGTGTGGTGCTGCGCCCGGAGGTCAGTGGCCGCGTTACACAACTCAATTTCCGCGACGGTGAGCGGGTGCGCCGCGGCCAGCTGCTGGTGCAACTGGACGATCAGCTGCCGCTGGCCCAGGTCAAGCAGAGTCAGGCCGAGCTGTCGATTGCCCAGGCCAACCACAAGCGCAACCAGGAACTGCTGGCGCAGAATTTCGTCAGCCAGCGATCGCTCGACGAGAGCGCGGCCAACCTGGAGGTGGCACAGGCCAAGCTGGCGCTGGCGCAGGCGACGGCGGCGCGGCTGAAAATCGTGGCGCCGTTCGACGGGATTGCCGGCATCCGCAACGTCAATGTCGGTGACTACCTGAAGGACGGCACCGACATCGTCAATCTGGAAGACATCGATACCGTGTACGTGGACTACCGCCTGCCCGAGCGCTACCAGACCCGCGTCAGCAAGGGACAGAAGGCCAGGGTGGAACTCGATGCGCTGCCCGGGCGTACGTTCGAAGCCGTGGTGCAGGCGGTCGACCCGCTGATCGACGCCAACGGCCGCTCAATCGGCGTGCGCGGCACCATCGACAATCGCCAGCTGGCCTTGCGTCCCGGCATGTTCGCCCGCGTGACTACTGTGTTCGGCGTGCGTGAGAAGGCGAAGGTGGTGCCCGAGGAGGCCATCGTGCCGCAGGGCGGGCGCCAGTTCGTCATCAAGCTGGTGCCGGGCGCCGACAAGGACGGCCTGGTGTCGCAGCGGGTCGCTGTCGAGGTCGGCATCCGCCGGCCAGGCCGCGTCGAGATCCTGAAGGGATTGGACGAGGGCGATACCGTGGTGACCGCAGGTCAGCAAAGGCTGCAGAAGGATGGCACCGCGGTCAAGGTGCTCGACACCGGGCGCGCCGCGCCGAAGTCCTGAAGCCCCTGAGAACTGAGCGGAGAGCGCGTCATGCAATTGCCCGAAATCTCGATCCGGCGGCCGGTGTTTGCCACCGTGTTGTCCCTGCTGGTGCTGCTGATCGGGGCGGTGAGCTTCACCAAACTGCCGGTGCGTGAGTATCCGAAGATCGACGAGCCGGTGGTGACGGTCAACGTGCGCTACGCCGGCGCCTCCGCCGAGGTGGTGGAGTCCCAGGTGGCCAAGCCGCTGGAGGATTCGATTGCCGGTATCGACGCGGTGGACGTCATCACCTCGATCTCGCGCGCCGAACAGGCGCAGATCACGGTGCGCTTCCGGCTGGAGAAGGACGCCGATGCCGCTGCCGCAGAGGTGCGCGACCGCACCGCACGCGTGCGCAACAAGCTGCCACAGGCCATCGACGAGCCGGTGATCGCCAAGGTCGAAGCCGATGCCTTCCCGGTGATCTGGCTGGCCTTCGCCAGCGACACCCATACGCCGCTGCAGATCAACGAACTGGTCAACCGCATCGCCAAGCCGCGCCTGCAGACCGTCACCGGTGCGGCCGATGTGCGCGTGTTCGGCGAACGCAAGTACGCCATGCGGGTCTGGCTCGACCCCGACCGCCTGGCGGCCTACCGGCTGACCACGCAGGATGCCGAAGACGCCCTGCGGCGCAGCAACCTGGAGGTGCCGGCCGGGCGCATCGAGAGCCAGCAGCGCGAGTTCTCGGTGACCTCCAACACCGACCTGCGCACGCCGGCACAGTTCGGCGAGATCGTGCTCAAGAACGTCAACGGTTTTCCGGTCAAACTGCGCGACGTGGCGCGCATTGAAGAGGGTGCGGCCGAGGAGCGCACCTCGGTGCGGCTCAACGGCCGCCCTGCCATCTCGGCCGGCGTGATTCGCCAGGCCACCGCCAATCCGCTCGAACTCAGCCGTGGCGTGCGCGAAATGCTGCCCAAGCTGCAGGCGGATCTGCCGCCGGGCATCAGCATCAATGTGGCCAACGACAACTCGGTCTTCATCGACCGCTCGGTCAAGAACGTCTACAAGACCATCCTGGAGGCCGTGGTGCTGGTGGCCCTGGTGATCTTCGTCTTCCTGCGCACGCTGCGCGCCTCCATCATCCCCATCGTCACCATTCCGGTCAGCCTGATCGGCACCTTCGCGCTGATGGCGCTGGCCGGCTTCACCGTCAACACGCTGACGCTGCTGGCGCTGGTGCTGGCCATCGGACTGGTGGTGGACGACGCCATCGTGGTGCTGGAGAACATCTACCGCCACATCGAGGAAGGGCTGGACCCGTTCAGTGCCGCCATCAAGGGCGCGAAGGAGGTGGGCTTCGCCGTGGTGGCCATGACGCTGACGCTGGCGGCGGTTTACGCGCCGCTGGCTTTCACGCCCGGGCGCACCGGCCGGCTGTTCATCGAGTTCGCGCTGGCGCTGGCCGGTGCGGTCATCGTCTCGGGCTTCGTGGCGCTGACACTGTCGCCCATGATGTGCTCGCAGCTGCTGCGCCACAACGCCAAGCCCTGGTTCTTCGACCGCTGGATGGAAAACGCGCTCAATGCCCTGTCCAATGGCTACGAGCGCCTGCTGCGGCGTGTGCTGGGCATTCGCTGGGTCGTGCTGCTGGTAATGGCTGGCGTCGGCTTGGCGATCTGGGCCATCCTGCCCGGCATGAAGCGCGAACTGGCGCCGCTGGAAGACCGCGGGGTGATCCTGAACGTGATCAATGCCCCGGACGGCGCCACGCTGGACTACACCGACCGCTACGCCACCGCCATCGAGCGCATCGGCTCTGGCTACAAGGAGTTCGACCGCATCTTCGTCGTCACCGGCAACCCGACCGTGAGCCAGTCCAACGTGTTCTTCCGCGCCGTGGACTGGGACGAACGCCAGCGCACCACGCTGGAGATGGCGCGCGAGATGCAGCCCAGGATCAACGCGCTGCCCGGTGTGCAGGCCTTCCCGATCACGCCGCCGTCGCTCGGGCAGGGGTTCCGCGAGCGGCCGGTCAACTTCGTCATCATGACCTCCGACAGCTACGAGAACCTGAACCAGGTGGCGCGCCAGTTCCTGGAGGAGATCGGCAAGAACCCCGGCTTCCTGACGCCGGACGTCGACCTGCGGCTGAACAAGCCCGAGCTCAAGATCGACGTCAACCGCGAGAAGGCAGCCGACCTCGGCGTGAGCGTGGAGGTGGTGGCGCGCGCGATCGAGACCATGCTGGGCGGCCGCACGGTGACGCGCTACAAGCGCGAGAGTGACCAGTACGACGTCATCGTGCAGACGCAGTCGGTCGGGCGCGATACGCCGGACGATATCGAACGCATCTTCGTGCGCGGCCGCAATGACACCATGATCCCGCTGGCCTCGCTGGTGACGGTGCGCGAATCGGTGGCGCCGCGTGAGCTGAATCACTTCAGCCAGCGCCGCGCCGTCACCATCACGGCCAACCTGGCACCGGACTATTCGCTCGGGCAGGCGCTCGATTTCCTGGACGAGCTCGGCCGGCGGGTACTGAAGCCGGGCTACACCACGGACCTGAACGGCACTTCGCGCGAGTTCAGGAGCTCCCAGGGCTCGCTGACCATCGTGTTCGTGCTGGCGCTGTTCTTCATCTTCCTGGTGCTGGCGGCGCAGTTCGAGAGCTTTGTCGATCCCTTCGTCATCATGCTGTCGGTACCGCTGTCGATGATCGGTGCGCTGCTGGCCTTGAAGCTGAGCAACGGCTCGCTCAACGTCTATTCGCAGATCGGCCTGATCACGCTGGTGGGACTGATCACCAAGCACGGCATCCTGATTGTCGAGTTCGCCAACCAGATGCGCGAGCAGGGCATGGAGATGATGGAGGCGGTGGTCAAGGCCGCCAGCCAGCGTCTGCGCCCGATCCTCATGACCACCGGCGCCATGGTGCTGGGCGCGGTGCCGCTGGCGCTGTCCACCGGCGCTGGCGCCGAGAGCCGCATCCAGATTGGCTGGGTCATCGTCGGCGGCATGACGCTGGGCACGCTGCTCACCATCTTCGTGGTGCCGACCATGTACACCCTTCTGGCGCGCCAGCATGCGCCGGGCGCCAACAAGCGTGCGGTGCAGGCCCCGGCGGAGCATGGTGAGACCGACCTGATTGCCAAGTAGGCGTCACCTTCCGCCACTGCGCATGTCGCACAATCGCCGGCATGCTTGACTCCCTGTTGAACGAGCGCGGCCTGACGGCCGCCGAGGCAGCGCGGCAACTGTCGCAGGACGGGCCCAATGCCCTGCCGGGCGACGGCCCACGTCGCTGGTACCACATCGTGCGCGATACCGTGCGCGACCCGATGTTCTTCCTCTTGCTGGCCGCGGCGGGTCTGTACCTGCTGCTCGGCGACCTGCAGGAAAGCCTGAGCCTGGCGGTGATGGTGCTGGTGGTCGTGGGCCTGACCTTGTTCCAGGAGGGGCGGACCGAACGCGCCGTGCAGGCGCTGCGCGATCTCTCCAGTCCAAGGGTCCGCGTCATCCGTGATGGCCAGGTGCAGACCGTGGCCGGGCTGGCGCTGGTGCGCGGCGACCTGATGCTGCTGGCAGAAGGCGACCGCGTGGGGGCCGATGCGGAACTGCTCACGGCCGGTGAGCTGCAAGTGGATGAATCCCTGCTCACCGGTGAGTCGATGCCGGTGCGCAAATATGCCGGCACTGGCGCGCCGCATGCGGCCACCCAGGACGCATCGGCGGCCCTGTACGCTGGCACGCTGGTGGTTCAGGGGCAGGGGGTGGCGCGGGTCATGGCCACCGGGGCGCATACCCAGATGGGGCAGATCGGTCTGGCCCTGCAGACGGTGCAGGCAGAAGTGTCGCCACTGCGTCGGCAGACGGCGCAGCTGGTGCAGCGTCTGGCCTGGCTGGGCCTGACCTTGAGCCTGTTGCTGGTGTTGCTCCAGGGCTTCACGCGCGGCGACTGGTTGCAGGCGTTGCTGGCGGGCATCGCACTGGCCATTTCCATGCTGCCGGAGGAGTTCAGCGTGGTATTGACCGTGTTGCCGGCGCTGGGTGCTTGGCGCTTGTCGCGGGAACAGGTGTTGACGCGTCGCATTGCCGCCATCGAGACGCTGGGCGCCACCTCGGTGCTGTGCGTCGACAAGACCGGTACCCTGACCGTCAATCGCATGCGCGTGGCGCAACTGCACGCGCATGGGCAGGCCGTGCTGCTGGACGACCATACGCAGGAGCTGCCCGAGAATTTTCACGCGGTGGTTGAGTACGCCATCCTGGCCAGCCGGGTCGATCCGTTTGACCCGATGGAGCAGGCTTTTCATGCCCTGGGCCAGCAATTCCTCGCGCAGACCGAACATCTGCACCGCGATTGGACGTTGGTGCACGAATATGCGCTCACGCCGGAGCTGCGCGCCATGGCCCATGTCTGGCAGGGGGGGGAGACGGCGAGGCAGGTGGTGGCCGCCAAGGGCTCGCCCGAAGCCATCGTCGACTTGTGCCACCTCGATGCACAACGTCGTGCCGAGGTGGCGGTCGCGGCCGATGCCATGGCGGCGCAGGGCCTGCGGGTGCTGGGCGTAGCGCAGGCGCGTCATGCCGGGCCGCCCTGGCCGGCCGGCGAGCACGACTTCGATTTCACCTTCGTCGGTCTGCTCGGGCTGGCGGATCCGTTGCGTGCCGAGATTCCGCAAGCGGTGCGCGAATGCCGTGAAGCCGGCCTGCGTGTGATCATGATCACCGGCGACTACCCGGTGACGGCCCGCGTCATCGCGCACCAGGCCGGCCTCGATGCGCAAGACGTGCTCAGTGGTGACGAGATGGCGCAACTGTCCGACCTTGAGCTGCAGCAGCGGCTGCGCACCGCCAGCATCTGCGCGCGCATCACGCCAACGCAGAAGCTGCGCATCGTGCAGGCGCTGCAGGCCAGCGGTGACGTGGTGGCGATGACGGGCGACGGTGTGAACGACGCCCCGGCACTCAAGGCAGCGCACGTGGGGGTGGCCATGGGCGCGCGCGGCACCGACGTGGCGCGCGAGGCGGCCGCCATTGTGCTGGTGGACGACAACTTCGCCTCCATCGTGCGTGCGGTGCGCCAGGGGCGGCGCATTTTCGGCAACCTGCGCAAGGCCATGCGCTACATCATGGCGGTGCATGTGCCGATTGCCGGCACGGCGCTGCTGCCGCTGCTGCTGGGTTGGCCGATCGTGCTGTATCCCATGCACATCGCCCTGCTGGAACTGGCCATCGACCCGGCTTGCGCCATGGTGTTCGAAAACGAACCGGCGGAGGACGACGTGATGCAGCGCCCGCCGCGCGACCCTGCGGAGCCCCTGCTGGCCGGCGGTACGCTGGTGCAAGCCGTGCTGCAGGGGCTGGGGGTGCTGGTCGTGGTGCTGGCGCTGTACGTCTGGGGCAGCCGGCAGCTGGACGAACCGCAGGCGCGTGCCCTGGCCTTCAGCGGACTGGTGCTGGGCAACCTCGCGCTGATCCTGTCGAATCGGGCCGGCCCGCGCGGTTTGCTGGCCTCGCTGCGCGTGCCCAACCGCATGCTCTGGGGCGTGACGGGCTTCACCCTGGGGCTGCTCGCGCTGGCCCTGTATCTGCCGGCGTTGACCGGCGTGTTGAAAATGGCGCCGCTGTCACCGGGCCTTCTGGGGCTGGTACTGGCGGGTGCGGCGACTTGCCTGCTCTGGTTCGAGGCTCTCAAGCGCCTGTCCGGCCGCAGCTAGCTGCGTGCCGCGGCCAGCGCTTGCAGCTCCGCCAGGGTGTTGGCGTTGGCAAAGGCCATCGGATCGTCGTCCGGCGCGTCGAAGGGCACTTGCACGGTGCGATGTTGCGCCACCCAGGCGCCGACCTTGCGGCCCCCGTTGTGCGTGTAGTCGGCCAGGCTGGCCAGCAGGCGCGTGCGCAGCAGGCAGAACACCGGCTGGGCACGCAGCTCGACGCGTCCTTCGGCGTCCCTGGTAGGCGCCGCAGCCATGGCGATGTCGGCCCGCTCGCGCTCCAGCGCACGTGCCAGGCGTGGCACCAGGTCGAGCGGAAAGCAGGGCGAATCGCACGGCACCGTTGCCAGATACGGCGTCTCGCAGTGCGTCAGCCCGCTCAAAAAGCCAGCCAGCGGCCCGGCGTAATCGGCCAGCCCGTCGGGGTAGACCGGTGCCCCCAGGGTCGCATAGGCATCAAGGTTGCGGTTGGCGTTGATCATGACCTGTCCGACCTGCGGTTGCAGTCGCCGCAGCGCATGCAAGGCCAGGGGTGTCCCGTGAAAGGTCTGCAGCCCCTTGTCGACACCGCCCATGCGGCTGCCCCGCCCCCCCGCGAGGATCAGCCCGGTGATGTCGTGTGGGGGGATCACGTGTGCATCCTTGTTCTTTGGCGCGATCTTCAGAATATCAGTCGCAGGGAACCGCGGAACCGGCTCCGCCGGGCCGCTGGTGCCGCCCCCTGCAAGGGGGGTGGCGGAGCGACACGCAGTGCGCACAGCCTGGGGGTGCGCAACATCTATCCGCCGATGTAACTCATCTCCACCCGGCGCTGCGGACCGTGGCCGCTGTCGGGCGGCTGGGCGCCGCGCAACTCGGAGTAGCGGTCGTCACGCGCTGCCCAGATGTGGCCGACGGCCGATTCGATGTCGGCATCGCTGGCACCATTGCGCAACAGCGTACGCAAGTCGTGGCCCTGGGTGGCGAACAGGCACAGGTAGAGCCGGCCTTCGGTGGACAGGCGGGCGCGGTTGCAGCCACCGCAGAAGGCGTGGGTGACGCTGCTGATGACGCCGATCTCGCCCAGCGTCGGGTCGTGGCGACCGTCGGCACCGGCATAACCCCAGCGTTCGGCGGTCTCGCCAGGGGCGCTGGGCTCCAACTGCACCAACGGCAGTTCAGTCTGGATCAGCTTGACCACCTCGGCCGAAGGCAGCACTTCGTCCATGCACCAGCCGTTGGTGGCGCCCACATCCATGTATTCGATGAAGCGCAGCACCATGCCGCTGCCGCGGAAGTGCCGCGCCATGGGCAGGATCTGCTGTTCGTTGGTGCCGCGCTTGACCACCATGTTGATCTTGATCGGGCCGAGGCCCGCGGCCTGTGCCGCCTGGATGCCCTCCAGCACGTCGCCCACCGGGAAATCGACGTCGTTCATGCGACGGAACACGGCGTCGTCCAGTCCGTCGAGGCTGACGGTGACGCGCTGCAGGCCGGCGGCTTTCAGCGTCTGCGCCTTGCGTGCCAGCAGGGAGCCGTTGGTGGTGAGCGTCAGGTCCAGCGGCTCACCGTCCACGGTACGCAGCGCCGCCAACTGTTCAATCAGTACCTCGATGTTTTTGCGCAGCAGCGGCTCGCCGCCGGTCAGGCGGATCTTGCGCACGCCATGGGCGGCGAACAGCCGCGCCACGCGCGTGATCTCCTCGAAGCTCAGCAGCGCACTGTGCGGCAGGTAGGGGTAGTCCTTGTCGAAGATGTCCTTGGGCATGCAGTAGCTGCAGCGGAAATTGCAGCGGTCGGTAACGCTGATGCGCAGGTCGCGCAGCGGCCGGCCCAGACGGTCGGCCAGCAAGCCGGTGGCCGCGATGCGGGTGGCCGGATCAAAGGCGGCAGCCGGCGCGCTCAGCGTGGGAATGCGCTGGTCGACCAGGGGAATGACGCGTTCGGACATGCGCCGTATTGTCGCTTGTCCGGGCAGGCCCTGCAGACTGTGCAGAATCCGGGGTGGGAGTTGAAAAAGAAAACACGATGGTTGGGAGCGTCACCATGCAAGCCAGACATCTGATCCACTTGAGTTGCCTTTGCGCCACGCTTGGCCTGGCGCGGCTGGGCTGCGCCCAGACGCCGGAGGCCGTGTCCGAGAAGGACTACCTGGGCGACGTGCCGGTCGTCCTGTCGGTGTCACGTCTGCCGCAGCGGCTGGACGAGACGCCCGGCTCGGTCACCATCCTGGACCGGCAGATGATCCGCATGAGCGGCGCGCGCGATGTAGCCGACCTGCTGCGGCTGGTGCCGGGTTTTCGCGTCAGCAACTCTTTTGAGAGCAACACGCCGCAGGGCAGCTACCACATGGGCCTGGGGGACTACTCGAACCGCATGCAGGTGCTGGTCGATGGACGCTCGGTCTATTCGGTCTACATGCAGGGCGGTACCGGGCCAGGCCTGCAGACGGTGGCGCTGGAGGACATCGAGCGTATCGAGGTGCATCGCGGTTCGAATTCCGCAGCCTATGGAGCGCGGGCCTTCCTCGGAACGATCCACATCGTGACGCGCGACCCGGTAGAGACCCAGGGCGTTCAGGCGCAGGCGGCAAGGGGTGACAACGGCATTCAGGATTCCCTGGTGCGCCTGGGCTGGGGCAATGAGTCGGGCAGCTACCGCATCACCGCCGATCGGCGCGCCGATCTGGGTTTGGCGGGTGCCGCCGGCCCGGCTCGGGTGCACCGGCTCAACGTCCGTGGCGATGTGCGGGCGAGCAACGTCGATACGCTGGAGTTTCGTGCCGGCCAGGCGGTCATCGACGCGGGCGTCGGCTTTGAGGGCGATACGGGGAATTCGCAGCGGACCCGGAGTAATACGGCATCGTTTGTGCAGCTGGACTGGCGTCGCAGCCTGGGCGTGAATGAGGACCTGTCGGTGCAGTTCTCCCATACCGACGAGCGGGTGAAGGACGACTTTCCTTACACCCCCCTGGCCGGTTTGACGATCGATTTTGGTGGGCGTGCTGCGAGCGATAACCTGTCGTTTCAACACACCGTGCGGACGAGCGACAGGGTGCGCCTGCTCTGGGGCGGCGAGTTGCGGCGTGAATCCATTGCCTCGCGACCACTGTTTAACACCGACAGCGCATTCGTGACCGACTTCACGCGGGTGTTCGGCAATATCGAATGGCGGCTGCACCGCGATCTGCTGCTGAATGCCGGCGGCATGTATGAGCGCAGCAGCCTCGGGGGCGAGCATATGGCGCCTCGTGTCATGCTGAACTGGCATCTGGCGGAAGGACATACCCTGCGCTACGGTCTGACGCAGGCATTCCGCCCGCCGAGCACTTACGAGAAGTACAGCAATGTGCGCTACTACCACAATGGGGTTCTCAAGAAATCGACTGACGTCGCCCGCGGCGATGTCGCGAGCGAACGGATCCAGACAAGGGAAATAGGCTATTTGGTCGACTTTCCGCAGCGGGACTTGAGTATCGATGTGCGTGTTTTTGAGGAGGACATCCGGGGCCTGGTCAAACGTCAAAAGTACAACTTGGGTGCAGAGGAGGTGAATGACTTCGTCAACGGCGAAGATTTCAATGCGCACGGGCAAGAGTTCCAGGTTAAATGGAAGCCATGGCAAAGCGGGGAGGTCTTCTTCAGCCAGACCTTTGTCGACAGCGGTCAGTCGCTCAGCGGCACTTTCCCGACCCGGCCCTACGCCGCCATGGCCCTGATGGTCATGCAGCAGTTGCCGCAGGAGGCGAGTCTGGCCCTGACGTATTCCCAGGTCGATGCCAGCGTCTTCCCGGGGCAGAACCTGCAATCGCCGGCCATGAGCCGGACCGATCTGCGCCTGGCCAAGGCCGTGCGGCTGGGCAAGCAGCGGGGCGAGGTATCCCTGGTGGTGCAGAACCTGGGGCCCGCCTACCCGGACTTCCGCTCCGATTTCTATTTCCGCCGTCAGGCCTACCTGATGCTGCGGCTGGAGAACTGAACTGCCATGAAGAGGCTGTCGCGTCGCTTGCTGCTGTCTTCCGGCCTGGCCTTGCTGGCTGCTGGTGGCGCGCGCGCGGCGGAGAGCGCGGTGGTGATCGTCAGCAGTGAACGTAGCGCCGCCTACCAGGAGGCGGCAAGCGCCGTGCAGGGTGAGCTGGTGCGGGGCGGCCTGGCGCCGCGCGAGGTGCTGCAGCTGACGGCGGCTGAGTGGGCGGCAGCGGCGCCCCCGGTGGCCCGCCTGTATGTCGCCCTCGGGGCGGAGGCGGCCGGGCTGCTGGCGCGCAGCGAGCTCAAGGCGCCGGTGTTGTGCACGCTGCTGCCGCGCGCCGCCTTTGAGCGCGCGCTGCGTGACAGCGGTCGCCGCGCTTCCAACCAGTTCACGGCGCTCTACCTCAACCAGCCTTTGTCGCGGCAGTTTGATCTGGCGCGTTTGGCTTTGCCGCAGGCCAAGCGGGTGGGGGTGCTGCTGGGCGCCGAGTCCAAAGGGCAGCAGGCGCAGCTGGAAGAGGCGGCCGAGGCCCGCAACCTGAAGCTGGTCAGTGCCCAGGTGCAGCCGCAGGAGCCGGTGTTCGGCGAACTGAGGAAAATTCTGGAAGAAGCAGATGTGCTGCTGGCGCTGGCCGACCCGCAGATCTACAACAGCAGCAGCATCCAGAACGTCCTGCTCACCTCCTTTCGCGCCCGTGTGCCGATGCTGGCTTTCTCTCCGGCCTACGTGCGCGCTGGTGCCCTGTTGGCCGTGTACTCGACGCCCACCCAGATCGGTCAGCAGGCCGGCGTCATGGCGCGCAGCTACCTGCTGGGGCGCCCCTTGGGGGTACCCCAGTATCCGCAAGAGTTCAGCGTCAGCGTCAATGAACATGTGGCGCGTTCGCTCGGCCTGCACCTGGAGGTGCCGACCCTCACCGAGCGATTGCGCCGCCTGGAGAAGGGGTCATGAAGTTTCTCGATATCCGCGATCGCGTGCTGCTGGCGGCCTTGCTCCCGGTGACGGTGGTGGCGTTCCTGTTGTCGGCCGTGTTCCTGCTGGGACGCGTCGGCGATCTCGACGAGGCGCACGAGCAGCGCGCTCGTTCGCTGGCCCGGCAGGTGGCCAGTGCCAGCGAATACGGCGTATTTGCCGGCAATCTCGGCAATCTTCAGACCATTGCGGCCGGCGCCTTGCGCGAGGTGGATGTACGTTCCGTGCTGATCCAGGACACGCAGGGCAATGTGCTGGCGCGGGCGGGCAAGGTGGGCTACAAGAACCTGCCCATGCTCGGCGACGACGAGAGCCGGTGGAATGACGAGACGACTCGCCACGACATGCTGGTGCAGCCGGTGACGACCACGCAGTTGCGGCTGGACGATCCGTTGGAGCCGCAGGTGCAGCCCCGGGGCATGGCGCCGCAGGTGCTGGGCCACGTCGTCATCGAGATGTCGCGCCAGACGGTGGTGTCCCGCGAGCGTGACATGCTGATGCTCGGACTGGCTGTCACCCTGGGCGGGTTGCTGTTCGGCGGCTTTCTGGCCGTGCGCATCGGCCAGGGCGTAATCGGCCCGATCCTGCAGGTGTCCGACATGATCGAGCGTCTGGGCCGGGGTGAACTCTCGGCACGCGGCGCCGTGCTGGCCGACGACCCGCTGCGCGACCTGCAGCAGGGGCTGAACCAGATGGCCGAGCGGCTGCAGCAGGGGCGTGACGAGCTGGAGCAGCGCGTGGCCGCGGCGACGCTGGAGCTGCGCAAGAAGAAGGAGGAAGCGGAGACGGCGACCTTGGCCAAGTCACGCTTTCTGGCGGCGGCCAGCCATGACCTGCGCCAGCCGACCAATGCACTGGGCATGTTCGTTGCGCGGCTGGCGCAACTGCCGCATGACGAGGAGACCCGGCATCTGATTGCCAACCTGGAGGCCTCGGTGCAGGCCATGCAGGATCTGCTGGATGCGCTACTGGACATCTCCCGGCTCGAAGCGCACAGCGTCAAGGTCAGTCTGCGCGCATTTCCGCTGGCGGAACTGCTGGAGCCGCTGGGCAGCGGCTTGATGCCGGTGGCGCAGGAGAAGGGGCTGCGCCTGCGCGTGCGCCCGACGCATGTCTGGGTGATGAGCGATCCGACGCTGCTCAGCCGCATCCTGCTTAACCTGGTCGGCAATGCGTTGAGCTACACCCGGCAAGGCGGGGTGCTGGTGGCTGCCCGCCCCAGCCGCGGCGGCAGCCACGTGCGCATCGAGGTCTGGGACACGGGCATCGGCATCGCGCCTGAGCACCAGCAGGACATCTTCAAGGAGTTCTTCCAGATTGCCAATCCGGAGCGTGACCGCAGCAAGGGGCTCGGGCTGGGGCTGAACATCGTGGACCGCACCGCCAAGCTGCTCGGCTGCCCGCTCAAGCTCACGTCGATGCCGGGCCGGGGGACCCGTTTCATGATCGAGGTGCCGGTGGCCCCGCCCGGCACATCCAAACTGCCGCTGAGTCCGCCGGAAGTGCTGCCGGCAGCCGATCTGCTCGGACTGCAGGTGCTGGTGATCGAGGACGACAGCTTCTCCGCCCAGGCCTTGTCCGGCCTGCTCGTCTCGTGGGGCTGCCGGGTGGTGGCGGTGGACGATCTGCAAGGGGCGCTGGCGGCCGTGGGTGGGGACTGGGCGCCGCAAGTCCTGCTCAGTGACTACCGGTTGCGCCAGGGCGAGACCGGTATCGAGGCCATCCGGCAACTGCGCCTGGTCCTGGGGCGGCCGGTGCCGGCCGGACTCATGAGCGGCGACACCGATCCGGCCTTGATGCAGGCCTGCCGCGATGCCAATCTGCCTCTGCTGCACAAGCCGGTGCGGCCGGCCAAGCTGCGCGCCCTGCTGCGCCGCCTGGCGCAAGGCAACGCGACGCCGCACGGAGTCTGAGCCCTAGGTGATCTTGCGGTGGTCGTCGCGGGCGTAGCCGTGGCGGTTGGCCGCCAGCACCGCCTGCGTGCGGGTGGTGACGCCGAACCCCCGCAGGATGGCGGTCACATGGTTCTTGACGGTCTCGTCCGACAGGCTGAGCATGCGGCCGATTTCCTTGTTGGTGTAGCCGTCCATCAGCAGGTGCAGCACTTCTTCCTGCCGCGGGGTGAACTGGGGGGCGGGCTCGGCACCGCTGGAGGAAGCGGCGGCGCTGGCCATCAGTTCGTGTGGCATGTAGACCTCGCCGGCCAGCACCAGACGGGTGACCGACAGCAGCTCGTCGCTCATGCCGGACTTGGTCAGGAAAGCGGCCGCGCCCTTGCTCAGTACCTGGTGCATGACGCGCGGGTTGACCGAGCCTGACAGGACGATGATCGGCAGCTCCGGGTGCTCGCGGGCAAAGACGTCCAGCGCTTCCAGGCCGTTCATGTCGGGCAGGTGATAGTCCAGCAGCACGAGGTCAAGATCGGCATGCTGGCGTGCGAGTTCGAAGGCGCGACTGCAGGAACCGGCTTCCAGTACCTCCACGGCGGCATCGAGACCCTTGAGAACCTGACGCAGGCCTTCGCGCACCAATGCATGGTCATCAACGACGAGTATCTTCAACTGTCTCTCCGGCGTCCGTCTGGAATGCAGCAAGGGGGATGGTAGCTCAAGTTGCCGTGCGAACCGGTGACAGGGAAACGAGGTGCGCCGAGGCTCAACGCCGCTGCCCGACCTGGCGCGCAGCCAGGTCGTGACCCGGCGGGTAGTCGGCGGCGGGTAGCTCGAACTGGGCAGCATGACCAGTCCAGAACGAGGGCGGAGGCATCTCGCTGATGGGCGGGCGACACGCGGGCGAAAACCGCCAGCTGACGGTGTGGCGGCTGTGGTCGGAAGCCGGATCAAAGCGCTGCAGCCCTTGCAGCAACTGCTGCTGGATCAAGGGGGCATAGCGCAGCAGACCTTCGTGCCAGTGGTGGATGAGCAGTTGGATCAGCAGGGCGCCTTCATCGCCACGGCGCGCGCGGGTCAGGATCTCGCAGCCGATCCAGTCGGTGGGGATGCCATGCATGCGCAGCGTGTCGCGCAGCACGACCCGAACCAGTTCCCGGTGGGTGGCAGTGTGCTGCTGGGTGCTCATGGGGATGGACGAAGGGGGCAAGGAGGCGTTTTCCTCTGCCGCTGCGCCGGTGTGCTTGCGCCCGGTGCGTCCGCTTTTCCAGAATCCGAACATCAGCCTGTGCCCCCCTGGGTGACCCGACCCGGCAGCCCGATGTTCTCCCGGGTCTGCTGAGCATGTTTCCAAGTGTAACGGAATTGCCCGGCACGCAGATTTCCACAGAGGGGCATGGCGCGGCCGCATCGCCCGTCGTTTCGGACGCAAAAAAGCCCGCCGAGGCGGGCTGTGTGCGTGTCACGCGCAGCGACTCAAGCGCCGTGCACCTTCATCATCAGCGGCACGATGAGCAGCGCCACGATGTTGATGATCTTGATCAGCGGGTTGACGGCCGGGCCGGCGGTGTCCTTGTAGGGGTCGCCCACGGTGTCACCGGTGACAGCTGCCTTGTGGGCGTCGCTGCCCTTGCCGCCGTGGTGGCCGTCCTCGATGTACTTCTTGGCGTTGTCCCAGGCGCCGCCGCCGGTACACATGGAGATGGCGACAAAGAGACCCGTGACGATGGTGCCCATCAGCAGGCCGCCCAGCGCGGCGGGTCCGAGTACCAGACCAACCAGAATCGGCACGACCACCGGCAACAGCGAGGGGATCATCATCTCCTTGATGGCCGCGCTGGTGAGCATGTCCACCGCGGTGTCGTACTCGGGCTTGCCGGTACCGTCCATGATGCCCTTGATGGTCTGGAACTGGCGACGCACTTCCACCACCACCGAGCCGGCGGCGCGGCCGACCGCTTCCATCGCCATGGCGCCGAACAGGTAGGGGATCAGGCCGCCGATGATGAGGCCGATGATCACCATCGGGTCGCTCAGGTCGAATTTGATCACCTGACCGAATGACTCCAGCTTGTGGGTGTAGTCGGCAAACAGCACCAGCGAGGCAAGACCGGCGGAGCCAATGGCATAGCCCTTGGTCACGGCCTTGGTGGTGTTGCCGACGGCGTCCAGCGGGTCGGTGATGTCGCGTACCGACGAGGGCAGCTCGGCCATCTCGGCGATGCCGCCGGCGTTGTCGGTGATCGGGCCGTAGGCGTCCAGCGCCACCACGATGCCAGCCATGCTCAGCATGGACATGGCAGCGACCGCCACGCCGTACAGGCCGGCCAATTGGTAGGCCACCCAGATCGCGATGCAGACGAAGATCACGGGCCAGGCGGTGGAGCGCATGGAAACACCCAGGCCGGCAATGATGTTGGTGCCGTGGCCGGTGGTGGAAGCCTGCGCAATGTGTTGCACCGGCTTGTACTGGGTACCGGTGTAGTACTCGGTGATCCACACCAGGGCCGCGGTCAGCACCAGGCCGACCCCGGTGGCGCCGAACAGGCGCATCTGGCTGCCGGACGCGGTGATGGCGTTGTCGGGGATCAGCCAGGTGGTGACGAAGTAGAAGGCGATCAGCGACAGCACGCCGGCCACGGCCAGGCCCTTGTACAGGGCGGGCATCACGTTCTTCATGCCGGGCGCGGCCTTGACGAAGAAGCAGCCGATGATGGACGCGATGATGGATACCGCGCCCAGCGCCAGCGGATAGACCACCGCAGCAGTGCCCGCGCCGGACACGAGCAGGGCGCCCAGCACCATGGTGGCGATCAGCGTCACGGCATAGGTCTCGAACAGGTCGGCCGCCATGCCGGCGCAGTCACCCACGTTGTCGCCCACGTTGTCGGCAATCACCGCCGGGTTGCGCGGATCGTCTTCCGGAATGCCCGCTTCCACCTTGCCCACCAGGTCGGCACCGACATCGGCGCCCTTGGTGAAGATGCCGCCGCCCAGGCGCGCGAAGATGGAGATCAGCGAAGAGCCGAAGGCAAAGCCGATCAGCGGGTTGAGCAGCTTGGCAAGGTTGGCGCCCGGGGCACTGCTGCCCATCAGGAACCAGTAGAACACCGTCACCCCCAGCAGGCCCAGGCCGACCACCAGCATGCCGGTGATGGCACCGCCGCGGAAGGCTACGTCCAATGCCGGACCTATGCCCTTGGTGGCCGCCTGCGCGGTGCGCACATTGGCGCGCACCGACACGTTCATGCCGATGAAGCCACAGGCGCCGGAAAGTACGGCACCGACGACAAAGCCGATGGCGGTCTGTGCATCGAGGAAGACGCCGATCAGGATCGCGAGGACGATGCCGACGATGCCGATGGTCTTGTACTGGCGCGCCAGGTAGGCGGCGGCGCCGGTCTGGATGGCGGCGGCAATTTCCTGCATGCGCGCGTTGCCGGTGTCCTGAGAAAGAATCCAGCTGCGGGCCCAGAAGCCGTAGGCCACGGCGATGAAGCCGCAGACGAGCGCCAGTATCAGCGCTGAGTTGCCTGTCATATCAATCTCTCCTGTGTTGTTGTGTCGCGTAGAGGTGGCAACGCAAGGGGCGGGGCCACCGATGCGTTGCTTCCTCGTCGCGTTCAACCTCTCAGATCGCACAGGACGATTGGCCAACGGGCGGACTGTAACGTGAAAAAGCGGGCTTGCAAGCCGGGCGTCAGTGCGGAGCAAGTAAAATCAGGGTTAATACCGACCTTTCCCTGACTTAACGCAAAGAAGCAATCATGTCTCTCGATAACGTGACCCCCGGCAAGAATGTTCCTGACGCTTTCAACGTGATCATCGAAATCCCGATGAACGCCGATCCCATCAAGTACGAGGTGGACAAGGAGACCGGCGCCATCTTCGTGGACCGTTTCATGAGCACGGCCATGCACTACCCGACCAATTACGGTTATGTGCCCAAGACCATTTCGGGCGATGGCGACCCGGTGGACGTGCTGGTGATCACGCCGGTGCCGCTGATTCCGGGTGTGGTCGTGCCGTGCCGCCCGATCGGCATTCTGAAAATGACGGACGAGGCTGGTGAAGACGGCAAGGTGCTGGCGGTGCCGACCGACAAGATTCTGTCGCTGTACACGCAATGGCAGAAGCCGGAAGACCTGAACCCGATGCGCCTGAAGACCATCGAGCACTTCTTCGAGCACTACAAGGACCTGGAGCCCGGCAAGTGGGTCAAGGTGCAAGGCTGGGAAGGCCCGGAAGCCGCCAAAAAGGAAATCATGGACGGCATTGCCAACTACAACAAGGCAAACGCCTGATTCTCAGGTAAGTCGCTCCGGTCGCCGCAACGCGGGCCGACCGCGCGGCCCCTGGCCCCAGACGCCCACCGGCTCACTCCGTTGGGCGTTTTTGTTTGAGGCACGGGGCTGGGCTGCTCAGTTCGCCTGCTTGAACGGAGTGTGACTGGCGAGTTCGTCTAGATAACCCGCCACCCCCTGTTCCTCTCGCGCCAGGAAGCGCTCGACAGCCGCCGCGAAAGCCGGGTGCGCGAGCCAATGGGCGCTGCTGGTACGCACCGGCAACAGGGCACGCGCCAGCTTGTGCTCACCCTGGGCGCCGCCTTCAAAGCGCTGGTAGCCGCGCGCGATGCACCATTGCAGCGGCTGGTAGTAGCAGGCCTCGAAGTGCAGGCAGTCCACCCGCTCCAGCGCACCCCAGTAGCGGCCCCAGGCGACTTTCTCTCCCCCCTGTTCCGCGATGGCGATCAGGCTGGCCGCAATCGCCCGTCCGCCGCGCTCAGCCAGGATGAGCAGCCAGTTCTCCGGCATCGTGTGGGCCATGCTGGCGAAGAATGCGCGGCTCAAGTAGGGCGCATTGCCGTGCTCCAGGTAGGTGCGCTCGTAGCAGCGGTAGAAGAAATCCCAGTCCTGCGGCGAGATGGCATTGCCCTCCACCCAACGGAAGCTGACGCCAGCCTGCGCCACCTTGCGCCGCTCCTGGCGGATCTTCTTGCGTTTGTCCTGGCTCAGATGGCGCAGGAAGTCCTCGAAGTCCACGTAGCCGGGACAGGCGTTCTGCCAGTGGAACTGCACCGTGTGGCGCAGCATCAGGCCGGCCTCAGTACAGCTTTGCAGGTCAGCGTCGGCACCGAACAGCAGGTGCATTGAGGACAGCTGCTCATCGCGGCAAACGCTCAGCACGGCGTCCAGCAGCGCTTGTCGGGCCGGCACGTCGCGTGCCAGCAGGCGGCCGCCGGGCACTGGGGTGAAGGGGACGGCGATCACCGCCTTGGGGTAGTAGGACAGGCCGTGCTCGGCGTAGGCGTTGGCCCAGGCCCAATCGAAGACATATTCGCCGTAGGAGTGGGTCTTGAGGTAGAGCGGGCAGGCAGCGACCAGCTCGTCCTCCGCCCATAGCGTGACAAAGCACGGGGTCCAGCCGCTGGCAGGCACGGCGCTGCCGCTGGTGTGCAGTGCCGCCAGGTAGGCGTGCCGCATGAAGGGCGTGGGCTGCGCCTCGCGCGCCAGCAGCTGGTCCCACTGCAAGGCGTCGATCTGCAGCGGGGAGTCCAGGACCCGGATGACATAATCGGCCCTGCCCACGGCTCCCGAACGGTTCTTTCCTTCCATGACTCTCAGTATCTGCGTTGCTCAGCTCAACTTTGTCGTCGGCGACATGGCCGGCAACGCGCAAAAGATCATCGATGCGGCGCGTCGTGCCCATGTCGACGGCGCGCATCTGCTGCTGACGCCGGAACTCTCCATCTGCGGTTATGCGGCCGAAGACTTGTTCCTGCGGCCGTCTTTCATCACCGCTTGCGATGATGCCGTGAAAACAGTGGCCCGCGAGTTGGCCGGGTTAAAGGACATGACGGTGGTAGTCGGGCACCCGATGAGTGTTCACGCTGGCGGGGTGCGTACCCGCTCGGTGTCGGTGCCGGCGTGCCTGAATGCGGCCAGTGTGTTGCGCGAGGGCCAGTTGGTGGCGCGTTATGCCAAGCGCGAATTGCCGAACTACCAGGTGTTTGACGAGCGGCGCTATTTCGCGCCGGGGCAGGAGGCCTGCGTCTTCGAAGCAGGGCCGGCCGGCGCGCGCGTCAAGGTTGGTCTGCTGATCTGCGAGGATGCCTGGTTCGAGGCGCCGGCACGCCAGACCTGCGACGCCGGGGCCGAGCTGCTGGCCGTGATCAATGCCTCGCCGTTTCATGTGGGCAAGGACCGGGAACGCGAGCAGATGATGTGCCAGCGCGCGCAAGCTTGTGGGGTACCACTGGTGTATGCGCATCTGGTTGGCGGCCAGGACGAGGTGGTCTTCGAGGGGCGCTCCTTCGCTGTCTCGGCCGATGGCGCGCTCGTGGGGCGAGCGCCTAGTTTTGAAGAGAATCTGTTCAAAGTCCATATAAATCAAGCGTCAGGCGCTATGCTTTTGGAAGCGGATCTGGCGCCGGAACGGTCGGACGATGCCGATCTGTGGGACGCGCTGGTGCTGGGCGTGCGCGACTACATCGGCAAGAACGGCTTTCCCGGTGCCATCATCGGCTTGTCCGGGGGTATTGATTCGGCCCTGGTGCTGGCCATTGCGGTCGATGCCCTGGGGGCCGAACGGGTACGTGCCGTCATGATGCCGTCGCCCTACACGGCCGACATCAGCTGGATCGATGCGAGCGACATGGCGCAGCGGCTGGGCGTGCAGTACGACGAGATTTCCATCCTGCCGGAGTTCGACGCCTTCAAGGCCTCGCTGGCGGGGCAGTTCCGAGGCTTGCCGGAGGATGCGACCGAGGAAAACATCCAGGCCCGCATCAGTGGCACGTTGCTGATGGCGCTGTCAAACAAGAGCGGTCGCATCGTGCTGACCACGGGCAACAAGTCCGAGATGGCGACTGGTTATTGCACGTTGTACGGGGACATGGCGGGAGGCTTCGCAGTGATCAAGGACCTGGTGAAGACCACGGTGTTCCGGCTGGCGCGCTGGCGCAATCAGCACGACCCCTGCGGCCGTGGCGCCTGCCCGATACCCGAGCGCATCATCACGCGTCCGCCAAGCGCCGAGCTGCGACCCGGCCAGGTGGACCAGGACAGCCTGCCTCCCTACGAAGTGCTGGACGCCATCCTGGAGCGCTACATGGAGAACGACGAAAGCATCGAGGCCATCGTGGCAGCGGGCTTTGACCGGGCTGATGTGGAGAAGGTGACCCGTCTTATCAAGATCAATGAGTACAAACGCCGCCAGGCGCCGGTGGGTATTCGCGTGACCCACCGCAGCTTCGGCAAGGATTGGCGTTATCCTATTACCAACAAGTTCCGGGCTTGACCTGCGGTCGCCCGTTCCCTCCATTCCAGACAGACTCTCAGAAAACAGGATCACCTGCCATGAAACAGATTACCGCCGTTATCAAGCCGTTCAAACTCGAAGAGGTGCGCGAAGCCCTGGCCGAATGCGGCGTCACCGGTCTGACGGTGACCGAAGTCAAGGGCTTCGGCCGCCAGAAAGGCCATACCGAGCTCTACCGTGGCGCCGAGTATGTGGTGGACTTCCTGCCCAAGGTGAAGGTGGAAGTGGTGGTCAAGACTGCCGACGTGGACCGCTGCGTTGACGCCATCGTGAAGGCAGCCCACACCGGCAAGATCGGTGACGGCAAGATTTTCGTCACGGCCGTCGAGCGCGTGGTGCGCATCCGCACCGGTGAGCTGGACGACTCGGCGATCTAAATGTCGCGCAGCTGCGGCGCCGGGGCCAGACCGGCTTCCTGCACGATGCGCTCAAGCAAAGCCTGAGGATCGCTTCCGGTCTGGATCAGGTCCATCTGCCAGTCGCTCAGAAATTGCCGTTCCACGGTCTGGCCCAGGAAGGCCAGCAGGCCGTCATAGTAGCCATCGACATTGAGCAGGCCTATGGGCTTGTCGTGGTAGCCGAGCTGGCGCCAGGTCCAGACCTCGAACAACTCCTCGAAGGTGCCAATGCCGCCGGGCAAGGCCAGGAACGCATCAGAGCGCTCGGCCATCATGCGCTTGCGGTCGTGCATGGTGTCCACGATGTGCAGCTCGGTGCAGTCGTGCCAAGCCCATTCCTTTTCGACCAGTGCCTTGGGAATGATGCCGACCACCCGTCCTCCTGCCTCTAGGGTGGCTTGGGCGGTAATGCCCATCAGGCCGGCTTTGCCGCCGCCGTAGACCAGCTGGCCACCGCGCTCGCCAATCCATTGGCCAACAGTGCGGGCGATTTCGGCGTAACCGGGCTGGTTGCCCGGACGCGAGCCGCAGTAGACGCAGACAGAGAAAGCGGGGCTCATGCAAAAAACCTTTGCCAGACAGCCGCCAGCCAGATGCCGCCGCACAGCAGCAGGCTCAGCAGGACGGCGGCACTGCCCATGTCCTTGGCACGTTTGGACAGATCGTGCCACTCCGGACCGATGCGGTCGATGGCGGTTTCTATGCCGGTGTTGAGCAGCTCGACGATCATCACGATCAGTACTGAGCCGGCCAGCAGCGCGGTTTCTACCCAGCTGCGGCCGATCCAGAAAGACAGCGGGAGCAGCACGATGGAGGCCACAGCCTCCTGGCGGAAGGCCGTTTCCTTCCAGCCGGCACGCAGCCCTTCCATGGAGTAGCCCATGGCGTGCCACATGCGGTTGAGGCCGCTGCGGGCTTTCTGTGGATTGACCTCGTTGATGTTCTGAATCTCTGGCATGTCCAGATTGTCACCGAGCTTTGTGACAGTCAGCGGCGTGGGGGCTGCACGCTGATCAGCCGGGTGCCGGCCAGTACGTCATGCCAGAACTGCTGGCGCGGGTGAAAACGGCTCAGCAGGGCCCATACCGCGACCCAGCCCAGCATGATCACGGCTGATTCGGCACCGGAGAGCTGGAATGGGGCAATGGCCGCCAACGGGGGCAGGAACCAGAGCCAGCTCAGCAGGTAGCGCAACAGGGCACGCGCCTGTGTCAGCCCGTGCCCTTGTGCATCGACCACGCGGATGTGCCAGGTTTTCATGGCCAGCGTCTGGCCCTTGGCCCAGAACCAGGTGAAATAGATACCCAGCACGATAAACAGGAAGGCCTGCTGCACATGCCGGTTGTCCAGCGCGTGGCGCGTCTGCGTCAGGGCGCTGAAGAGGTAGCCGGCAATGAAGACCACGCCGAACAGCAGCATGCCCTCATAAAGCCAGCAGGCCATGCGTCGCCAAATTCCAGGTGTGGCGTAGTTGGGTGGGGCGCTGGAGGGTTGGTGTGTGTCCGGCGGATTCAAGGTCATAGAGCGGGTGCTCCCTCGGGCGCTGGTGTGTCCAAAGCGGAGGGCGGCGGCGAAACCGGCGCGGCGGGGGCCGGTGCGGCCGCCGGCGTCTGGGGCAGCAAAGTGCCTGCTTGTACCGGCGCCTTCTCGGTT
>JAULXO010000017.1:0-3484 GCA_032118555.1 Hylemonella sp. | reverse complement strand
AACGGATTTTGGCGCCGTCGGCGGCACCGGAATCTGGGTGAGCTTCTTTGCGCTTGCCGCGGGCTTGATGACCGCGACGCCGGCCGGCTTGACGGCGGCCTTGGCGGCCAGTCGTTTCTTCTCGGCGGCGCTCAGTTCCTGGTAAGCCTGCCACTCGGCAGCTTTGTCCTGCGGCGAGAGCTTCTTCGTCTCGACGTAGCTCAAGCGGGCTTGCGTGCGCTGCTGCTGGCTCAGCGCGACCCACTCGCTCATGCGGCTGTGTATCTTGGCCTGTTCGCTCGCCGGCAGGTTATGGAAATTCTTCGACAACTCCAGCCATTTGCGCTTGCGCTCCGGCCCCAACTCATGCCATTTGCCGGCCAAGGGGCTCAGGGCCTCCTGTTGCGCGTTCGACAACTGCTGCCAGGTGGGATTGCTGACGGACGTCTTCGCGCTGCCAGCGGACTGCCGGTTGATCGGGGGGACATCCGGCGAGCGGGCCTGCGAGGGCGTGCCGGAGGGGGGTGCTGCTGTCTGGGCGTGGACGAGCGGACTACCCGCGGCAGCCAGCAGGGCGCCGACGCAAAGGACAACCGCCTGAGCCTGAACTTTGCGCATTTACTGGGCTGATTCGAGGCGGGATTTCAGGAACTGCACAAACCCCGGATCGGTATAGGCGGCCGGCGGCAGGTCATCGGCCAGGATGGCAGTATCGATTTCTGCCAGATCTTGCGCGACGAACTCATCGTCAAGCGCACTGACGGCAACCAACCCGGCGATCAGGAGCAGCAGCGGAATCAGGCCAGCCAGACGGTGCCACAGACTGCCGTCGCCGCCCCCGAGGCTGAGTGCGGCGGCCGCTCCTTGGCTAAGGACCTGGGGTTGCGTTGCTGGCTTGAGGCTGCGGCGCAGGTCGAGTGCCTGTTCCCGAGCGGCGCGCAGGCGCTCGGAAATGTCGTACGGCAGGGCTTCCACCGACTCGGACAGCCGTGCCGCGACGGCGCGACCGTAACGGTCCTGTAGGGATGGGGTGGAGTGAGTTGTGGAGTGCTTCATAGTCGTATTCCCTTGGCCTTCAAGGCCTTGCCCAGGGCCTGCACCGCCCTGGAACAGTGCGTTTTCACGCTGCCCTCGGAACAGCCCATGGCTGCTGCCGTTTCAGCCACGTCCAGATCCTCCCAGTAACGCATGAGGAAAGCTTCTCGTTGACGGGGCGGGAGCTCCTGTATTTCCTGCTCGATGGCGTGCAAGACCTGGGCCCGCTCGGTCAGTTTCTCCGCGCTTTCGGTCTGGGACGATCCTTCGGTGGTGTCCAAGGTCTCCAGCAGGTCGAAGTCGCCGTCGATGTCATCGGACTCGAAGTCACTCAGGTTGGAAAACAGCGCATTGCGGGTTTTCTGTCGACGAAACCAGTCCAGGGTGCAGTTGGACAGGATGCGCTGGAACAGCATGGGCAGCTCTTCGATCGGCTTGTGGCCGTAGTGCTCCACCAGCTTCATCATGCTGTCCTGCACGATGTCGAGTGCCGCCTCGTCATTGCGTACGTGATAGACCGAACGCTTGAACGCGCGCTTTTCGACGCTTTTCAGGAAATCTGACAGTTCTCGTTCGGAGGCCAAATGCGTGTGCCTGGGGCTAGAGGTCTTGAGGGGCGGAGGCGCACCATTTTGGGCGCGTCGGGGCGCGATTATGGCATTGGCGCACAAAAATCAGCCTGGGCATTTCAATTTCATTGCTGCAGTGCGATAATGGCGGTGCAAATCAAAAAGCAAACGGGTCACAGTCCGGCGATATAAGCAATGCGCTCATGGCTTTGACCTTAAGTCCCGACGCGATGCCACAAGCGTTTGTGAAGGGGCACCCTAGGTTTTTCGTTAGAGAAATTCACAAAGGTTCATCATGGAAATTTCCAAAGCCGAAATCGCGTCGGCTGCGGCCGCTGGTGCGGGCGCGAGCGACAGCCAGGAACTGCGTGGAGCAGAAGTTCTGGTCAAGGCACTCCAGGCCGAGGGCGTGAAGTTCGTCTGGGGTTATCCCGGCGGCGCCGTTCTCCACATCTACGACGCGTTCTACAAGCAGGACACGATTCAGCACGTGCTGGTGCGGCACGAGCAGGCTGCTGTGCATGCGGCCGACGGCTACGCCCGGGCTACGGGTGAGGTCGGCGTGGCGCTTGTGACATCCGGCCCTGGCGTGACCAATGCCATCACTGGCATTGCCACTGCCTACATGGACAGCATCCCGATGGTGATCGTCACCGGGCAAGTGCCGACTGCGGCCATCGGCCTGGACGCCTTCCAGGAGTGCGACACCGTCGGCATCACCCGTCCCATCGTCAAGCACAACTTCCTGGTCAAGGATGCGCGCGATCTCGCGATGACGATGAAGAAGGCCTTCCACATCGCCCGCAGCGGCCGTCCCGGTCCGGTGGTGGTGGACATTCCTAAGGATGTGTCCTTCAAGAAGGTGCCGTATGCTGGCTATCCGGAATCGGTCGAGATGCGCTCCTACAACCCGGTGCGCAAAGGCCATGCTGGCCAGATCCGCAAGGCGCTGCAACTGCTGCTGACGGCCAAGCGCCCCTACATCTACACCGGTGGCGGTGTGTTGCTGGGCAATGCCACCGCCGAGCTGCGCACCTTGGTGGACATGCTGGGCTACCCGGTGACCAACACCCTGATGGGGCTGGGGGCTTATCCGGCGACCGATCGCAAGTTCCTGGGCATGCTGGGCATGCACGGTACGATCGAAGCCAACAACGCGATGCAGAACTGCGACGTGCTGCTGGCGGTGGGCGCGCGCTTCGACGACCGCGTGATCGGCAACCCCAAGCATTTCGCGCAGAACGAGCGCAAGATCATCCACATCGACATCGACCCGTCGAGCATTTCCAAGCGCGTCAAGGTCGACATCCCGATCGTCGGCGATGTCAAGGACGTGCTGGCCGAGATGATCGCCATGATCAAGGAGAGTGCGGTCAAGCCGGACGCCAATGCCCTGGGTGGCTGGTGGGAAGCGATCGAAGGCTGGCGCCAGCGTGACTGCCTGAAGTACGACCGCGGCAACAAGGACGTGATCAAGCCTCAGTACGTGATCGAGACGCTGTGGAACATGACGCGTGATGTCGATACCTACATCACGTCCGACGTTGGCCAGCACCAGATGTGGGCTGCGCAGTTCTACAAGTTCAACGAGCCGCGGCGCTGGATCAACTCCGGCGGTCTGGGCACCATGGGCGTGGGCATTCCCTATGCGATGGGCATCAAGCTGGCCAAACCGGAGAGCGAGGTGTACTGCGTGACGGGTGAAGGTTCGGTGCAGATGTGTATCCAGGAGCTGTCGACCTGCCTGCAGTACAACACGCCGATCAAGGTCCTGGCGCTGAACAACCGCTACCTGGGCATGGTGCGCCAGTGGCAGGAGATCGAGTATTCGGGCCGCTACAGCCATAGCTACATGGACGCGCTGCCGAACTTCGTGAAGCTGGCCGAGGCCTACGGGCACG
>JAULXO010000016.1:0-125633 GCA_032118555.1 Hylemonella sp. | reverse complement strand
GTGATCGACTTCCTGGTGCTGCACGCCTCTGGCCACAACCGCAGCCAGCGTTCGCGCTGGACCATGCAGCTGCGCTACTTCAACTTCCTGGAGCCGACCGGCCAGTCCCACGGCTGGCGCGGCTCCTATGCTGCCGGTGTCGATTTCCGCACCATCCACCCGGAACTCTGCGCCGACTGACCTGACGCCTTATGAACTGCAACCTGTGCGGCACGCCGCTGAGCGACAAGATCTACGACTCCGGTGACGCCCTGTCCCTGACCTCGCTGTGCACCGTGCATGACGGCCGCACCGAGGTCTATGTCTGCGGCTGCTGCGCCCATGTGCAGAGCGCCGCCATGGACAACATCGACGCCTACTACGACGACAGCTACGACATCCTGGTCGACAGCGAGGAAGAGGACCAGATCTACGAGGTCGTGGCCGGCCGCAAGGTCTATCGCACCGAGCACCAGGTCCAGGTGCTGCGCGACAAGCTGGCCCTGGCAGCCGGCACGCGGATCCTGGACTACGGCTGCGCCAAGAGCGCCACCATGCGCACCCTGGCCAGCCAGATCCCGGGACTGGAAGTGCACCTGTTCGATGTCAGCGACCGCTATCGCCCGTTCTGGGACAAGTTCATCCCCCGCGAGCGCGGCGCGACCTTCGAGCTGCCGGCCGACTGGCAAGACCGCTTCGACGTCGTGACTTCGTTCTTTTCGCTCGAGCACATGGCGCAACCGCAGGCCGCCCTGCGCAAGATTGCCGCCCTGCTCAAGACCGGCGGCACCTTCTACGGCATCGTGCCCAATGTGCTGTCCAACACGGCCGACCTGATCGTGGTCGACCATGTCAATCATTTCACACCGCCATCCCTGGCCTGGCTGCTGCGCGCCAACGGGTTTGAAGTAGAGGAAATCAGCGACAGCGTGCACCGGGGCGCCCTGGTCTTCGTGGCCCGCAAACTGGCGCAACCTGCCGCTGCGCGGCCTGCTGCACCGGACGAGGTGCAAGCCATCGTCGACCGGGCGCGTCACATCGCCGACTTCTGGCAACAGGCCGGCGCACGCGTGCAGGCCTTCGAGCAGACCCTCGCGGCCGATGCGCCGGTGGCCCTCTATGGCGCGGGCTTCTACGGTGCCTTCATCGCTTCCTGGCTGCGCCAGCCGCAACGCATCCGTTATGTCATTGACCAGAACGCCTTCCTGCAGGGGCGCCAGTTGCATGGCGCACCGGTGATCGCGCCAGCCGACCTGCCGTCAGACATCAGCACGCTGCTGGTCGGCCTGAACCCGGCCCATGCACGCCAGATCGTCGGCGAGATTCCTGCCTTCGCCGGGCGCTCGCTGAACTGCTTCTATCTGTGAGGCCCTGAGATGCTGACCGGCAAACACGTGATGCTGCGGGCCTGGGGCCCGGAAGACCTACCCGCCCTGCAGGCGCTGCGCAACGACGTGCCGCTGCAGCGCCAGCTGATGGCTCAGCCCAAGGGCAGTTCGCTGGAACAAGTGCGCGCCTGGCTCACCGCCCGCAGCCAGACGGCGGATGCCGTGTTCTTCGTCATCGCCGACCGCACCAGCAACCAGGCGTTGGGCTACGTGCAGTTGCTGGACATGGACCTCTTACACGGCAGCGGCCGGCTCGGCATCTGCATCGGCCCGCAGGCGCAAGGCCGCGGCTGCGGCGGCGAAACGCTGAAGCTGCTGTCCGACTATGTGCGCGAGGTCTTCGGCCTGCGCAAGATCGTGCTCGAAGTGCTGGCCAGCAACGAAGGGGCCATCCGCCTGTATCGGCGTCACGGCTACCGCGAGGTCGGCCGCTGGGCACAGCATTTCCGTACCGCCACCGGCTACGCCGACGTCGTCATCATGGAAAAGCTGCTCGCGCCATGAAGGTCGTCATCTCCCAGCCGATGTTCTTCCCCTGGGTGGGGATGTTCGAGCAGATCCGGCTGGCGGATGTCTACGTCCACTACGGCGACGTGCAGTTCTCCAAGGGCAGCTTCACCAACCGGGTACAGATCAAGACGGCCCAGGGCAGCAAGTGGCTCACGGTGCCGTTGCAGCAGCTGTCGCTGGGGCAGAGCATCGACGAGGTGCAGCTCGACACACGCACCGACTGGCGCCGCCAGCACCTGGGCCAGCTCAAGCAGGCCTACGCCGGTGCGCCCCACCGCAAGGACATGCTGGCGCTGGTGGAATCGGTCTATGCGCAGCCACACACCACCATCGGCCAGCTCGCCCGGGAGTCGATGATGGCCTGCTGCCGCTACTATGGCCTCGATACCGGCCGGCGCTTCGTCGAGGTGGGCGAGCTGGGCATCGCCGGCAGCAGCAGCCAGCGGGTCTGCGATATCGTCAAGGCGCTGGGCGGCACCCGCTACATCACGGGCCTGGGCGCACGCCACTACCTGGACCACCAGTTGTTCGAAGACGCCGGCATCCGGGTCGAGTACATGGACTACCGCAAGCAGTCCTACCCGCAGCTGCATGGCGAATTCACCCCTTATGTCTCTCTGCTCGATCTGGTGGCCAACACCGGTCCGCAAGGCATCGACGTCATCGTGTCAGGAACCCAGTACTGGAAGGACTTTTTGCAAAATGAATGAGATCGACAAATTCAAGGAAGAGGTTCGGGCCAATATCCGCGGCCTGATGGACGACCACGATGTGCAGGCGCTCTCGCGCATCTGGGTGCGCGAGATCGCGCGCCACAAGTACGCCTACAACTTCAGCTGGATGGGCCGCCCCATCATCCAGTTCCCGCAGGACATGGTGGCCATGCAGGAGATCATCTGGGCCTGCAAGCCGGACCTGATCATCGAGACCGGCATCGCCCATGGCGGCTCGCTGATCTACTACGCCTCGCTGATGGAGATGATGCAGCTCGACGGTTATGTGCTGGGTATCGACATCGACATCCGCGATCACAACCGCGCCGAGATCGACGCCCACCCGATGCGCAAGCGTATCCAGATGATCCAGGGCTCGTCCATCGCCGCCGACACCGTGGCCGAGGTGGCCAAGCATGTGCAGGGCAAGAAAAGCGTGATGGTGATCCTGGACTCCAACCACACGCATGAGCACGTGCTGCAGGAACTGCAGCAGTACGCGCCCTTCGTCAGCAAGGACAACTACCTGGTGGTGTTCGACACCCTGGTGGAAGACATGCCGGACGACCTGGTACACGACCGCCCCTGGGGCAAGGGCAACAACCCCAAGACCGCCGTGCGCGAGTTCCTGAAGTCGAACGACCAGTTCGAGGTCGACAAGGCCATCGAGGCCAAGATCCTGATCACCGTGGCGCCGGACGGTTTCCTCAAGCGCGTGCGCTGAACGCAGCAGCCTGCCAACCGCGGGCTGCGGGCTGCGATGCGCCTCAGGCCGTGGCCAGGCGTTGTACCACGGCCGCGACGCGCCCGATCTCATCGGTCGTCATGTCGTGGTAACTCGGCAGGTTGATGGCCCGACCGGGGATCGCCCAGGCGTGGCGATTGGCCGGGCAGTCCTCGAACATCGGCAAACTGGAGAGCGGGTGGAAGAACACCCGCGCATCCACGTTTTCGTCGGCAAACGCCTGCTGCAGCGCTTCGCGCGTGACACCGCTGGCCTCGTCGAACACCACCGTCGGCATCCAGGCGCCGATCACCGTGCCGGGCGGCTCCGGGTTCAGCTGCACGCCGGGCAGGCCCACCAACTGCTGCCGGTAGGCCTGCATGATCTCGCGCTTGCGCGCAATCAGCGCATCGATCCGCTCCACCTGCCCACAGCCGATGGCCGCCTGCAGGTTGGACATCTTGTACTTGTAACCCACCACGTCGGGCCAGAACTGCTTGGTCTGCCCGCGTGCGCGGCCATGGTTGGACAGGGTGAGCACGCGCTCGTACAGCGCGGCATCCTGCGTGACGAACATGCCGCCCTCGCCGGTGGTCAGGGTCTTGGTGCCATGGAAGGAGAAGCTGCCGAAGGCCCCCATGCTGCCGGCGCGGTGCCCCTGGTACTGCGAACCGATGGCCTCGGCCGCGTCCTCGATCACCGGGATGCTGTGGCGCCGGCCGATGGCCAGCAGCGCGTCCATGTCGCACAGGTTGCCATAGAGGTGTACCGCCAGGATGGCCTTGGTGCGCGGCGTGATGGCCGCCTCAGCCGCCACCGGATCGATGCACCAGCTGTCGGGCCGGATGTCGACGAACACCGGCTTGGCGCCCAGGTGCACGATGGGTGCAGCCGAGGCGATCCAGTTGGTGTCGGCCATGATCACTTCGTCACCGGGGCCGATGCCCAGCGCCGCCATACCCATGTGCAGCGCCCCGGTGCAGCTCGACGTGGCAATCGCGTGCGCCACGCCCAGATGGGCCGCAAACTGCTGCTCGAAGCGGTTGATGTACTCGTAGCAGCGCTCGCCCCAGCCGTTCTGCGCCGCGTCGGTGGCATAGGCCACCTCGCGCTCGGTGATCGAGGGCTTGGTGTAGAGGATGCGCGGTTTCATGACACTTGCAGCCGAGGCACGGCGGTGACGAACTGGCCGCCCCACTCGCGGATGTAGGCCAGCTGGGTGGTGATCTCGTCCCGCAGGTTCCACGGCAGGATCAGCACGCGGTCCGGCCGCTCGGCCTTGAGGTGCGCCTCGGTGACGATCGGAATGCGGCTGCCCGGCATGCAGTGGCCCTGCTTGGCCGGGTTCAGGTCCACCACGTAGGGCAGCAGATCCGGCCGCACACCGGCAAAGTTGAGCAGCGTGTTGCCCTTGGCGGCAGCCCCGTAGGCGCCAACCTTCAGGCCCTCACGCTGCGCTTGCAATAAAAATAATAGCAGCTCACGCTTGATACGCAAGGCTTCCGACTGGAAATTGGCATAGAAATCGACACCCTCCATGCCGGCGGCGCGCTCCACCGCCAGCAGCTCGGCCACGGCCGGCGCCGGCGTACGCGGCCCGCCGCTGCGCTGGGCGTGCACGCGCAGGCTGCCACCATGGGTGGGGAGTTGCTCGACGTCGATCACCTGCAGGCCATTGGCGGCGAAGATGCGCTGCACACTGCCGAGCGACAGGTAGGAGTAGTGCTCGTGGTAGGCGGTATCGAACTGGCACTCGCGCACCATGCGCAGCAGGTGCGGGAACTCGAAGGTCGCCACCCCCGCCGGCTTGAGCAAGACGGCGAAGCCGGCGACAAAGTCGTTGATGTCCGGCACATGGGCCAGCACGTTGTTGGCCGCCATCAGGTCGGCCTGCCGGCCCTGCGCCGCCAGTTCACGCGCCAGCTCGACGCCGAAGAAACGCTCGACGATCTCAATGCCCTTGCCACGCGCCGCCGCCGCCGTGCTGGCCGTGGGCTCGATGCCATAACAAGGAATGCCGGCCTGCTGCACGTACTGCAGCAGGTAGCCATCGTTGGCCGCCACCTCGGCCACACAGCTCTGCGGGCCCAGGCCGTAGCGTTGCTGCATGACCTGCACATAGGCCTGCGCATGGCGCAGCCACGAGCTGGAAAAAGAGCTGAAGTAGGCGTAGTCGGCACTGAAGAGCGCCTCGCGGCCGGCATGGTCTTCGGTCTGCACCAGCCAGCACTGCTCGCACACCAGCAGGCGCAACGGGTACCAGACTTCGGGCGCATTCAGCGCCGCGGGCGTCAGGTAGGCGTTGGACGGCGGCGCGCTGCCCAGATCGAGAAACGGCCGGTGCAACTCCGACCCGCAATGACGGCACTTCACAGCCGGACTCCTTCAAAGTCAGCAGAGATCATGGGATGGCCCGCGTCGCGCGGCGACAGGTTCTGCACCGGCAGCGGCCAGGCGATGGCCAGGCGCGCGTCCAACGGGTTCAGGCCCGCCTCGGCCTGTGGCGCATAGGCGGCGGAATGGCAGTACAACAGCTCGCTGTCGGCTTCCAGCACCTGAAAGCCATGGGAAAAACCCTGCGGGATCAGCAGCGCACGGCCGTTCTCCGCCGACAGCTCTTCGGCATGCCAGCGCAGGAAGGTGCGTGATTCCGGACGCAGGTCCACCGCCACGTCCCAAACGCGGCCGCGCAGGCAGCTGACCAGCTTGATCTCGGCATGCGGCGGCTTCTGGAAATGCAGGCCACGCACAGTGCCGACCTGCCGGGTGCAGGTATGGTTGATCTGGGCCACCGGCCCGTACCAGCCGGCGGCATGCAACTCGTCGGCACAGAACAGGCGCGACAGAAAACCGCGCTCATCCTGCAGCCGGTTGCGCTGCACCCGCTTGAGGCCGGCCAGCGGCGTATCGGCAATGCTGAAACGGCTCATGACGCGCCCGCCTCGTAATCAGCCAGCTCCGCCAGGCACAAGGTACGCGCATCGGCACCGGCATGGTGTTCGCGGTACCAGCGCATGGTGCGCGCCACCGAGGTGGCCAGATCCCAGCGCGATTGAACGCCCAGCACCTGGCGCGCCTTGGCCACTTCCAGCGCCAGCCAGCCCGCCTCGTGTGGCCCTTCGGTGCCATCACCCCAGACCA
Source organism: Hylemonella sp. (assembly GCA_032118555.1). Taxonomy (GTDB): domain Bacteria; phylum Pseudomonadota; class Gammaproteobacteria; order Burkholderiales; family Burkholderiaceae_C; genus Hylemonella. Next base: position 119,178 of record JAULXO010000016.1, on the reverse strand, counting down.
CGTCGCCGTCACCCCAGACCTGACGGGCCTGCGCCACCACCGTGCGCACCGTGGCGGCCTCGGCTGTGGCGGGGCCGAAGTTGTAAGCGCCTGCCAACTGCGGTTGCGACCACAGCTGCTCGGCCAGCCGCAGGTAGGCCGCGAGCGGCTCCAGCACATGCTGCCAGGGGCGAATCGCTTCCGGACGACGAATTTCCAACGGACGCCCAGCCTGCCAAGCGCGCACCGCATCGGGCAGCAGCCGGTCGGCCGACCAGTCGCCGCCGCCGATCACATTGCCGGCACGGGCGGTGGCCAACGCCACGCCGCGTTCGCGCAGAAAGGAGGCCACGTAGCTCGCAGTCACCAGCTCGGTGGCGGCCTTGCTGGCGCTGTAGGGGTCATGACCACCGAGCGCATCGTCCTCGCGGTAGGGGTAGACCCACTCGCGGTTCTGGTACACCTTGTCGGTCGTGACCACCACCACCGAGCGCACGCCATCGACCTGGCGCAGCGCATCCAGCAGGTGGGCGGTGCCCATGACGTTGGTGGCAAAGGTTTCCAGCGGTGCGCGGTAGCTCTCACGCACCAGAGCCTGTGCCGCCAGATGCAAGACGACTTCCGGCTGCGCCTGTCGCACCCGCTCTGCGACCAGCGCCGCATCACGCAGGTCGACCGTCTGGCTGTCCACCAGTTCACCGATGCGCGCAGCGTCGAACAGATTGGGCGTGGTGGCCGGCGCCAAGGCCAGCCCCGTGACCTGTGCGCCCAGGCGCTGCAGCCACAAGGCCAGCCAGGCGCCCTTGAAACCGGTGTGGCCGGTGAGCAGCACACGCTTGCCACGCCAGAATGCGGCGTCGGGCAAAGCAGAATGCCTGACGTCCGCCATCACCACACTTTCCAGGGCGCGCGCCCCGACTGCCAGAGGTCTTCCAGCAGGTTCTTGTCGCGTAGCGTGTCCATGGGCTGCCAGAAGCCCTGGTGCTCGTAGGCCATGAGCTGGCCTTCATTGGCCAGACTGGTCAGCGGTTCGCCCTCCCAGCTGGTCGGATCGCCCTCGATGCGCGCGATGCAGCGCGGCGACAGCACGAAGAAGCCGCCGTTGATGAGGCCGCCATCGCCACGCGGTTTTTCAGTGAACCCGGCCACGCGGGCACCATCCATCTGGAGCGCACCGTAACGCCCAGGCGGCTGCACCGCCGTGACGGTGGCCAGCTTGCCGTGCGCCTTGTGAAAACGGATGGCCTCGGCGATGTTGACGTCGGCCACGCCGTCGCCGTAGGTGAAGCAGAACGCCTCTTCCTGGGCCAGGTAGTCGGCCACACGGCGCAGACGGCCGCCCGTCATGGTGTTGTCACCGGTGTCGACCACGGTCACGCGCCACGGCTCGGCATGCTTGCGGTGCACTTCCATCTGGTTGTTCGCCATGTCGAAGGTCACGTCCGACATGTGCAGGAAGTAGTTGGCGAAATATTCCTTGATGACGTAGCCGCGGTAACCGCAGCAGATCACGAAGTCGTTCACGCCGTGGGCGCTGTAGATCTTCATGATGTGCCACAGGATGGGCTTGCCGCCGATCTCGATCATCGGCTTGGGCTTGAGGTGGGTTTCTTCGGAAATCCGGGTGCCCAGACCACCCGCCAGGATCACGGCCTTCATTGCTTGCTCATCTCCCATTGCTGGAACATCTGGCTGTACGCCTGCTCGATGCGACGGGCAAATGCCGTCTCGTTCATCATGGCGCTGGCCTGCATCTGCGGCCGCAGCTGAGCGCGGATCTGGGCCAACTGCCCCAGATCGGACGCCAGTGCCACGGCCTTCTGAATGTACTCTTCTTCGCTGGCGGCAATCCACTCCGGATGGCCGACGCCATGCAGCACCGAACTACCCAGGCGTCCGACGCTCGGGCGGCCTGCCAGCGTGATGTAGGGCACACCGAGGTAGAGGCTTTCGAACAGCGTGGTGCCGGAGTTGTGCGGGAAGCAATCCAGCCCGATGTCCATGCCGCGCACCACGTCCCACGGCGGGCTGTGGAAACCCACCTCCAGCTGCTCGCGGGTTACGCCCTGCGCCTCGAACCTCTGCAACAGCGCTTCACGTACGCCTGCGTCCATGTAGGAACTGCTGTCGATCACGAGCCTGGCGCCGGGCACGCGCTTGAGGATCTCCGACCAGACGCGGATGGTGCGGTGGTTGATACGGATGGCCCGCGTCAGCGTACCGAAAGTCACGTAACCGCGCTGCAGCGCCGGCAAGGCATTCACCTCACCCATGTCGCCACGCGGACGGTAGGCGTAGGAGCCCTGCGGAACACGCCATGGTATTTCGGCAAACAGATGTTCGCTGCCGACCGGCGAACTGGGCTCGTCGGTCAGGAAGTAATCGATGGCCTTCAGACCGGTCGTGTAGCCGAACCCCATCCAGCTCACGGATACCGGCGCCGGCTTGCGCGCAAACACGCCCAGGCGATTGCCAGCCGTATGGCCAGCCAGGTCCACCAGGACGTCGATGCCGTCGGCACGGATGCGCTCGGCCAAGGCTTCGTCGCTCATGCCGTTGGTCAGCACCCAATGGTCAACATAGCCCTTATAGCGTCGGCTCAGGTGGTCTTCGCGTGGCAGGTCGGCATAGGCAAACACCTCCACTGCCGCATGGTCATGATTGGCCAGCAAGGGTTCGACGAAGAACTGGACGCTGTGGTTCTTGAAGTCCGGAGAAACATAACCCACCTTCAAGCGCCGCCGGGCCGCCGGCGGGTTGTCATGCGCGCGCCACGTCTTCCGCACAGGCTGACCATAGCGCCGGTCGTATTCCTCATATGCCTGGTAGATCGCCTCGGCACTCAGATCCGGATCGTAGTTGAGCACGAACAGGTAGTTGCCATAGGTACCGAGTGCATCTGCAGAGTTCGCAATCGCCTGGCGGTAATAGTCCAGCGACTCCTCGATGCGCCCCTGCAGCTGCAGACTGCGCGCCAGCGTGCCCAGAAATACCGGATTGTGAGGCGCCAATGCCACGGCCTTGCGAGCGTGCAGCTCCGCGTCGTCCTGGTGCGCACGGTCCTGCAGTACCAGCGCCAGGTTGTTGAGGGCCTCCAGCATGTCCGGTTTGAACTCCAGCGCCTTCTTGTAGGCCGCTATCGCCTCTTCGTGCCGGCCCATTTCGCTCATGGCCAGTGCGAGGTGGAAATGGAACTCGTGATCCTCATCCTTGTTTTTCAGGCCGCTGCGGTAGGCTGTCTCCGCCTCTTCCATGCGCCCCAGCCGCACCAGCACCTTACCCAGGCCGCGGTAGGCCTCGACCTGGTCCGGCAGCGCCTGGATGGCGCGGCGCCAGTGGGTTTCCTCTTCGACCCGGTCGCCCGCCTCGGCCAGCAGATGCCCCAGGTTCAGGTACGCTTCTGCCAGCTTGGGACGGATGGCGATGGCACGCCGGTAGTACGCCGCTGCCTCCTGCAGCTTGTGTTGCTTCCACAGGGCGTTGCCGAGGTTGTTGAGCACCTCGAAGTCCGTCGCATCATGCCGCTCCAAGCGGCGGTAACATTTTTCCGCTTCCTGCCAGAAGCCCAGTTTTTCATAGCTCAACCCGAGGTTGAACACCGCATCCATGTCGTCAGGCAAGAGGGTCGCGGCAGCCTGCTTGGCCTGCAACGCACCTTTCAAGTCACCCAGTTTCTGCCGGAAGGCGCCCAGCAGCTTCCAGCCGGAGCCACTCTGGGGGTGCTGCTCGATCAAGGCCCGGGCACGCGCCTCGCCGGCCTGGAAGTCGCCGCGCTGGAACAGCGTCAACAGATCGCGCAATTCTTCGTCCAGCGACGGCGCGCCGCGCTCGACCGCCTGCCCGCTGTCACGCCAGCGCTGGAACATCTGCCTGTAGGCCTGCTCAACGCGCCGCACAAAACCGGCCTCATCCATCACCGGGCTGGCCTGCATCTGCGCGCGCAAGCTTGCGCGGATCTGCGCCAGCGCAGGCAGGTCGGCTGCCAGCGCCACCGCCTTCTCGATGTAGGCCTCTTCACTGTCCGCCACCCACTCCGGGTGCCCCACGCCGTGCAGGATGGCACTGCCTAGCCGGCCCACGCTGGGCCGATCAGCCAGCGTGACATAGGGGACGCCCAGGTAGAGACTCTCGAACAGCGTGGTGCCAGAGTTGTGGGGAAAACAGTCCAGACCGATGTCCATGCCGCGCAACACGTCCCACGGCGGGCTGTGATACCCCACCTCGAGCCGCTCACGCGTCACGCCCTGCGCCTCGAACCGCTGAAGCAAGGTCTCGCGCACGCCGGCATCGCTGTAGGAGCCGCTGTCGATGACCAGCCTGGCCTCCGGCACGCGCTTCAGAATCTCGGACCAGACACGGATGGTGCGGTGGTTGATGCGGATGGCCCGCGTGAGCGTTCCGAAGGTCACGTACCCGCGCTGCAGCGCCGGCAATTCGCTCACCGGCCCCATGTCACCGCGCGGGCGGTAGGCACAGGAGAAACCTTCCAGGCGCCACGGCGTCTCCGAGAAAAGGTGTTCACCTTCCTTCGGCACGATGACCTCGTCCGCCAGGAAATAGTCGACGGCCTTCAGGCCCGTGGTGTAGCCATAGCCCATCCAGCTCACCGACACCGGCGCAGGCTTGCGCGCGAACATGCACAGGCGGTTGCCCATGCTGTGACCCGCCAGGTCTACCAGCACGTCGATGCCGTCGGCGCGGATGCGCTCGGCCACGGCCTCGTCGCTCATGCCATTGACCAGCACCCAGTGGTCCACGAGGCCCTTGTAGATCTGCGTCACCTCGTCCTCGCGCCCAAGATCCGCGTAGGCGAAGACTTCCACCGCAGCATGATCGTGATGAGACAACAGGGGCTCGATGAAATTGCGCGTCGAGTGGCTGCGGAAATCCGGCGACACATAACCCACGCGCAGACGACGACCCGCCAGCGGCGGGTTGTCATGCGGGCGCCACTGGCTGCGCAGGGGCTCACAGAAACGCCGGTCGAACTCCACGTAACCGGCGTACACCGCCTCGGCAGTAAGGTCGGGGTGGTAGTTCAGGGTGAACAGGTAGTTGGAGTAATCAATCCGGTTGTTCGGACTCAGCTCCAGCGCCCGCATGAAATTCTTCAGCGCCCGGTCCACATCGCCGAGGCGCTGGTAGGTGATGCCCAGGTTGTTGTAGGCCTCCGGGTAGTTCGGTTTGAGCTTCAAGGCCTGGTTCAACGCGGCCAGGCCGGCATCGAACTCGCCGACCTCCTGCAGCAAGTGCCCCAGATTGCACTGCACCTCCGGGTCCTGCGGCAGCAGCTCGGCCGACCTGCGCTTGGCCACCAGCGCCTCGTCCAGCTTGCCCTGGGTATGAAGAAAGGCCCCCAGCGCCTTCCAGGCAAAACCGGAGTCGGGGTACTGCTCCAGCAAGGTCCGAGCCAGTGCTTCACCCTTGATCAGCTCGCGGCGGCGGAAGCAGTTCACCAGCTCGACCTGGGACGCCTCCGGAAGCTCCTGCCGACGCTTGACCTTGACCTTCTTCTCCACCGGCGGCGCCTCAGTGGCGGCCGGCACGGACGGCGCCCGGGCCGCGACCGGTGCGGGCTGCGTCGCCGGCGCCGCCTTCACGTCCATTCGCTCGGCCAATGCATTGGCCATGGCCATCGGCAAGCCCATGGACTGGGCCAGCGGCAGCAGATTGCGCGCCAGCTCCTTCTGCTCGCTGCGAATCAGCGCATCCAGGTAGCTGAACCAGTACTGCGGATTGCCGCCGTCGGCATTCAGGGCGGCTTCGAAATAGGGCAGGGCGTCAAGCGGGCGCAGCAGCTGGATCGCCAGCAGCACCCCCAGGTTGTGGTTGGCGTCGGCATGCCCCGGCGCCTGCACCAGCACGGAGCGGTACAGCGCCTCCGCCTCCTCGAACTCCCAAGCCTGGTGGTGACGGATCGCCTGCGCCAGCAGGTCGCCTTCAGGGCGGGCCTCCGGAATCGGGGCATCGGATGGATCAGTCATGACAGCGCTGTCGACATTCATGAGGGAGGTGTCTTGGAAATGTACGCCAACGAGGATAGCGGGGCTACCCCCAGCGCAAAGACATGAATAGCACCGCATTCCACTCTCATTTCCCCCTGCGGACCGGACGCCGTGTAGGAATTTTTCCTACACGGCGCTACCGACGTTTCTCACGCCAAAGGCAGCCAGTTGCCGATTCAAGTTTCTGGGGCGATCGACAGAATCAGGTCCATCGCCCCACGACGGGGCCAGTCCACTCGAAGGAGCCGAACATGACCGACGATCAACTGAGCGCTGAAATCCGCGAAGCCAACCTGACCTACCTGATGCTGGCACAAAGCATGATCCGCAAGGACAAGGCCGAGGCGCTGTTCCGCCTGGGCATCTCCGAGGAGTCGGCTGAGCTGATCGCCGCCCTGTCGCCGATCCAGATCTCCAAGATCGCTTCCGGCAACATGCTGCTGTGCCGCTTCCGCATGGACGACGACGTGGTCTGGAACCTGCTGACCAACCACACCACCCGCAAGGTCGACAACGATGCCACCACCAAGCTGCACGCCAGCATCCTGATGTCCGGCCGTTTTGCCGAGTCGATCTGACCTGAATCACAGCTAGGAGCAAGCACCATGGCCACCCAGAAAAGCGTCCTGAACGAGTCCCGCGAAATCGAGCGCGCCGTCGCGCTGATCCAGCTCGGCGCCCGCCTGCAGGTGCTGGAGAGCGAGACCAACCTGTCCTACGAGCGCCTGCTGCGCCTGTACAAGGAAGTGGCCGGCCGCTCTCCCTCCAAGGGCCAGCTGCCGTTCTCGACCGACTGGTTCCTGACCTGGCAGCCCAACATCCACGCCTCGCTGTTCCTCAACATCTACGAGCACCTGACCAAGGTCAGCGCACTGGAGGACATCGACGCCATCATGAAGGCCTACAAGCTCTACAGCGAGCAGATCAAGGCCTGCGCCATGGAGCCCATCCTGTCTCTGACACGCGCCTGGCGCTTGGTCAAGTTCATCGACAACAACATGCTGGGCATGACGCGCTGCTCCAAGTGCGGCGGCCATTTCGTCACCGAGCCGTACGAGAACTCGCGGCACTTCGAGTGCGGCCTGTGTTCGCCCCCGGCACGGGCCGGCAAGAGTTCGGCCGCCGGCGGCATCCTGCTGCACTGAATTGCTCAAAGTAGGCAACTAAATGCCGATAAAGGGTCCTTAGGGGCCCTTTTTCACGTTTGGCGCGCGGGCCGAATCCCCTAGAATGGTTTGACAAGATTTATCAGTTTGACCCTGCCGTCCCAGCTGCAACCTCCAACTCTGACACTCAAAGAACATGACAGTCATCATCGGTTATGTCGTCGCCATGGGTTGCATCTTCGGCGTGTACATCGTGCACGGCGGCAATATCGGCGTCATCCTCACCGCCCTGCCCTTCGAGCTGATCACGATCTTCGGCGGCGCCTTGGGCGCCTTTGCCGTCAACAACCAGCCCAAGGTGCTCAAGGCCACCATCGCCCTGCTGCCGCAGGCGCTCAAGAGCTCGATCTACACCAAGGAGCGCTACCTGGAGCTGCTGGCGCTGCTGTATGACATCCTGCAGAAGGCGCGCAAGGAAGGCCTGATGGCCATCGAAAAGGACGTCGAGAATCCGCACGAATCCCCCATCTTCCAGAAATACCCCGGCGTCGGCAGCGACCACCACGTGGTGGAGTTCATGACCGACTACCTGCGCATGATGGTGTCGGGCAACCTCAACGCCCACGAAATCGAATCGCTGATGGACAGCGAGATCGACACCCACCATGAAGAGGCGCATGCGCCGATCGCCGCGCTGACGCGCCTGGCGGGTGCACTGCCGGCCTTCGGTATCGTGGCCGCCGTGCTGGGTGTGGTCAACACCATGGGCTCGGTCGGTCAACCGCCGGCGGTGCTGGGTGGCATGATCGCCTCGGCCCTGGTCGGCACCTTCCTCGGCATCCTGCTGGCCTACGGCGTGGTGGAGCCACTGGCCGGCGTGCTCGAACAGAAATCGGCCGATGCCTCGAAGGAACTGGTCTGCATCAAGACCACGCTGTTGGCCAGCATGCAGGGCTACAACCCCTCGACCGCCATCGAGTTCGGCCGCAAGGTGCTGTTCTCTACCGAACGCCCGACCTTCGTCGAGCTTGAAAGCCATGTCCGCGGCAAGAAATAAGGCCCCGCAAGGTTGATATGGCTTCCGACGCGAAGAAACTCCAGCCGATCATCGTCAAGAAGGTCAAGAAGGGCGGCCATGGCGCCCATGGCGGCGCGTGGAAAATCGCCTATGCCGACTTCGTGACCGCCATGATGGCGTTCTTCCTGCTGATGTGGCTGCTGGGCTCGACCACGGAAGGCGACAAGAAGGGCATTGCCGACTACTTCAGCGCCCCGCTCAAGGTGGCCATGGCCGGCGGCAGCGGCACCGGCGTCTCCAACACCATCCTGCCCGGCGGCGGCGCCGACCTGACGCAGACGGTCGGCCAGGCCGGTCGCGGCGACAGCCGGGAACTCGCAGCACAGAAAAAGAAGGACGCGGAGGCTGCCCGCGCCGAGGCGGCCCGGCAGGACGCCAAGAAACTGGCCGCCCTGAGCGCCAAGATCAGCGGCGTGCTCTCCAACAACCCCAAGCTGGCGGAGTTCAGCTCCCAGATCCGGCTGCAGATCACGCCGGACGGGCTTCAGATCCAGATCGTCGACGACCAGAAGCGCCCCATGTTCGACACCGGCAGCGCCGTGGTCAAGCCCTACATGCGCGACATCCTGCGGGAGATCGGCAGCGCCCTGAGCGGTGTGGAAAACAAGATCAGCCTGGACGGCCACACCGACCGCGCCCAGTACGGCAGCGGCCAGCGCGGCTACAGCAACTGGGAACTTTCGGCCGACCGCGCCAACGCCTCGCGACGCGAACTGATAGCCGCCGGCATGCCGGACGACAAGGTGGCCCGGGTCGTCGGCCTGGCGTCTGCCGTGCCGCTGGAGCCGGCCGACCCGCTGAGCCCGATCAACCGGCGCATCAGCATCCTGGTCATGACCCGGGAGGCGGAAGAACGCCTGCTGGGCCTCAACCCGCTGCCCTTATCATCCTTACCCGACACCGATGCCGGGGAAACCGCGCCCCGCTGACGGGCCCAGGCATCATGAAATCCGTTCATACTTGCGATAATCCGGCTCAAAGCCATTGAAAGGGTCACTTATGGCCAACCAGCTCCGATTTCTTGTTGTTGACGACTTCTCCACCATGCGACGCATCGTGCGCAACCTGCTCAAGGAAAGCGGGTTCAGCGAGGCCGACGAGGCCGAAGACGGCGTGGTCGCCCTGCAAAAGCTGCGCGCCAGCAATTTCGACTTCGTCGTCAGCGACATCAACATGCCGAACATGAACGGCTTCCAGCTGCTGGCCGAGATCAAGAAGGACGACAAACTCAAGCACATCCCGGTCCTCATGGTGACGGCCGAGGCACGCAAGGAAGACATCGTGCTGGCCGCCCAGCAAGGCGCCGCAGGCTACATCGTCAAGCCCTTCACCAAGGCCACGCTGGAAGACAAGCTGAATCACATCCTCAAGAAAATGGGGCTGCAGTGACCATGGAGACCGGCGATTCCACACCCGGCCCGGGCGACGGGGCCAGCCCCGACGTCCACCACAAGATCGGCCAGCTGACCCGGCAGCTGCACGACACGCTGCGTGAGCTCGGCTTGGCAGAGAAGCTGCGCGGCACGGCGGAAGAGCTACCCGACGCCAAGAGCCGTCTGTCCTACATTGCCCGGCTGACCGGCGAGGCCGCCGAGAAGGTGCTGAACCGCGTCGACCAGGCCAAAAGCCAGCACGACCAACTGACCACCGAGACGCAGCGCATCAAGGCGCTGATGGTGAAGGATCCGGTCGCCGCCGTGGCCAAGGGCCACATCATGAATTTCCTGACGGATGTCGAGCAGGCCAACCAGGCCCTGGACCAGCACCTGACCGAAATCATGATGGCGCAGGACTTCCACGACCTCACGGGCCAGGTGATCGCCCGCGTCGTCAACCTGGCAACCAACATCGAAGACCAGCTGGTGCAGCTGCTGATCCAGACCGCGCCGCCGGACGCCGTGCTGCCCAAACCGGCCCCCGCCGCACCAGACGGGGAAGGCCATCCGGTGCTGCAAGGGCCGGTGGTCAACGCCGAAGGCAACGCCGATGTCGTGACCAGCCAGTCCGAGGTGGACGACCTGCTCGCCAGCCTGGGTTTCTGACCCTCACCGCCACGCCGGCGGCCATTGGAAAAGTAGCCGGCCAAACCCCCTCTTTTTGCCCTTTAGTTTGCCGGGTCGTTAACGACAATGGCGGGAACCTCAACGTCCCGCCACCATGGAAAGCAGTCAGGATCGCAATTTACCGGCCTCGGAACGCAAGCTGCAGAAGGCACGCTCCGAAGGCCAGGTCGCGCGCTCGACCGACCTGACGCACCTCGCCGTGCTGGGTGCCGCCGCGGCGGCCGTGCTGGGCCTGTCGCCGCTGCTGTTCGAGAGCCTCAAACTGGCCCTGAGTCAGCAGTTGTCCTTTGACGCCGCCACCGTACTGCAGCCTGGCACCATGCTCAACCGCATGCAGGACATGGTGTGGACCGGCATGACTGGCGCCATCGCCTTCGCAGCCATCATCATGGTCGCCGTTGTGCTCAGCGCGATCGCCGGCGGCGGCTGGGTGGCCAGCCTGAAACCCGTCATGCCGGACTTCAGCCGGCTCAGCCCGCTCCAGGGCATCTCCGGCCTGTTCTCCAAGAAAAAGCTGGCCGAGATCGTGAAGATGACCCTGGTGTCGATCATCCTGATGGTCATCGCCGGCATGTTCCTGAAATCGGGTGCTGGCACCCTGGCCGGGCTGGTGCTGCAGCCCTCGGTCTCCTCCCTGCGTCACCTGATGGACTGGCTGACCACCGGCATGGGCCTGCTGCTGGTGGTGATCCTGCTGGTGGCCCTGATCGACCTGCCGCTGCAGAACTTCCTGCACAAGTCTCAGCTCAAGATGTCGCTCCAGGAAATGAAGGACGAGCACAAGGAGTCCGATGGCAACCCGCAGATGAAGGGCCGGATGCGCGCGAAGGCCCGCGAGATCGCGCAACGCAGCAGCATCAAGGCGGTGCCCAAGGCCGACTTCGTGGTGATGAACCCTACCCACTATGCCGTGGCCATCCAGTACGACGACGCCACCATGAGCGCGCCGCGCGTGATCTCCAAGGGCGCCGACCTGCTGGCCATGAAGATCCGCGACATCGCCAAGGCGCACGAGATTCCGGTGCTGCAGTCGCCGCCGCTGGCGCGCGCGCTGTACGCCAACGCCGAACTGGACGAGAGCATTCCCGCCAGCCTGTACACCGCCGTCGCCCAGGTGCTGGCCTACGTCTACCGCCTCAAGGCCGCGCTGCGCGGCGAAGGCCCGATGCCCGGCGACCTGCCGCAACCTGAAGTGCCGCCCGAACTCGACCCCCTGGCCAAGACCGCCACTGCAACATGAACACGCAACTGAAATCCCTCCAGCAATGGTTCGGCAGCAACTCCTCGATGCTGCAGGGCATCGCCGCGCCGCTGCTGGTCGTGGTCATCCTGTCCATGATGGTGCTGCCGCTACCGGCCTGGCTGCTGGACGTGTTCTTCACCATCAACATCTCCGTCGCCCTGATGGTGATGATGGTGGCGGCATTCATGCTGCGGCCGCTGGACTTTGCCGCCTTCCCGGCCGTGCTGCTGCTGACCACGCTGATGCGCCTGTCGCTCAACGTCGCCTCCACCCGCGTCGTGCTGCTGGAAGGCCACACCGGCGCCGGTGCGGCGGGCGCCGTGATCGAGGCATTCGGCCACTTCCTGATTGGCGGCAACTTCGCGGTAGGCCTGATCGTGTTCGCCATCCTGGTGGTCATCAACTTCGTGGTGGTGACCAAAGGCGCCGAGCGCATTGCCGAGGTGTCGGCGCGTTTTGCGCTGGACGCCATGCCTGGCAAGCAGATGGCGGTGGATGCCGACCTGTCGGCCGGCACCATCGACGAGAAGGAAGCCAAGCGCCGCCGTGCCGAAGTGGCCGAGGAAGCCGACTTCTTCGGCTCCATGGACGGTGCCTCCAAGTTCGTGCGCGGCGACGCCATCGCCGGCATCCTGATCCTCTTCATCAACATCATCGGTGGCCTCATCGTCGGCGTGGCCCAGCACGGCCTGAGCCTGGGCCAGGCCGCCGACAGCTATATCCTGCTGGCCGTCGGTGACGCCCTGGTGGCCCAGATTCCCGGCCTGCTGATCTCGGTGGCCGCCGCCATGGTGGTGTCGCGTGTCGGCAAGGAGCAGGACCTGGGCCGCCAGATCATGGACCAGATGCTCATCTCGCCGCGCGTGCTGGGCATCACCGCCGGCATCATGGGCGTGCTGGGCATCGTGCCGGGCATGCCGCACCTGGTGTTCCTGTCCATCGCCGGCATCCTCGGCTACATCGCCTGGGTACTGGCGCACAAGCCGCCACCGGCGCCGGCCGAAGAGGCCAAGGCGGTGACCGCGCCTGACGGCGAAGCCAGCTGGGACGACCTGCAGCCGGTGGACCAGCTGGGCCTGGAACTCGGCTACCGCCTGATCACGCTGGTCGACAAGAACCGCCAGGGCGACCTGCTGACGCGCATCAAGGGCGTGCGCCGCAAGTTTGCGCAGGAGGTAGGCTTCCTGCCGCCGCCGGTGCATGTGCGTGACAACCTCGAACTCAAGCCCAGCGGCTACCGCATCACGCTGCGCGGCGTCATCGTCGGCGAAAGCGAAGCCTTCCCCGGCATGTACCTCGCCATCAACCCGGGCGGCATCACCACGCCGCTGCTCGGCACCGCCACCACCGACCCTGCCTTCGGCCTGCCGGCGCACTGGATCGACGAGCGCCAGAAGGAAGCGGCACAAATGGCCGGCTTTACCGTCGTTGATTCCGAGACCGTGATGGCGACCCATTTGTCACACTTGATGCAGGTCCATGCGGCGAAATTGCTGAGCCGCACGGAGACGCAACAACTCGTGGAGCATGTCAGTAAGCTGGCGCCGAAACTGATCGAAGAAGTGGTTCCGAAAATGGTCTCGATCGCCGTCTTCCAGAAAGTCCTGCAGCTGCTGCTGGAGGAATCGGTGCATATCCGCGACATCCGCACCATCATCGAAGCCATCGCCGAACACGCCAGCGTCACCAGCGACCCGGTGGAACTGGCCAAGCGCGTGCGCGTGGCCCTCTCGCCGGCCATCGTGCAGCAGATCTACGGCCCGTCGCGCGAGCTCAACGTCATTGCCATCGACCCGCCGCTGGAGCGCCTGCTGATGCAGGCCCTGGGCAATGCCAGCGGCCCCTCGCTCGACCCCGGTGTGGCCGACATGCTCAGCCGCAGCGCCGCCGAGGTGGCGCTCAAGCAGGAGGAGATCGGCGTGCCGGCCTGCCTGCTGGTGCCCGACGCCATCCGCAACGCGATCGCCCGCCTGGTGCGTCGCGTCGCCCCCCGTCTGCAGGTGCTGGCCCACAGCGAGATTCCTGAAACCCACACCATCCGTATCGGCCCGATTCTCAGAGGCGCAACATCATGAACATTCAACGCTTTCACGCTCCGACCTCTCGCGAAGCGCTTGCCAAGGCCCGCATGGCCTTCGGTGATGGCACGCTGATCCTGTCGAACCGTCCGACCGCCACCGGCGTTGAAGTGCTGGCCACGGGCGAGGAAACGCTGTCCGCCCTGGATCAACCGCAGGAGGCCGCAGCCGCCGCCAAGCCGGCACGCGTCACCGCCGCTGCCCCGGCCGCCAAACCGGCCAAGAGCGCCGCACCGAGCACCCAAACTCAGGTGGAACAGGACGCCGACCAGCTGGCCATGAGCACGTTGTCGTTCCAGGACTATGTGCGCGAGCGCATGCTGCGTCGCCGCCAGGAGTCGATCAAGATCATTCCGCAGGACGAGGCGCCCGCCCCGGCCTCGAGCCGCTTCAGCGAAAAGCTCGAAGCCCTGCGCATGGAAGGCGCCACCCAGGCCCGCCCGGCACCGGCTGTGGCCACCGCGCCGGCACCGCAGCCGCAGCAAGCGACGGCCATGCCCAAGGGCATCGTCGATGAACTGCACGCCATGAAGGAGCTGATCGAGGAGCGCTTCAACACGCTGGCCTGGCTCGGCCAGGCGCGCCAGAACCCGATCCACTCCAACCTGATGCTCAAGCTCATCCGCGCCGGCTACTCCCCCGCCCTGGCGCGCGCCATGCTGGAGAAAATGCCCGACAGCCTGGGTGCCACCGAGTCGGTGCGCTGGGTGATGGACGTGCTGGAACGCAACCTCAAGACCGATGCCGGCAGCCGCTCGCTGCCGGAAGAAGGCGGCATCTACGCCTTGGTTGGTGCCACCGGCGTCGGCAAGACCACCACGGCCGCCAAACTGGCCGGCCTGTGCGCCCGCCAGTACGGCCCGGCCAGCGTCGGCCTGATCACGCTGGACACCTACCGCATCGGCGCCCACGAACAGCTGCGCACCTACGGCCGCATGCTCGGCGTGGTCGCGCACCTGGCCCATGACCAGGCCGCGCTGCAGGACCTGCTGGGCCTGCTGTCCAACAAGAAAATGATCCTGATCGACACCACTGGCGTCGCACCGCGCGATCCGCGCAAGCGCGAACTGCTGGAAGTGCTGAACCTGCCGGGCGTGAACCGCCTGCTGGTGCTCAACGCCGGCGGCCAGGGCGAGATCCTCGACGAAACTGTTGCCTCCTTCCGCGCCACCGGCGTGCAGCAGGCAGTGCTGTCCAAGATCGACGAAGCCGTCAAGCTCGGCCCGGCGCTCGATGCCGCCATCCGGCACCAGCTGCTGCTGCGCGGTGTCACCACCGGCCAGCGCGTGCCGGAAGACTGGGAGTCGGCCGACGCCGCCAAGCTGGTGCGCATGTCGATGCGTGCGCCGGGCAAGTCGGCCTACGACCCGCAGGCCTCCGACCTCGGCTTCATCTTCAGCCAGCCGGCCCTGATGCCGCAGGGGATGCTCCATGCTTGAAACCGGCCTCCACCAAGGCGCCGGCCTGCAAGGACTGGCGTCGCACACCGCACCGCGGCTGGTGGTCATGGCCAGCCACGGCGACCGCGCGAGCGAGCTGCCGCTGCTGTGGGACCTCTGCGCCGCCTGGACCGAGCTGGGTTACCCGGTCGTGGTACTCGACGCCACGCACAGCGAGACGCCGCTGCAGCCCGGCCTGCAGCAGCTGCTTGATCCGCAATGCCGCAGCGAGGAACTGCCGCGCGAAGCCGTTGACATGGCGTGGCCGATCTACCCTGCTGGCCTGGGCCTGCGCCAGCTGTTCAACGGCGCGCCCCAGGCCGGCTACACCCAGCCCCTGGGCCAGCTGGAACAGCTGTTCCAGAACTACGACGTGGTGCTGCTGTACGCGCCCGCCGCCGTGCTGGCCGAGCGTATGCCCGACAGCGGCCTCGCGCCCTTGCTGGCCGTCTCCGCCACCGGCAGCTCCGTACTGACTGCCTACCAGGCGCTCAAATCGCTGTTGATCAACGGCCGCCTTCAACCTACCATTGTTTCCATGGTGGATGCCTCCGATCAGAGCAGCAAGGCGTGCGGCCAGAACCTCAACAAGAGCCTGCAGGACTGCGCCCGCAGCTTTCTCGGCTGCCAGGTGAACACCCTGTGCGTCGACATGCGCACGGGCAGCGATCCTGCCATGCGCGACGTCAACCGGCTGGCGCTGCGTCTGCTGGAAAACGGCGCTGTGCAGCCATGGGCGACCGCCCGCCCCGGCTGGCATACCGCCCTGAACGACAATGACAGCGGGATGAGGAGTCATTGATGTACACCGCCAAAGGCCAACTCGACCGCGATGCCCTGATCCGGCAGTATTCGCCCCTGGTGCGGCGCCTGGCGCATCACATGATGGCCAAGCTGCCGCCCAGCGTGCAGGTGGACGACCTGATCCAGGTCGGCCTGATCGGCCTGTCCGAAGCGCTGACCCGCTTTGAGGCCACGCAGGGCGTGCAGTTCGAGACCTTCGCCACCCAGCGTATCCGCGGCGCCATGATCGACGAGCTGCGTGAGAACGACTGGATGAGCCGCGGCTCACGCAAGAGCCAGAAGGAGATCGAAGGTGCGCTGCACCGCCTGGAGCACCGCCTGGGCCGCAGCCCGAGCGAATCCGAGATCGCCGCCGAGCTCGGCATGAGCCTGGCCGACTACCAGACCCTGCTGGGCAAGGTGCAGGGCACCCAACTGGTCTATCTGGAAGACATGTCCGGCAGCGAGGGCGATGACAGCTTTCTCGACCGCCACATGGTCGACGACGAAGGCGACCCGATGCAGCTGCTGCGCAACCAGCGCCTGCGCCAGTCGCTGGTCGAAGCCATCAAGGGGTTGCCCGAACGCGAGCAGTACATCATGAGCATGTACTACGAGCAGGACATGAACCTGAAGGAAATCGCCGCCGTGCTGGGGGTTACCGAATCGCGCGTGTGCCAGTTGCACAGCCAGTCGATCGCCCGCCTGCGCGCCAAGATGCGCACCCACTGAAGGCGCAAGGCCGACCATGCAAAAGGGCTGCCGTGGCAGCCCTTTTTCGTTGCGCCCGGCCGTCTGTGACCAGCGGCGACAGAAAGCGAATTGGCGTGAAGCTCAGGCCGTCAGCACCTTGAAGGCGCCGCTCTGCCGTGCCGCAGCGCCATATGGCCCGCTGGCGTAGGTCTGCTCCTGGGTGGCCGGCACCAGCGCATGCAGCGCACGCTCGGTCAGGGCAGCCTGGCGCGCCAGGCTGCCGCGGTGGATGGCCACGGACAGGGCCAGCTTCTTCAGCCGCAGTTTGAAGTCGTGCACGTCGGCCCGGTCGAGGTTCTGGGCTTCCACGCTGCGCGTCAGGTCCAGCGCAGCCTGGCGGAACTGGGTGGCCAGCGCTTCCAGAGCCTGCGGCTCACCCTCGACCACCGCCGCCGCCAGTGCCTCGCACTGGACTTCAATCTGCGACAACTGGTGTTCGATTTCGGCGGGCAGCATGGCTATTTCTCCGGGTGCAGCCGATCAGCTGCGGGAACGGTCCAGCATCTCCTTGGCGTTGGCCAGGAGCTTGTCGGCGATGGCTTCCGGGTCCACGACGTAGGTGCCGTTGTCGATGGCATCCCGCACGGCATTGACCTTGTCCATGTCGATCACGGCACTGGCGCCCGCCCGCTCGGCCTGGGCCATCGAACGCACCTGGGCCGACACCGTGACCGCCACGCTGGCGGTGCTGGTGGCACTGCTGGCTTCTCGCGTCGCCGTCGACGCCGCGCCCTGGCTTTGCTGGTTGGCTTTGGCGGATGCAGCAGCGCCGACACCCGTCTGGGACGGGGACACCGGCAAATCTGATGGTTGACCTATTTTCATCACGTTCTCCAGAGGCCACGTGGACGTAGCCTTGTACGAGAGTTATCGGCGCAATCATGGCCTACTTTAGGCCTTTCTGCATCTTTTTTCGGCAGCTTTCTACATTTCCAATTTGACTGTACGGACATCCAGCACCGTGCCGGACATCACGCGGCCATTGTCCATTCGGACACGTGCGAGTTGACCGACGATGCCGGGCGAGATCGCCTGGCCGTCGGCCATGATCTGAAAACCGGTGCCCTGAGCCACCACGCGGACCTGGGCCCCGGCCTGGAATACCTGGGCCGGCCGCACCATGTTCTGGCGCAACGCCTGCCCGGTGCCCAGGGCGCGCACCGTCACCTGACCCACCCATTGGGCGGCATCGGCCACGACAGGGCTGGGATCTTCCGCCCAGTCGACCTCGGCTTCCATCACATCCTCCGGGCCCAGCACGGTGCCGGGGGCCACGTCGCGGCGCAGCACCCAGGCCTGGCCCACGGCCTTGATGGTGATGGGCAGGAAGACATTCCAGCGGCCCACGCCATCAACACAGCGCAGCCCCAGGCGGCTGCGCCCCCAAAGGCGGGTGCCCGGCGGCAGGTAGGGCTCGACACGTGCGCACGGCGCCAGCCGCAGACGGCTGTCGAGTGCGCCGACATGCACCTCCATGCGCAGCGGCGTCGCCGCGGCCGACTGTGCCTCGGCCACCGCCTGATCCAGCCAGCGGCGCGTGGGCCCCAGGTAGTCCGGATCGGCAGCCGCCATCTGCGCCTGGGCAACCGTGCCCAGGCCCAGCAGCAGCGCGACCATCGGCACGGCCAGCATGCGGCGCCAGCCGCGACCGAGAAGAGTGAGCGTTGTGTGTTCAGACATGTGTTGCTTCCTTGGACGGTCCGCAGCCCCCGAAAGGACTGCCGGGGAGACGCCCCCTAGCGTGCAACTATAGGCAGGCAGGCTGTCCGCAAATCCCGCAAATGAGGGCGAATTGGCCCGCATTTCCCCGGCTCGGAAATTCAAGTTCTTTCCATAATTTCCGTACGCCAGTGGCTCCGCATGCCACTGCAGCGCCGATACGAAAGGGGCGATTCATGTTTGCACAGATGACCAACAACCTGGACTTCCACGCCAAGGCACTGGTGGTGCGCGCGGAGCGCCAGCGCGTCATTGCGAGCAACATCGCCAATGCCGACACCCCGGGCTACGTGGCACGCGACGTCAACTTCCGTGAGGCCATGGCCAACGCCATGGGCAACGCCACGCAGCCCTCTGCCGCGCGCCTGGGTCCCAGCGCCACCAACGGCCGCCACATCCCGCTGGCCAGCAGCACCGGCGAACTGGGCGCCGGCACGCGCCTGGCCTACGCCCCGCAGAGTCAGCCCGCCCTGGACGGCAACAGCGTCGACCTCGACCGCGAGCGCGCCAACTTCGTCGACAACTCGGTGCGCTACGAATCCACCCTGCGTTTCATCAACGGCAGCGCCAAGACACTCTTGAGCGCGATCCAGGGTCAGTAACCCATTCATTGCGATCTTCAGGAGTTTCGCCATGTCCATGTTCTCCATCTTCGGTGTCTCCGGCAGCGCGGTCAGCGCGCAGTCGCAGCGCCTCAACGTGGTGGCCAGCAACCTGGCCAACGCCGACACCGTGGCCGGCCCGGACGGCAAGGTCTACAAGGGTCGCCAGGTCGTGTTCGAAACCGTCCTGATGGACTCGCAGGCCTCGGCCGGCGTCAAGGTGCGCGACATCAAGGAGAACCAGGAACCCGGCAAGCGCGTGCACGACCCGAGCCACCCGATGGCCGATGCCGAGGGTTATGTGACGCACTCCAACGTCAATGCCGTCGAGGAGATGGTCAACATGATCTCCGCCTCGCGCTCCTACCAGAACAACGTCGAAGTGATGAACACCGCCAAGACGCTGCTGCTCAAGACCCTGCAGATGGGTCAGTAAGCACCGAAGGAAACACCATGACCACCGTCTCTTCCACCGGCTCCACGTCCAGCGCCTCCAGCACCTCCAGTGCCAAGACCCTGACGACGCTCGACGCGTCGGAGATGCAGGACCGCTTCCTCAAGCTGCTGGTCGCGCAGTTGAACAACCAGGATCCGATGAATCCGATGGACAACGCGCAGATGACCAGCCAGATGGCGCAGATCAACACGGTCACCGGCATCAGCCAGCTCAACGAGACCATGAAATCCATGTCATCGCAGTTCATGTCGATGCAGATCCTGCAGGGCGCCAACATGATCGGCCACCAGGTGATGCTGGCCGGCGATACGCTGAGCGTGAGCAAAGGCGTGGCCGCCGGTGCCGTGGAGCTGTCGTCTTCGGCAAGCTCCGTCACCATCGAGCTGCGCACCCCCGGCGGCCAGGTGATCGATACCTTCGACCTCGGCGCCCGTGAGGCCGGCCAACACGCCTTCACCTGGGATGCCTCGGCCTACCAGGGCCAGACGGTCAAGCTGTCGGTCAGCGCCAAGAACGGCAGCACGGCCGTGTCCGCCCGCCCCATGACGGTCGAGACCGTTGAATCCGTCAGCAGCGAGGCGGGTGTGCTCAAGCTCAACCTGCTCAGCGGCAAGAGCGTCAGCTACAGCGACGTCGCCGCCATCTACTGAACATCACCAGACCCTGTCAGACATCTTCCACCAAGGAGCCTAGATCATGAGTTTCCAGACCGGCCTTTCCGGCTTGAATGCCGCCAGCAAGAACCTGGACGTCATCGGCAACAACATCGCCAACGCCAACACGGCCGGCGCCAAGCGTTCGCGTGCCGAGTTCGCCGAGGTGATCGCCTCCACCCTCGGTGCCGGCGGCTCGGGCGGCCAGACCGGTATCGGTGTGGAAGTCTCCGCCATTTCGCAGGAATTTTCGCAAGGCAACATTTCTGTCACCGGCAACACGCTGGACATTGCCATCAACGGCGACGGCTTCTTCCCGCTGATCCCGCTCAACGCCCAGGGCCTGGACCGCGACAAGCCGTCGCTGTACAGCCGCTCCGGCATCTTCAAGCTCGACTCCGACGGCTTCATCGTCAACAACAACGGCGAGAAGCTGTTCGGCTACAACAACACCACCACGCCGGCCGGTGCCGGCGCCCTGTTCATCGACACCACGCGCCGCTACCCGCCGTCGGCCACCACCAATGTCGAGCTGGCCTTCAACCTGAACGCCGGCTCGGCCGTGTGGACCTCTCCCAAGGCCTTTGACGTGTCGCCCACCTTCACCACCTACGACTCGCAGGGCAACACGAAAGACGTGCAGCTCTACATCCGCAAGATCGCCACCAACCAGTGGGCGGTGCGCACCACCAACGACCCGGCCACCACCCCGGTGCCGCCGGCGCTGGATGCCAACGACATCGGTCGTTTGACATTTGACGCCAACGGCGCGCTGCAAGCCGTCGACATCTGGGACAACGCGACAACGACGTTCACGGCATCGGCCGCTGAATCGCTGCCGATCACCTGGACCACCGCCATCGGCACCTTCAACGCCAATGTGGACTTCACCAACTCCACCCAGTACGCCTCCAGCTACAGCCTGACCACGCTGGACCAGGACGGCTACTCCGAAGGCTCTTTCAGCGGCCTGAAGATTTCCGAGTCCGGCGTCATCACGGCCCGCTACGACAACGGCAAGAGCATCGATGCCTGCCAGATCCAGCTGGCGTCCTTCCGCAACAACCAGGGCCTGCAGCCGGTCGGCGGCGGCAACTGGATGCAAACCAACGCCTCCGGCCTGGCCGTGCTGGGTGAGCCCACCACCGCCAGCCTGGGCTCGGTGCGCTCGGGTGCGCTGGAAGACTCCAACGTCGACCTGACGGCCGAACTCGTGGCCATGATGACAGCGCAACGCGCCTACCAGGCCAACGTCCAGACCATCAAGACGCAGGATCAGGCGCTGTCTTCGCTGACCACCCTGCGTTGATGCCCCTGCCGCCCAGCACTGAGGAGCCCCTGCCATGGACCGTCTGATCTACACCGCGATGACCGGCGCCAATGCGGCCGCGCACCGGCAGTCCGTGCTGTCGAACAACCTGGCCAATGTGTCGACGACCGGCTTCAAGGCCGAGCTGTCGGCCTACCGTGCCGTGCCGCTGCGCGGCGACGGCGCCACCACCCGGGTGTTCGCGCTGGAGGCCACCAGCGGGCACCTGAACACACCCGGCTCGGCCCAGCAGACCGGACGCGACCTCGACGCCATGGCCCAAGGCAATTCGTGGTTTGCCGTGCAGGGACTGGACGGCACCGAGGCCTACACCCGCAACGGCTCGTTCCAGATCGGGCCGGACGGCACGCTGCAGACCATGGCCGGCCTGCCTGTGCTGTCCGACGGCGGTGCCCCCATCAACATCACGCCCGGCTCCATCATCAGCCTGGGCAGCGACGGCACCATCAGCGCCAAACTGGCCGGCCAGCCCAGCCAGACGGTGGGCCGCCTCAAGCTCGTCACCCCGACCGCCGACGCGCCGATCAAACGCAGCGACGACGGCCTGTTCCGCACCGCCGGCGGCGATCCGCTGCCCAACGACGCCAACGCCCGCATGATGGTCGGCGCGCTGGAGTCGTCCAACGTGAGCGCCGTCGAGACCATGGTCGGCATGATCCAGACCGCGCGCCAGTTCGAGGCGCAGATGCGACTGCTGCAGACCGCCGAATCGAACGACCGCACAGCCGGCAAGCTGCTGAACCTGCAAGGCTGAACGCCTGAACCGACAAGGAACCCATCATGATCAACTCCCTGTGGATCTCCAAGACCGGCATGGAAGCCCAGCAGATGCAGCTGGACACCATCTCGAACAACCTGGCCAACGTCTCGACCACCGGCTTCAAGCGCTCCAACGTGGCGTTCGAGGACCTGATGTACCAGAACCTGCGCCAGGTCGGCTCCAACAGCACCGAGCAGTCGCAGCTGCCCACCGGCCTGCAGCTCGGCACCGGCGTGCGCGTGGTCGGCACCGCACGCCAGTTCACCCAGGGCAATGTGCAGCAGTCGGGCAACAACCTCGACGTGGCCATCCAGGGCAACGGCTTCTTCCAGGTCACCATGCCGGACGGCTCCATCGCCTACACGCGCGACGGTTCGTTCAAGATCAACGCCCAGGGCCAGGTGGTGACCAACAGCGGATTTCCGGTGGCCAACGGCATCACCGTGCCGGCGGATGCCGAGAACATCGCCATCAGCGCCGAAGGCTCGGTGACGGCCTCGGTCAAGGAAGGCGGCCGCATGGTCAACCGCCAGATCGGCAACATCGCCCTGGCCAGCTTCATCAATCCGGCCGGCCTGGAGCCGCGCGGCCAGAACCTGTTTGTGGAAACCGCCGCCTCCGGCCAGCCCAACACCAGCACCCCCGGCCTCAACGGCATGGGCACGCTGATGCAGGGTTACCTGGAGACCTCCAACGTCAACGTGGTGCAGGAACTGGTGACCATGATCCAGACCCAGCGCGCCTACGAAATGAACTCCAAGGCCATCCAGACCTCGGATCAGATGCTGCAGAAACTGGGACAACTGTGATGAGCACCAACGTCTACTCCACCATGCAGCGCCTGGGCTGGGTCGTCGTCGTGACCGGCCTGTGCGCCGGCTGCGAGACCATGCAGCCCAAGGTCGACTTCGCCGAGGTCAAGCCGGTGATGCAGGAGCAGCCCGTGGCGCAGCGCGCCAGCGGCAGCCTGTACCAGCAGGTCAGCTACCGACCCGGCTTCGAGGATCCGCGCGCGCGCTTCGTCGGCGACATCGTGACCATCCGCATCGTCGAGAACGTCACGGCCAGCCAGAAGTCCACCACCACCGCCAACCGCACCACCAGCGCCAGCGGCTCGATCACGGCCGTGCCGGGGCTGGACTTCCCGGATGCCGCGGCCGTCGACCGCACCCGTATCGGCGCCAGCTCGGCCAATGACTTCTCCGGCAAGGGCGGCACCGAAAGCGCCAACACCTTCTCCGGCTCGATCACCACCACGGTGGCTGAAGTGCTGCCCAACGGGCATCTGCTGGTAGTGGGGGAAAAACAGATCGGCGTCAACCAGAACGTCGACGTGCTGCGCTTCTCGGGCACGGTGAACCCGCGTTCGATCCAGCCCGGCAATATCGTGAACTCCAGCCAGGTGGCGAACGTACGCGTCGAATCCAAGGCACGCGGTGCCCAGAACGAAGCGCAGACAGTTGGCTGGTTAATGCGGTTCTTTTTCAGCTTTTTGCCGTTCTGAGCCGATACAGAATCAGATCAACCGGTATCGACTGTATCGACCGTTTACGCCAGTACTTGAGTCCCACGCCATGAACGCCCGTCCACACTCCTCCCTGCTGAACCGGCTGCTGCGCCTGGCCGCCGGCCTGCTGGCCGCCTGGGCGCTGGCGGGCCTGCCGGCCCACGCCGCGCGCATCAAGGAGGTGGCGGCCATCGAGGGCGTGCGCAGCAACCAGCTGACCGGCTTCGGCCTGGTCATCGGCCTGGACGGTACCGGCGACCAGACCACCCAGATGCCCTACACCACGCAGACTCTGGGCAACTACCTGCAGCAGATGGGCATCACCTTGGCACCTGAGATGGTGTCCCGCCTGCAGCTCAAGAACGTGGCCGCCGTGCTCGTCACGGCCCAGTTGCCGGCCTTCGCCCGTCCGGGCCAGACCATGGACGTGACCGTGTCCTCCCTGGGCAACGCCAAGTCGCTCAAGGGTGGCACGCTGATTTCTACCCCGCTCAAGGGCGCCGACGGCGAGGTCTATGCCCTGGCCCAGGGCAGCCTGATCGTGGCCGGCGCCGGTGCGGCGGCCGGCGGCAGCAGGGTCCAGATCAACCACCTGAGCGCCGGTCGTATCCCGAACGGCGCCCAGATCGAGCGCGCCGTGCCGACGCCGCTGCTCGAAGGCAACAGCATCCGCCTGGGGCTGGACGCTTCCGACTTCCAGACCGCGCGCCGCGTGGCCGCGGCCATCAACAGCCGTTTCGGCAGCGGCGTGGCCCGCGCGCTGGACGGCCGCACCGTGGACGTGCAGGCGCCAACCGACCCGAACGCGCGCGTCACCTTCATCGCGGAGATGGAAGAGCTGCCGCTGGAGCGCTCCATCGGCGCGGCCAAGGTGGTCATCAACTCGCGCACCGGCTCGGTGGTGCTGAACCAGGCGGTCACACTCGGCCCCTGCGCCATTGCGCACGGCAACCTGTCGGTCAGCATCAGCTCCACCCCGGTGATCAGCCAGCCCGGCCCACTGTCGGCCGGCCAAACGGTGGTGACTGAAAGGGCCAACATCCAGATCAAGCAGGAGCCCGGCGTCCTGATCCAGGTACCCGCCTCGCCGCAGCTGTCGGACGTGGTGCGCGCGCTCAACGCGCTGGGTGCCACGCCGCAGGACCTGCTGGCCATCCTGCAGGCCATCAAGGCAGCGGGGGCGCTGAACGCGGAGCTGGAGGTCATCTGACATGAGCGGTGGCGATCTCTCCACGGCCAACGCGCTCGCGCTCGATGCGCGTTCGCTGAACCACATCAAGCTGCAGGCGGGCAAGGACTCGCCGGCTGCCATCAAGGAGGCCGCCAAACAGTTCGAGTCGCTCTTCATGCGCGAGCTGATCAAGAGCATGCGCGAGGCCACCATGAAATCCGGCCTGCTGGACAGTGCCCAGGGCGACCTGGCCAACGACATGCTGGACCAGCAGCTGTCGGTGCAGATGTCGGGCCGTCCCGGCGGCCTGTCCGAGGTCATCGCCCAGCAGCTCTCGCGCCAGATGGGCGTGAGCGAGCAGGCCGGCAGCACCGTGGGCCGCGCCGCCAACAAGGCGGCAATCCAGCCGGCGCCCGGCGCCAGTGCCTCGCCCACGGCCAGCCAGACCAGCTTCGTGCAGCGTTTCAACCAGGTCGCCGCCAAGGTGGAGCAGAGCAGCGGCATTCCCGCCGGATTCATGCTCGGCCAGGCCGGCCATGAGACCGGCTGGGGCCGGCGCGAGATCACCAACGCCGACGGCTCGACCTCCTTCAACCTGTTCGGCATCAAGGCCGGCCCGGGCTGGAAAGGCAAGGTGGCCGAGGTCACCACCACCGAATACGTCGACGGCGTGCCGCGCAAGACCGTGGCCAAGTTCCGCGCCTACAACTCGTACGAAGAGTCGTTCCGCGACTACGCCCGCCTGATCACCGAGAGCCCACGCTACGCCCAGGTGCGCCAGCAGACCGGCTCGGTCCAGGCCTTCGCCAACGGCCTGCAGCGCGCCGGCTACGCCACCGACCCGGCCTACGCCAGCAAGCTGAGCCGCGCCATCAACACCACGCTGCAACTGCAGCGCGCCATGGCCTGAGGAACTGAAGCATGGGTGGCATCCTCAACGTCGGCTCCCGCGCGCTGCTGGTCAACCAGAAGATCCTGGAGACCGTCGGCAACAACATCGCCAACGTCAACACGCCGGGCTATTCGCGCCAGAGCGTGATCGTGGAGAACGTGGCCGGCCAGTTCACCGGCGGCGGCTACTACGGCAACGGCGTCGACATCACCACCGTCCAGCGCAACTACAGCGACTTCCTCACGCGTCAGGCGGCGCTGATGAAGTCGGTCGCCGCCTCGGACGCGGCGCGCTACGACAAGCTGCAGCAGCTCGAAGGCGTCTTCACCGGTGGCGCCGACGGCCTGGGCGCGTCCATCAGCGACATGATGAATTCGTTCTCGGACATCATCAGCGCTCCCTCGGACCTCACTGCCCGTTCGGTGGCCCTGACCAGCGCCGACGAGATGGCGGCGCGCTTCCAGTCCGCTGCCAGCCAGCTCGAGAGCATCCGCCTGGGCGTGACGCAGCAGCTGCAGAACAACGTGGCCGCCGTCAATACGCTGGCCGCCCAGATCGCCAAGGTCAACGGCGAGATCGCCCGCGCCGTCGGCAGCGGCCACACGCCCAACGACCTGCTGGACCAGCGCGACCAGCTGATCAACGACCTCAACAAGTACGTGCAGACTTCGACGGTGTCGTCCAGCGACGGCACGGTCAACGTCTTCGTCGCCGGCAGCCAGTCCCTGGTGCTGGGCATCAAGGCCGGCCAGATCGACCTGAGCACCACGGCCTATGCAGGCGACTCGAGCCAGAGCCAAATCAATATCCGCATGAGCGGCATCAGCGCTCCGCTCGACCAGACCATGCTGCGCGGCGGCGAACTTGCCGGCCTGCTGCAGTTCAAGAACGGCGACCTCCAGACCGCCACCAACCTGCTCGGCCGCATGGCCTTGGCCATCGGCACGCGCATGAACGAGCAGCAGGCCCTGGGCCTGGACCTCAACGGCAATGTCGGCACGGCCCTCTTCAGCATCGCGGCCATGCCAGCGGGCTACCCGGCCAGCACCAATTCGCTGCCCGGCACGGCGCTGACCCTGGCCGTGCAGTCCAACCCCTCCGGCACGACCCAGTTCGTGCCGAGCGATTACGAGCTGACCTTCACCTCCGCTACCGCCGGCAGCATCACGCGCCTGTCGGACGGCCAGGTGACGGCCTTCGACTTCTCCGTCACCAACCCGGTGCAGATCGACGGCCTGGAAATCAACAAGAGCGTGGCGGCAGCAGCGACCGGCGACCGCTTCCTGCTCAAGCCCTTCAGCACCGCGGCCGGCAGCATCCAGACCGCCTTCGCCTCGCCGCGCGGGCTGGCCATGGCCAGCCCCGTAAGTGCCAGCGTGGGGGCGGCCAACACCGGCACACTGGCGGTGGCGGGACTCGTCACGCGCTCGGTGCCGGCACCGGCGGCCGTCACGCTGAACTTCACCAGCGCCAGCACCTACACCCGCTCGGACACCGGCGCCACGGTCTACACCTACACGCCGGGCCAGCCGATCGAGTACAGCACCGCGCCGCCGCTGACCGGCTGGTCGCTCACGCTCAAGGGCACACCGCAGCCCGGCGACACCTACTCGGTGCAGCCCAACGCCTACCCGGCGCTGAACGCCGGCAACGCCCAGGCCATGCTGAACCTGCGCGACCTGGCCATGTTCGACGGCGGCCCGCTGACCGACGGCTACGCCGGCCTGATGGCCGAAGTGGGCGTGATGGTGCAGAGCGCCGAATCCGCCGCCACGGTGTCGCAGAACATCGCCGCCAACATCGAACAGCAGCGCTCGGCCGTGTCCGGCGTCAACCTGGACGAGGAGGCCGCCAAAATGCTGCAGTACCAGCAGGCCTACCAGGCCTGCGGCAAGATGATGCAGCTGGCCCAGACCATGTTCGAGAGCCTGCTGCAAAGCCTGGGCCGCTGAGGCCTGAGAGAGAGAACCGACCATGACCGCACGCCTGAGCACCGCCAATGCCTACGAGAATTCGCTGAACCGGCTGTCCAGCCGGCAGACCGCCCTGGCCGAGCTGCAGGAAAAGCTGACCGCCGGCAAGAAGGTGCTGCGCCCGAGCGACGACCCCACCGGCGCGGCGCAGGCCGAACGCGCCATGACGCGCATCAGCCGCATCGACACCGAGCAGCGCGCCCTCAACGTGCAGAAGAACTCCATGGCCCTGGCCGAATCCACGCTGGGCCAGGCCACCGAGACGCTGCAGAGCATCCGCGACCTGGTGGTCAGCGCCGGCAACGGCGGCTACACCGGCGTCAACCGCACCAGCATCGCCCAACAGCTGTCCGCCCTGCGCGAGCAGCTGTTCGCCCATGCCAACAAGGTCGACAGCAACGGCGTGCCGCTGTTCGGTGGCCTGGGCAGCGCCAGCGCACCGTTCACCGACGCGATTGCCGGCGTCACCTTCAACGGCATTGCCGGCCAGGCGGCCGCCTCCACCACCGCAATTCCGAGCGCCATGGACGGCCAGGCGGTGTGGATGAATGTCGCCAGCGGCAACGGCGTGTTCGACGTCTCGCCCGGCGCCGGCAACACCGGCACCGCGTGGACCGACGTCGGCCAGGTCGTCAACCCGTCGGTCGTGACCGGCGACAACTACACCGTCACCTTCACCGTGACCGCGACCACGCCGCCGGTCACCACCTACGACATCGTCAACACCACCACCGCTGCCACCGTTGCCACCGGCCAGCCCTACACCAAGGGGCAGTCGATCCAGTTCGACGGCATGGCCATCCGGGTGGACGGCGATCCGGCCAACGGCGACACGCTGGCCGTGGCGCCGAGCACGACCACCAACATCTTCAAGGTGCTCGACGACGCGATCACCGGCATCCGCGGCGCCGAGAACGGTCACACGCTGAACCAAGCCTTCACCCGCGCGCTGGCCGAGATCGACACCGGCATGGGCCGCATCCAGTCCGCGCGCGGCTTCGCCGGCGACCTGCTGAACCGCGCCGACACCATTGAAAGCAACCAGCTGACCAAGTCGGTGCAACTGCAGGCTGACCGCTCGCGTGCCGAAGACATCGACATGATCAAGGGAATTTCCGACTTCCAGAACCAGCAGACCGGCTACAGTGCGGCCCTGCAGACC
Source organism: Hylemonella sp. (assembly GCA_032118555.1). GTDB lineage: Bacteria > Pseudomonadota > Gammaproteobacteria > Burkholderiales > Burkholderiaceae_C > Hylemonella. Next base: position 90,425 of record JAULXO010000016.1, on the reverse strand, counting down.
TATGCACAGGTGCAGCGCCTCTCGCTGTTCAACTTCCTGGGGTAGTCGGCCCCCTTCGCCATGGCGCAAACGGTACTCGGCAACATCTCCCTGGGTTACCAGCTGCTGTGGAGCCCGCAGCGCCAGCCGGCCGCGGTGCAGTTGTTCGTCGACGCCGACGTCGAAGTGCCGGTCGATGCCCGCCACCTGCTGGCCGCGCTCGGCGAGTTGTGGCCGGAGTCCGCCCCTCCGCTGCTGCTGACCCTGCAATCCCGCCCCCTGCTGCTGGACCTGCTCGACCACGCCGCCCCTACCGATCCGTGGCTGCGGATCGACGAAGCCTGGCTGGAACAGCCCGAGCTGGCACTGCACGTGCACCAGGCCCAGCAGCGCGGCCTGCCGCTGGTCTGGCACGGCGAGCCCGGCCAACGCCCCGGCCCGGCGCTGGGCCACGGGTTTCACAAGAACATCCTCAACCTGACGGCCGAGGAAGCGCTGCAGGGCCTGCGCGCGGCGCTCCACCGGCAGCGCGAACTCGCAGGCGGCGCGCAGCCCGCCAGCCCGGTGACGGCCGGCCAGATCTACGAAGGCGTGGCCAGCCGCGCACTGGCCGAACATTGCCTGGACCAGCAGGGCGCCTGGGCCCTGGCCGGCTGGCCGGTGGAGGACGTGCTGCACGGCTACCAGCAGCAGCCCATTCCACCCGATCAGGCGATGCTCGCGCGCCTGATCGAAGCCATCGACGCCGATGCCTCGCTCGACGCCATCGAACGCCTGCTGGGCGACGAGCCGGTGCTGGCCTGGCGCTTCCTGCGTCACGTCAACTCGCCCGGCCTGGGCCTGCGCAGCGAGGTCGAGTCCATCCACCACGGCCTCATGGTGCTGGGCTACGCGACGCTGCGGAACTGGCTGCAGGCCCAGTTGCCGCAGGCCACGGACGACCACAACCTGCGGCCGATCCGCAACGCGCTGGTCATGCGCGCGCACCTGATGGAGCGCCTGCTCGACGCCGGCGAGGAAGACACGCTGCGGCGCGAGGTCTACCTCTGCGGCCTGCTGTCGCAGATCGACCTGCTGCTGGGTGAGCCGCTCGCCACCGCGCTGGCACGGCTACCGCTGTCGGAACGCATCACCGCCGCGCTGCTGCAGCACAACGGGCCGTATGCGCCCTACATCGAGATCGCCGCTACACTGGCCTCGCCCGACACCCGCGCCACACGCGTGCTGTGCGACGCGCACCAGATCGGACTGGAAGAAGTCAACCGCGCGCTGCTGCGCACGCTGGGCGCAACGCTGACACGCCTGCCCGGCCCTACCGGCACCCGCTGAGACCCGGGCGCCGCGCCGAATCGCGGTAGAGTCGGTCCATGTCCTGGCAGGAATTCTCGGCCCTGCTCGTGCTGGCCACCGCCATGAGCTTCACCCCGGGCCCCAACACCACGCTGTCCACCGCCCTGGCGGCCAACTTCGGCCTGCGGCGCGCGCTGCGCTTCGTCTGCGCCGTGCCGGCCGGCTGGGGCGTACTGCTCACGCTGTGCAGCGTGGGCCTGGGCAGCCTGGTGCTGGCCTGGCCGGCGCTGCGCTGGGGCGTCAAGCTACTGGGCGTGGCCTACCTGGTCTGGCTGGCCTGGCGGCTGGCGCGCACCACGCAACTGGCCAGCGCCGACGCGTTGCGCCTGCAGGTCGGGTTCTGGCAGGGCGCCGCACTGCAGTTCGTCAACATCAAGGCCTGGATGCTGGCGCTGGCCATCGTCAGCGGCTGGATCGTCGGACAGGAGGCTGCGACCGCACGCTTTGCCATCGTGCTGCCGGTCATGCTGGCCTTCGCGTTTGCCAGCAACCTGAGCTACGCGCTGGCCGGCGCGCTGCTGCGCCGCTGGCTGGCCCAGGGCACGCGCCTGTTGTGGTTCAACCGCATCATGGCCAGTGTGCTGCTGGCCACGGCCGTCTGGATGCTGCGGCTGTGAGCCCGTCGCCGGCCGCTCTTCACGCCACACGCCGCGGCCTGTGGCTTGGCCTGCTGGGCGTGGTCATCTTCGCACTCACCCTGCCCATGACCCGCCTGGCCACCGGCACACCCGAGGCGCCGCAGCTCTCGGGCCTGTTCATCGCGCTCGGGCGGGCGGTGGTGGCAGCAGCGCTGTCGGCGCTCTGGCTGCTGACCCTGCGCGCGCCGCTGCCGCCGCGCCAGCACTGGCCGGCGCTGGTCGTGGTGGCGCTGGGCGTGGTGTTCGGCTTTCCGCTATGCACCTCCATCGCCATGCGCCATGTGGAGGCGGTACACGCCAGCGTCATCCTCGGCGTGCTGCCGCTGGCCACCGCGACCATGGGCGCCTGGCTGCATCGCCAGCGGCCCTCGGCCGGCTTCTGGCTCTGCGCGCTGGCGGGCACGACGTTGGTGGTGGCCTTTGCCCTGCTGCGCTCAGGCAGCGCCACCTTGGCGCTGCACCCAGCAGACCTGCTGCTGCTCGCCGGCATGTTGTGTGCCGCCGTGGGTTATGGCTATGGCGCCCGGCTCGCGCAGCACCTGCCAGCCGAGCAGGTGATCTGCTGGGCCCTGCTGCTGGCGCTGCCCGTCACCCTGCCGCTGACGCTGTGGAGCTGGCCGACCGCTCCCGTGCGCACCGCAGCCTGGGGCGGTTTTACCTATGTGGCCGTGTTCTCCATGTGGCTGGGCTTTTTTGCCTGGTACCGCGGCCTGGCGCTGGGCGGCACCGTGCGCGTGAGCCAGCTGCAGTTGCTGCAACCCTTTCTCTCCATGCTGTTTGCCGTGCCGCTGCTCGGCGAGTCGCTCGACGCTGTCACGGTCGGCTTCGGCCTGGCCGTGATGGCCGTCGTGCTCGCCGGTCGCAAAATGCCGGTACGCGCCAGCGCCAGAACCTCTTCAGAACAAGGAAACGCCTCATGACCACGCCTGCCCGGCCCGATGCCCCCTGGGTCCTGTCTGCCCGCGCCGAGAAGATGAACCCCTCGGTGCTGCGCGAGCTGCTCAAGGTGACCGAGCGGCCCGGCATCATCAGCTTCGCCGGCGGCCTGCCCTCGCCGCAGACCTTCCCGGTGGCCGAGTTCGCCGCCGCCTGCGCCAAGGTCTTGCGCGACGATGCCGCCGCCGCGCTGCAGTACGCCGCCAGCGAGGGTTATGGCCCGCTGCGCGAGATGGTGGCCGCCTCCTTGCCGTGGCCGGTGGAGTCGTCACAGGTGCTCATCACCACCGGCTCGCAGCAGGGGCTGGACCTGGCCGCCAAGGTGCTGATCGACCACGGCAGCCGCATCCTCGTGGAAACGCCCACCTACCTCGGCGCGCTGCAGGCCTTCACGCCCATGGAGCCGCAAATCCAGAGCGTGGCCAGCGACGACGAAGGCGTGGACGTGGCCGACCTGCGCCGCGTGCAGGCCGCCGGCAGCCCGGCGCGCTTCCTCTACGTGCTGCCCAACTTCCAGAACCCGACCGGTCGCACCTTGAGCGAGGCGCGCCGCGCCGCGCTGTCGGCCTGCGCCGCTGACATCGGCCTGCCGCTGCTGGAGGACAACCCTTACGGCGAGCTCTGGTTCGACGCGCCGCCGCCGGCGCCGCTGACCGCGCGCAACCCCGAAGGTTGCCTCTACCTCGGCTCGTTTTCCAAGGTACTGGCGCCCAGCCTGCGCCTGGGCTACATCGTGGCGCCCAAGGCCCTGTACCCGAAGCTGCTGCAGGCCAAGCAGGCGGCCGACCTGCACAGCCCCGGCTTCAACCAGCGCGTGGTGGCCGAGGTGATGAAAGACGGCTTCCTCGACCGCCACGTGCCGCGCATCCGCGCGCTCTACAAGGCGCAACGTGATGCCATGCTGGCGGCGCTGCAGCAGCACATGCCCGCGGGCGTGACGTGGAACCGCCCGGACGGCGGCATGTTCCTGTGGGCCCGTCTGCCGCAGGGCCTGGACAGTGTGACGCTGCTGCCCAAGGCGGTGGAACGCAACGTGGCCTTTGTGCCGGGCGCGGCCTTCTACGCCGAGGCGGCGGACCCGCGCACGCTGCGCCTGTCCTTCGTCACCGCCAGCGCCGACGAGATCCAGCGTGGCATCGCCGCCCTGGCCGCCGTCATCCGAGAGAACACGCCATGAGCGTTATGCACCGTTCACGCCCCTTCAAGCAGGTCGACGTCTTCACCGCCACGCCCTACTACGGCAACCCGCTGGCCGTGGTGCTCGACGGCTCGGGCCTGAGTGACGACGAGATGCAGCACTTCGCGCGCTGGACCAACCTCTCAGAGACCACCTTCGTGCTGCCGCCCACGCAGCCGGGCGCCGACTACCGCGTGCGCATCTTCACCCCGGGCGCCGAACTGCCCTTTGCCGGCCACCCGACGCTGGGCAGCTGCCACGCCTGGCTGGAACACGGCGGACAGCCGAAACAAGCCGACGTCATCGTGCAGGAATGCGCCGTGGGGCTGGTGAGCATCCGCCGCGCCGGCCACCACCTGGCCTTTGCCGCGCCGCCACTCAAGCGCAGCACACCGGCGCCCGCCCTGCTGGCCCAGGTGGCGCAGGCGCTGGGCATCAGCACGGCGCAGATCCGCGCGGCGCAACTGCTGGACAACGGCCCGCAGTGGCTGGGCCTGCTGCTCGACAGCATGGACACTGTGCTGGCGCTGGAGCCGAACCACGGCATGCTCAAGGACTTGAATCAAAAAGTGGGCGTCTGCGCCGTCGACATGGCGCCACCAGCTATCAATCTCATAGCAAGGTCAAGCCGCGAGGCACGCGCCTTTGCCGAACACGCCGGCGATGCGCCGCAGCAGCCCACGCCCGACCTGGAGGTACGCGCCTTCGCGGCGCCCGTCGGCATCACCGAAGACCCGGTGACCGGCAGCCTCAACGCCAGCCTGGCGCAATGGCTGATGGACGAGGGCCACTTGCCCGAACGCTACCTGGCTGCGCAGGGCACCTGCCTGGGCCGCGCCGGCCGTGTGCTGCTGGAGCGTGATGCGCAAGGCCAGGTCTGGGTCGGCGGCCAGGTGGTCAGCTGCATCAGCGGGCAGGTGCAGCTCTGATGGCCACTGCGCCGCGCGCCGAGGTTGACCACCTGGTGGTGCTGGCGACCACGCTGGCCGAGGGCGTGGCCTGGTGCGAAGCCACGCTGGGCATCACGCCCGGCCCGGGCGGACAGCATGCGCTCATGGGCACACACAACCGGCTGTTCAGCATCGCCAGTACGCGTTACCCGAAGGCTTACTTCGAGATCATCGCCATTGACCCCGGCGCCACGCCGCCCGCACGCCGGCGCTGGTTCGACATGGACGATGCGGCGCTGCGCGAGCGCGTGCAACGCCAGGGGCCGCAGCTGGCGCACTTCGTCGCCCGTGTGCCGGACGCGGCAGCGGCCGTGGCGGCGCTGCGCGCCCAGGGCATCGAGCGCGGCGCGGTGCTGCAGGCCGAGCGCGCCACGCCCCAGGGCCTGTTGCAATGGCAGATCACGGTGCGCGACGACGGCCAACGCCTGTACGACGGCACCCTGCCCACGCTGATCCAATGGGGTGCGGTGCACCCGGCACACAGCATGCCGGCCAGCGGCATCACGCTGGAGCAGTTGACGGTGCAGCACCCACAGGCTGAGACGTTGGCGGACGCCTACCGCGCCATTGGCCTGGAGGCGCTGACCGTGTTGCCCGGGCCGGCGCAGTTGCGCGCGCAGCTGCAGACACCACGCGGGCCGCTGCAACTGGCGTCCTGACGGCGCACAATGCTCCTGATTTAATAGCTGACGTCGCCCGAGCGACAAGGGCCAGAAGCACTTTTTGCCACAATCCAGCGCATGGGAACCCTCTACCTCGTGCGCCACGGCCAGGCCTCGTTCGGTGCCGATGATTACGACCAGTTGAGCGAGCTTGGCCGCCGCCAGAGCGTTCGCCTGGGCCAGTACTGGCGCGAGCGCGGCGTGACCTTCGACGCCGTGCTCACCGGCACGCTGCGTCGCCACGCCCAGACCTGGGCCGGCATTGCGGAAGGCGCCGGCTACGCCAACGAGGTACTGCCCTGGGAGGGTCTCAACGAGTACGACAGCGCCGCGGTGATCGCCGCCATCCACCCGCAGCCGCTACAAAAGCCCGACACGCCCGAGCTGTACCGCCACCATTTCCGCCTGCTGCGCGACGGCCTCACGCAATGGATGAACGGTGTGGTCAGCCCCCAAGGCATGCCGAGCTACGACGACTTTCTGGCCGGCGTGAAAAGCGCACTCGACCATGTGCGGCAGAACTACAGCGGCCATGTGCTGATCGTCTCCAGCGGCGGGCCGATTGCCACCGCGGTCGGCCAGGTGCTGGGCACCACACCCGAGACCACCATCGAACTCAACCTTCGTATCCGCAACAGTGCGGTGACCGAATTCCAGTTCAACCCGAAGCGCCACACGCTGCTGAGCTACAACACGCTGCCCCACCTGGACCAGCCGGCGCTGGCCGACTGGATCACCTACGCCTGAAGCCGACGCGGCGCCCCGCCGAGCAGCAAGGCAAACAGCTCGTTGCGGAAGTGGATGCCCAAGCGGGCAAAGGCCCGGTTGCGGTAGGTCTTGACGCTGGGCACGCTCAAGCCCAGGTCGCTGGCGATGCCGTCATAGGTCATGCCGGCCAGCAGGCGCACACAGACATCGAGCTCGCGCGGCGTCAGCGCCGGCTCCAGTGCCAGCAGGCGGCTGCGGCTGTCCGCCGGCGTGGCTTCGGGTGTGAGCGCAATGTGCTTGCGCGCCAGGGCCAGCAGAGCTGGCGCCAGCGCCTCGAACTCCGCCACCTGGCCGTCGTTGAACGGCGCCTGGTGCTGGTGGCGGTAGAAGTTGACGGCGAACACCGCCTGCGCATCGGCCTGTACCACCGAGACACGCTCGGCCACGCCATGCGCCTCGTAGACGCGCGCGCGATGCTCACCCGGCACTTCCTGCGCGGTGATGTGGCACAGCAGCGGCTGCTCCGGCTGCAGCCAGTCGTGCATCAGCGTGCGGTCGCTGCGGTAGGGACCCGAAAGGTAGGCATGCCAGCAGTCGCGCGTGGTGTCGGGCACACCCAGGCTGCCGGACATGAAGAGCTGCGGCACACAGGCGCGCCCGGTGCGGTAGATGGAGAACGAGGCCGCGGGCACCAGCGGCTGCAGGGTCTGCAGCAGGGTCGCGCTGAAGCGCGGCTGCCCCAGCTGGTCGATCAGCGCCGCCAGCGCGTGCGCATGACGCGCCGCGCCGCCACTGCTGTCGGTGGGTGTCCACTTTCTCATGGTGTTTTGTCTCGCTCGCATGTCATCTTAAGGGATGACAACGCGACGTGCCACCGCGGCTTAAGCTGGGTGCATGACTGCCATCGCCCCGCCCCAACTGGAACTCTTCGCGGAACTCAGCGTCGAGGTCGGCCAACCGCAGGAAGTCGGCCGCACCGTGCACGGCCTGCGCCGCCTCATCCCCATCCTGGGCGGCCAGGCCAGCGGCCGCGGCTGGACGGCCCGTGTGCTGCCCGGCGGCGCGGACTACCAGCTCATCGTCAGTGACCGGCTGGCCGAGCTCGACGCCCGCTACACCATGGAGACCGATGCCGGCGATCTGATCTATGTGCACAACCGCGCGCTGCGCGCAGCCGCGCCTGAGGTCACCGCCCGGCTGCTGCGCGGCGAACCGGTCGACCCGCAGCTGGTGTACTTCCGCTGCAGCCCCAGCTTCGAGGCCGCGGCGCCGGCCTGGCAGTGGCTGAGTGAACGGCTCTTCCTCGGCAGCGGCGTGCGCCGCCCGGACCGGGTCGAGATGCAGTTCTACACCGTGACCTGAATTCCTTTCCCTCGTTGCATCCCTCACAAAAACACAGGAGACTGACATGCCCTCTTCCACCCCCCGCATCCTGCGCCGCCGCACCTTGACGGCCTCCGCACTGGCCGTGCTCGCCAGCCTGGCCAGCTTCGGCGCCCAGGCGCAGACCAACTACCCCAACCGGCCGGTACGCATGATCGTCGGCTTTCCGGCCGGTACCGGCCCCGACATCGTGGCGCGACTGCTGGCGCAGAAGCTGTCCGAAACCTGGGGCGGCCAGGGCGTGATCGTTGACAACAAACCCGGCGCCGGCGGCCTGATCGCCGCCAGTGAAGCGGCCCGCGCCACGCCCGACGGCTACACCGTGATGCTGGGCGAGACCGGTCAGCTCAGCATTGCCCCCAGCAGCTACAGCAAGCTGCCCTACAACCCGGCCAAGGACTTCGCACCGGTGAGCCAGGTGGTGAGCGCCGACTTTGCGCTGCTGGTCAACCCGCAGAAGGTGCCGGCCAAGAACGTGAAGGAGTTCGTGAGCTGGACGCAGCAGCAGAAGGGCCTGTTCATGGCCACCTTCGGCGCCGGCACGCCGGGCCACTTCGGCGCCTTCATGTTCGGCGAGGCGGTCAAGCTCAAGCCCGAGGCAGTGCACTACAAGAGCACGGCCGATGCGCTGGGTGGCCTGTTCAGCGGTGACGTGCAGGGCGTGTTCGCCAGCGTCGGGCTGGCAGCGCCCAACGTGAAGGCCGGCAAACTGGTGGCGCTGGGCACCACCGGCGCCACACGCGCCGCCGCCCTGCCGGATGTGCCGACCATCAAGGAACAGGGTTACCCCACGCTGGAATTCAGCTCCTGGTTCGGCATCGTCGCGCCGGCGAAAACGCCTGCGGACGTCCTGGCCAAACTGAGTGCCGATATCCAGAAGGCCATGAAGGCGCCGGACGCCAAGGCCAAGATGGAAGAAGCGGGCTTCCGCGTCACCGGCACCACCGCGGACGAGTTCGCGCGCATCATCGCCGCCGACACCGTGACCTGGGGCAAGGCCGTCGCCGCCACCGGCTTCAAGGCCGACTGAGGTTAGTTGAGACCGCGCGGGCCTGGGGGCGAGCCTCAGGCGCTGCCGATCAGCACCGCCAGTTCGCGGCCCAGCAGGGCCGGGTCCTGCGCGTTGTGCTCGATCAGCTGGCGCAGATGCGTCACGCTGTCGAGGTCGATGTAGGTGCACTGCAGGCCCAGGCAGTTGCCCTGCACCCGCGCCACCCGGATGTCCATGGCAATGAAGGTGGTGGACGACAGCAGCAGGCGCAACCGGCCATGGGTGCCGATGGGGCAGCGCAGCGCCTCACCCAGGTCCACCAGCGCGCCCTTGAAGGACACATCCAGCAGCTGCACCTCGCGCATGCGCCCTGCCAGGTTGAGCCGTGCCGGCGCCTTGAACACCGTGCGCAGGAAACGCCGGTAGCCCAGCGTGCGCGCCAGCACCGGCACCGCGTCGACAGGTTCGGCGGCTGCGCGGGTGAACGGTTTTTTCCAGGTCTTGAACATGGGCATCGCGGCGGGCAGGGCAACCTTACCATGAAGCCCGCCGGCCGGGCCGTCCCTGGTTCCCCTGATCCGACCGCTGGTCGCCTGTCAGGCCGGATTCTTGCTTGCACTACCGACATGTCCCCGCCCCTGTCCGCCCTGAACCCCGCGCCCGGCGCCGCGCCGGAAGTGCAGTGGCGCGCCCAGGAACTGCTGCTGATGCGCGAAGTCATGCGCCTGATCGGCAAGAGCCTGGCGCCGGGCGTGGTGCTGCGCGAGATGCTGCACCTGATGTCGGAGCTGCTGGGCCTGAACCGCGGCCGCATCGTGCTGCTCGACGCCGACAGCGAGCCCGCGACCGCCCGCATCTGCCACGCCTACGGCCTGACGCGTGCCGAGGTAGCGCGCGGCGTCTATGCCGTGGGTGAGGGCGTCACCGGCCGCGTGCTGGCCACCGGCCAGCCCATCCTGGTGCAGGACATCGACGCCGAACCGCTATTCCTGGCGCGCAGCGTGGCGCGCGCGCAGCTGCCGAGCGACACCGTGGCCTTCATGGCGCTGCCGATCGAGGTCAACCACCGCACGGTGGGCGTGCTGGCCTGCCACCGAATCCGCAGCCGACTGCGCCACCTGAACGACGACATGGCGCTGCTGCAGATCCTGGCCACGCTGGCCGGGCAGATCCTGCAGTTGCACGACCTGCTGCAGGAAAAGACGCGCGAGCTGGAAGCGCGCAACGCGCTGCTCACCCACGCGCTGGACGCCGCCGCGGTGCGTTACGGCATCATCGGCAGTTCCTCGGTGCTGCTGCAGGCGCTGCACGAGCTGGAGCGCGTGGCGCCCTCGCAGGCCAGCGTGCTGCTGCTGGGTGAATCAGGCACCGGCAAGGAGTTGTTTGCGCGTGCGCTGCACCTGTCCAGCCCGCGGCGCGACGCGCCCTTCATCAAGGTCAACTGCGCCGCCATCCCCGACTCGCTGCTGGAGTCCGAACTGTTCGGCTACGAGCGCGGCGCCTTCACCGGCGCGGCCAGCCCACGGGCCGGCTGGTTCGAGCAGGCCGACGGCGGAACCATTTTTCTGGACGAGATCGGCGATATGCCGCTGGCCATGCAGACCAAACTGCTGCGCACGCTGCAGGAAGGCACCGTGGTGCGCCTGGGCGGCAAGCGCGAGATCCGCGTCGACGTGCGGCTGGTCACTGCCACCCACCGCGACCTGGAGGCCGCCGTGGCGCGCGGCACCTTCCGGCAGGACCTGTACTACCGCATCAGCGTGGTGCCGATCCGCCTGCCCGCGCTGCGCGAGCGGCGCGAGGACATCCGCACCCTGGCGCTGCACTTCGTCAACCGCGCCAACCAGGCCAACCAGCGCAACGTGCACCTCACGCCGGCGGCACTTGCAAGGCTGGAGGCCCACCCCTGGCCCGGCAACATCCGCGAACTGGGCAACGTGATCGAGCGGCTGGTGCTGCTGACCGACAGCCCCCAGGTCTCGGCCGCCGCGCTGGAACGCTTCCTGCCACGCGGCACCGCCGAGGCCGCCATCACGCCGGAACGACCGCACCCGGTGACCGCCAGCGAGCCCGCCGCCGGCGCCCCGCTGGTGCGCAACTACCTGCCGGCCGACTCCCACACACTGGAGGAACTGCAGCAGGTGCTGGCCCAGCACCGCGGCAACCAGTCGCGCGCGGCGCAGGCGCTGGGCCTGACGGTGCGGCAGTTTGCCTACCGGCTACGCAAGGCCGCCCGCGCCTGAGCCGCCGCGCCGCCGTTCAGGGCGGGCTCACCTCGTGCGACGACATGGCGCGCCCGCGCCCGGCCACCAGATGGTCGGCATAGCCCACCAGCCCCCACAGCAGGCGCGCCAGCGCGGTGACGGTGAGCCAGGCACCGCGCCGCAGGTCGCGCAGCGGCTGCACCACCGCCTGCTGCCAGCGCACGCCGGGCGCCCGGCGCAGCGCCGCGTGCGGCTGCCAGTCGAAGTGGATCGGATCCTGGTCCATCGATTCAAACACCAGGTGGCTGCCGGCGCGCACCACCATGGTCTGCCCGGCGCGCAGCACGTGGTCGCCCGACTCGTTGGTGTGGCCGCGCGGCCGCTCGTCCAGCGTCACCCAGGCATGGCCCGCCAGGATGCGCAGCGTGCCCTCGGTGCGCGGGTACAGGCTGAGCGCCCGCCCGGGCGCCAGCTGCCAGCTGCCAGCCAAGCCGGCAGCGCGGAAGGATTGATGCAGACGGGGGTCGCACACGGACACCATGACATTTCTCCCTGAGCGTAGTGGGGCCATGCATCTTCAGAAATTCCCGCTTGGTCGTCCAATGAAATCGGGTTAGGCTATTGATGCAAAAAACGCATCAATCTGACCGCCATCGTCTTGCCCCCTGCCATGCCCAAACCCGACCTGACGCTGCGTACCCGCCCACTCGACGTGGGCCAGCTGCGCAGCTTCGCCGCCGTGGCGCGGCACCTGAACTTCCGCGCCGCGGCGGACGAACTGGCGCTGACGCAAAGCGCCGTGAGCCGGCAGATCCAGGCGCTGGAAGACGAGGTTGGCGTCAGCCTCTTTTTGCGCCACACGCGTGCGGTGGAACTCACCGCCGCCGGCGCGCAGCTGCTGCAGGCGGTGCTGCCCTCGCTGGAACGGCTGGACAGTGCAGTGCGTCAGATCCGCCGCAGCGCCGGGCGCAAGAGCGTGGCCATCAGCACCTGGGCCTCGTTCGCCTCCATGTGGCTCATTCCGCGGCTGGAGGCGTTCCAGAGTCTGCACCCGGACATCGACATCCGCATCGACGCCTCGGACGCGCTGATCGACCTCGACACTGCCGACGTCGACCTCGTGCTGCGCTACACCCAGCCCGACCGGGTGCCGGCGCACGCCGTACACCTGTTCGACGAACAGCTCACACCCGTGGCCAGCCCCTGGCTGCTGAAAAACCACGCGCTGCAGCGCGGCGAAGACCTGGCGCACTGCGCGCTGATCGAGGCCAACGAGGCGCAGCACAGCCAGCCCATGACCTGGCTGACCTGGCGCAACTGGTTCAACGTGCACCGCCTGAAGAAGCTGGAGCCCAAACGCTGGCTCTACTTCGGTTATGCCTACCAGATCGCCCAGGCCGCGCTGGCCGGCCAGGGCGTGGCGCTGGTGCGCCTGCCGCTGGTGGCCGACAGCCTGGCCAGCGGCGACCTGGTGGAGGTGCTGCCCGGCATGCGCCTGGGCTCGCCCATGAGCTACTGGCTCATCGTGGCACCCCACAGCCAGACGCGGCCGGAAGTACAGGCCTTCTGCGCCTGGCTGACGGCGCAGGCCGCGTTGACGCGGGTGGCGGTCGGCGATGCCGCCAAACCGTCACACTGATCTCTTACGATGGCTCCCATGCTGCCTCCCCTGACCGCGCCTGCGCTGCTGCAGGCCTACGAAGCGCTGCGCCCGCTGCTGCCGGCCGCCACCTTCCCGCCGTGCTACGCGCGGGCCCCTGACCTGACGCCGCTGACCGAGGCCTACGACGCCTTCTTCTTCGACGCCTTCGGCGTGCTCAACATCGGCGAGACCGCCATCGCGGGCGCGGCTGAGCGCATCGTCGCGCTGCGCCGTGCCGGCCGGCACGTGCGGGTGGTGAGCAACGCCGCCAGCGTGCCGGTGGTCGCACTGGCGCGCAAGTACGCCGCCCTGGGCTTCGACTTTGCACCGGAGGAGATCGTCTCCAGCCGCGAGGCCCTGCGCCAGCACCTGCACACCCTGCCGCTGCAGACCTGGGGCGTGATGGCCCCGGCCGAGGCTGATCTGTCGGACCTGCCGGGGCGCATGCTGTCGCTGGCGCGCGAGGCGCCACGACAGGGCGACGCCTTCGAACGCGCCGACGGCTTCATCCTGCTGGCGGCCGAAGTCTGGACGAACGAGCTGCAGGAACGCCTGGCCGCCGCCCTGCGTGCACGACCGCGCCCGGTGCTGCTGGGCAACCCCGACCTGGCCGCCCCGCGCGAGCACGGCTTTTCCACCGAGCCGGGCTACTTCGGCACCGCGCTGCTGCAAGCCGGCCTGTGCCAGCCAGTCGGCTTTGGCAAACCCTACGGCAGCGTCTTCGAACTCGCACTGCAGCGCCTGGGCCCAGGGGTGGCGCGCGAGCGCGTGCTGATGGTGGGCGACACCCTGCACACCGACATCCTGGGCGGCCGACACGCCGGCCTGCACACCGCGCTGGTCACGGCCCAGGGCGTGAGCGCGGCACTGGACTGGGACGACGCCATCTGCAGTACGGGCATCGTGCCGCACCATGTGATCGAGCGCATCTAGGCCGCAGACTTGTCACCCCGTCCGGACGGGCGTAGGCTATTTGGACTGCGCCACCGCTTCCCGGGAGGACCCGTATCGTGACCCTGCTGACCCGCCGTCTCTGCCTGCAATGCGCGCTCGCCACCGGCATGGGGCCTCTGGCCCGCGCGACCTCGGCTCAGGCTGATTGCAGAACACAGCGCGGGCTGGTGATCCTGGCCGAGTTTCCCGGCCTGGCCCGCACCGTCGACCGCAACGCCGTCGCAGAGCGCTTTCGTCGGCTGGACCACTATGTGCGCGAGATGTCCTACGGCCGGGTCTGCACCAGCTTCGACTTCACCGACTGGCTGACGCTACCCGAACCGATCGCCAGCTACACCATCTTGCCGGCCAATCTGCAGGTGGACCGCTCCCGCATCTTCAAGATCATCCAGCACGCCATCGACGCCGCGGATGCGGCGCACGACTTCTCGCGCTACGACTTCATGGTGCTTTTCATGAAAGCGCGCTTCGAGGACTACGGCATGATCGGCCTGTGCGGCTACCCCGGCATGCTGGGCTGGGCACAGCCTCTGGTGTTTCGCACCCAAGGGCGCGGCCAGGTGGTGCCCGGGGGCATGGCCATCTTCACGGCCTCGGCGCATCTGGGCACACTGTTCCATGACATCGCCCACGTCTGGGGCGGCGTGGTGGATGGCAAGCGCCAGGTGCCCTGCCTGTACGACCACGACCTGCAGGAACGCCACCCCACGCGCGCCACCGGCTGGGAGAACGCACTGATCAACATGGGCTACTGGGACCCGATGTCGTGCCACTTCATCGAGCCCTCGCTGCCGCCGCCGGGCATCTCGTCCTGGACCAAGCTGCGCCTGGGCTGGCTGCCACCCGAGAAGGTGCGTGACGTCGTGCCGGGCGCGCCGGTGGAGCTGGTGTTGGGGCCGCTGGAAGACGGCAAGGCCGAGACCCTGGCCATCCGCATCCGGCTCGACGCGCAGCGCTACCTGCTGATCGAGAACCGCCAACCCCTCGGCGCCTACGACCGCGTGCTGCCCGGCCATGGCGTGCTGATCATGAAGGCCGACGACAGCATCGCCGAATGCCGGCATGGTCGCGCCCCGGTGCGGCTGGTGAACGCCAACCCAGCACTGCCCGCCCTGCGCGGCGCCGCCTTCGCCCTGCCAGGGCGCAGCCAGTACACGGACGAGGAATATCAGTTGGACATCCGCCTGTTGGAAAAGATCGGTGACAGCTACCGCATCCGTATCAGCCGGACGGGTGAGGTGGGCTCGTGAAGATGCGGCCCGGCCTGCAGACCTTCTGCTTGAGTCACAGGCCCCGTTGACGCGAGTGGTGTCTTGAGATGCGTGACGGGCGGCTTCCGGCCGTTACATTGCGCGGTTTCGCCGTTTGTTATGCGCGCCGCTCTCCGCTATATTGGCTGAAATACTTCGAATAAAACAAGCACTTAGCTTGCGGCAGGGAAGGCGCCAAGATGAACTTCCGTCCATGTTATTCCGCACTTTTGCGGTCTATATCAAGTTAGAACTCATAGGGCCACACCAAATGGGTACTCTTGGCGACGGTTTAGAGAAGACCAAAGATACACCGGGGCCCCGGAAGAAGACTCGTGCTGAAGTTTTCTCCATCGCTGCTTTGTCCGCCGTGGTTGCCGGATTTCTATATTTCGCATTCACGTTTGGCCGTGACGTTAGTGCCAATGTTGAATGCACCTCAGTTGAGGGTGGCTACAACTGCAAAATCTCATTGTTGTCCGGGTCACCGACTCTTCTTGGTGCCTGCTGGGAAATGAAGAGAGTGTGTGCCAATGGTGTACGTTTGTTGCACAAGAGATGCTTCAAAGGCTCTGTAACGAAAGACTCCCCCGGGCTAGCCTTGGTGGCCAATTCTGAGTTTGATAATCACCAACAATGTGATCGCGTCACGGCATTCACGGTTGAGAACGTAGAGCTTGGCGTTTCAAATGGAATCTTTTCAAATGGAGTCTTTCAGTCAGGGAAGTTCCAATGAGTTCTAACCCTGCGCTCGACCCTGTTCCCTCGGTCACTGGACGCTGCGCGATAAAGCCGCGCGGCGCCGGTCATCTCCACGTTGAACGACCGCTTTCGCATAGCGCGAATGTCCACATTGGGTCGATACACGACTCTTGAGCGATCAGCCTTTGTAAGCTAGCTCGTAACTACCCAGTCCGCCGGCAACACCAACCGCCAATCCACCGGCTGACTGGTATCCACCGCCAGCGCGCAGGCCCGCTCCTCCTGCGTCAACGGCTCACGCGCCTTGAGCTGCCCCTCCAGTACCGCCACATCGGCCTCCGACGGATCGCCACCTTGTGAGGCGCGCTGCAGCACACGCTGACGCAACACGGCCACCGGCGCGTCCAGCGCCAGGATGCGGCAGGGCACGCCGAGTTCTTGCGCCAGGGCCATGAAAGGCTGGCGCTGCGCCACCTTGAGGCAGGTGGCGTCCACCAGCACCGGCAGGCCGGCGGCCAGCACGGCGTGCGCCACCTCGCACAGGCGCGCGTAGGTGCGCTGGCCCGCCTCCGGCGTGTAGATGCCGCCGGGCACCGCGCCCGCACTGCGCGCCAGCGGGGTCAGGCCGTAGAGGCGCTTGCGTTCCACGTCAGCCTTCACGCGCACGATGCCCAGCCATTCGATCAACGCTTGCGTCTGGCTGCTCTTGCCGGAACCAGAGACGCCGGTAGCCAGCCACAGGGCGCGCGCGCGCGGCGTGATGAGCTTCGCCGCCAGTTGCAGGTAGCGCGCCACCTCCTGTTGTGCGGCCGCCTGCTCTTTGGGCTGACCCTGCAGTTGCGCCCAGCGCAGCGCGGCCACCTTGGCACGCACCATGGCGCGGTAGCACTGGTAGTAGGGCAGCAGTTGCAGGGCAAAGTAGTCGCCAGTGTGTTCCAGGTAGGTGTTGAGCAAACGCCAGGCATAGTCGGCCCGGCCATGGGCCTGCAGGTCCATCAGCACAAAGGCCAGGTCGGCCAGCACGTCGGTCCAGCGGAAGGCGGGGTTGAATTCGATGGCGTCAAACAGTTGCGGCACGCCGTCGATCAACACCAGGTTGTTGAGGTGCAAGTCGCCATGGCATTCACGCACCCAGCCTTGGGCGCGGCGCTGCTGCATGAGCGGGACCAGCGCCTCGCCCTGCTGCGTGCTCCAGCGTTGCACCGCCTGCAACACACCTTCGAGTTCGGTGCCGGCCACCACGGCCAACACGTCGGGGAAGTTGTGCGCCACCGCCTCGCGCACCGTCTCGGGCTGGCCCCAGGGCGTCTCCACCCCGGCTACGGCGGCGTTGGCATGGAAGGCGGCGATGTGCTGCGCCAGCTGGTCGATGTGCGCCGGCAGCAAGGCGCCCTGCGTGGCCAGGTGGCTCAGCAGCGCATCCTGCGCAAAGCGGCGCATGTGCACCGCACAGTCCAGCACCGGGGTGTCAGCGCGCAGTTCGCTCGCGGCAACGATGCGCGGCGCCTCCAGCGTGCCGGTGACGGCCACCACGTCGAGGTAGATGCCGGGCGCGGTGCGGCGGTTGATGCGCAGCTCTTCCTCACAGGCAGCGCGGCGTAAGTCCAGCGTGCTGTAGTCCAGAAAGTCCAGCGTGAGCGGCTTCTTGAGCTTGTAGACGTGCTCACCGGCCAGCAGCACCCAGGAGATATGGGTCTCAATGCACTCAATCTCGCCGGTCGCATGGGCAAAGGCGGCAGGGCTGTGCTGCAGGCGGTTGATGAGTTCGGCAGTCATGCAGGGTAGTACGCGCAGGGGTTGCGGGCCATCTTAGCGTCGGGGCTGACAGGCGCACGTGGCCCTCCGGTTGGGGCATGGGTCGACACTTTGTCGACATTGCAGCGCGATTGTCGACAAAACACCCAGACGCCTTGCCGCGCATCGCCCCTCAATGCTCCTGTTTTGATAGCTGCTTGCGCACACCCATCAATGGCTAAAGGCCAATTTGGCTTGAAATTTCACGCCACCCCGCAAGCTGGCACAGCCGTTGCAATAAGGCTCACAGGCATCTGCCTTCAACCCAGGAGAGGACACCATGAGCACCGCCAGCACCACGCCTTCCACCGTTCTGATTTCCCCCGCCGAGCTGCAGGCCCTGCAGGCCAGCGAGCCGGTGGTGATCATCGACACGCGCGATGCCGACACCTACGCCCAGGGCCACATCCCGGGCGCCGTGAACCTGCGCGAAATCTTCACCTTTCTCGCCACCTCCTCGCCCGAAGGGCTGCAGGAACTCAAGAGCACCTTTGCCGCCCACCTGGGCGCAGCTGGCCTCTCCGGCAAGGAGACGGCCGTGTTCTACGAGGACGCCATGAACAGCGGCTACGGCCAGTCGTGCCGCGGTTACTACCTGCTGACCTGGCTGGGTTACCCCAAGGTGAAGGTGCTCAACGGCGGCTTCTCGGCCTGGAAGGCCGCGGGCCTGCCGGTCTCTACCGCCGCGGTGGCGCCGGTGCCGGCCACCTTCCCCACCGGCCTGAAGACGGCCGATGTGATGCTGACCAAGGAGGACATCCAGGCGGCGCTGGGCAGCAGCACGGTGCTGCTCGACGTGCGCGACGTGGACGAATGGATCGGCGACAGCTCTTCCCCCTATGGCAAGGACTTTGCGCCGCGCAAGGGCCGCCTGCCGGGCGCGAAGTGGATCGAGTGGTACCGCTTCATGAAGCCCTCGGCCCAGGGCCCGGTGTTCAAGTCGCCCGACGAAGTACGCGCCGAGTGCTTCAGTGCCGGCATCAGCCCGGACGACACGGTCTACCTCTACTGCTTCAAGGGCGCACGTGCCTCCAACACCTTCCTGGCGCTCAAGCAGGCCGGCTTCAAGGACGTGCGCATGTACTTCGGCTCGTGGAACGAGTGGTCGCGCGACGACACGCTGCCCATCGAGTCTGGCCTGCCGTTCAAGGGCGCCCAACCCGCACTCGCCATGGCAGCCTGATCCTCTTTTTTTCAACCCGCAACTGCAACAAGGAGACACCATGTCCTCTACCGACCTGCTCGAACCCGTCACCACCGTCAAGGCCTACCTGCGCCCGATCGACCGCGACGGCCTGATGGCCTTTGCCGAGAAGGGCCGCAACAACCCCGCCAGCCGCGGCACCAACAAGGTCCACACCGTGATGGAAGGCCAGTACCGCTCGTTGAGTTATGTGGGCAACCACGCGCCGGTGGTGGTGGACGAGCCGCTGCACCTGTTCGGCCAGGACACCGCGCCGGCGCCGGGCGAAATCGTGCTCTCGGGCCTGGGCGGCTGCCTGGCGGTGGGCATCACCGCCGTGGCCACCTGGAAGCAGGTGAAGCTGACCAAGCTGGAGGTGTTCTTGGAAGGCGACATCGGCAACCCGGCCGCCTGGGGTGCCGGCGGCGCGCTGCAGAAGACGCCGCCGGAGATGGGCTTCCAGGCCATCCGCGTGAAGGTGCTGGTGGAGGGCGATGCGCCGCGCGAGGTGCTGGATGAGATCGTGCAGCACGCCAACTTCTACTCGCCGGTGGCCAACACGATGCGCAACCCCATCCCCTTCACCATCAGCCTGGCTGACTGAACCACGCCCTGACCGCCGCCCAAGGAGCCGACCATGAACGCCGCCGACCTGCCCCGTGACGTGACCCACCTGCCGCCGCTGTCTGGCGACGCTTTGCTGACCGCCGTGCGCGCGGTGGCGCAAGGCCCGCTGCAGCAGCAGGTGGAGGCCATTGATCGCCAAGGCCACTACCCGGCGGCGGTGCTGCGCCAGCTGGCGGCGCTGGGCGCCATGAGCGTGCACCTGGACACGCCGGCCGGCCCGGGCAGCTACGCGCTGGCGATCCAGGCCATGGCCGAGGTGTCGCGCGTGTGCGGCGCCACCGGCTTCATGATGTGGTGCCAGGCGGTGTGCGGGCTGTACCTGCAGCAATCGGGCAACCCGGCGCTGATGGGCGAACTGCTGGCGGACCACATCATGGGCGTGAGCCTGGGCGGCACCGCGCTGTCCAACCCGATGAAGAGCTACGCGCAGATCGAGAGCCTGCTGCTCAAGGCCACACCGGTGGAAGGCGGCTACCGCATCAACGGCACGCTGCCATGGGTGAGCAACCTGGGGCCGGACCACTACTGCGGCGCCATTGCCGCGGTGGTGGACGAGGCGCAGCAGCCACTGGGCCGTGAGGTGATGTTCCTGCTGCGCTGCGACGCGCCGGGCGTGGAGTTGCGCGAGTGCCCCAGCTTCTCGGCCATGGAGGGCACGAGCACCTACGCCATTCGTGTGAAGGACCTGTTCATCGGCGCCGACGCGTTGATTGCTGACCCGGCCAAGCCGACGATTGCGCGCATCCGCGCCGCCTTCGTCATGCTCCAGTGCGGCATGGCGGTGGGCATCACACAGGGTGCGATTGATTCCATGTGGGCGGTGGAGCCGCAGCTCGGCCATGTGAACCAGTTCCTGGAAGACCGGCCCGCCACGCTGCAGGCCGAGCTCGACGCGCTCACCGCACGCGTGATGAAAATGGCCGAGACACCGTTCGACGGCAGCACCGAGTTCTTCATTGACGTGCTGGACGCGCGCGCCCACGGCGCCGAGCTCTGCCTGCGCGCGGCGCAGTCGGCCCTGATGCACCAGGGCGCACGTGGTTACCTGATGAGCTCGGACGTGCAGCGCCGCGTACGTGAGTCGCACTTCGTGGCCATCGTCACGCCGGCCATCAAGCACCTGCGCAAGGAGATGGCGCGCCTGAGCGCCGAGGAGCTGCCGGCATGAAATCAACCCCGATTGCCGAGGCCATTCAGAGCCTGGCGCCGTGGCAGCAGTACATCTGCAACGCCTGCGGCTACATCTACAACGAGGCCGATGGCGACCCCGACGGCGGCCTGCCGCCGGGCACGCGCTTTGCCGACATTCCCGACGACTGGGCCTGTCCGCTGTGCGGTGTGACCAAGGCCGACTTCGCGCCCTACACGCCGCCGGACCTGGCCGCGCTGCAGGCGCAGGCCGCCTGCGCGCCCACACTCACCACCCGTCAGGCGCCGGGCGTGGTCATCGTGGGCGCCGGCCGCGCCGGCTGGCAACTGGCCGAGACATTGCGCGCCATGGACGCCGCGTTGCCGATCACGCTGGTGACGGCATGCGCTGGCGACGTGTACGACAAGCCCCTGCTGTCGGTGGCCGTGGCGCGCCAGCTGGATGCCGACAAACTGGTGCGCGAGACCGGCGCCGCCGCCGCGCAACGCCTGAACGTGCGCCTGCTGTCGCACACGCACGCCATCCGCATCTGTGCCGACACGCAGCAGCTGCGCACCACGCGCGGTGTGCTGCCCTACCAACATCTGGTGCTGGCGCACGGCGCGCAGCCGGCACTGCCGCCCAGCCTGCCGGCCAGCCTGTGCTGGCGCGTCAACCACCTGGGCGCCTACCTGCAGTTGCGTGCCGCGTTGGGGGATACACCCAAGGATGTGCTGATCGTCGGCGCCGGCCTGGTGGGCAGCGAACTGGCCAACGACCTGGCGCTGGGCGGCCACCGCATCACGCTGCTGGACACTCAGCCGGAGCCGCTGGCGCGCTGGCACGACGCTCAAGCCGGCACGCAGGTGCTGCAGGCCTGGCATGACTTGCCGATCCGTTTTGTCGGCGGTGTGCGGGTAGCGCAACTGAGCCGGCTGGACGGACGCTACTACCTCACCACCGAGTGCGGCCAGAACTTCCTGGCCGACCAGGTGATCGCCGCCACCGGCCTGCAGACGCCCAACCGGCTGGCGCAGAGCGCTGGCCTGGCCTGGCGCAATGGCATCGAGGTCGAGCCGGCCACGCTGCGTACCAGCGACCCGCATATCCATGCGCTAGGCGACTGCATCACCGTCGACGGGCAGGCCAGCCGCTACATCGAACCGATTGCCCGCCAGGCACGCACGATTGCCGCCGACATCTGCGGCTGCACGCCAGCGCCCTACGAGGCGCGGCCGGCCACGGTGCGGGTAAAGACGACCTCGCTGCCGCTGACGCTGCACTGAACCGCATGCCGACCTTCGACCTCTACGGCTTCTGGCGCACCTCGGCCACCTACCGCGTGCGCGTGGCGCTGGCCATGAAAGGGCTGACGGCGCACGAGCACATCGTCAACCTCGATGCCGGCGAGCAGCACACGCTGGCCTACCGCGCGCTCAACCCGCTGGGTGGCATCCCGACGCTGGTGGAGCCTGGCCATGCGCCGCTGACACAGTCGCTCGCCATTCTGGAGTTCCTGGAAGAGACACAGCCCGAACCGCCGCTGCTGCCGTCCGACCGGCACGGCCGCGCACGCGTACGCGCATTGGCCGGCATGCTGGCGGCGGACACGCACCCGCTGATCACGCCACGCGTGAAGAAGTACCTCACGACGCAAGGCCGCTTCGACGAGACCGACTGGCGTGCCTGGCAGACGCACTGGTTCGGCACCGGGCTGCGTGCCGTGGAACAACGGCTGGCCAGCGAAGCAGCCACCGGCCTGTACTGCCACGGTGATGCGCCCACGCTGGCCGACATCTGCCTGGCCAGCGTGATGGCGGTGATGCAGGTGTTCCAGATCGAGGTGGAGGGCATCCCGACCATCGAACGCATCGTGGCGCGTTGCCAGACGCTGGAGCCATTTGCCCGCGCCCACCCGCGCCGCCAGCCGGGTGCGCCGGCGGCCTGAGCGCTAGGCCACGCGCAGCCGTGCCAACACCCGAACAGTGCTGCCCTCGGCACGCAACAGCAGGCCCTCGCCGGAGTCGGTTCCGGTGTCGGCCAGCGCCGACAACACGAACATGTGGGTGACCCAGACCTCGAAGCGCCCGCGCTGCTGCGTCGCCACCGTCAGCGCGGTGCGCAGTTCGCGCAGGTGTGCGGCGTTGGTGGTCTCTAGCGCGCCGCGCGGTGAGCCGAGCGCGGGCCAGACGTCGGCCTGACCAAATGCCAGGCGTGCGGTGTCGAGGCAGCGGCACCAGGGGCTGGAACGCACCCGCGCCGGCTGCAGGCCCCGGGCCTGGAACCAGCGGCCGATGGCGCGCGCCTGCGCCCGCCCTTCGTCATTCAGATTGCGTTGGGTGCCGCAGTCGTCGACACGAAAACCCGGTGGGTCAAAGGTGCCGGGCGCCAGGGCATGACGGAATGCGACCACCACGCCGCCCTGGCGCAGCTGCGTTGCCACGTCGGGTTCAGCAGCTTGCACGCCCGAGGACGCCAGCGGCAGTGCCGCAGCCAGACCAGCCTGGATCAGTTGTCGCCGTTGCACCATCGCCCCTCCGTCGCTTCACAGATGCCCCCGATGCTAGGGCAGCCGCATGCACGACGTGGGCGCCACGGGCAAACCGACGGCGGAGGTGGGGTTAATCGGCGCAGAGCATGGACGGGGCGGCGCGGAAATGGGTTCCAATAGGGCCATGGCAGACACACCCGACACCACCGACGCCCGCCTGACCGAGCTGGAGATCAAGGCCAGCTACGCCGAGGACCAGATCGACCAGCTCAACCAGGCCATCTACCGCCAGCAACAGCAGATCGACCTGCTGCTGCGCGAGGTGAGCGGCCTGCGCCGCCAGCTGCCCGAAGGCAGCACACCGGTGCTGGCCAGCCTGCGCGACGAACTTCCGCCGCACTACTGAGCCACGCGGCGCACCTTACAGGCCGAGCTCGCTCAAGCCTGGGTGGTCGTCCGGCCGCCGCCCCAGCGGCCAGAAGAACTTGCGCTCCTCGGCCCGGATCGGCAGGTCGTTGATGCTGGCAAAACGCCGCTGCATGTAGCCCTGGTCGTTGAACTCCCAGTTTTCGTTGCCGTAGGAGCGAAACCACTGGCCCGAATCGTCATGCCATTCGTAGGCGAAGCGCACGGCGATGCGGTGGCCGGCACAGGCCCACAACTCCTTGATCAAGCGGTAGTCCAGCTCGCGCGCCCACTTGCGCTGCAGGAAGGCGCGCACCGCCTCGCGGCCGACCGGGAACTCGGCGCGGTTGCGCCAGCGCGTGTCTTCGGTGTAGACCAGCACCACGCGATCGGGGTCGCGCGAGTTCCAGGCGTCTTCGGCCAGCCGCACCTTCTGGGCAGCGGTCTCCGGCGTGAAGGGCGGCAGCGGCGGCTTGGGTTCCATGGCCGTCGGCTCAGTACTGCTTGTAGGGCAGGAACTTGCCCGACAGCACCACGTTGACGCGGTCGCCCTTGGGGTCGGGCTGGCGCACGATGTCCATGCTGAAGTCGATGGCGCTCATGATGCCGTCGCCGAACTCCTCATGGATCAGCTCCTTGATGGTGGTGCCGTAGACGTTGACGATCTCGTACCAGCGGTAGATCAGCGGGTCGGTCGGCACCTGCGAGGGCAGCGAGCCCTTGTAGGGCACGACCTGCAGCCATTTGATCTCTTCGGCATTGAGGCTGAAGATCTTGCCGAGGGTCTTGGCCTGCTTTTCGTCAAAGGTCATCTGGCCCAGGCAGCCGGCGGTGACCCACTCCTTGGACAGGCCGACCTTCTTGGCCACGTCCTCCCACTTGATGCCCTTGGACACCTTGGTGGCGATGATCTTTTCGGTAACGTCGTTGCGGTTCATGGTGGACTCCGTTGTTGAGTTGATGGTTGAAAAATGCCAGGTCAGTGCGCCACGGCGCGCGTGACCAGGAAATCGACGATGTGGTTGCGCAGCTCGTAGTAGCCGTCCAGGTGGTGCAGGCCGGCACGCGTGCGTTCGCGCGGCAGCGGGTTGACCACCTCCTCGGCAATGCCGCCGGGCACGTAGCCAGTGGCGGTTTCGCTGCCGTTGCTCATGAGCAGGATGCGGTCGGCCAGCAGGATGGCCTCGTCCACGTCGTGCGTGATCATGAACACCGTCTGCTGTGTCTGGCGCACGATGGTCATGAGTTCGTCCTGGATGGTGCCGCGCGTGAGCGCATCGAGCGCGCCGAAGGGCTCGTCGAGCAGCAGCATCTTGGGCTGGATGGAGAAGGCGCGCGCAATGCCCACGCGTTGTTTCATGCCACCCGAGAGCTGGCTGGGCTTCTTGTCGATGGCATGGCTCAGGCCCACCATGGCTACGAACTTCTCCACCTGCACGTTGATCTTGGCGGCCGGCCACTCCGGCCAGCGCGACTTGACGGCAAAGGCGATGTTCTGGCGCACCGTCAGCCAGGGCATGAGGGCATGGCCCTGGAACACCACACCGCGGTCCAGGCTGGGGCCGACGACTTCGCGCCCGTCCATGAAGACGTGGCCGCCGCTGGCCGTGTCCAGCCCGGCCAGCACATTGAGGATGGTGGTCTTGCCGCAGCCGGAGTGGCCGATGACGCAGACGAACTCGCCGCGCTCGAGCGTGAAAGAGACGTCGGCAAACACCGGTTTGGCCGGCTGGTAAGCCTTGCTGAGTTTTTCGATCTTGAGGAAACCGTCCACGGGGGAAACCTTTCGTTGGGGCAAGCTGGGGGCCGGGGACACCGGCGTGGCCAGGCGCGAGGGAACTTCACTCCACATAGGTCACCGCCTTCTGCAGCTGGCCGAAGGCCAGGTCGAGCAGCATGCCGACCACGCCGATCACAAGGATGGCGAAGATCACGTTGGTGAGCGAGAGGTTGTTCCACTCGTTCCAGACGAAGTAGCCGATGCCCGTGCCACCGACCAGCATCTCGGCCGCCACGATGACCAGCCAGGCGATGCCCATGCTGATGCGCATGCCGGTCAGGATGGTGGGTGCTGCCGCCGGCAGGATGACCAGGAAGGCGCGCCGCAGCGGGTTGACCTCCAGCGTGCTGGCGACATTCAGCCATTCGCGCTTGACCGAGGCCACGCCGAAGGCGGTGTTGACCAGCATGGGCCAGACCGAGCAGATGAAGATGACGAAGATGCCCGACACCGAGGAGTCCTTGATGGTGTAGAGCGCCAGCGGCATCCACGCCAGCGGGCTGATGGGCTTGAGCACCTGGATGAAGGGGTCGAAGGCGCGGCGCAGCAGCGGCGACATGCCGATGATGAAACCCAGCGGAATCGCCACCAGGCAAGCCAGCGCAAAGCCCAGGCCGACACGGCCGAGCGAATGCGCCAGCTGGATGGCGATGCCTTTGTCGTTGGGGCCGTTGTCGTAGAACGGGTCGGCCAGGTGGCCCCAGACGGTGCTGCCCATCTGGCCCAGCGTCGGGAAGCCGCCGCTCTTGGTCGCGCCAACCTCCTTGCCCATCATCTTGGCGTACTCGATCTGCTCGGGTGTCATGGCCGCTGCCGCGCCGCTGGCCCCGGAGGACGCGGTGGCAACGTACCAGATGCCCAGCAGCATCAGGAAGATCAGCGCCGACAGCAGGGCTGCCTTGAGCTGCAGTGTGCGTGCGGCATTCATGTCACACCGTCTTTCTGATCGGGAAGCTCTTCGCGTACTCGGCCGCCTTGGCGGCGTCGAACTCGCGGCCCATGATCTTGAACTTGGGGTAGGCCCCATCGGGCACCTTCTGGTCCAGCGCCTTCATGTGCTTCTTGGCGTCGGTGATCAGGAACACCTTCTCGGCGATCTGCTTGTAGTTGACGTCACCCTTGATGTAGCCCCAACGCTGCATCTGCGTGAGCATCCACACCGCCATGCTCTGCCAGGGCATGGGGTCGAAGTCGGCGCGGTCGGGCACGTTCTGGATGTTGCCCAGGCCGTCTGCGAACTTGCCGGTCAGCACCTGGTTGAGCACCACCTCGGGCTGGTTGAGGTACTGCGCCGGCGCAATCACCTTGGCGATCAGCTCGCGGTTCTCCGGCTTGCGCGCCATGGCGGCGGCCGTGAGCACGGCGCGGTAGAGCGCGGCGAAGGTGTTGGGGTTCTTCTGGATGAACTCGGTGCTGGTGCCAAAGGCGCAGCAGGGGTGGCCGTTCCACAGGTCCTTGGTCAGCACGTGGATGAAGCCCACCTCCTCGTACACCGCGCGCTGGTTGAACGGATCGGGGCCGAGGAAGCCGTCGATGTTGCCGGCGCGCAGGTTGGCCACCATCTCGGCCGGCGGCACGACGCGGATCTGCACGTCCGTGTCGGGGTTGATGCCGGCCTCGGCCAGGTAGTAGCGCAGCAGGAAGTTGTGCATGCTGAACTCGAAGGGAATGGCGAACTTGAAACCCTTCCAGTTCTTCGGGTCACGGTTGGTCTTGTGCTTGAGCGCCAGCGTGATGGCCTGGCCGTTGACGTTCTGGATCGTGGCCACGTTCATCGGCGTGGCATTGGAGCCCAGGCCGAGCGAGATGGCCAGCGGCATGGGGCTCAGGAAGTGCGTGGCGTCGTACTCCTTGTTGATCATCTTGTCGCGGATCAGCGCCCAGCCGGCCGTCTTGGTCACTTCGACGTTCAGACCCTGCTGGCGGTAGAAGCCCAGCGGGTGCGCCATGATCAGCGGCGTGGCGCAGGTGATCGGGATGAAGCCGATCTTCAGATCCTTCTTCTCCAGCGCGCCCTTTTCCTGCGCCATGGCCTGCAGGCTGGCCACCGGCAGCACGCTGGCGATGGCGGCCATGGCCGTGCTCTTGCCCACGGCACGCAGGAAACGACGGCGCACCGCGTCCTGCGGGAAAATGGCCTTGACCAGAGTGGCTTCGATGAACTCGTTGCTGTAGGCCTCGAACTCGGCGGTTTCGCTGCGGCGCTTGAGCTCGGTCACCGCCTGGGCGGCTGCCATTTCCTGCTGGTGCTCGGCCACGGTGTGGTCACGGCCGCAGCTGCACTTGAGCATCAGGGGGCGGTCGGCGTCATAGGGGTCGAAGTACTGGGTCATGGCATCACCTCTTGAGTTGCGATGCCTGCTCCTACGCAAGGGCCGGGCCAGTTTGGACGTCTGGGTCACCCGCCGCTGCATTTCGTTGCAGCCGGCACCACACGGTGTAGGGCCAGCCCTACAAAACAGGTGTCAGGCGGCGCCGCGCGCGTGCTGCTGGGCCAGCAGCGCCAACTCCACGTCGTTCTTGACGCCGGTCTTTTCCAGGATGCGGGCGCGGTAGGTACTGACGGTGTTGGGCGCCAGCTTGAGCTGTGCACCAATTTCGCTCACACTGTGGCCGCTGGTGAGCAGCCGGAACACCTGGTGCTCACGGTAAGACAGCGCCTCCAGCCCCGCGCCCGTCTTGCTCACAGCACCCACCGCCGCCGCCAGTGCCTCGGCGGTGGCCGGCGTCACGTAACGCCCGCCGGCCGCCACCTTGCGCACGGCGGCCAGCATGTCGTCCGGGTCGGCGCTCTTGTTGAGGTAGCCGCCGGCGCCGAGCTTGATGCAACGCACCGCGTACTGGCTTTCGGGGTAGGTGCTGAGCATCAGCACCGGCAGGGCCGGGTACTCGCGACGCAGCAGCTGCAGCACCTCCAGACCGTCCAGGCCCGGCAGCGCGATGTCGAGCAGCACCAGATCCAACCCCTGGGCGCCGCCCTGCGTCTGCACCTGGTCCAGCACCTCCGGCCCGCTGGTGGCCTCCGCCACAACGCACACATCTGGTGCATCGGCCAGCACCTGTTTGAGTCCTTCGCGCACGATGCGGTGATCGTCGCCGATGAGCAGCCGGATCATGCTATTCATTCCGTAGCGGCATACGCAGGCGGAACGTGGTTCCACGTCCGATTTCGCTGTTGATTTCCAGTTCGCCACCAAAGTGGCGCGCGCGCTCGCGCATGCCCAGCACACCGTAGGCGGTGGGCGCCTCGAAAGCCTGGGCAGCCGCCCCACGGCCGTTGTCCTGCACCGTGATCGCCAGTTCGCCCCCTGCCGCGTCGATGCGCACCCCCAGCGCGCTGGCCCGCGCGTGGCGGCCCACATTGCTCAGCATCTCCTGGAAGATGCGGAACACCGCCATGGCCATCGGCTCCGGCAACTGCACGCCATCCGTGCCCTGCATGGCCCAGTCCAGCGCCAGCTCGGCCGACTCGGCGAAGTCGTGCGCCTGCCATTCCAGCGCCGCCCACAGGCCCTGGTGGTCGAGGATGCTGGGGCGCAGGTCGGTGATGATGCGCCCGACGTTGTCGACCGCGTTCTCGATCAAGCGGCTCATGTTCTGGCACTTGCAGCGCAGCCGGGTGCGCATGGCCTCGGCCTCGTTGGGTGTGCGTTGCTGTTGTTCGGCCAGGCGCTTGTCCATCCAGTTGACGTCCATCTTCAGCGCCACCAGCAGGCTGCCCAGCTCGTCATGCACCTCGCGGGCAATGCGGGTGCGTTCGTCCTCCCGCACCTTCTCTGAATAGGCCGCCAGCTCGCGCAACTGGCCCAGCGCCACCGACAGCGCGCGAGTGCGCTCCTCGACGCGCTGCTCCAGTTCATCGTGGGCGCGCTGCAGCGCTTCGGCGGCACGCCGACGTTCGGTGATGTCGATGAACGTGACCACCGCGCCGCGCACCACCCCGGCGTCGATCAACGGGTAGCTGGAGTATTCGACCGGAAACGGCTGGCCGTCGCGGCGCCAGAACACCTCAGCGTCGATGCGGCAGGGCAGGCCCTGGCGGAAGGCGTTGAAGATCGGGCAGTCCTGCGCCGGGTAGGCACGGCCGTCGGCATGGGAGTGATGCGTCAGCTCATGCATGTTGCTGCCCAGCACCTCGTCGGCTTGCCAGCCCAGCATGCGCGCGCCTGCCCGGTTGATGAAGGTACAGTGGCCGTCCAGATCGATGCCGAAGACGCCCTCGCCCGTGGAGTCCAGCAACAGTTCGAGCTGGTGCTGCCACAGCGGATCGTCCGGCGTGCGGCGGTGGGCTGGCGGCGGCAGGGTAGAGGCGCTCATGCACCAGAATGAGCAATGACCGTGCCAGGGTGGCCCCAAGGCAGCGCATTCCTGAAACAATAGACCCCGCACCGCCCCGGCGCCATTTTCTGAAGAACCCTCATGCCGACCACCGACGACCTGCTGCTCGAACGCCAGATCTGCTTTCCGCTCTACGCAGCCTCGCGGCTGCTGACCCGGCTCTACCAGCCGCTGCTGGAGCCGCTGGGGCTGACCTACCCGCAGTACATCGTGCTGATGATTCTGTGGGAGGACGCGCCCTGCACCGTGTCGCACATCGGCGAGCGCGCCCAGCTCGCCAGCAACACGCTCACACCGCTGCTCAAGCGGCTGGAGGAAAACGGCCTGGTGCTGCGCGAGCGCTCCAGCGCCGACGAGCGCGTGGTGGACATCAGCCTCACGCCAGCTGGCCGCGCACTGCGACACAAGTGCGCCGCCATTCCGGGACAGCTGTTCGAACGCCTGGGCTACTCCGCCAGCGATGCGGACAAGCTCAAGAAGCAGCTCGACCGTCTGCTGACGCTCCTGCAGGCAGCGGCCGACTGACCCCCTCACGGCCTGCCGGCCCTTTTGCCCCTGGCCGCAGCGCGGTTTTTTTCGATCTGGCACAATACATCGCACACGATTTAATCTTTTAGGAGTAATTTATGAAAACCTTGTACCAGACCCGCGCCAGCGCCACCGGCGGCCGCAATGGCCACATCCGTTCGCAGGACGGCGTGCTCGACATGAAGCTGGCGATCCCGAAGGAAATGGGCGGCCCCGGCGGGGCGTTGAGCAACCCCGAGCAGCTGTTCGCCGCCGGCTACGCCGCCTGCTTTGACTCCGCCCTGGCCTTCGTGGCCGGCCAGCGCAAGATCAAGCTGGAAGGCACGCAGGTCGACGCCACGGTGGGCATCGGCCCGAACGGCAACGGCGGCTTTGGCCTGACCGTCAAGCTGGAGGTGACCATTCCCGGGCTGCCGCGCGAAGAGGCGCAAGCCCTGATGGAGACCACCCACCAGGTGTGCCCGTATTCGAATGCGCTGCGCGGCAACGTGCCGGTGGAACTGGTGCTGAACTGAAGCCACGGGCCTGTCGGCCCAAGGCCGTCAATGGGCGCGGATCAGGTGCGCCAGATCGCGCTCCAGCACGCTCTTGTCGCCGGCATTGAACTCGACCAGATGACGCAGGTGCGTCATGCTGTCGAGGTCGATGCGGTCGCACTGCAGGCCGATGTTGCGGCCGTCGACATGGGCCACGGTGGCATCCATCACGATCACCGCGCCGGGCGCCAGCTCCAGCCGCAGGTGGCAGGCCTGGCCGGTGCGCGCCAGCCAGGTGTCGTCGTGTTCGATCAGGGCCCCCTTGAGCGAAACGTCGATCAGCCGCGCCGCATGGTTGCGGCCGGCGGTGGTCACCAGCGCCGGCGCATCGAAGTCAGAGCGCCAGAACTGGCGACGTTCATTGGGCGTATTCATGGGGCACTCCTTGCAGTGGAGATGGCCCCAAGGTAGCCCGCCGCCTGCGGACTGTCAAACAGGGTTTGCGATTAGGGGTTTACCAGCGTGCCGGGCGGCAGGCGGTCGATTTCGGCCAGCAGCTGCGCCAGCGCACGCCCGGCTGCCTGCAGCAGGGCCTGCCCTTGCTCCGCCGTGGCGGCGGCCGCATTGCCGACCGCGCCGGCGGGGTTGTAGTCCTGCATCTGCCAGCCCAGTTTGGCACTTTTGCCATTGCCCAGGATGGGAAAGGCCGCGGCGCGCTGCTGCGAGGCCGACGCAAAGTGCTGCGCCTGCGCCATGGCCACCCGCTCTGGCTTGAGCGCCAGCATCATGGCGGTCTCGATCTGGCCGGCGTGAATGCCGAAGCGGTGCTCCTCGGCGCTGAACTGCTCGGCCGCTTCCCCCAGCGGCAGGTTGAACCAGCTCGTGCTGTAGACCAACATGTCCAAGCGGGCACGCAGGTCGCGCGCCACGATGTCCAGCACGCTGACCTGGCCCCCGTGCGAGTTCAGCAGCAGCAACTTCTTGATGCCGGCCCGCACCACCGACTCGCCGATCTCGGTCCACAGGCTGATGACCGTGTGCGACGACAACGTGAGCGTGCCGGGAAAACGCTGGTGCTCCGGGCTCAGGCCCACGGGTTGGGTAGGCAGAAACAACACCGGCAGGTCAGCCGGCAGGTGCGGCAGCGACGCTGCCACCACGCCGTCGACCAGGTCGGCGTCGACGCTGACGGGCAGGTGCGGTCCATGCTGCTCGACCGCCGCCACCGGCAGCACGGCAATGGCGCGCGCGGTGTCGAGCTGCGCAAAGTCGCGTGTGCTGAGGTCGGACCAATAGCGGCTCGGGCGGCTGGGCAGGTTCATACGCTTATCTTAGAGCCTCTTCCACCACGCCCTGGTGCCGCGCCTGCCGCTCGGCGCGGGCACGCGCCGTCTTGGGCACGGGTGCGCCTTGCGGCGGCAGCACGTCGCGCAGGGACTGCGGCCGGGCACGGGCGCCGCTGGCCAGGTAGTCGTCTCGCAGCGCCGCACGTACCACCTGCGCATCAAGGCCACGTTCGGCCGTGAGGTAGTCAAACAAGGCATCGACCAGCTGCTCCGGTGTCAGGCGAGCGGTCTCGCCGACGCGCTGCCACAGCCAGTCGGCATAGTCCGCAAAGGTCTGGAAGGACGACGGCCCCTGCAGCAACAGCGGCACCGTGCGGCTGAAGCGTCCGGAATTGGCCACCAGGTCCCAGTAGCGCGCCAGACGGGTGAAGCGCTGCACGGTGGCGGTGTCCAGCACCGCGGTCTGGCGCACCGTGTAGGGCGGCGCCGGGTCGTAGACCATGCCGTGTTCGGCCGTGTGGCGCGCGATCGGCGTGCCGCGCAGGCGCTTGAGCAGGCCGAGCTGGATCTCGTGCGGGCCCAGCGCGTACAGGCGGTCAAACCCTTGCGCAAAACTGTCCCACGTCTCGCCCGGCAGGCCAAAGATCAGGTCGGCATGCAAGTGCGCCGGGCTCTCGTGCACCAGCCAGCGCAGGTTGGCCTCGGTCTTCGCATTGTCCTGCCGGCGCGAGATGCGTTGCTGCACCTCCACGTTGAAGCTCTGGATGCCGACCTCGAACTGCAGCACGCCCGACGGAAACTGCAGGATCATTTCTTTCAGCCGGTCCGGCAGGTGGTCCGGCACCACTTCGAAATGCACAAACAGGTCTTCCGACATCCGGTCAAGGAAAAACTGCAGGATGCGCACCGAGGCCTCCACCTTGAGGTTGAAGGTGCGGTCGACGAACTTGAAGTGGCGCGCACCACGGCGGTGCAGCGCGTCCATCTGCGCCAGGAAGGCGTCGAGGTCGAAGGCCCAGGCGGTCTTGTCGAGCGAACTCAGGCAGAACTCGCACTTGAAGGGGCAGCCGCGCGAGGCCTCCACGTAGAGCAGGCGGTGCGCCAGGTCGTCGTCGCTGTACTCGGCGTAGGGCAGCGCGATCTCGTCCAGTGGTGGCTGCTCGCCGGGGATGATTTTCATCAGGGGCTGCGGGCCTTCCAGCAAGGCACGGCAGAGCTTGGGAAAACTCACATCGCCCCAGCCGGTGATGACATGGTCAGCCAGCGCCACGATGGCCTGCTGCTCGTGGCTGACCTCGGGGCCACCCAGCACCACCTTGACGCCCGGCGCCTGGCGCTTGAGCAGTCGTAACACCTCAGTGGTTTGCGTGACGTTCCAGATGTAGACGCCGATGCCAACGATGGCGGGACTCAGGGCCAGCAATTCATCCACGATCTGCCGCGGCTCACGGGCAATGGTGAACTCGCGCAGCACACAACGCGCGCGCAGGTCGGCGCCGCCGTGCCGCGCCATGTTGGCCCGCAAATAGCGCAGGCCAAGCGAGGCGTGGATGTACTTGGCGTTGAGCGTGGAAAGAACGATGGTGCCGACGGCAGGATCAGCCATGCCCCGATTATCGGAGCGCCCCGCCCGGCACGCCGGCGTCAGCGTCCGCTGTACATCCAGCGCCGCGACCAGGGCTGGCCATGCGACAGGCGGCCGGACTTGCGGCACAGCACTTGGTACAGCGAGATCTCGTCGTGGTCGAAGGCCCACTGGCAACCGGCCAGGTAGACGCGCCAGATACGCCAGCGCTTCTCGTCGATCATGCCGCGCAACTTGTCGGCGTTGGCCTCGAAGGCCTGGCTCCACAGCCCGGTGGTGCGCGCGTAGTGGCGGCGCAGGCTTTCCACGTCCAGCGCCTCCAGCCCGCCTTCCTGCATGGTGCGCAGCACGGTGCCGATGTGCGGCAGTTCGCCGTGCGGGAAGACATAACGATCGATGAAGCGGCCGCCGCCATGGCGGGTTTCACCGTCGTTGGCGTCGGTGGAGGTGATGCCGTGGTTGAGCGCCCAGCCGTCATCCGTGAGCAGCTCGCGCATGCGCGCAAAATAGGCCGGCAGGTGCTGGATGCCGACATGCTCGAACATGCCGACGCTGGTGACGCGGTCGAACTGCCCCTGCACGTCGCGGTAGTCCTGCAGGCGGATCTCGATGCGGTCCTGCAGACCGGCTTCGCGCACGCGCTCAGTGGCCAGCTCGAACTGGCGCTGCGACAGCGTGATGCCGACACAGCGCGCGCCGAACTTGCTGGCCGCACGCATGACCAGGGCGCCCCAGCCGCAACCGATGTCGAGCAGGCGCTGGCCCGGCTGCAGCTGCACCTTGGTCAGGATGTGGTCGATTTTCTTCACCTGCGCCTCGGCCAGGGTCTCGTCGCCGCGCTCGAAGTAGGCGCAGGAGTAGACCATGGCCGGGTCGAGCCAGACCTGATAGAACGCATTGGAGACGTCGTAGTGGTACTGGATGTCTTCCTGGTCCGTCTTCTTGGTGTGCGTGAAGTGCCGCACCATGCGCGAGAACCGGCCCTCTGCCTGGCTGCCGGCTTCGGCCAGCCGGTGGGCGATGTCGAGGATGTCTTCCACGCTGCCGATGACGTCGATCTGCCCTTCGACATAGGCCTCACCCAGGCTGTCGAGGCTGGGCGAGAGCAGCAGGGGAATGGCGCTGGCCTTGCGCACCTGGATCACCACCTTGGGGTGCGTGAAGTCGCCCAGCCGCAGGCCGGCGTCGGGGGCCGGGTTGTCGCCCCATTGCACCAGGACGGGCAGGTTGGTCTTGCTCTTGAGCTGAGACACCCACGGACTCAGAACCGCTTCCATGCTGGGCACCATGACGATCCTCCCTGTGACTTCTTCGTCATCACACACGCAGACCCCGGCCACCGGGGCGCGACGCTATAACGCCGAATTATTGGAAGATCACCCCGGTCTGTGGAATTGATAGTGTCAATCAAGGCCATAGGCCCGTGCAAGCCCTTCAGCCTTGGCTTATATTTGGCGCAGCCTCGTCGGTGGCACGCCCTGCCCCCCGCTGCGGCGCGGGAACTTGTTCCGGCCTGCCGCGCTCCCATCAGCTTCAAGTCCTTCGTGCCCTCCATGCTCCTGCCTGTCCGATTCCTGCGCACCGCCCTGCTGTCCCTGGCCACGGCCGCCCTCACCTTCGGCCCCCTCGCCCAGACGGCCACCGCGCAGACCGTGGTGACCACCGAGCAGGTGCGCGCCGAGTTGCTGGCGCATGCCCCCGAGGGCGTGGCGCCGGGCCAGCCGGTCTGGGTCGGGCTGCAGCTACAGCACCAGCCACACTGGCATACCTACTGGAAGAACTCGGGCGACTCCGGCCTGCCCACGCAGCTGGAATGGACGCTGCCACCCGGCGTGCTGGCCGGCGACATTGCCTGGCCGCTGCCGAAGAAGCTGCCGCTGGGCAAGCTGATCAACTATGGCTACGAGGGCACGGTACTGCTGCCGGTGCCGCTGACCATCACACCCGACTTCAAGCCCTCGCTGCTGGCGCCGGACCTCACCGTCAAGCTCAAAGCCAGCTGGCTGGCGTGCCGGCAGGAATGCATTCCGGAAGAAGGCGAGTTCACGCTGACCCTCCCGACCAAAGGCTCGACGGCCCTCAATGGCGCCGCCTTCGACGCCGCGCTGAAGGCGCAACCCCAGCCGCTGACCGCAGGCAAGGACAGCACCATCACGATCGAAGGTGACACGCTCAAGGTCAGCCTCAGCGGCCTGCCAGCGCGGCTGCAGGGCCAGACGCTCGACGCCTTCCCCGAGACGGCCGAGGTCGTCAACCCGTCGGCGCCCTGGCAGCAGGCCTGGCAAGGCGCGGTGTGGACGGCCAGCCTGCCGCTGTCGGCGCAACGCAGCGCCAGCCCGGCACAACTGCCGCTGGTGCTCACCTCAGGGCAGAGCGGCTGGCGCGTCGAGCTGCCGGTGCGCGGCACCTGGCCGGCCACCGCGGCGCCCGTGGGCGTGTCGCCCGCGCTGCAGGCAGCGCTGCAGGCCAACGCACAAGGTACCGCACCGGCCAGCCCGGCGGCCAGCGCCAGCTTTCTGGCCGCGCTGCTGGGCGCACTGCTCGGCGGCCTGATCCTCAACCTCATGCCCTGCGTGTTCCCGGTGCTGGCCATCAAGGTGCTGAGCTTCACCCGCCATGCCGACGACCACCGCCGCCACCGCGTCAGCGGCCTGGCCTACACGGCCGGCGTGGTGCTCAGCTTCGTGCTGCTGGGCCTGCTGCTGCTGGGTCTGCGCGCCGCCGGCGAAAGCCTGGGCTGGGGCTTCCAGCTGCAGAACCCGGGTGTGGTGGCCGCGCTGGCCGCACTGTTTACCCTGATCGGCCTGAACCTGGCCGGTGTGTTCGAGTTCGGCCAGTTCGCGCCGTCTTCGCTGGCGTCCCTGCAGGCGCGCCACCCGGTGGTCGACGCCTTCCTCACCGGCGTGCTGGCCGTGGTGGTGGCTTCGCCCTGCACCGCGCCCTTCATGGGCGCCTCGCTCGGGCTGGCCGTCACCCTGCCAGCGCTGCAGGCGTTGCTGATCTTCGCGGCCATCGGCCTGGGCTTGGCACTGCCCTACCTGCTGGCCAGCTTCGTGCCGGCCTTCGCGCGTGCTCTGCCCAAGCCCGGTGCCTGGATGGACGCGCTGCGCAAGCTGCTGGCGTTCCCCATGTTCGGCACCGTGGCGTGGCTGGTCTGGGTCATGGGTCACCAGAGCGGCGTCGATGGTGCCGGCGCCCTGCTGGCGCTGCTGGTGGTGTTCAGCGCGCTGGTCTGGTCGCTCACCCTGGCGGGCCGTTCACGCACGATCATTGCTACGTTTTTGATAGCTGTCGGCGCATGGATGACCTGGGCCGGGACCCCTTTTATCTTCCAACCGCAAGTACAGACACCTACCGCCGGCGCCAGCGAACGCTGGCAAGCCTGGACGCCGGGCAAGGTGGAGCAGTTGCTGACGCAACAGCAGACCGTGTTCGTGGACTACACCGCCGCCTGGTGCGTGACCTGTCAGTACAACAAGCAGACCACGCTGGCCGATGCCGAACTGCTGGCCGAGTTCGATGCGCGCAAGATCACCATGCTGCGCGCCGACTGGACACGGCGCGACCCGGCCATCACCGCCGCGCTGGCGCAGCTCGGCCGCAACGGCGTGCCGGTTTATGTGTTCTACCAAGCCGGCCGCGCGCCGGTGGTGCTGTCCGAGATCCTGAGCGTGCAGGAAGTGCGCGCGGCGCTGGCCAGTCTTTAGCAGGCCGGTCGCCGTGCTGGTTTCGATCATGTCGAGGAGATGAGCATGTTGCGACGTACCACTCTGGGGGCTGGCTTGGCGCTGGTCACCGCCGCCGTACTGCCCACGACTACCGCGCATGCCGCGGCCACCGTGGGACAGGCCGCGCCCGACTTCACGCTGCGCGACACCGGCGGCAAGACGGTGCGTTTGAGCGAACTGCGCGGTCGCCATGTGGTGCTGGAATGGACCAACCCCGGCTGCCCCTTCGTTCAGAAGCACTACCGCAGCGGCAACCTGCCGGCGCTGCAAAAGGAGGCTGTGGCGAAAAACGTGGTGTGGCTGGCCATCAACTCCACCGCCCCCGACCATGGTGACTACCTCAGCCCGCCGCAACTGGCCCGCTGGATGGGCGAGCAGCGCGCCGCGGCCAGCGCCACGCTCATGGACGAGGACGGCCGCGTCGGCAAGGCCTACGGCGCGCGCACCACGCCGCACATGTACCTGATCGACCCGCAGGGCCGGCTGATCTACGCCGGCGGCATCGACAGCATCCCCTCGGCGCGCATCGAGGACATCGCCCGCGCCACCAACCACGTGCGCCAGGCGCTGGACGAAGCGCTGGCCGGCAAGCCGGTCAGCCGCCCCACGGCGCCGCCCTACGGCTGCTCGATCAAGTACGCCTCGTAAAGCCCGCCATCGCCCGGGCCCATGCCCCTTCGCCACAAGGCGTGCAGTATCCTTGCCGGACGATCGACCACGCCGACTCAGGCCTCCGACATGAGCGACCCCACCTCCGAGCCCCAGCCCGGCGAGACCGTCGAGGTCTCGCACGCCGAGTTCTGCTCCGGCCTGCCGGCCGGGCGCTTTCGCCTCATCGTCAACCCGGACAAGGCGCGCCAGTACGTCAAGCACCGCCTGCTGCTGACCGCGCTCATCCTGCCCATCATCGGCGCCGGTATCGGCATGGCCTGGTACGGCTACCCCTGGATCGGCCTGGCCTTGGTGCTGGCCGGTGTCGCCGCCCACCGCCTGGTGGCAGCCCAGGCCCCCAAGATCCTGCTGCACATGGTCACGCAGGACGCCCGCATCTACCGCGAGGCGATCGAGTTCGAGATCCTGGAAGTGCGGCTGGCGCGCTGAGCCGCCCCCGTCCAGCGTCGCGCCGCCGCAGCTAGACCGGGAAGGGGTGGACAGCGCCGGCCTGCGACAATCGGGGTTATGACTTCCAGCTTTGCCCCCCTCCAGAACGACACCTTCCTGCGCGCCTGTCTGCGCCAGGCGACCGACTACACCCCCGTCTGGCTGATGCGCCAGGCCGGGCGCTACCTGCCCGAGTACTGCGCTACGCGCGCCAAGGCCGGCAGCTTCATGGGCCTGGCCACCAACGTGGACTACGCCACCGAGGTCACGCTGCAGCCGCTGGCGCGTTATCCGCTGGACGCCGCCATTCTGTTTTCCGACATCCTGACCGTGCCCGACGCCATGGGCTTGGGGCTGTCCTTTGCCCAGGGCGAAGGGCCGCGCTTTGCCACCGCCGTGCGTGACGAAGCCGCGGTGGCCAAGCTGGCGGTGCCGGACCTGGACAAGCTGCGCTATGTCTTTGACGCCGTGACCTCGATCCGCAAGGCGCTGAATGGCCGCGTGCCGCTGATCGGCTTCTCCGGCAGCCCCTGGACGCTGGCCTGCTACATGGTCGAAGGCGCCGGCTCGGACGACTACCGCCAGGTCAAGAGCATGCTGTACAGCCGCCCGGACCTGATGCACCGCATCCTGCAGGTCAATGCCGACGCCGTGGCGACCTACCTCAATGCCCAGATCGACGCCGGCGCACAGGCCGTGATGATCTTCGACAGCTGGGGTGGCGTGCTGGCCGATGGCGCCTTCCAGGAGTTCAGCCTGGCCTACACGGCGCGCGTGCTGGCCGGCCTCAAGCGCACCGGCGTGGACGGCCAGACTGTGCCGCGCATTGTCTTCACCAAGGGCGGTGGCCTGTGGCTGGACGAGATGGGCCAGCTCGACTGCGAGGTGCTGGGCCTGGACTGGACCATGAACCTGGGCAAGGCGCGCGCACTGGTGGGTGGACAGGTGGGCGGAGCTGGCAAGGCCTTGCAGGGCAATATCGACCCCAATGTGCTGTTCGCGCCGCCGGCGGCGATTGAGGCCGAAGTGAAAAAGGTGCTGGACAGCTTCGGCCGCCCGCACACCGACAGATCGACCAGCGGCCCGACCCAAATCTTCAACCTGGGTCACGGCATCAGCCAATACACCCCACCGGAGCATGTGGCGACGCTGGTGCAGACCGTGCACGAACACTCGCGCCGGCTGCGCCAATAATGGTTTTCCCGGGTGCCGAGACGCCCCGAAACAGGTTGGTGAATCCTGACTTATGCACAAAATCTGTGCTGCGGCGCAGAAAGATCCCCCCAAATGGGGGATCATCGCTACAAAAGCGATAGCGAAGCTAAGTCATTGATTTGTAATAACTTTATGCTTTGCTTTTTTTGTGGGCATTCCAAGAAAAGCCTTGATTTTCAAGGCTTCGGACGCGGCATTGAGTGGATATCAACAAAGTTATCCACAGAAACTTTGAATCTCTTGTAAAACCCTTCCGGATCAAGCACTTAGCGCGTTTTCCGGAAGTCCACTTCAAGAAATCCCCCCAACCTCGGCACCGCCATGACGTACTGGCTTTCGGTTCTGGTCCAGACCCCGGCACACAGCCAGGTCGGCGGCCCCTTGAGCTACCGAAGTGAGTTGCCACTGGCGCCCGGCA
Source organism: Hylemonella sp. (assembly GCA_032118555.1). Lineage (GTDB taxonomy): Bacteria > Pseudomonadota > Gammaproteobacteria > Burkholderiales > Burkholderiaceae_C > Hylemonella. The sequence goes on along the minus strand of JAULXO010000016.1, from coordinate 50,815 downwards.
CCTTGGTGCGTGTGCCGCTGGGTAAACGCGAGACCTTGGGCGTGGTCTGGGAGGCGCCGGGCGCCGACACAGCCGCCTTCGACGCCGACAAGACACGCCCGATCTCCGCCGCGCTCGACCGCCTGCCGCCGCTGACACCGGCTTGGCGCCAGCTGGTCGCTTTTGCCGCCAGCTACTACCAGCGCTCCGCTGGCGAAGTGGCGCTGGCCGCCTTGCCGCCTCAGCTGCGCGAGCTTGGCCCCGAGCAACTGGAACGCCGCCTGAAACGCCAGGCCAAGGGCAGCACGGAGGCCGCGACCCCAACCGCCACGGATCCCAGCGCCGGCGTGACGCTCACGCCCGAGCAGGCCGCAGTGCTGGCGCAGATCGAGCAGCAGGCCGGGCCTTTCCTGCTGTTCGGCGCCACCGGCAGCGGCAAGACCGAGGTTTACCTGCGCTGCGTGCAAGCTTTGCTGGAACGCGAGCCCGACGCCCAGGCGCTGGTGATGGTGCCCGAGATCAACCTGACGCCGCAGCTCGAAGCCCGCTTCCAGGCCCGCTTCGGCAGCGCGGCGGTGGTTTCGCTGCACAGCGGCATGACCAACCCGCAGCGCCTGGCCAGCTGGCTGGCCGCGCACAGCGGGGCAGCGCGCATCGTGCTGGGTACGCGCATGGCGGTGTTCGCCTCGCTGCCGAAGCTGCGCCTGATCGTGGTGGACGAGGAACACGACCCGAGCTACAAGCAGCAGGAAGGTGCGCGCTACTCGGCACGCGACCTGGCGCTCTACCGCGGCAAGCTCGAGGGCGCCAAGGTCATCCTCGGTTCGGCCACACCCTCGCTGGAGAGCTGGCACCACAGCCGCCCGGCGGCCGAGGGCGGGCGCCAAGGTGGTCGATACGTGCGGCTGCACATGCCCAGCCGCGTGGGCGACAACAGCCAACTGCCGCTGGTGCGGCGCGTCGACATGAACCACCAGCCCAAGGGCACGGTGTTTGCGCCGCCGCTGCTGGCCGCCATCGAGGCGCGTGTGGCCAAGGGCGAGCAGAGCATGGTGTTCCTGAACCGGCGCGGCTACGCCCCGGTGCTGCACTGTGCCGACTGTGACTGGAAGAGCGAATGCCCCCATTGCAGCGCCTACCGCGTGTTCCACAAGATCGACCGCACGCTGCGCTGCCACCACTGCGGCTTCACCGAGCGCGTGCCGCGCGCCTGCCCGGCCTGCGGCAACCCCGACATCCGACCCATGGGCCGCGGCACCGAGCGGCTGGAGGAGCACCTGGCTGAACTGCTGGCCGGCGTGAAACGGCCCGATGGCTCACCGGTGCGCATCGTGCGCATCGATGCCGACACCACCAAACTCAAGGGTGAGCTCGAAGCCCAGCTGGCCCAGGTCCACAGCGGCGAGGTGGATGTGCTGGTCGGCACGCAGATGATTGCCAAGGGCCACGACTTCCGCCGCATCACGCTGGTGGCCACCATCAACACCGACAGCGCCCTCTTCTCCAGCGACTTCCGCGCCCCCGAGCGCCTGTTCAGCCTCTTGATGCAGGCCGCCGGCCGCGCCGGTCGCGATGCCGGCATCAGCGCGCAGAGCGAGATGTGGGTGCAGACCTTCCACCCGACGCACCCTCTGTTCGAGGCGCTGAAGAAGCACGACTACCCGGCCTTTGCCGCGCAGCAGCTGAAGGAGCGCGAACAGGCCGGCCTGCCGCCCTTCAGCTTCCAGGCCCTGGTGCGCGCCGAGGCGCGCACGCAGGAGACGGCGCAGGGCTTTCTGCGGGCCGCCAGCGCGCAAGGCACCGAAGCCGCTACGGCACTGGGCGTGACACTCTACCCGGCGGTGCCGATGAGCGTGCAGCGCGTGGCCAATGTAGAGCGCGCGCAGATGCTGATCGAAAGCCCCTCACGCGCCGCGCTGCAGCGCTTCCTGGCCGGCTGGCACGAGGTTCTGCACACCGTGCGGCAGGGCCCCGAGGGCAAGGGCCTGATCCGCTGGGCGGTGGACGTCGATCCGCTGACGATCTGACGCCCCGCGACGCACGCCGCTTCAGCGGCGACGCACCGGCTTTCGCCGGCCCTGTTGCTTGTGTGCGCTGACGCACATACGGCGACCGCCTTTGTCTTCAGACTTGGCTGCAACAAGAAGAAGTTGATTCTGTGTGAATCCCGAATATTGTTTTGCTGTCACACACAGGGGGAGGGGTAAAAATCGACCCGTCCATCAATTACCGGAGCAAGCGGCTGTTGGCATGCCTGCCTGACACCGAATGGCAACGCTGGTTGCCGCATCTGACACTGGTGGACTTGCCGCTAGGCCAGGTGCTGCACGAATCGGGCCAGTTCGTCCAGCATGTCTATTTCCCCTTGGATGCGACCGTGTCGTTGATGTCGATGCTGGAGGACGGCTCCTCCACCGAGATATCCCTGGTCGGCAAAGAGGGCATGGTGGGTATTGCCATCCTCATGGGCGGCGAGTCCACCACCAGCAGCGCCGTGGTTCACAGCGCGGGCATCGGCCTGAAGATCCCGGGACAGGTGATCAAGACGGAGATCCACCGGTCTGTGCCGGTGATGCACCTCCTGTTGCGCTACACCCAGGCCCTGATCACGCAGATGGCGCAAACCGCGGTCTGCAACCGCCACCATTCGGTTGACCAGCAGCTGTGCCGCTGGCTGCTGATGAACATGGACCGCGTGCCAGGCGGCGAGTTGTCGCTGACGCAGGAGTTGATCGCCAACATGCTCGGGGTGCGCCGCGAGGCGCTGCAAGGCCAGCGGCTCGACCTCTTTGTCAGTTCCACCAGCCGCCCTGTGCTGCGCGACCTGCTCGACCGTGTGCGGCAGCAAGGCGGCACGCAGTCGTGCACCCTGGTCGTGCAAATGCAGGACAAGTCCGCGCGCACGGTTTGCGCCTCGGCCTGCCCCGACCCGGGGGGTGATGACGTTCTGCTGGTATTCAGCGCAAGGGCTGACGTCCGGGTCGATCCTGAATAAAACCCAGGCCGGGCTGACTTCACTGCGAGTGGGATATCTCATTTCCCGCGCCCATCGGGAGATCGAATGTATCCGGGAAACTGCGGAACGCCGTTGCCGGGCGCGCCAGCAGGGCCGGCAATACCCATCAACGGCGGCAGCCCTTACGTGTTTACGGCGGCCGGGCTGGTGGCGCTTTTCTTTTCCGCCTCCATCATGTGCTCGGTCGCCTTGGCGGTATGGGTCTTCGCTTTTTCCACATGAATTTGAACCCCCTTGTGCTCACCGGAAGCCGTCAGCTTGGCGGCCTCTTTGTGGGACTGCGCAGCCTGCTCAAGATGCTCGGCGGCCTGCAGATGGTGTTGCTGTGCCGTCTGGGCGGTGGGTGCGTCGTTGCTTTTAGCTTCTGTGTAGGACATTTCGGTATCTTTCAGAGTTGAAGGAGTCTGCAAGGTGCACGTCATGACATGACGTACAGTGCATTCTTTCAATTGCAGAAAGCCTCGTCCGTCTGACGGCGTACATACGGCGATCACCGCACACGGGTTGCTCAGGTGTTCAAGCACCCAACGCCGCATAAGCGTGGGCGCGTGATACACAGAGTACGCTGAACTCGCGCAAAAAGAAGGCTACCTTGACGGTGGCCTTTGTCCGCGCTTGGTCACCGGACCGGCGCGGTCACACCCGGCCGAAGCGGTCGAGGCTCATCACCTTGGTCCAAGCCTTGACGAAGTCCCGGGCGAACTTGCCGGCGTTGTCGCTCTGCGCATAGACCTCGGCCAGCGCGCGCAACTGCGAGTTGGAGCCGAAGGCCAGGTCGACACGGGTGGCGGTCCACTTCAGCGCACCGGTCTTGCTGTCGCGGCCCTCGTAGGCGTTGTCGCCGGTGGGCTTCCACGCCGTGCTCATGTCGACCAGATTGACAAAGAAGTCGTTCGTCAGCTGGCCCGGACGCCGTGTGAACACGCCCGCCTTGGAGCCACCCACGTTGGCACCGAGCACGCGCAGGCCACCGACCAGCACCGTCATCTCGGGCGCCGACAGCGTGAGCAGCTGCGCCTTGTCGACCAGCATTTCCTCAGGACTCACGCTGTAGGCCTTCTTGCGATAGTTGCGGAAGCCATCGGCCAACGGTTCCAGAACGGCGAAGGATTCGGCGTCGGTCTGCTCCTGGGTGGCGTCAGCGCGGCCGGGGGTGAAGGGCACCTCCACCGCCTGGCCGGCCGCCTTGGCTGCGGCTTCCACAGCCGCGTTGCCGGCCAACACGATCAAGTCGGCCAGCGACACCTGCTTGCCGCCAGCGGCGCTGGCGTTGAAGGCCTTCTGAATGCCTTCGAGCACCGACAGAACCTTGGCCAGTTGCGCGGGCTGGTTGACGTCCCAGTCCTTCTGCGGTGCCAGGCGGATGCGCGCACCGTTGGCGCCACCGCGACGGTCGGAACCGCGGAAGGTCGAAGCCGAAGCCCAGGCGGTCGAGACCAGCTCGCTCACCGACAGGCCCGAGGCCAGCACCTTGGCCTTGAGCGCAGCGATGTCCTTGGCGTCGACCAGCGGGTGGTTGACGGCGGGGATGGGGTCTTGCCAGATCAGGTCTTCGGCCGGCACCTCGGGGCCCAGGTACAGGCTCTTGGGTCCCATATCGCGGTGGGTGAGCTTGAACCAGGCGCGGGCATAGGCGTCAGCGAACTCCTCGGGATTGGCGAGGAAGTGGCGCGCGATCTTCTCGTAGGCCGGGTCGAACTTGAGCGAGAGGTCGGCCGTGGTCATCGACGGCGGGTACTTCTTGCTGGGATCGTGCGCGTCGGGGATCATGTCCTCAGGTGCCACGTTCTTGGCGCGCCACTGGATGGCGCCGGCGGCGGTGGTCATCTGCTCATAGTCGTACTTGAACAGCACCTTGAGGTAACCCATGTCCCACTTCGTCGGGTTGGGTTTCCAGGCCCCTTCGAAGCCGCTGGTGGTGGTGTCGCCACCCTTGCCGGTGCCGTGCTTGTTGGCCCAGCCGAAGCCCATCTCTTCAATGGGGGCCGCTTCGGGTTCGGGGCCGACCAGGGCCGCATCACCGGCGCCGTGCATCTTGCCGAAGGTGTGGCCGCCGGCCACCAGGGCCACGGTCTCGTAGTCGTTCATGGCCATACGCGCAAAGGTCTCGCGCACGTCCTTGCCCGAGGCCACCGGATCGGGCTTGCCGTCCGGGCCCTGCGGGTTCACGTAGATCAGGCCCATCTGCACGGCGGCCAGCGGATTCTCCAGATTGCGCTCACCGCTGTAGCGGCTGTTGGGTTTGTCGCTGGTGGCCAGCCACTCCTTTTCGGCGCCCCAGTAGATGTCCTCTTCCGGTGCCCAGATGTCGGCACGGCCACCGCCGAAACCGAAGGTCTTGAAGCCCATGGTCTCCATGGCCACGTTGCCAGCCAGGATGAAGAGGTCAGCCCACGAAATGGCGTTGCCGTACTTCTGCTTGATCGGCCACAGCAGGCGACGCGCCTTGTCGAGGTTGCCGTTGTCGGGCCAGCTGTTCAGCGGCGCGAAGCGCTGGTTGCCGGTGTTGGCGCCGCCGCGGCCGTCTGCCGTGCGGTAGGTACCGGCGGCGTGCCAGGCCATGCGGATCATCAGGCCGCCGTAGTGGCCCCAATCAGCGGGCCACCAGTCCTGGCTCTGCGTCATCAGGTCCGCCAGGTCCTTCTTCAGGGCCTTGTAGTCGAGTTTCTTGAAGGCCTCGGCGTAGTTGAAGTCAGGGTCCATCGGATTGGACACCGGCTGGTGCTGGTGCAGGATGGACAGGTTCAGCTGATTGGGCCACCAGTCGGCGTTCGACTGGGCACCGTGGGTGGCACGCGCGCCGCCGGCGGCGTGGAAGGGGCATTTGGCTTCAGACATGGTTCTCTCCTTGAGGTTGGGATACATACGTTCGGGCAGGAGGCCTCAACTGGCCTGCGCCAAGGCAGCCAGACATTCAAGCCAGGCGGACTGGCGGCGGCTGACAGGGGTCGGGTTGCTTGGCATGACGGCACTCCTTGCGAGAAAGTGCGTCAACTTTAGGCTCAATCTATGATTTATTCCATTTGATTTGGAATATCTATTAGATAGGGCAAACCTATCCATGGATAGAAAATCATAGGTATTTACCCGAGCTTCAGGTCATCAGCGCCACAGCGCCCGAGAAGCTCAAGAAAGCCACCGCGGTGGAGACCAGGATGATGCGGGCAATGCGCCCGTTGTCGGCACCGAAGCGCTCGGCCAGCAACGAGACATTGCTGGCACTGGGCAGGGCCGCCGCCAGCACGATGACCGTGAGCGCAAACTTGCTCAATGGCACGCCCAGCTGCATGGCTGCCACGCCGACCAGCAGCACCAGCAGCGGGTGCAGCAGCAGCTTGAACACCGCCACCGGCACGTAGTCAGCCAGCGCAATCGGCGGATGCTGGCTTTCTTCCGCCAGGATCTGCGAGCGTGCCAGCACGGCGCCAATGGTGAACAGCGCCACCGGCGAGGCGGCATCGGCCAACAAGCCCACGGTCTTGTTCACCATGCCCGGCAGTTCGAACTGCAGGAAGGACGCCAGCCCCCCCAGCAGGATGGCCCAAGGCATGGGGTTGGTCAGCATGCCGCGCAGCGCCTTCTTCAACGCCACAGACATGCCGTGCTTGTCGGCACCGTCCAGACGCGAGAGCGCAATGCACAGCGACGTGGTGATGACCATGTCCACCAGCATGCCGACGATGATGGGCGCAGCCGCCAGCGGCCCCAACAGCGCCACCAGCAGCGGCACGCCCATGAAACCGGTGTTGGGGAACGCCGCCACCAGCGCACCGAACGACGCATCGTTCCAGCGGATGCGCGCATTGAGCGTGATGGCAATGGTGAACGCCACCATGACCAGGCCGCACAGCAGCCAGACGATGAAGACCGAGTAGTCCAGCAACTGGGCAATCGGCGTGGTGGCGCCAAAGCGGTACAGCATGCAAGGCAAGGCAAAAAACAGCACGAAGCCGTTCAAGCCGGGAATGGCTTCCAGCGGCAGCATGCGCCGACGCGCGGCGAGGTAGCCGCACAGCACGAGGGCAAAGAAGGGGAAGGTGACAGTCAGGATCTGCAGCACGGCCCTATTGTCACAGCAGAAACGCGCGCTTTACCGGCGCTTCAGATTTGGTGACCTCCACTCGGTATCATTCCTTGCTTCGTTTCCTATTACTGCATGTCGTCTTCTCCCTCCCACGGCCTCAATCTCGCGCAACAGGATGCCGTCAACTACCTGCATGGCCCCTGCCTGGTGCTGGCAGGCGCCGGCTCCGGCAAGACCCGCGTCATCACGCACAAGATCGGCCGCCTGATCCAGGCTGGGCTGGAACCGAAGCGCATCGCCGCCATTACCTTTACCAACAAGGCCGCCGCCGAGATGCGCGAGCGTGCCAAGGGCCTGATCGGCAAGCCCGCCAAGGAAGTGCGCATCTGCACCTTCCACGCGTTGGGCGTGCACATGCTGCGCGAGAGCGGTGAGGTGCTGGGCCTCAAGCCCCAGTTCTCCATCCTGGACAGCGATGACGTCACCAGCATCCTGAAGGACGCCGGCGGCAGCACCGACGCCGCCACCGCGCGGCAGTGGCAGTGGACCATCAGCCTGTGGAAGAACATGGGGCTGAACGCCGCCCAGGCACTGGCGCAAGCCGCGGACGACAACGAGCGCATCATCGCAACCATCATGGCGCGCTACGAGGAGCGGCTGACCGCCTACCAGAGCGTGGACTTCGACGACCTGATCGGCCTGCCGCTCAAACTGCTGCGTGACCACCCCGAGGTGCGCGCCCAGTGGCAGCAGCACATGGGCCACATCCTGGTGGACGAGTACCAGGACACCAATGCCACCCAGTACGAGCTGCTCAAGCTGCTGGTGCCAGACGACCCGAATGCCGCGCGTTTCACCGCCGTGGGCGACGACGACCAATCGATTTACGGCTGGCGCGGCGCCACCTTGGATAACCTAAAGAAGCTGCCGATCGACTTCCCGAACCTGAAGGTGATCAAGCTGGAGCAGAACTACCGCTCCACCGGCGCCATCCTGCAGGCGGCCAACAACGTGATCGGCCCCAACCCCAAGCTGTTCCCCAAGCGCCTGTGGAGTGACCTGGGCGAGGGCGAACCGGTGCGCGTGGTCGATGCCGACAACGAGGAACACGAGGCCGAGCGCATGGTGGCGCGCATCCAGAGCCTGCGCAGCAATTCGCAGCACAAGGAGTTCCGCGACTTCGCCGTGCTCTACCGCGCCAACCACCAGGCGCGCGTGCTGGAGCAGGCGCTGCGCAAGGCGCAGATTCCTTACAAGGTGTCGGGGGGTCAGAGCTTCTTCGACCGCGCCGAGATCCGTGACCTGTGCGCCTGGTTCCGCCTGTGGGTCAACAACGACGATGACCCGGCCTTCCTGCGTGCCGTCACCACCCCGAAGCGCGGCATCGGCCACCAGACGCTGCAGTCGCTCGGCACCTTCGCCAGCCAGTACAAGCTCAGCCTGTTCGAGGCACTGTTCTCGTCTTCCCTGCCCTCGGTGCTCAACGCACGTGCGGTCGGCAGCCTGCACGAGTTCGGCCGCTACGTGAACGACCTGGAGTACCGCGCCCGCCACACCACCGGCGCCGAGGATGCGCGCGCGTTTCTCACCGACTGGCTGAAAGAGATCGGTTACGAGAAGCACCTGTACGACAGCGAAGACAACGAGAAGCTCGCCGCCTCGCGTTGGACCAATGTGATGGAGTTCTGCGACTGGATGGCGCAACGCTGCGGCGGCCAGATCGACGATGCCGCCGGCGTGACGCTGGCGAGCGAAAAGAAGTCGCTGCTGGAGGTGGCGCAGACCATTTCGCTGCTGTCCACCATCTCCGAGCGCGAGCAGGACCAGAACGTGGTGACGCTGTCCACCCTGCACGCCGCCAAGGGTCTGGAGTGGCCGCACGTGATCCTGATCGGGGTGACCGAAGGCATGCTGCCCTTCAAGCTCGACGAGGGTGGCGATTCGCTCGGCGGTTCCTCGCGCGAGCACGAGGCCGTCAATGAAAGTATTGCGCAACGCCTGCAGGAAGAGCGGCGCCTGATGTACGTGGGGATCACGCGCGCGCAGCGCACGCTGGTGGTGAGCTGGCCACGGCGCAAGAAGAAGGGCCGCGAGATGGTGGCCGCGCAACCGAGCCGCTTCATCGCCGAGATGGCGCTGGACCAGGCGACCGTCAAGGAAGACCCGCGCGAAAAACTGCGCGCGCTGCGCGCCGAGTTCGCCAAGAAGGCGCAGGAAACCGCGGCGGCCCAGGCACTGGCCGGCACACCATGAGACAAGTTGCTCTCATTTTGATAGCATTTGGCGCCCTGACGACGGGGGCCAGAGCTCAAAATGATGCTCAAATCCAAGCAGACGCCGTAACCTGGCAACGCTGCACCGCACTGCAGGACGGGCCGGCCCGGCTGGCCTGCTTCGACCGCTGGGCGGCCCAACAGAGCGCCCGCCCCGCGGCCACCGCCGCGGCAGACGTCACGCCGGCCGTCGCACCTGTCGTGCCAATGCGGGACGCGCCGCTCACCGCACCGACGACGTCGCCAGACACTACGCCGATCACTGCGCCAGCGCCCGCGCCGGCCGTGACCGCCGGCTCGCCCGACTGCCGCAGCAGCCCGCAATCAACACTGTCGCGCTACTGGGAGCTGGAATCGGGCAGCGACTGCGGCCGCTTCAACATCCGCGGCTACAAGCCGATCAGCCTGTCGGTGATCGGTGCCGACAGCGTCAACACCGCGCCCAGCACGCCAACGGCCGGCCACACCGCCAGCTACCAGCCCTACCTGCAGGGCGAGATGCGCATCCAGCTCTCGGTGCGTACCAAGCTGGCTTCGGGCTTCCTGACACACAGCGATCCGGTCAAACGCGATTCGCTCTGGTTCGGCTACAGCCAGCAGTCCTACTGGCAGCTGTTCAATGAACAGCTATCGCGCCCGTTCCGCAACACCGACCACGAGCCGGAGCTGATGTACATCGTGCCGACCGATGCCGATCTGCCGGGCGGCTGGAAGCTGCGCTACAGCGGCCTGAGCCTGAACCATCAGTCCAACGGCCAGACGCTGCCGCTGTCGCGCAGCTGGAACCGGGTGATCGCCATGGCGGGCGCCGAGAAGGACGACCGCTACACGCTGACCGGCCGCCTCTGGTACCGCCTGCCCGAGACCGCCGACAGCGACGACAACCCCGGCATCAGCGACTACGTGGGGCGCGCCGAAGTCACCGGCATGTGGAACCTCAACAAGCGCCACACACTGGGCGTGACACTGCGCCACTCGCTGATGGCCGCCGGCAACGGCTCGGTGCGCCTGGACTGGCTGCGTGCCATTGGCGACCCCGGACGCGGCAGCCTAACCAGTGGGCTGCGTTTTCATGTGCAGCTGTTCAGCGGCTACGGCGATTCACTGGTGGACTACAACCGCTCGCGCACGGTCTTGAGCATCGGCTTGAGCCTGGTCGATTGGTAAACCAGCCCTGCAAATAGGAATCAATCCTATTTAAGTTTACAATCCTGTTCAAATGATCTGCCGCCCCCGGCACCCGGGCTGAATCCCTGCGCAAGGCGCTGAACACCCCCCTGTGGCCTGCGGCACAGATCGCCGACGCACAGGAACACACATGCCGAACACCACCTTCTTGCAGCCCCTGCGCACCTTGCTGCGCCTCCTTGTCGCCAGCGTGCTGCTGTGGTCCGGACTGAGCCATGCCAGCAGCGATCCGGCACGCACTGCCTTGCATTTGCTGGACTACATCGCCGTGGATTATGCCGAAGCCGTGGACCTGGGACAGGTCAAGAACGCCGACGAGTACCAGGAGATGCAGGAGTTCGCCTAGCAAGCCCTGGGCCTGATCCAGTCGCTGCCGGCCCAGGCCGAACGCGCCACCTTGCAAGCAGACGCCGAGCGCTTGCAACGCAGCATTGCCGCCAAAGCCGGTGCGGCCGACGTCAGCCAGCAAGCCAACGCCTTGCGCTGGGCCTTGATCCGCGCCTACAAGGTGCAGGTGACCCCGAAAAGCGCCCCCGACCTGCAGCGCGCCGCCACGCTGTACGCCAGCCTGTGTGCCAGTTGCCATGGCGTGCAGGGGCGCGGTGACGGGCCGGCCAGCCGCGGGCTGGAGCCTGCCCCATCCAACTTCCATGACGACGAACGCATGGCCCAGCGCAGCGTCTATGGGCTGTACAACACCATCACCCTGGGGGTGAACGGCACGGCCATGGCCAGCTACAGCCAGCTCAACGAAGAAGAGCGCTGGGGCCTGGCCCTGTTCGTCGCCAACTTCGCCCCCACACCCGCGCTGCGCCAGCAGGGGGAAGCCTTGTGGCAGGCCGGCCAGGGGCGCCAGGCGTTTCCCGATCTGGGCAACGTGGTGTCGCTCTCGCCGCAAGAAATCCGTGCCCGCTTCGGCGACGAGGGCGTGGCTTTGCAAACCTACTTGCGACATGTCCCGCAGGCACTGGCCGCCGGCAAGCCGGCGCCACTGGTGTGGGCGGTGCAAACGCTGCAGCAAAGCCAAAGCGCCTACCGCCAGGGCCAGCGCAGCACGGCGGCGCAACTGTCGATCCAGGCCTATCTGGAGGGGTTTGAACTGGTGGAGTCGAGTCTGAACAATGTGGACCCGGCGCTGATGCTGGAGATCGAGCGCGCCATGATGGGCTTGCGCCAGGCCATCCAAAGCGGCGCCCCGGTGGAGCAGGTGACCCAACAGACCGAGCACGTGATCGGCCTGTTGGAACAAGCACGCAACAAGCTCGATGGGACCCAACTCTCCAGCACCACCACCTTCATCAGCGCACTGCTCATCCTGCTGCGCGAAGGCATCGAGGCGCTGTTGGTGGTGGCCGCCATCCTGGCCTTCACCCGGCGCGCCGGGCGCACCGATGCACAACGCTGGGTGCACATCGGCTGGGTGCTGGCCTTGTTGCTGGGTCTGGTGACCTGGGCGGTTTCCAACTACCTAGTGGAAATCTCGGGGGCCAGCCGCGAAGTCACCGAAGGCCTGACGGCCTTGGTGGCCGCGGCCATGCTGCTGTACATCGGCTACTGGATGCACAGCAAGTCCAACAGCCAAGCCTGGCAGAAGTTCATCGGCAGCAAGGTCGGTGACTCGCTGGCCCAGGGCACGCTGCGTTCACTGGCCGTGGTGTCCTTCCTGGCGGTTTACCGCGAAGCCTTTGAAACCGTGTTGTTCCTGCAGGCGCTGTCCACCCAGGCGGGCCCCAGCGAGCACGGCGCGCTGCTGGGCGGCCTGGCCACGGCAGCCGTGTTGCTGGGTGCTGCCAGTTGGGCCATCTTGCGCGCCAGCGTGAAGCTGCCGCTGGGCCTGTTCTTCTCGACCTCGGGCATCTTGCTGGTGGTGCTGGCCGTCATCTTCACCGGCCAAGGCATCGCGGCACTGCAAGAGGCCGGCACCATCGGTGCGGCTGCGGTGGGTTTTGTGCGGGTCCCGTTGCTGGGCATCTACCCCACCTGGCAAAGCCTGAGCGCACAAGCGGCCGTGGCACTGCTCAGCGGGCTAATGTTGTGGTGGTCGGCCCGCCAGGGCCACGTCCACGCACCGCGCTGAAGCGATCGGCCTGAAGGCCGATGCGCACGCATGGGTCTCGCTCAGCACAGCCTGCTGGTCGGTCAGCGCCCCTCTGCCCGACGGATAGCGCTGTTGGCTGAGGTCGCTACCATCGCGCACAACACGGCGCCCGGATGCGCCCAGACACCCCAACGTTCGACAGCGCACAGACGCGGCACAGCAAGCCGAATAGTCTGAGCCTGTCCGTGGCCCAAGGCCGGCTAGGCGTACTCCGCCGTGTGATGAGCGAACTGATTTCCAGACCACCCGTGTCAAGGGCAACGCTCACGCAATGCATCTGCAGCCATCCCACGACGCGGACGCACACCTCAGGAAACCGCTATGAAACATCTCCGTACCACCCTTGTGACCCTGGCCATCGGCCTGACTGTCGGCAGCATGACGATGGCACAGACCATGACCGAAGACGCCTACAAGGCGGCGCAACACAAAAACGAGGCTGATTACAAAGCAGCCAAAGAGGCCTGCGACACCTATTCAGGCAACGCCAAGGATGTCTGCCTGGTGGAGGCCAAAGGCAAGGAAAGGGTGGCCAACGCCGAACTTGACGCCGCGCAGCACCCCAGCGTGAAGAGCCACTACCGAGCCCGCATCACCAAGGCCAAGGCGGACTACGCCGTGGCCAAAGAACGCTGCGATGACATGGCTGGCAACGCCAAAGATGTGTGTCGCAAAGAAGCCAAGGCCGCTGACGTTGCCGCCCAGGCCAATGCCAAGGCACAGATGAAGACGGATGACGCCAAAGCCTCGGCCCAGGACAAGGTCAACGCGGCACGCAGTGAGGTCCAGCGTAAGACAACCGATGCACGCAAAGATGCCGCCGCCGACAAACAAGACGCCTTGTACGACGTGGCCAAGGAAAAGTGCGACGCCTACTCGGGCAGCGCCAAAGAAAATTGCCTGAGTCAGGCCAAGGCGCAATTCGGCAAACCGTGAAGGGCGGCAAAGCCGTTCCTTCTTCCTTGCACTGCCTTTGAAAGAGAGCACACCATGACCAAGATAAACAAGACCCCACATGTCGCCACAGCGATGCTCATGGCACTGGGTTTGAGTGCCTGTGCCGGCATGAGCGACCAAGAGAAAAGCACGGCCATCGGTGCTGGCGCCGGCGCCATCGGTGGCTCCGTCCTGTCGGGCGGAAGCACGGCAGGCACGCTGGGTGGCGCAGCCATCGGCGGCGTCATCGGCCACGAGGTTGGGAAACCCAAGTGATCCAAGATATCTCGACCCTGCTTCATCAACCAAGGAATACCATGCAAAACCACAAACTACCCAGCCAAGCAGACGGCATCGCCGACCAGGCCATCGCTTCGCTCGATGACGCTGGCGAGCAAGTCAGTGAACTCACACGACGTATGGTGGACACCGTGCGCACAGGCACACACCAACTACAGGACCAAATGGCACGTGTTTCCGACACCACCTTGCGCTACATCCGGGATGAGCCCACCAAATCCTTGTTGATCGCAGCCGCGAGCGGAGCCGCACTGATGGCACTGATCAGCTTGATGTTCCGCGCACGACATCACGACTGACTTTGAGGCCGACCTGCCGCTGATCAGAGGCCGGCTCAGGCGGCGTGAGGCCCCGCAGCAGTGCCTCACGCCAAAGACTTCGTATGCACCCTGTTTTACAGGCGTCCCATCAGAATCAGGATGACGAGGATGACCAGCAACAGCCCCAAACCTGTGCTGGGAAAATAACCCCAGTTGCGGCTGTGTGGCCAGGTCGGGATCGCCCCTACCAGCATCAAGATCAAAATCACCAGCAGTAGGCTGCCTAAGCTCATGTCGTTCCCCCTGGATCAATGAGTTTTCAGCATAGGCATGGACCGAACTTTGTTCTGTGCGATTTCGCACATAAGTCGCCGCCAGGACTGTGCTCACCCCAAGTGCAGGTGGTAGGCCTGGTTGTCGTCGGCATAACAACTGCAGGCAGCCTCTCGCAGACCCCGGCGATCAAGCACCGAGAGAAAACCGTGGCGGTATGCAATCAGACCGCTGCGTTGCAGCGCCACGGCCGCCGTGGTGATGCCCACTCGACGCACGCCCAGCATGTAGGCCATGAACTCATGGGTCATGCGAAAACTGTCGGCATGGGCACGGTCCTGGCTCATCAGCAACCACCTGGCCAAACGCGGGCCGATCAGATGAAACCGCACGCAGGCCGCTGAAGCCGCCAACTGAATCAATCGGACATAGAGGTAACGGCGTAACACCTGTTGCAAGGCTGCGCTGCTGGCCAGCTCCTTGCGAAAGGCAGCCGCATCAATGCGCCACGCCATGCCTGCGCCTTGCACCACCACATGCAGAGGCGCCGCACGCACCCCCAAGACCACATGCTCACCCACCATGCCCTCAGACCCGACCATACCCACCTCCAGACTGGGTTTGCCAGCATGCATCGCAATCAACGACACGAAGCCTTGGGTGGGGAAATAGACATGGCGCACCGGGCGACCCGGCTCGCACAAGACTCGGGCCAAACTCAGCTCACAAGGCTGGCACAGCGCCAGTAAATGCAAGCGATCTTGACGGGGAAGCAGTTCGATCAGGTGGTTTTCAACAGCAGACATGGTGTAGACGTTCTTGCATGTGAGGCCATTACGCGCCTCTGCCCATGGGAAGTCGGTCCATCTCGTCACAGAGGCGCCAGACTTATCCGCCCCAGTGTGCACAAGGTGGTTCGCTCTGACTGTCTTGCAGCGAACATAACGCCCAGGTCTGGGCAAACCGCTTAGGTAGCCTGCCGATCAGGCAGCAGCCGGTCGTACTCCACCTTGACCACCGAATAACACTCGCAAGCGCGTTTCTCCAGCCCCGGTCGGTCCAGCACCGTGATGTGCCCACGCGCGTAGCGGATGAGGCCGGCCTCTTGCAACTTGAGCGCACTCTCGGTCACTCCTTCACGACGCACGCCTAGCATGTTGGAGATCAACTCTTGTGTCATCTTGAGTTCATTGCCAGGCAACCGGTCCAGGCTCATCAACAGCCAGCGGCACAATTGCTGTTGCAAAGAGTGATGGCGGTTGCACACAGCAGTCTGCGAAATCTGCGTGATCAATGCCTGGGCGTAACGCAACAGCAGATGCATGACCGGGCCGGAACGCTTGAATTCATCTTTGATGATGCTCGCTCGGAGTCGAATCCCCTGACCAGCGCTTTGCACCACAGCCCGGCTGGGGGTGGTCTCGCCCCCCATGTAGAGCGACACGCCAACCACACCTTCAAAGCCCACCACGGCAATTTCAGCGGAGGACCCATTTTCCGTCACGTACAACAAGGAGACGATGGCCGTGGTCGGAAAATAGACATAGGGCTGCACACTGCCCGATTCGTACAGCACTTGCCCCAGGGCCAATTCGATCAGCTCAAGCTGGGGCAGCCAGCGCTGTCGCTCTTCGTCGGGCAAAGAAGCAAGCAAATGGTTTTTCTTTAAATCCGCCGATTCAACCATCATGCAGCCCCCTGTGTGTGCCCCGCCATCAAACGGGACTGGCCGGACGCTGCATGCGTATCGAGCGCCCGACATGTCTCAAATGTACGGTATCGCACATCACCGTGCCACGCTCAAGGTCGAACTGTGATTTCATTCTTGACGGCTTTGACGCCCTTGGTCTTCCAGGCAATGTCCTCGGCGGCCGCTCTCTCTGTGAAATTTTTGGCAAAACCCGAGAGTTGCACTGTGCCCTTGAGCGTCTCCACGCTGATGCTGGCGGCATCAACCTGCTTGCTGTCAACAAAACGCGCCTTGATGGCCGTGGTGATGCCGGTGTCGTCCACATACGCACCCAGGGTTTCCTGGTCGCGTGTTACAGCACACCCGGCAGTTCCCAACAAAGCCAAAACCGTTGCGGTGATGGCCAGGGTATTTCGATAGTTCATGAATCGCTCCTATAAGAATCAATGGCAAACATGTGCGTGATGACCGCCCCATCACGTTTGGGCAAAAGACCCGCAAGGCGCTCAATTGACAAGTTCTTGCTTCAACACCTCGGCGCGCGCTTTTTCATCTGTCAGTATTTCGTTGAGCAATTCATGGGTGCCCACATCGTCGAGGGAGAGCAGGGGAACGATACGGCTGTAGCTCAGGATGGTGGCGAATTCGTCGCTCAGGTTGGCGGCGATCAATGAAGACAAGTCCGGCCCCTTGTCGGGTGTGACACAACTCAGTTGCCGTATGGCACTGGGCGCATCATCCAAAGCATCGGCAAGGTGCACGATGCGCACCGCCAACTGGTTCGCATACACCCATTGCGCAGGCACCTCGAACAAGAGCCGCTGGGGATGCATCGACACAGCGGGCGCCTGATCGGCCACGTGTCGGCAGTACACCCTGTAAACCAACTCAGAAATCAAGGAATCCTTCAGCAGGCGCATGATCTCCTTGCGCCATCGCAGATCGTCCTGATTGGCCGACGGCACCCTCGAACTCTGACGCACTGGCGTCTCCAGAGCCATCTTCATTATCGTGTTTCCTCCTTGGAAAAACAGAATGGGGTGCAGCCACTGCTGCAAACCCATCGACGCATGCCGCGCATGACAGTCCAAACGATGGCTTGATGGGCTCACTCTACAGAGGCGTGATCCGCCTGTTTGTTCGCTAACGCACATAGGCCAGCAATACACCGGAGAACGCACCGCGTCTTCAATGCAGCCCTCATTTGCATGTGTACGGTGCCGTACTGACAACACACGCTGGCACGCGCACGCTGTGACCGCAGTCCCTCATACGGTCACGCGTATTTCAATCAACCACAGGAAAGATGATGAATAAGCACTTCAAACACCCGTCACGTGCAGGGGTGTCATCCACCTTGGCATGCCTGCCTGCCCTCTTTTTCGGGTGGAGCACGGTTTTTTTGGTGGCGTGCACCGGCAGCCCCATCGCCCCCACCGAACAAATTGCAGCCTCCACCGCCGCAACCAGTCAGGCCATCAGCGCTGGCGCGGCCGATCTCGCACCCGTCGAGCTGAGGGTTGCACGGGAGAAACTTGACCGCGCCAATGCAGCCATGGGCGCCAGGGATTTTGAACAGGCACGCCTGCTGGCGGAGCAGGCCCAGGTTGACGCCCAGTTGGCGGCCACCAAGGCACGCTCGATCAAGGCACAAAAGGCGGCAGCGGTCTTGCAAGCTGACAGCCGCGCCCTGCAAGAAGAAATCAACCGGAATAGCAAATAGTCTTTTATGCCTAGGGCCTTATCATGAACATTCAACACATCAGCGCCATGTCCATCATGGCCGCGGCCGCACTCACCGCCTGCGGCTCGACCCCGCCGACACCCAGCACACTGGCGTTGGCACGCCAAGACTACCTGGTCGCCCAAGCCAACCCACAAACCTCAGGCTTGGCTGCCGGGGAACTCAAGGAAGCCGGCACAGCGCTGCAAAAAGCCACGGACGCGGCAAACCGCAACGAAAGCACTGTCACGATAGACCATCTGGCCTACCTGGCTCGGCAACGCGTGGCCATTGCCGATGAAACTGGCAAGCTGAAATCTGCCGAGCTGCAAGTGAGCAACGCGAGCGCAGATCGCAATCGCATCCAGCTGGCAGCACGCACGCGCGAAGCCGATACAGCGCAACGTGAAGCCGAAGAAGCAAAACGGCAGACACGTGAATCACAAATGCGCAACAGCGCACTGGAAGCGCAGATCCGCGATCTGCATGCGACCCAAACCCCACGCGGCTTGGTCATCACCATCAGCGATGTGCTGTTCGCAATCAACCAGGCTGAGTTGGAGCGTGGCGCATCCAACAGCTTGACCAAGCTGGTCAGTTTTCTGAACCAGAACCCCCAACGCAAGGTCCTGATTGAAGGCTTCACCGACAGCACCGGTGGAGAGGCATTGAACCTGGAGCTGTCGAATCGACGCAGTCAGGCCGTGCGTCTGGCCTTGGTTCAGCAAGGCATCAGCAACAACCGCATTGCCACCCAAGGATATGGCGAAGCGTATCCAGTGGCAGACAACACCACCGCCATGGGGCGACAACAGAACCGCCGGGTGGAGATCATCCTGTCGGATGAGGCAGGCACCATTGCACCCCGCTAGCCCCCGGCCCACCATTCAAGTGAACAGCCTTCCTCTCGCGCCTGTTGAACTTGATTTTTACCGTTAACCAAGGAACCCATATGACACACACACACCGCATCGCCAGCTTGCTGATGGTTGCAACATCGCTGACCACCGGCGCCATCGCACAAACACAAGAGGCCAGCCCTCGCCCCACCAGGGGCTCATCCCTGTACACCGCCAGCAGCAGTTACATGGGATTCAACGCCGGGCAAACCGATTTTCGGCTCAACAGCGGAACCGGCCTCTTCCCCACAGACAACCGCAGCACGTCCTACAACCTGTACGCCGGCAGTTACTTCAACAATCAGAACCTGGGGTTTGAAGTGGGTTACACCGATTTTGGCAAGGTGAATCGCGGTGGCGGCAGCACCAAAGCCGATGGCATCAACCTGAGTCTGATCGGTCGCGCGCCACTGAGCCGCACCTTCAATCTGCTGGGCAAGATTGGTACCACGTATGGCCGCACGGAAACGTCCTCTGCTGCAGGCTCAGGGGTCAGTTCAGGCACCGAGGTCGGCTTTGACTGGTCTTATGGCGTGGGTGCCGAATACGCGTTCAGCCCGCAGTGGTCCGGGGTGGTGCAATACGACGAGCACTACCTGAAGTACTCAGGCAGCGGTCGTGACCGCATCAGCATCCTGGCGCTGGGCGTGCGCTACCACTACTGAGGCGCCAGCGGATGAAAAGTCGCAGACAGACCTCCGGGTCATGCAACTGCGATCGATTGCGACGCCGCATCCTGTGCACGACGGACACGCTTGAAGGGCTGACCGGGTCAGCCCTTCAAGTCATCAAGCCCCCTGCAAAGCCCCGCGGCGTATTTGATCGCGCTCCAGGGACTCGAACAGAGCCTTGAAGTTGCCCTCGCCGAAACCTTCATCACCCTGGCGCTGGATGAACTCGAAGAACACCGGTCCGAGCAGGGTCTGCGAAAAGATCTGCAGCAACAGGCGCGGTTTGCCGCCGGCCGTGCTGCCATCGAGCAGGATGCCGCGCGTCTGCAGCTCGGCCACCGGCTGGCCGTGGCCGGGCAGGCGCTCAGCCAGCATCTCGTAATAGACCTCGTTGGGCGCCGTCATCAGCGGAATGCCGGCCAGCTGCAGCGCGTCGACGGTGGCGATCAGGTCGTCGGTGAGCAGCGCGACGTGCTGGATGCCCTCGCCGTTGAACTGCATCAGGAATTCCTCGATCTGGCCGCTGCCGCCGCGCCCGGCCTCCTCGTTGAGCGGAATGCGGATCTTGCCGTCGGGCGCTGTCATGGCCTTGGAGGTCAGGCCGGTGTACTCGCCCTGGATGTCGAAGTAGCGGATCTCGCGGAAGTTGAACAGGCGTTCGTAGAACTGGGCCCAGTAGGCCATGCGGCCGCGGTAGACGTTGTGCGTCAGGTGGTCGATGAGGCGCAGGCCATGGCCGCGCGGATGGCGCTCGGCGCCATCGACCCACTCGAAGTCGATGTCGTAGATCGACTTGCCGTCCTCGAAGCGGTCAATCAGGTACAGCGGCGCGCCGCCAATGCCGCGGATGGCCGGCAGGCGCAGCTCCATCGGCCCGGTCGGAATCTCGACCGGCTGCGCCCCGAGTTCCAGCGCACGCGCATAGGCCTTGTGGGCATCGCGCACGCGAAAGGCCAGGCCGCAGGCCGAGGGGCCATGCTCGGCCGCAAAGTACGCAGCCAGGCTGCGCGGCTCGCGGTTGACGATGAAGTTGATGTCGCCCTGGCGGTACAGCAGCACATCCTTGGAACGGTGGCGCGCCACCAGGCTGAAGCCCATTTTCTCAAACAGGGATTCCAGCACATGGGGTGCGGGCGAGGCGAACTCGACGAACTCGAACCCCATGAGGCCCATGGGGTTCTCGAACAGATCAGACATGAAATTTCTCCGGTAAGGCGTGAATGACTAAGGCAGGAAAGTCATCACCAGACCGGAGGCGCACCCGGGCGACCGCGGCAGCTGCGGGCCAGGTGATCGCCGATGAAGAGTGCGCTGCCGCTCATGAAAAGTTGGCTCGTGAAGAATACTCAAATCATAGTCTCGACGGCGAAGTGCGCAAGTCGGGAACGGCATGTGCCGTGTCTCGGGACGGCGTCAGGCAGCAACAGCCTCGTTTCGCGCCGCCACCCCCTCGTCGCTCACGGCCAGCTCGGGACAGGCCGACAGTATCGTGTCGATGCGCTGTCGCAACGCATCGCGCTCGGCCCCCGCTGCGGTGCGCTGCAGCATCAACACCGCCGCACGCAACTCAAGGACCCACGCGCCCTGTTCGCGCGCCAATGTCAGCGCGCGCCGAAGGCAGGCAGAGGCTTCGGCAGCATGCGCTGCTGCGTCGGGTTGCCGCACCAGGGCCTCGGATCGCAAGCGCAGAAACTCGGAGAGAAAGTAGATGTCCACGCGGTTTTCGCTGCGCTCGATCGCTTCCCGTGCGCGTGCCGCGCAAGCCTCATGCCGCCCCAGACGATGCAAGGCATCGACCTCGAATGACATGAACGTTCCCTCCACCACCAGCATCGCCTTGCGCGATGCCGCCACACTCGCCTCGATGCTCGCCAGCCCTGCGGGATCTCCCTGCATGACGGCGGCCCATCCCGTGGCGGCCGCCCCGACCGCCTGCCACAGCGTGAGGTCGTGATGGTTGGCCAGGTCAAGCAACTCCCGCCCCACCTTCGCCGCCTGCTGCGGCTGGCGCATGAAACGGTGCAGTACGGCCGCGAATGCCAGCGCAAAACCCAAGGTATGGGCGTGACCCAGTTCGCGCGCTCCGGTCACCGTCGCCTGCGCGACGGCCAATGCCGTCGCGGGGCGTCCTTGTATCCAATGGATCCAGGACTGGAAGGCACGGGACGAGATGCCTGTGTCTTCGCCATAGGTACGCACAAGGTGCGGCGACGAGAGACTTCGTCCGATTTCCACTGCCTGTTCCAGATGCGCAAACGCCTCGTCGTGGCGCGCCATCCAGAACAGGTTGTTGCCATAGGCGTAGTGCACCTGCATCGCATGCTCAGGCAAGGCCGACACGTGGGCGATGCGCGCCAGTTTGTCGGCAAACTCCAACGGAAAAGCCTCGGGTGTGCATGACCGGCCACCCAGCCACAGCCCCCACATGACCGGAAAGAGAGCCGAGTCGTCGGCTGCCTTGCGACTCAGTTCGAGCGACCGGGCAAAGCACGCCTTGGCCTCTTCGGCACCGTAGCCCCGGGTCGCGATCAAGGTGTTTCCCAGAGCGGCTTGCAGCGAAAGCTCCAACGTATCGGCGTCCGGCGCAGCCCGGCCCCGCAACTGCGCCAGACCCGACTCGAAATGGAACACGGCCTCCTGGTTGGCCGACCGCTCCGCGGCAAGACGTCCCGCCTCCAGCCACGCCATGGCCGCAGCGACAGGTTCACCAGCGTGTGCCAGATGCTGGGCCAGACGTTCAGGGCTGCCCTCCGCCAGATGCCGGAACGCGCCCTGGTAGAGGCGCGCCAGTCGCCCGTGGATGCGCTGTCGCTCGCCAAGCGGCAGCGTCTGGTAGGCGGCATCCTGGATCAGCGCGTGCCGGAACCGATAACTGCTGCGGCCCTGCGGATGGATCAGTCCGGACTGGGTCAGTTGCCCGACGTGCTTGAGCAAGCCCTCAGCCTCCCCGTCCCACAGGGCCGCGAGCAGATCCCAGCTGAAATCACGGCCGATGGCCGCCGCCTGCTGCGCGACGCGACCGGCTTCACCCACCGACTCCAGCCGCACCGCCAGCAGATTCCAGATCGTTCCGGGAATGTCGCCCGGGACGCCCGATTGCAACGTTCGCGCCATCTCCTCGATGTAAAGCGGAATGCCGTCGGTACGCTGCAGCATGCTCTTCAATGCACGCGCATCAAGGCCTGCACCTGCCGTGATCTGGCGGATAAGCCGTTCGGCCTGGCGTTCCGGCAAGGGCGGCAGCGCCAGCGTCTTGAGACCGTCCCACGGTGAAAACTCGGGTCGCGCGCTCATCAGCAACAGGAAGGACATGCCCGGCCGCGCCAAGCTGGCGCGCACCCAATCCAGGGTGGACGCGTCCGCCCAATGGACATCCTCCAGCACCAGCATCAATGGCTGGCGCTGGCTCAGCACCTGCAGCAGATCCAGCAGCGCTGTTTCGGCGCGATGCCGCCGCTCGGCCGGCGTCAGTGGCAAGGCCGACGCTTCGCCGGGCAGATGCAGCAGCTCCGCCAGCACGGGCCCATGCGCCAACAGCGCGGTGTCGAGGTCGGCCAACCACCGAAGCAGCTGCCGGCCAGGACTGGCCTCTTCGGTCTCCTCGCGCTGGCGCGCCAGCAAACGTTGCAGGTAGTCAATGATGGGGTAGTACGGCGTGTGCTGGAACTCGGGCTGACACCGCAACAGGCCGCAGGCGCCGCCGGTTGCGGCCACCTGCGACTCCTGCATCTGAATCAGGCGCGACTTGCCCATCCCGGCCTCGGCCCGGATCAGCAGGGCCTGTCCTGCGCCCTGGCACGTTCGCTCCCACAAGGCACGCAGCAGACGAAGCTCGGCAGCCCGCCCGACAAAGGGCGTGAGCCGATGGGCTGCCGCCTGCAAACGATGGCTGGCAGCACTGCGCGCTTGCAGCAGGTAATGCGGCAAGCCGTCCGCGCCATTCAGCCCGCTCAGCTCGAAGTAGCCTTCCGCCAAGCGCTCGAGCTCGGGACTCAACGCCGCCTGCCCCCAGCCCACCTGCTTGGCCAGAGCACCCGCGTGCCGGGTAATCTGCCCCGTCACATCAGGCAGATTGATGCGCTGGTCATTCACGACCCAGCCGCAATGGGCACCGACACGGACGCGCACCTGCGCTGCGACACCCTCGGTCAGCGCCAGAGCGGCTTCCAACGCTTTGACCGGCGCCAGCTCCTGCGCCTGCGGATAACCGAAATAGGCCAGTATCCGGTCGGCCTGAAGAGCGATACCGTGCCCTCCACGCGCACTGATGATGTCCATGCAATGACCATGGCTGTCGATCACCCGGTCTGCCGCCAGCTCGCCGGACAACGCCTGCTCGGCCTGCAGTTCGCAGACCAGCACACAGACCTGGCGTCGCTCGGCAGCTGTCTGCGCAGCGGCGGCGGGCTTCAGCCGGGCACCTGACGACAACTGGCCGCGACGGATGGTCTGCGCCAGCGCCTGCGTCTGCGGCTCGGGCTCCAGCCCCAGCTCGCGCTGCAGCAAACCCCGGCAGGCTTCGAACTGCGCCAGCGCCAAGGCGGTCTGGCCGCTGCGGGCCAAGGCCTGCATGAGTCGGCGATGGGCATCTTCATTCCAGGGATCGATCTCGATCTCCCTGTGCAGCAGTGCAATCGCACGCTGTGGCTGCCCCTGTCGTTCATACTGAAAGGCCAGATCCCTCAACAGCTGCAGAGCCTGTTGCCGCATCCCCTCGCGCCGGGTCTCCACCCAACGCTCGAAGTCGGGGGCATCGGACACGCTCAAGCCATGCAGGAACTCACCGCGGTACAGCGCGAGCTGCTGCTCCAAGGCCGCCGTGATCGAGCCCGATTCCTGAGCCGGCCCGTCGGCCACTGGAACCGGCCGGGAGAAGAGATCGACATCAAGCCAATAGGCGCGACGGCGATCGAAGCCAAGGTGGTGCTTGCCCGCCACGAACAGGTCCTCCTGGGACCCCAACGCCTTGCGCAGGTCGTGCAGTGTACGTCGCAGGTTGCCTCGGGCCACCTCCGCACTGGCCTCCGGCCAGAGCAGATCGGCCAGTTTCTCCCGGCTGTGCGGCCCCCCTCCGGATTCGACCGCCAGATAGGCCAGTAATGCCCTGGTCTTGTCGTAGCCAAAGCCGTCCAGCGCAACGCTGTCGCGCTGGACGGAAAAACCACCAAGGAAACGCATGACCAGATGGTCGGTCGCCAGTGCGGCAGGTACTTTCATGCAATGGACTACGGGATGCGAACGATTTCCGAACGCTCGAAATTTAGGATGGATTCGCAGTGGTCAGGTCAGTTCGCCTCGGTCGACACCCGAGGGGGTAACGCACCCGGTCAACCCCCTCCAAGACACGGGGTGAGCGGGTCAGTCATCCACGGGGCTTGCTGCTTCCGGCTGCATGTTGAAGGGGGTTCGGTAAGTGCCATGAATGATATCCAGTTGTATCGCGTCAAGTCTTGGGTGGAGCAAGCCCGCAGCGGCGACCAGGCCGCCTTCTCCGAGCTGGTGCGGGAATTTCACAGCAGCGTCTGGCGCTTCATCCTGAAGTCGGTGCACAACCCCTCGGACGCCGAAGAGTTGGCGCAGGAAACCTTTATCAGTGCCTGGCGAAGTCTGCCGACCTTCCGCGGCGACTCCAAGTTCTCCACCTGGCTGCTTGGCATCGCCTTGAACCTGGCGCGCAACCACTGCAACCGCTCAGCCTCCCGCAAGGAAGTGGCCCTGCCGGAGGAAGACATCCTGGAGTCCCTGCTGCCGCAAGCCGATGACCCCTCGGATCTGGCGCAGAACAAGCAGACGCTGGTTGAACTGGATCGCGCCATAGCACGGCTTCCGCAGGAACTGCGCGATGTCATCATTCTGGTTCGGCTGGAAAACCTCGCACTGGAAGAAGCGGCCACGCTGCTCCAGATCCCGCTGGGCACGGTGAAGAGCCGACTGAACCGGGCGCGCGAGCGACTGGTGGAAGAGATGTTTGCACATATACCCTGACGCCCCCGGCACGTGAACTTTTTCACTCCCCGGGTTACACATGGCGTGAAACAGGCGAAAACAGCACCGTGGCGCGCTGCACAAATCGCCCCCTGGAGCCCGAGATGACACATCAGCAAGCGCATGAACTGGATCGCCGCCTGAGTGACCTGTCCTTGCGCTACCAGTCCGAGCAACCGCCAGCCGGCGCACTGGCGCGCCTGCTGGACCACCTTGCAGACCGTAGCCGACTGCTGGACGACCGCGATCTGGAGTGGCTTGCGGCCGCCGGTCCGGGGTACATCCCGCCCAACGGCGAACCCCGTTAGGGCGCCGCAGGGCAACGGGCCTGCGCCAGTCTGGCACGCCTGGATGTCCGTCTCGTGACAGCGGGTCGCCGCGCGAACCTTATCGCGGCCGGCGTTACCCATGAGGTACCGAGAGCACGCACTCAACCCTGCCGCGTACAACGCCGAACCATGACCAAGACCCATTGCGCCCAACCTTCTTCACCGGACACGCCCGCTGGCGACCCCCTGGACGAGCACCAACTGGACAACGTGTCCGGAGGACGCGGCCTGCCGCCGGCCAAGCGCGTTCCCGATCCCTTCGAAGGACGCACAGTCCTGCCGCCGGGACCGCCCGGCACCGGTGTCCCTGACGGCCTCATTCAGGTCAACCCGTAGTCGCTGGTTCGTCCTCGTCGCCCGTCGCACTTCCAATATGCTGCGCAGTGGCGCCGCCAGGGCCTCCTCTTGCCTGCCGACCCTTCATGACGCCTTCATCTCGCTCTGATCCACGCGACGACATCAGCGCGCCGGATGCCGTATTTCTTCATGACATCGTGCGCCGCAACATCGGCCTGAGCGCGGCAGGCCTGCCGCGCGCGCTGCGCCAGGAGGAGCCCACCGTGCGCCTGCGCTGGAAGCGGTGGCTGCGCTTCGGCGGCGGCTACGACTGGCGCCTCCTGCGGCGCCGCATGCGCGCCGAGAATTTGCGGCCCAGCTCGCTTTACCAACCTCGATCGGTGGCCAGGCTTCCCGCCTGGGCGGACACGCTGCAGGCATTGCGCGACTCGGCACGCCGGCTCGCGCGCGCGCCCGACGATGTTTCGAGCCTCATGCCGCCCGGTGCCCTGGCGCTGCCGTTTGCCGAACTCCTGGCGCCTTGCCTGGTGCTGGCACGTGAGCGGCTGGCGGCCGTCCAAGGCACCACGTCGACCGAGATCCACGCAGTGCTGACGGATACGGCGCGCGCCGGGCTGGAAATGGCCTTGCTGCGGCGCCTCTCCAAGATCACCGCCCCAGCTCTGCTGGCCCTGTTCGACACCCGACGGCAAGCCGCGCCGCTGCTGTGGGGCCTCTTCAGCCAAGCAGATGGGGCAGCTCCGCAACACCAGTACCAGTCCTTCGTGAAGGCGCAACTGGCTTGCGGCTACCGGAGCCTGGGCGAAGGCTGGCCCGTGGCATTGCGCTTCATGGCCGAACTGGTTGATCAATGGGTCGAGTCGACCACCGAGTTCTCGACGCGGCTGAAGCTCGACCACGCCGACATCTGCCGCACCTTCTTCCCCGGCGATCCTCCGCCGGGACCGGTGGTCGCCGTGGACAGCACCCTGTCGGACCCCCACGCCGGCGGGCGCACCGTCCTGCGGCTGCGCTTTGCCGGTGGACAACAACTGGTCTACAAACCCCGTCCGATGGCAATGGAGGCGGCGTTCGGCCGGACCTTGCACTGGCTCAACGCCCACTGGGCCGAGGCGCGCCTGCGCCAGCATGCCCCGGCGGTCCTGGCGCGCCAGGACTATGGCTGGATGGCCTGGGTCGAAGCGGCGCCGATGACATCGCCGCAGGAGGCCGCGGACTACCACTGGCGACTCGGCGGACTGATGGCGGTGCTGCGCGCACTGCGCGGAACCGACATGCACCAGGAGAACCTGGTGGCAGCCGGCGCCTACCCGGTGTTCATCGACGTGGAATGCCTGCTGCATCCGTCCGCCGCGCCCTTTCTCGAGATGCCCGATGTGCCCCATGACGCAGATCAACTGCCGAAAGAGTTGCTGCACATGGGCATCCTGCCGTTCCATGGAACGGCAGACAATGCGCGAGGGCTGGTCAACTATGGCGGCATCGGCAAATCCCCCGATGAGCGAGGACCGCAGGAAACTGTCTATCGGCATGTCAACAGTGACTGGATGCACGCGACGCGACAAGCCATGGTCCAGACCACGCACCACCAGCCGCGCACCCACGACGGCTGGGTCAATGCGTTCGCCCATGCCGACGACATTGCCGACGGATACCGGGACACGCTGACATTCCTGCTGAAACGACGCGGCTGGCTGCTGACGGATGAGTTAAGTCCCTGGCAAGCCTTGCGACGTGCGCATGGCCGCCATCTGGCACGCAATACCTGGAACTACGGCCTGCTGATGGACGGCGCGACAGCGGCAGATGCCATGACCGACGGCATCATGTTCGACCTGACATTCGAGCC
The DNA here is from genome assembly GCA_032118555.1 of Hylemonella sp. Lineage (GTDB taxonomy): Bacteria > Pseudomonadota > Gammaproteobacteria > Burkholderiales > Burkholderiaceae_C > Hylemonella. Next base: position 23,025 of record JAULXO010000016.1, on the reverse strand, counting down.
GTTGCACCGCCACCTTCACCTGCTCTCGCCCGGTTACCGACGCATGGCCCCGGCCGAGCGGCGTGACCTGCGACAGCTCGATGTACCTCGCTTCGGCTTCGCGGGCGACAGCCTGCTGCTCTACGACGCCTACGGCCACCCGCTGGGCGAGATGCATACGCAGACGCCCTACGATGCCATGGCGACGCATCTGCGCCGCGTGCAGCCCGAGCAGGTGAACCGGGAAGCCGATCTGCTGCGGCTGATCCTGACCGAGGACACGACGCCGTCAGACATGCAGCTGGTCAGCCTGGCCGCCGATCTGCGGCGGCGACACCATCCATTTGGCGACGGACTCTCATTGTGGATGAGCCTGAGCCAACAGGGCGACGGGCTGGGCATGCATCCGATGACGCCAGGCCTCTACAACGGCACGTCCGGCCTGGCCGTCGCCCTGGCCAGCGCCGGTCGGCTTCTGCGATGCGACGCATCTCGACAGACCGCGGACCGGATTCTGCAGGATACGCTGGCGCTGCTGACACGCCAGCTGCGCCAGCGGCTGTTGCAGCCCCACCCCGGATACGACGAAGGCATGGCGGGCATACTCTATGCCTTCGACGCCTGCGCCCGACTGGGCGGCGACGCGCGCTTGCGGGATGGTGCGGCCCGCCTCGCCCGCGACTGGCTGTCAGGCTACCGCCCCGACGAAGAGGAACGCCCCGGCACACACCTGGACCTGCTCAACGGCACCGCGGGGCTGATTCTGGTGCTGCTGCGCTGGCACCGCAGCAACCCCGGTCAAGGAGAGTTTCTTCAGGCCGCGCGACGATGCGGTCGCCATCTGCTGCGCCAGGCACGCACCGAGCGTCATGGCATCAGCTGGGGCGCAACAGGCGCAGCGGGTTTGAGCGGCCTGTCGCACGGCAGCAGCGGCTTTGCCGTCGCCCTGGCGGCACTCTACCGCGCCACCGACGAGCCCCCCTACCGCGAAGCGGCCTTTGCCGCACTGGCGTACGAGGCGAGCCTCTATGTACCCGCTTGGGGCAACTGGCGCGATCTGCGAACCCACACCGGCGGCGATCTGGAGAAATCGACACGCCGTGGTTGCTCCTGGTGCCACGGGGCCCCCGGCATTGCGCTGGGCCGGGCAGCCCTGCTGCGCCTGCTTGCCGGCCGGCTCAGCCCATCGGAGCGGGCGTCGCTGGAACACGATGTCGACGTCGCCTTGGCAACCACCTGCAATACGCTGCAAGAGGACTCCGGACCGCCGCTGGACGATCTGTGCTGCGGCACTGCCGGCTGCATCGACATCCTGCTGGAATGCGCGCGACTGCTGAATCGCCCCGACCTTGCGCAGACGGCACAACGCGAGGCGCAACGCAGGGTTCAGGCCTGGACTGCACACGACAACAGGCAGACTGCGCCGCGCTACTGGTTCCATGGCAAGGACATGGCCGGCACCAGCCTGTCGCTGTTCAAGGGCATCACCGGGCAAACCTATCTGCAGGCCCGGTTGGCCGCGCCGCAGGCGGTACCGTGCGTGCTGTTGCCGCTGTGAGGTGCTGCATGCACCGTCGGAACGCTGACAGCGTTTGACCCACCGGAGCGCCAAGACGCTGGGGGCACCCGTGCAGCTTACAGAGGGCGCCCGGTCGACTTGCCCCCGCCGGAGCCCCCCGAACCGCTGCCGAGGCATGCAAGCCCGAGGGAAAAGAACGACAACGCCTGGCGCTCGGCATAGCTCAGGCCGCCAGCGACCTGATCGAGCGCGGCGTCATCCAACGCTTGAGACGGCGAGGCAGCACGTACCTGCGCCGCAAAATGGGCATGCAGGTCCTCGGCCTGGATTGCCAGACCGTTCTGGCTTGCTGCCGCAGTGAGCAGTGCCGCGGCCGCAGCGCTGCTCGTCGCTTCCTGCAAGCGACTGCGCAGGTCCGCATCCTGCTCGATCAGGCGACGCAAGGGTTGCAGGGTGGATTCCGTCATCGACATGGGCTGGCTCCTCAATAAACAAACAACCGCGGACTCCGACCAGCCTCCCGCCACCAGGGAGGACATCACGGGACCGGACAAAAATCCTCACGTTCCCTGCTGGGTAACCGCAGACCGTGCCCAGGTTCAGCGCAAGGTGGCGGCCGCCGGATCGGCGTTGCCGCCGGCACGGCAGAAGTCCAGGCTGTACCGTGCCAGTGCCTGGGTGCTGTCGATCAACCGGAACGGTGGTGCCGGCAGCAACGCCGCCGCCAGCGGTATCTCGGTGCACGCCAGGATCACTGCTCCCATCTGCCCCTGCCACGGCTGCCACAGCCCCGCAAGGACCCGAGCGGCTTCCGCGATTGCACCGGCCTTCACCCGGGCAATGACCTGATCGACGGCCTGCTGCTCAGCCTCATCCGGCATCCGCCAGTCATGCCCTGCCGCCGCCAGCTGCCGCTGATAGAAGCCGGAGCACAGCGTGCCACGTGTCGCGAGCACCATCACCGGAAGTCTCGTGACGCCCAGCGCGGCGACCGTCGCGGTTGCGATGTGAAGAATCGGCACCGGACAATCAGCTTGCATCTGTTCATACCAGTGGTGGGAAGCGTTGCACGGGATCGCTACGGCATGCACACCCGCCGCTACCAGGCGGCCGAGCTCACGCTGCAAGTGCGGCAGCGGCGAAGGACCCTGTCCCAGAATGGCAGAACTGCGATCGGGAATCTGCGGCGCAAACAGGGCCATGACCGGCACATGATCCTGGTCCCGTCGGGCAGGCGTGCAGGCAACGAACTTGGCGAGGAAATCCACCGTGGCCGCCGGCCCCATGCCGCCGAGCACACCTATCATGCTGCCACCTCGCCATCACGCTGATCACGGTGCTGGCCCGCGTCTTCCCCCGCAGGCTGTAGCCGCGGCTCCGGCGCGCCGCACACCGCGGCAGCCCACGCGTTGTTGACCGCGACAGACACCAGGGTGCGAAACACATCGCTGACCGGCTCCACCGCCACAAACAGCGCCAACGCAGCCTCGAACGGCAAGGACAGGAAATTGCACACCAGGCCGATCATGGACAGCACCAGCAAGCCGCTCATCCCGGTCGAAGCCAAGCCGGCCAGCATCGAACCGAGCAAAACGACGATGATCTCCTGCGCCCCCAGCGCGCGGTCATACAGGTGCGCAATGAAGAACGTGGCCACAACGTAATAGACCACCGGGCCGATGCGCAGCAGGGAAACACCCAAGGGGATCAGCAGCTCCACGCGGTAATGCGCGAACCCCAGCCTGGCGACGAGCGACTCGATCATGGCGGGCATGCAGGCCTGGCTGCTGCGGGTGGCCAGCGCCATGGTCATGGGCTCGCGCTGGCTGATCAGCACCTGTCGCCAAGACGTCCCGCTGGTGCGCACCAGCACCCAGAATGCCGCCACGATGAGCACGCAGCACACCAGCATCAACGTGGCCAGGAATCCCAGCATCGCCTGCAGCGGCTCCAGACCGGTCTGGGCGATCTGGCTTGCCACCATGCAGAACAGGACCAGCGGCAGGAAGTAGTTGAACCAGCGCGTCAGCGTCTGACACACATGGAAAATCGTCTCCATGCTGCGGCTCAGCGGGTCTGCAATGGAGGACGGCACACGAGACAGAGCGCAGCCGAAGAGCAGGGCGAAGACAAAGGCCTTGAGGGCCTCCCCCTGGGCCAGCGCAGAGAAGATGTTGTCCGGAATCAGCTGGCGCAGCATGTCTGCCACCGAGTAGGCAACCTGGGCCTCTTCGCCCGAGTGCAGTGCCATCTCATCGCTCGCGCCCAGCCCGCCCGCACCACCGCCAACCATGCGCCCGAGCTGGACCATGGTCTCGACCGGCAGGTTCTTGCCCGGAGCGACAAGCAGCGCTGCCGCCGTCGCCACCGCCGCCGACACGAGCAGAACCAGAAGAAACAGGCCGGTCATGCGCGCCAGGAGCTTGCCGGTCTGCCCTTCAAGGAAAAGCCGATACAAGCTGAAGATGATGGCCGAGACCATGAAAGGCAGCACGATCATCTTCAACAGGGCCAGGTAGATCTGACTCACCAGCGTCAGCTCCATGGCGGCGGCCGGGAACACCATGCCGGCGCCGACGCCCAGCGCGACGCTGACCACGACAACGCCGGGGCGCGACGCCATGCCGCGAAAATCAATCCGGATCACGGCCGACCTCCTGCTCGCCTGCTCTGCGGCGCAGCCGGATGCCGCTGCGCCAGATAAAGATTCACCAACGCCAGCAGATGCTCCGAGCGGTACGGCAGCACCACGCTGAGCGTGTCCTGCATATCCGTGAACGCCACCAGACGCAAGTTCAGCGACAGATCCGGCTTTTGCCGGATCAGCCGCAGCATCTCCGCCTCGTCACGGTAGACCGCCACCACGTCGCCCCGCATCAGCGCATCGACCAGCTCCCCCCAGCCCGGGTAGGCAAGCACCTTGGCGTGCGGAAAATTGCGCTCGGCATGCTCCGCAAACGACGACCCGTGAATGACGCCCAGCGTGCCATCAAAACCCCGGACGACGGACCTGAACTCCCGGCCCTGGGCGTGGCGTGCAAAGAGGAGGCGATTCAGCAGAAGCGCATGACGGCTCGCCGCATAGGGCTCCGAGAACCTCACGTAGCGCGCCCGCGAGAGTGTCCGGGACACCTTGCCGACGGCCATGTCTGCCTCACCGCGTGCAATGCTCTCGACGAGTTCGTCGAAACTGGCGGCGCGACGTATCCATTGCAGGCGCACCCCCAACGTATCCGCCACTCCCCGCGCAATATCGACATCCACCCCCTCCAGGTCGCTCGCTCCCTGGTAGAAGAACGGCGGCGCCTCAAAGGAGGGCAGCGCGACACGCAAGGTACCTCGGTCGACGATGCGACGTATCTCCGGCGGCCAGGACTCCGGCGGTGCAAGCTGCGCATGGACCTGCACACCCCACCCCCACAAGGCGCATGCGCAGACAAGCACCAGCGACCGATGAACTGCCAACAATGTCCGCACGGTCGACTCCTTCAGGGCAGACTGACAAACCGGCCGTCACGCACGATCTTCTGTCCCACGCGGCGATCCGGCATGTCGCCCAACTCGTCGAAAGAGACCTCCCCTGTGACGCCTTGCCAACGCTGCGTGGCGCGGAGGGCGCGGGCCACGTCCTCGGGCACAGTGCTCCCGGCACGTTGCATGGCCTGCACGACCAGCCGCAGCGCGTCATAGCCCTGCGCCGAGAATGAATCGGGCGCGTGCCCGTATCTGGCGCTGAACAATGCCTCGAAGTGGTGTGCCGCGGCGCGACGGGTGTCGGCGTCGTAGATCTCCGGCACGACAACGCCCTCGGCAGATGCCCCTAGCTGCAGCAGCTGCGGCGTATCCATGCCGTCACCGCCGACGATGGGCGCAGTCACGCCATTCGCGCGCAGCGTCTTGATCAACTGGCCGGCAACCGGCATGTTGCCGGCGAGGAAGATCGCATCGAACTGGTACAGCTCCTTCCACGTATAGGCAAGCTGCCCGAAGTCCTCGGCGCTGATGGTGTAGGAACGTCGGTCCACGACGAGCAACCCAAGCTCGCGGGCGCGCTGCTCGAAGTAATTGGCCATTCCCTGGCTGGTCTTGTCCTTGACATAGGCGATCGCCACGCGCCTGTAGCCGCGTGCCGCCATGTACTCCGCCATGCGCAGACCGAGGCTGCGGTTGCTCGGAGATGAACGGAAGACGAGACTGTTTCGCTGCAGATTGATCTGATAGTCGGACGCCCCGGGCGTCAGGTACAGCAGGCCGGCCGACTGGTACATGGAGGACGCTGGCAGCGCAATATAGGAATTGAGGTGTCCGATCACCGCCACCATGTCGAGGTTTTCGGTGAACTGCTGGGCGATCAGCCGCCCTCTGGCCAATGAGGCCTCGTCGTTCTCCTTGACAAGGCGCAGCGGACGACCGAGTACCCCGCCATGCTGATTGACCTCCTCGGCTGCCAGCTCGACCCCCTGCCACAGGCTGCCCTTGTGGCCGTCCCAGGGCCAGACCACACCAATCACGATGTCGCCCCCAGCCGCCGTCGCGCGTTGCGCGCGGACAGTTGCCGGACTGTTCCAGCTGTCGCAGCCCTGCAGCAGCGCGGCGAGCATCACCAGACAGAGGGTCGCGAGACGGGTGAAAGAAGGTCGTTGGAGGTGCATGGAGGTGTCTTGCCTTCAGATGATTTGGCGTCGCGCCAGGTCGGAGAAACGTCCCGCCTGCGCCAGCAGTTCTGCATAGGTTCCGCTCTGCACGATCTGTCCGTCTTCCATGACCAGGATGCGATCGGCATGGATGATGGTGCTGAGCCGGTGCGCAATCACGACGCGGGTGGATCGCAGACGCGCCATGCTGTCGCTGACCACCGCCTGGGTCTGGTTGTCCAGCGCACTGGTGGCCTCGTCGAAGAACAGCAGGCGAGGCCGGTGCACGATGGCCCGCGCAATCAGCAAGCGCTGACGCTGGCCGCCCGAGAGGGTGGAGCCGCCATCGCTGACCATGGTGTGCATGCCCATGGGCATGGCACGGATGTCGTCGGCCAAGCCGGCCTGCTCGGCCGCCTCCCAGGCGTCTTCGATGGTCAGCGGTGAGGAGCCGACGATGTTGCTGAAGATGTCGCCGGAGATCAGTTGCCCGTTCTGCAGCACCACGCCCAGCTGGCGACGCAGCGCTCCAAGGTCCAGCCCCGCCATGTCCTGGCGGTCGTAGTAGATGGAGCCGAGAGTTGGCTGTTCGAATCCGAGCAGCAGGCGCAGCAGCGTGGACTTTCCTGAGCCGGAGGCCCCTACCACAGCGACGAACTCGCCCGCACGGACATGCAGATTGATATCCTTCAGGACGAGTGGCCCGTCAGCCGTATAGCGAAACGACAGGCGGCTGATCTCGACGTCCCCCGTGAGCTGGCCCGGGTGAGCCTTGGCCTCGGTGACCTCCATCGGCGCCTTCAGGATCGGCAACGCACGTTCGTAGACCGGGATCACATGCAGAATGGTCATGGCGGAACCGGTGGCGGCCAGCATGGCCGAAAGAAAACCGCCGAACGCGGCATTGAAGGCCATGAACTGACCGGTACTGAAACTCTTGTCCTCGGAAAGGTAGAAGGCGATCACGCCGAAGATCAGCATGTTCGCCAAGGTCGGAAAGACACTGTTGAAGACGTCCAGCGCGCTGCCCACCATGCGGGCCTGGAAGGCATGCTCCTGCTGGCGACCATAGCGCAACGCCCAACGAAAGAACGCACGCGTCTCGGCCCCGGCTGCACGCAGTTTGGCAATGCCGCCCAGAAGCTGCAGCACCTGGCCCGAAATCCGGCCCTCCATGTCCGCCAGGTTGCGCTCATGACGCAGGCGCAGCAGGCTTGCGGCCACGGTGGCACCCATGGCCAGCGCCACGAGCGCCAGGGCCAGCAGGGCGAGCTTGACGTTGTAGTAGAACAGCAGCGCGAGGTTGAACGAGGAGAACACGGCACTCATGACGGTCTGCAGGGTGGTGCCCGAGACCATCTGGAGAATGCTGTTGACCCCGTTGGCTCGCATGGCCAGATCGCCGGCGGAGTACTCACGGAAGAACGTGGCGGGCAACCGCATCAGCCGGTCCCAGATCGCCGACTGGATGGTCATATCCAGTCGCCCCTCGGCCCGCAACACCGCAAAGCCGCGTGCCGCATCAAACAGGGCCGTGGCAAAGGCAGCCGCAAGCAGCGCAAGCGTCAGCTGCAGGAGCTGGTTCTTGTCAGCGCCGGGAATCACCGTATCGAACAGCAGACCGGTCGCCATCGGCGTAACCATGCCGATCACACCGATCACCGCCCCCATCAGGACCACCATCGCGTAGTCGCGCCAGCAACCGTGGCTGCCAAATCGCAACATGTCCAGCAGTCGGTGCGCCTTCTCCGCCAGGCTGCGGTAGAAGACCCACGCCACATCATCGAGCTCGGCGGCCATGGCGGCATCCACCGGCAGTGCCGGCCCACCGTCAGGCCCCGTCAGGCGATAGCCACTATCCGAAGGTACCAGGACCACCGGTGCACCATCGCTCCTCTTGAAGGCCAGCATGGGCATGCCGTCCTCACGCCACCAGCGCCCGCTGAGCGTGACTTTTCGGCGGCGTACGCGGCTGGCCTCGGCGATCTCCGCCAACCGGTCGCGCGCCGCCGAGATGTCTCCAGCCGGCGGCGCACGGAATGCAATATCGGCATGGCGGCCCAGGCATCGGCATGCGGCCAGCAGGGCATCCTTGCCGCCATCCTCGGCCGGCAGCGGCGTTCCACTGTCGAGCACGGCTGCCAGATGCCCCAGAGCCTCGCCCAACTGTTCACTTTCACGGGCCCGCTTCCTGCACAGACGGGCCTCGACCTCTCGCGTGCGCTCGCATTCTCGATGCACCAGGACCGTCCACAGACCGTCGAGCAGAGCAGCATGCCCCATCAGCAGGGCGTCCGGTGCAAGCAGGCCTGCGGCCGGCGCCACCGTCAGGCGCCCGGCGGCACGGCAGACCAGCCAGCTGCTGCGCGACAACGGTACCCAGCCGTGCGGCACAGTCATGTCGCCCAGGCCGAGCAGTTCCCACCGCCCCCCCTGAAGATGAATCCAGCACGGTTCTGGCGGGCCAAGATAGACCGTGCCCTCGGTCACCTCGACCGGACCGCTCAATGACGGAAGATCATGGCCGTCGGGACGCGGTACGAGCAGAGACTGCTGCAGAAAGTCGCTCCACTCGGCCAACATTACCGCCAACCAGCGCTGCTGACTGTCCTCCTGCACCTCCTGCGCAAGGATCGGCCAGGGCACTTCGGTCAACCGGCTGTCGCCATTGCCCAGCGCGAGCAGACACCAGTCCGGCTCCCGTCGCTGAAGGGGCAGCCCCCAGATCAACTGGCCGGCAGTCCGCCGCCCCAAGGGATAGAGAGCTCCGACCGGGTGCCCCTGGGTCGCACGGGACAGAAACAGATCCACCGCCCCCGTCTCGACACGCCAGGCATGGCCGGCGCCCTCAAGCTGCAGGGGATTGCCTGCGCGCGCGTGCGCCTGCTGCCCGCGACGGGCGAACAACTCGACCGGCCACAGGGACTCAGGCAGCATGATCAACCTCTTCTCCCGCGCGCATCAACTCTGCGTAGGGTCCCGGCGAATCGCGCATGGCCTCGTGCGTGCCGCGCTGCACCACGCGCCCCCTGTCAAGAACAATGATCTCGTCGCAGTCGCGGATAGTGCTGAGACGATGCGCCACGATCAGGCAGGTACATCCGCGGCGGCGCAAGTTGTCGTCGATCTGCTGCTCCGTCAGGGGATCCAGCGCACTGGTTGCCTCATCAAGCACCAGGATGCGCGGATTGACCGCGAGCGCGCGTGCAATCTCCAGCCGCTGGCGCTGCCCGCCGCTGAAATTGACACCGCCTTCGAGAACGGCGGTGTCATAGCCGCCGGGCCGCTCCAGCAACGTATCGTGCAGGCACGCATCCTGCGCTGCCTGTATCAGATCGGCCTCCGGAAGCGTGTCATCCCACAGGCAGAGGTTGTCACGCACAGTGCCTTCGAACAAGGTGATTTCCTGGCTGACCATCGCCAGCGAGCTGACCAGTGCTGCGCGTGGCCACGCCTCGCGAGGCTTGCCGTCAAACAGAATCTCGCCGGACCACGGCTCATAGAGCCCCATCACCAGTCGCGAGATGGTCGACTTGCCGCACCCGGACGCGCCGACGAGAGCCACCCTTGAGCCCGGCCGCAAGGTCAGGCTGAAATCCTGCAGCAAAGGCGCCTCCAGCCGGCTGTAGCCAAAGCTGACGTTGCGCAGCTCCACTGCCCCTTCAAGCCGGAGCGCCTCCGCGTCATCCTCGCTCCCGCGATCCGCAGCTGCAACCCTGGCGTCCGGCGCGTAGCGAAGCACATCGTCCAGTCGCTTCATGTCGCCCTCCATTTCCTGGATGCTCGCGCCCAGCGCCACCAACTGGTTGACCGGTTGCATGAAGCTGGCCATGAGGCTCTGAAAGGCGACCAGGGCGCCCATGGTCAATGCACCGTCCATCACCCGCCACCCGCCTATCGACAGGATCAGCACGGTCGTGAGCGCGTTGAGCAGCATGGGCACGCCGACGCGCAGCACCCCCTGCCCGCCCATGGCCTGCATCCCGTGGACCACCTTGGCATGCTGCCCTGCCCACTTGGCGAAGAAGTCCGATTCCCCTCCCGACGCCTTGAGTGTCTCGATGATCTGGAGCCCGTTCATCGATGTTCCAAGCAGCTTTCCGTGGTCGTTCGCGAGCTTCTGGCTGACGTCCTTGCGGCGTCGCGACATGCGTCGCAGAAACACGATGTTGACAGCCACGACGGCCACCCCCACCAGTGTCAGGAACACGTCGTACGACAGCATCAGCGCCGCGTAGAAAACCAGCACGAACAGATTGAGCAGGGTGGTTGCGAGTTCTCCGGTGAGCAACTCCGCCACCCGGTTGTTGATACCCACCCGACCACTGATGTCGCCCGGCGAGCGCTGCGTGAAGAACACGATGGGCAAGCGCAGTACGTGCCATAGAAACTGACTGGAGGTCGCCATGGCGAACTTGACGTGGAAACGCGCAAGATAGAAGCGCTGCAGCCAGGTCAGGACCCCTTGCAGCGTCATCGTCGCAGCCATGCCGATGAGCAGCGGTTTGACCCAGCTGTCCATGCGCGCGATCAGGTATTCATCGATGAACACCTTGGAAAATATCGGCAGCACAAGACCGGGCAACACCAGCAGAAGACCGGCGAGAACGAGGTAGAGCAGGGCAGACTCGCGCAGCGGGAGCCGTCTGCGCAAGCTCGACAGCATGCTGTCCGGCTGCCCTTGCGGAACAAAGTCCGGCCCGGGTGTGATGACGAGCGCCACGCCGGTGAAGCCCTGATCGAACTCCTCGACCGTCACGGCTCTTGGCCCGGTTGCAGGATCGTTCAAGTGGACGCCCGCCTTGCTCACGCCCTCGACGACAAGAAAGTGGTTGAAATTCCAGAAAACGATCACCGGCGTGCGCAGCGCCAGCACTTCAGCCGGTTCATAGCGGTATCCCCTGGCCTCAAACCCGTAGGTGCGCGCGGCCTTGACCACATTGCTCGCCTTGCTGCCGTCACGCGAGACGCCGCAAGCCTGGCGCAACTCTTCCAACGGCACGAACTTCCGGTAGTGGCCCATGACGATGGCGAGCGCCGCTGCCCCGCACTCGACGGCTTCCATCTGAAGCACCGTCGGCGTGCGTTCACGCCAGTAGGCGGACGTCGGAGGTTGCGCTGCCGCCATGCCTTAGAGCCCCAGTTGATCCCGCAGCACGGGAATGACCAGGCTGATCGGCCGCTGGTTCTTCACCGTGATGGTTGCCGAACACAGCGTGCCACTCTCGATTCGCGTCGCCGGACCCTTCGGGGAGGTCCATTTGTAGCCGCTCTGGGTGGCGGCGCTGGGCGTGAGGTCGGCGCGCACCGCGATCGGCGCCGCGCCGGCTGCAAGCTGCTGTACCAGCTGCGGGTTGCGCAGGACACGCTGCATACCCTCGGTCGACGACGGGAAATCCGCCACGGACTTCACCTTGCCCACCATCAGGCCGAACTCTTCCTGCTTGACGGTGGAGGGCGCAATCTGCACATCCATATTGGTGCGCACCTTCTTGCCGTCCAGCGGGGCGATGTAGATCACCGCCTCCAGATCGCTCACACTGGCACCGGTCTGCTCAAGCGTCAGGATTGACGTGCCTGCACTGACCGGGCTTCCCTCGGCGAGCTTGATTTCAAGCACGCGACCGCTGAATGGGCTGAAGACCAGGGACGACTGATCGCTGCTGCGCATCAAACTGGCCAGGTTGCGCTCTGCCTCACCGACCTGGATCGTCAAGCTGCTGAGCTCGGTCTCGGTCTGCTTGCGTGCGTCAAGTCGACGCACGCCAATCTGGCGAATCTCGTTCTGGAACGAGTCGATCGACTGGCGCGTATTCGACAACTCCAGACGACTGGCCAGCAGTGTCTGGCGTGTGATCAGACCCTGTTCCAGCAGTTGCTCCTGATTGCGGATCTTGCTTTCCAGCGTCTGAGCCTGCTCCTGTGCGGTGGCGATCTTGGCGCGCAGGCCGCGCTCGGACTCCGCCAGATACGCCGTCTGCTCGGCTGCGCTGCGGGCATTGATGTCGCGGACCTGCTGCTGCCGCAGCCGCAGCTCATGCAGTTTGGCTTCCGCGCTCCTGATCTGATCCATGCTGCCGCTGCGCTCAACGCGAGCGATCATTTGCCCGTGACGCACCATGTCGCCCGCCTCGACCGAGATGTCACTGACCCACCCGCTGCCCGGTGCGACGATCTCGTCCACGCCGCCCGGGCGAATGAGAATGCAGGCGCCGCGAACCTTGCTCGGTATGCTTCCGAAAACACCCCACAACAAGGCCGTCAGCAGCAGTCCGCCCAAGGCCGTCAGCACCAACCAGGCGCGAGGAGACGTCACTTGCACGCGCAGGTCCAGCTGTTCGGGCGACGACAGCCGATCAAGGGAGCTTTGACGGAAGAGGCCTTGCCTTTGCTGCATGCGTTGCTTCTCTTTCATTCACAGTGCCATCCGGGCCACCCACGCAGCGCCCAGGAGTCGGTTCAGGTCGATACTGCTCTCGGCGGCCTCGTCGCCAACCAGCGTTCCAGTCTCAAAGCCAAGAGTTGCCAGCGATAACAGGTAGTTGAGATGGTTGCTGACCTGGGCCAGTCGCGCGTTGCGCAGGCTGTCATTCACATTGAGCACGTTCAGAATGGTTGAAGTACCCAGGCGGTTCTTCGTCTTCTCGTTCTCCAGGCTCAGTTGGTAGATCGCAACGGACTCGGCCGACGCCTTGAGCTGCTGAGCGCTTCGCACCAGCCCGGCGTAGGCCGACTCCACAGCCAGGCCAATGGCTCGGACCAGGCTGTCGTGGTTGATGGCGGCCGTGTCGAACGCCGCCACCCGCTGCGCCAACACACCCTCCGCCGCGTTGTTGCCAAATGCCGTCTGGTAGGTCAGGATGACCGATGTGTTGGGCGATGCTGTGTTGTCACGCAGAGCGCCGAGGAAGTTGCTGCCCGCGGCACCTTCCGACAATCCCGCCATGCCGGCGCCAAGCGCGAGGTTGAGCTGGGGCCGAAGGTTATCGCGCGCCACGTCGACCCGTACCTGAGCTGCATCCCGTCTGAAGCGCGCAGCCGCGAGATCCGGTCGACGTATCAGCACCTGCTCGCGCAAAGCCGGCAACAGGCCTGGTTGCTCGGGAACGTCCGGCGAAAGCGGGGGAAAGTCGCCGTCGACCGCCAGCCGCTCGGTATCCGGGTAGTCGAGCCCCATCACCGCACCCAGCGACTGGCGAGCCTGCAGCAGGGCAGTTTCTGCTGCGACGCGTGCTGAACGGCGATCCGCCAGTGATGCGAGGATCAGGTTGACTTCAGCGGCTGGCAACTCATCGGCCGCGATCAGCTTGCGGGTGTCCTCCAGCAAACGTGTCATGCCGGCCTCCCCCTCGCGGGCGATCTGCAGATTCTTGCTCGCTGCAATCAGCCCCCAATAGGCCTGCACCGCGCTTTGCACGCTCTTGGCGACCACCTGCCGAAGATCCTGCCGTGCCGCCTGCCACTCCAGTTCACTCGCCCGCTCTCCGGCCGCAGCGGTCAACCCGGCATTGCGCAGCAAGGGCACCGTGAGATTGAAGCTGATGAGCCCCTGGTTCTGGGGCGCCCACCGGTTAAACGCGTTGGTCGTACCATCCGTTCGCGTGCTGGAAACCGTTGTCGACAGCACCAGGCCGCTGCGCAGCGTCTTTTCCAGCGTGGCGCCGACGATACCCGTATCGGAGCGCGTCTCGGTAACCGCTCCCCCAAGCTGACTGCCGTAGTTGGTCGTGTACAGCCGCCGATAGTAGTCATTGAGCGGCTGGTTATCCCGCTTCTGGCTGACAGAGAGCTGGAGCGAAGGATCGAAACTGCCCGCGCTCTGCTGCAACCCACCGCGCGCCAGCTCGACTTGCCGCTCCTGGAGGCGGATCGCCGGATTTCTGGACAAGGTCTGGCGCAACACCGCCTCCAAGCCCAGCGGCCGACCCACTTGAGCAAGCGCCTGCGCCGAGCCCAGCACGGACAACGCAACGACCCACCCCAACACGGCGCGACCAGACACCCGGCCGCTCGAAGCACCTTGCATCCGGACAAGCACAGCAGACGGGTCGGAACTCATATAAACCCAACGGCGAACAATGGAGAGAAGCCCGCACTCCGGGCTGTTTATCAAGCACTGAGTAACAGGTGTGCTGAAAAGGTTCGCTCGCCAACAGGGCCACCACCCTTTTTCGCGAAATGGGACAGCAAAACCTCCCTTTCGGGAACCCGCTCCAAGCAGTTGTTACTCAACGACCAAGACGATCGACCTTGGACATTTGCCGATGAGTTCATTCCCCCTGCAGCAAGCCAACGCACGCCGGTGTTGCCTTGCACATGAACAAGGTGTCGCCTGGAGCAGCACAACGCCCGCTGATCGCAGGCAGTGCGCCGCTATGTCAAACCACCAAGGAGTCCTTCATGACCATCTCTGACCAAACGCTCAACACCTTGCGCAAGCTGGTGCAGGATGACCCGGCGCTGCTCTCGCAGCTGCAGCAGACCGACAACAGCGCCGACGCGGCGCGTCTGTTGGCGCAAGCTGCCCAGCTCACCCAGCTGAACGTCACCGCGGACAGCCTGCGTGCCTATCTGGAAGAGTCGCTTCAGAATGCCACCGCACTGACGCTGAGCGACGTTCAACTGGAGAGCGTGGCCGGCGGCCTGGACAGGAAGGCGGCCTATGTCGCGATCTCCATTTTTTCATTTGGAATCGGCTGCGCTGTGGTCAGTGGCATGACTGTCTCGAACGGCGTCCCGGTCAAGAAAGGACAGCACTTCATGGACATCGAGTATTGCCCCGGATAAACGCCCGGAGAGATCCGCCGGCACAACACCCCGTTCACCCCAACTTTCCCATCCCAACAGGAGTTCACCATGAGCCTTTCTGATACAACCCTCCAAGCACTTCACAAGCTGGTCGAGAAAGACCCCGCGCTGCTGGCTCAGCTGCAGCAAACTGACGACGCAGCGCAGTCGGCCCGGATCCTGACCGAGGCGGCCCGATCGGCACAGATTGACGTGGATGAGGCGGCCTTGCGCGCTCACCTGGAAACACTGAGCAGTCAAGCCGGCAGCGTCGCCCTGAGTGATGCCCAGCTCGATCTCGTCGCTGGCGGCGGCGAGTGGACCCGCGCTGCATTCGTGATGATGTCGATCGGGACGCTCGGCATTGGCTGCGCGGCCGTCAGCCGATCGGTTTATGACGCCGGCAAACCGCTCAAGAACAACTGGGCAGTCGGGACGGTCGACTACTGCGTGGGCTGATTGCACCAGCCCTTCGGCAGTGCCGTGCCGGCAATCTCACCGCCGGCACGGCGATCTCGAAGCGACGGAGCGCAGAGCGTCGCCAAGCGCATGTCGCCCGGAAACAGTGTGGTGCCCATGGCGGGAATCGGACCCGCGACCTCTCCCTTACCAAGGGAGTGCTCTACCACTGAGCCACATGGGCAAGATGGAGCGGGATAAGAGGCTCGAACTCTCGACCTATACCTTGGCAAGGTATCGCTCTACCAACTGAGCTAATCCCGCAATGCCCCCGCAAGGGGACTTCAAGAAAAAGCCCATCGCGTCGGATGGGCTTTTCATGTTTGGTGGCCTGGGGCGGAATCGAACCACCGACACGCGGATTTTCAATCCGCTGCTCTACCAACTGAGCTACCGGGCCAAGAGATGGAATTATAGCAGCACTTTTGAGCTGCTCCAGACGTTCAGTTGCCAGCAGTGCCGCGCTTGCCGCGACTGAGGTCCACGCCCAATTGCTTGAGCTTGCGGTACAGGTGCGTGCGCTCCAGGCCGGTCTTTTCGGCCACACGGGTCATGGAGCCGCTTTCGCGCGCCAGGTGGTATTCGAAATAGGCCTTCTCGAACTCGTCGCGCGCCTCGCGCAAGGGCTTGTCGAGCATGAAGTTCTGCTGCGCCTGCGGCCCCAGCTCCACCGGTGCGCCCACCGTCAGCATGCTGCTGGCTGCGCTCTCGATCACCAGTTCGGCCGGCCGACCCGCGGCGACGGCAGCGGGTCGGGAACTGCCCTTGGCCAAGCCCTGTTCGACCGCCTTGAGCAGCTTTTGCAGCGTGATCGGCTTTTCCAGAAAAGCCATGGCACCGATCTTGGTGGCCTCGACCGCAGTGTCGATGGTGGCATGCCCGCTCATCATGATGACCGGCATGGTGAGCTGGCCGGTGGCCGACCACTCCTTGAGCAGGGTGACGCCATCGGTGTCCGGCATCCAGATGTCGAGCAGCACCAAGTCGGGGCTTTCACGAAGGCGGGCGGCACGGGCCTGGGCGGCGTTTTCTGCCACCTCGACGGCATGTCCTTCGTCGTTCAGGATTTCCCACAGCAGATCACGAATGCCCAGTTCGTCATCGACCACCAGAATATTTGCCATGATGTGTATGCGCTGCGCCCT
The DNA here is from genome assembly GCA_032118555.1 of Hylemonella sp. Taxonomy (GTDB): domain Bacteria; phylum Pseudomonadota; class Gammaproteobacteria; order Burkholderiales; family Burkholderiaceae_C; genus Hylemonella. Next base: position 6,502 of record JAULXO010000016.1, on the reverse strand, counting down.
CGAAAGATCGGCCGTGCTCACGCTGAGGCCACGGACTCCACAGCGAATGATAACGATACTTGTGCACCGACAATCTGATCGTCCACGACGCGGTTGGCCAGATCAATGCGTGCCCCATGTTCATCGGCAATCTTCTTCACCACCGCCAGGCCCAGACCGGTGCCTTTGGCCTTGGTAGTGACGTAAGGCTCGAAGGCACGTTTGAGGATGGACTCGGGGAAACCGGTGCCGTGGTCCAGCACGCTCAGGCGCACGCGCCCGCTGGACGACAGATGGGTACGCAGCGTCACACTGTTGTCGCTCCCGCTGCGCGCAGCGGCTTCGGTCGCGTCCTGGGCGTTCTGCAGCAGGTTGTGCAACACCTGGCGCAGCTGCTGTGCATCGCCCAGAATGCGCGGGCAGCGCGGGTCAAATTCGGCATGGACCGGCACCCGCACATTCTCACCGCCATACAGGTGCAGCACCTCGCTGACCAGCGCGTTGAGGTCAAGCGGCTTGAGTTCGGCCGCCGGCAGCCGCGCATAGTCGCGGAACTCATTGACCAGCCGCTTCATGGCCTCGACCTGATCGACGATGGTCTTGACCGATTTGGACAGGATGGCCCGCTCGGGCGCCTCGACCTTGCCCGACAGCTTCATCTCCAGCCGCTCGGCCGACAGCTGGATGGGAGTGAGCGGGTTCTTGATCTCGTGCGCCAGCCGGCGTGCCACCTCACCCCAGGCCTGGGCGCGCTGCGCCGAGACGATTTCGGAAATGTCGTCGAACACCAGCAGGCGCGCGTGGTCCGGCAATTCGGCGCCGCGCGCCACCAGGGTGATGGTCTCGCCCAGCGGCTGAGCCGTGGCACTCGCCGCCGCACCGAGCTCGAACGATTGTTGCCAATGGTCCAGTCCATGCTCGCCACGTTCGCCCAGGAACGACTCGAATTGCGTCTGCACCTGCTGGCCGAACGTCTGCAGCCCTTCGATATCGACCAGCCGCCGCCCTTCGCACGCCGCCAGCGGTACATGCAGGATGCGCGTGGCCCCCGGATTGACCGACTGGATGACGCCCTGCGCATCGAGCACGATGACGCCCGCGGTCAGGTTGTCCAGGATGGTCTGCAGACTGGCGCGCGCAGCATTCACCTGCGCCATGCTCACTTCCACGGCCTGGCGCGCATCCGCCAGCTGCTGCGTCATGTCGGCAAAAGAGCGGGTCAGTCCGCCCAGCTCATCCTTGCCCTGCAGGGCGACCTTGGGTGTCAGGTCACCCGCCGCCACCTGACGCACGCCGTCGGCCAGCAATAGCAGAGGGCGGGTGATCTGGTTGCCCAGCAGCACGGCCAGCAACACGGCACCGAAGACCGCCAGAAACAGGCTCAGGGTCAGCGTACCGATGTACATGCGGCGCAACCCTTCTCGCGCCAGGGCCCGCTCCTGGTACTCGCGGTAGGCCTCGGTCACCGCCAGCGCATTGTCCACCAGCGCCTCCGGAAGTTCCTGCGCAACCATCAGAAAACGCTGGTCCCCCAACATGCCGAGCCCTGAGGAGGGCACCAACGCCAGGGCCTTGAGCTGGGCCGTACGCGCCGCTTCGGCCGCCCCGGGCGTTGGGGCCTCTTCCAGGCCCTCGATCCAGGTCACCGCGCGCTGGCTGCGCGCCGCACGAAACTGTTGCGCCGGCGGTCGATCCGGCGTGAGCTGGAGCTGCGATTGCCCGGTGCTGGCGATCAGCTGGCCCGATGCCCCCCACAACATGACATCGCGTCCACCCAGTTGTTCGCGCACGCGGTCGAGTGCCAGCCCGGCGGTCACGTCCGGCACGTCCTGCAGCTGCTGAGCCGCCACACGCGTCTTGCCGGCCAGGTCATTGGACAGCGTCTCCAGTGTGGTACGGCCCAGGTTCAGACCCGCCTCCAGCGCACCTTCGACCTTGACGTCAAACCAGCTCTCGATCGAGCGCGCCACAAACTGATAGGAAACGACGTAGATCAGCATGCCGGGCGCAAACCCGGCCAGGGCAAAAACAGCAGCCAGCTTGACCAGCAAGCGACTGCCAAACCGGCCCTGCTGGAGGCGGCGCGCCAGGCGCCAGGCCATCCAGCCGATCACCACCAGCAGCAGGGTGGCCACTACCACATTGACGGCAAACAGGCGTGTGTAGTTGCGCTCGTAGAGTTCGCGGTTGTTGGTGGCCTGGGTCAGCAGGAAGAGCAGCACCAGTCCGATGGCCACCATGGCCGCCAGACCCACCCCCAGGGTCCAGCGCAGGGCCTTGGAATTCTGCAGACCCTGGCGTACACGGACCTCGACGTCCGGACGGCTCACTTCAGGTTCTCCAGCTCCAGGCGCTGGCTGGCGCTCGCCCCGAGCGTCCAGTCGCTTTGCCCCAGAGCACCGATCTGCAGAGGCCGCGGCAGTTGCGTCGTGTCGAGGCGGAAGCGGAAGTCGAGCCTGTGGCGCGCGCCGGCCTCGATGTCGGCCAGCTCCGCGATGCGCCAGCCCGAGATGCGGCGTACGGCCGCCAACGCCTCGTCCAGCGTGTCGAAACTCTGGTTCAGGGCCACCCCCAGGCCGTTGGCCGTGATCACCCCGGACGACACCGCCATGCGCCAGCGACGCGTCAGCGGTTGGAATGCCAGCCGCATGTGCCGCTGCGCGCTGGCGACCTTCTTGTCGGTCCAGTACCAGCGTTCGCGGTAAATGTCGGCCTCGGCCACGAAGAAGACCGCCACCCCCTTGAGCAACGCCTCCTCCACCGCCGGCGGCAGGTCGAACCGCAGCCCGGCAGTGAGCACGACACCATCCTGGCTGCGCTCAAGCCGCAGCGGCGTAACGTCGACGACCGTCTCAGCCCGCACCGCCGTGGCCGGCAGGCCGAAGGCCAGCAGGACCCCGAGCAGCCCGGCGGCCAGATCAAACCGCGCTTTTCTCCAGCAATGCGTAATAAAAGCCATCATGGTCACGACTCTGATTGTCCGGGACGTCGCCATTTCTGACCGTGAAATTCGGCAATAAATGGCCGGGCGATGGCAGCAAACGGGCCTGGGTGTTGTGCGCAAGAAACGTTTGGATCTGCTGCTCGCCTTCGGCCTTGAAGACCGAGCAGGTGCAGTACAGCAGGCGCCCGCCGGCCTTCAGCAGCGGCCACAAGGTCGACAGAAGGCGGGCCTGGATCGCTGTCAATTGCGCGATATCGGTCTCACGCCGCAGCCAGCGTACGTCGGGATGGCGCCGCACGATACCCGATGCACTGCAGGGGGCATCGAGCAGGATGGCGTCAAACGGCCGCCCATCCCACCAAGCTTCGGGCTGGCCGGCATCGGCCACCTGCACCCGGGCCTGCAGACCCAGGCGAGCTAGCGTCTGCCCGATGCGTTCGGCCCTCAATGGGTCGATCTCCAGCGCTGTGACCTCGTCGTCGGCCAGCTCCAACAGGTGCGCCGTCTTGCCACCGGGGGCGGCGCAGGCATCGAGCACGCGTTGGCCGGGTGGCACCGACGGCCCCAACAACAGTGGTGCGGCCAGCTGGGCTGCGGCGTCCTGCACCGAGACCACGCCTTCGGCGAAACCGGGGATGGCCTGCACCGGCATCGGCTTGGCCAGCGTCACCCCATGTGCGCCGTTGCGCCTAGCGTCGAGGCCTGCCCCGCGCAGGCGCTGCAGATAGGCCTCGACCGCGCTGTGGCGCCGGTTGACACGCAAGGTCATCGGCGCCTGCTGGTTGTTGGCGGCCAGGATGGCCTGCCAATGCTGCGGATAGTCGTGCTGCAGGCGCCCGATCCACCAGGCCGGATGGTTCCAGCAGGCCACCGGGTCCGCCGCGGTCTGCGCCACCAGCGCCGTGCGTTCGCGCAGGAAGCGACGGAGGCAGCCGTTGACGAAGCCGGCCTGAGCACGCAACTTGGGGCTGCGCTTGGCGGCCTCCACCGCCTGGTTGACCAATGTGTGGCTCTCGTACGGAGCCTGCGCCTCGTCCCAGGCCAGCGCCAGGGCCGTGCAGAGCAGGGCATCAACAGCCTCCGCGGGCTTGCGTTGCGCCAGCAGCCGGCGCAGCGCCTCGGCCCGCCCGAGCGCGCGCAGCACCTGGTACGACAACGCCTGCACGCCCGGCCGCAGCTCGGCAGGCACCTCCTCCAGCGCGGCCGTACCGGAGGTTCCGCGCCGGATCGCCACCAGCACGCCTGCCGTCGCCTGCAGTTGCCGCCACAGGGCAATTCGGTTGTCGGTTTCACTCATGCGATCGTCTGCGCCGCCTTGTAGCCGAACAGCCATGCCAGCAGATGCGCCGGGAACTGCTGGATCGCCTCGTTGTAGGCCTCTACCCGCAGATTGAACTCGTTGCGTGCCTTGTCGGCATGCAAGGTGATGCGACCCCACTGCTGCAGCAGCACCGTCGGCAGCGCCTCGCCGGCCAGATCGGGCGGCGTGTCGCGCAGCCGCGCCCACGCCATGAACAGGGTTTCATGCGCCGTCTGGAGCGCACGCATGGCGAGGGCATCCAGCGGATGGGCGCGGGCAGCCTTGAGCGAGGACTCGAACTGACGCGCAGCCGCGAGAATGCCGGCGCGCAGGTCGGCCTCGCCCGCGTCATCCGGCAGGGCAAAACTGCCATGCACCAGCGTCACGTACTGGACGTACTGCAGGTCCAGCGCAGCGAACGCCTGGATGGCCTGGGCGCGCAGACGCACCAGCCGGTTGTAGGCCCCCACGGCCCAGAACAGCAGAACAGCCCAGCCGATCCAGATTGCAAGCGAAATGTCCATTCCTGTTGCCTTCCCGTCAGGCAGAAAAAAGCCCCAAGCACCGCTGCCGGGCTTGGGGCTTGATGGTACGTCAGCCGTCGGGATTACTCGCCGGCAGCCTCCGCATCGGCCTGGGTCTCCCCGGCCAGCTCGGCGGCTTCCGCCTCGGCAATGGCGCGGCGCTCGGCCTCGTCCATGTTCTCGCGCACCTTGCGGGCCTGGTGATAGGCCATGCCGGTACCCGCCGGGATCAGGCGGCCGACGATGACGTTCTCCTTCAGGCCACGCAGGTCGTCGCGCTTGCCCATGATGGCGGCTTCGGTCAGCACGCGGGTGGTTTCCTGGAAGGACGCCGCGGAGATGAACGAATCCGTGGACAGCGAGGCCTTGGTGATACCCAGCAGCAGGTTGGTGTAGGTCGTAGGGATCTTGCCGTCCTTGCGCAGCGCGTCGTTGGTGTTGAGCATCTCGGAGCGCTCGACCTGCTCGCCGGCGATGTAGCCGGACTCGCCCGGGTTCTCGACCACGACGCGGCGCAGCATCTGGCGCACGATCACTTCAATGTGCTTGTCGTTGATCTTCACGCCCTGGAGTCGGTACACGTCCTGCACTTCGTCCACGATGTAGCGCGCCAGTTCTTCCATGCCCAGCAGACGCAGGATGTCCTGCGGATCGGCCGGACCGTCGACGATGCTCTCGCCCTTGTTGACCACCTGGCCTTCGTGCACCAGGATGTTCTTTTCCTTGGGCACCAGCTCTTCCCAGACCTTGCCTTCCGGATCGGTGATCTGCAGGCGCACCTTGCCCTTGGTTTCCTTACCGAACGACACGGTTCCGGTCTCTTCGGCCAGCACGCCCTTGTCCTTGGGACTGCGGGCTTCGAAGAGTTCCGCGACGCGCGGCAGACCGCCGGTAATGTCGCGGGTCTTCTGACCTTCCACCGGGATACGGGCCAGCACTTCGCCGGGGCCCACGTCCTGGCCGTCGCGCACCTGGATCAGGGCGCCGACCTGGAAGCCGATCGTCACCGAGTGGTCGGTGCCGGGGATCTTGACCTCGTTGCCGGAGGCATCCACCAGCTTGACCTGCGGACGCACCACCTTGGCGGAACCGCGGCGCTTCGGATCGATCACCACCAGCGTGGACAGGCCGGTGACCTCGTCCACCTGCTTGGCCACCGTCAGGCCTTCCTCGACGTTCTCGAACTTCACCTGGCCGGCGAATTCCGTGATGATCGGGCGGGTCAGCGGATCCCAGTTGGCCAGGATGGTGCCGGCCTTGATCTGCTGGTCGGCCTTGACCGTCAACACGGCACCGTACGGCACCTTGTGGCGCTCGCGCTCTCGGCCGTGTTCGTCATGGATGACGATCTCGCCGGAACGGGCAATCACCACCAGTTCGCCCTTGCTGTTGGTCACATAGCGCATCGTGGCGTTGAAGCCGATGATGCCGTTGGACTTGGCTTCCACGCTGGAGGCGATGGCCGCACGCGAAGCGGCACCGCCGATGTGGAAAGTGCGCATGGTCAGCTGCGTGCCCGGCTCGCCGATCGACTGGGCCGCGATCACACCGACCGCCTCGCCCATGTTGACCAGACCGCCGCGACCCAGGTCACGGCCATAGCACTTGGCGCACAGGCCGAAGCGCGTGTCGCAGGTCAGCGCGGTGCGCACGCGCACTTCGTCGACACCGGCGGCTTCCAGCTCTTCGATGGCGTCCTCGTCCAGCATGTTGCCGGCCGGCACCAGCACGGCGCGGGTTTCCGGGTGCAGCACG
>JAULXO010000015.1:0-2358 GCA_032118555.1 Hylemonella sp. | reverse complement strand
CACGGTGTCAAGGTCGGTAGCCGCCAGCCGTTCCAGTACGGTTCGCCGCACGGCCTCGGCCGCAGCCGGCCGGCCCCGCAACACAATGCCGCGGCATGCCGGCGTGTGCTGCAGACTGGTCTGCATCATCGAGTGGTAGGTCTCCAGCCGCATTCTCATCATTCTTCGGTCAATATACCCCACGCGTATGAAGGTTTCGCTTGGGGATTACACGAGGTGGCGGCGGCGATAATCGCCCCGCGGCCACCGTTCGGGTACGTCGCACGCGGTTCCGGGGCACCTTCACCTGCGCCGGCCACGGTTTCATCATCTATGACGGAGTTCTCTACATGACCACCGTGCGTCGTTCATTTCTCATGAACGCGGCAGCCCTGTCTGTCGCCTACACGCTGCCTGTTCTGGGCCAAGCCCAGACCGCCCCGGCGCAGCGCCAGTTCAACCCTCAGCCGGGCACCTGGCGAACCTTCGAAGTCACCACCCGCGTCGACGTGCAGCAGGCCGATGGCGCCACGCGCGTCTGGTTGCCGGTGCCTTCGGTCGACAGCGACTGGCAGCACTCGCTGGACAGCCGTTTCAGCAGCAACGGCCAGGCCCGCATGGCCGCTGACAGCCACTACGGCGCGAAATTCCTGTCGGTGACGTTCGCCGCCGGCGAGAAGCAGCCGTGGGTCGAGATCACCAGCCGCATCCAGACGCGCAACCGCGCGGTCGACTGGGCGGCCAGGAAGCCGGCGCAGGAAGATGCTGCCACCCTCAAGTTCTGGACCCAGCCCACCACGCTGCTGCCAACCGACGGCATCGTTCGCAAGACGGCGCTGGAAGCGACGCGCGGCGCCAAGACCGACGTCGAAAAGGCGCGCGCCATCTACGATTGGGTGGTGGCCAACACCTACCGTGAGCCCAAGACCCGCGGCTGCGGTGAGGGCGACATCAAGGCCATGCTGGAGAGTGGCAACCTGGGCGGCAAGTGTGCCGACCTGAACGCCATCTTCGTCGGCCTGTGTCGCGCGGTCGGCCTGCCCGCGCGCGATGTGTACGGCTTGCGTCTGGTGCCCTCAAGCTTCGGCTACAAGGAGCTCAGTGGCAACCCGGCCAGCCTCAAGGGCGCGCAGCACTGCCGTGCCGAGGTCTACCTGAAGGATTACGGTTGGGTGGCGATGGACCCGGCCGACGTGGCCAAGGTCATGCGGCTGGAGACGGCCGAGTGGATCAAGAACACGAAACATCCCGTGGTGGCGCCGGTCAACCAGGCGCTGTTCGGCGGCTGGGAGGGCAACTGGATGGCCTGGAACATGGCGCACGATGTGGCGCTGCCCGGCGCGCGGGGTCCCAAGCTCGGATTCCTGATGTACCCGGTGTGCGAAACCGCCGGCGAACGTCTCGACTCCTATTCGCCCGACGCCTTCCGCTACCAGATCACGGCGCGCGAGATCACGGCCTGACGGGCGGGGTCATGGCATTGCGGCAGGCGCGGCGCCCTGCCGCGGGCTGGGTTGCAGCAGCGCGTCGATCTGCCGGTCTTTCTCCTCCCAGATCGACGCCAGCCAGCGGTGGAACTGGCCGCGGAAATCCGCGTCGCCCTCGTAGTCGCCGCTGCAGAACGCGGCCGGAATGGGCAGCTGCCGCGCACGCAGGATCACCTGGGGCGTGCGGCCGCACAGGAACTGCCAGAACGTGGGGGCGCCGGCGGGGTAGACGATGGTCACGTCGATCATGGCGTGGAACTGCTCGCCCATGGCATTGAGCGCCAGCGCCAGCGCGCCGGCCTTGGGCTTGAGCAGGTGGCGGTAGGGCGAGGCCTGAGACCGGTGCTTGGCGGCGGTGAAGCGCGTGCCCTCGGCAAAGTTCATCACGCTGGTGGGCACGCGGGCGAACTTGGCGCAGGCGCGGCGCGTGGTCTCGCGGTCCTGCGCGCGCAGCTGCGGGTTGCGGCGCAGCGCGGCCTTGCCGTGCCGCTTCATGAACGGGAAATCCAGCGCCCACCAGGCCAGTCCGATCACCGGCACGTAGATGAGCTGCTGCTTGAGGAAGAACTTCAGCAGCGGAATGCGCCGGTTCAGCACATGCTGCAGCACGAAGATGTCGACCCAGGACTGGTGGTTGCAGTTCACCAGGTACCAGCCCTGGTAGCGCAACTCGGCCACCCCCTGCACGTCCCACGCCGTGGCCTGCGTCAGTCGCATCCAGCCGCTGTTGCAGCTGATCCAGGCGGTGGCAATCGCGTTGAGCGCACGATCGATCTGTCGGCGCACGCCGCCAAAGGGAAGAGCCAGCTTGATCAGCGCGAACGCGAACAGGAACACACACCAGAACAGGGTGTTGATCACCAGCAGCAAAAAGGCAAGAACGCCTTTGACG